>NZ_SLXH01000003.1 GCF_004341365.1 Simplicispira metamorpha | reverse complement strand
GTGCCTGCGCGCGAGATTCTGGTGGAGATGGGCCGGCGCGGCATGGTCGGTGGCCAGGAGGACATGATTGAAGACACGGCGCTGACCATGGCCAAAGCGCGGGGGCTGATGGCTACCAAATGAGTAGCTGCTGGCGCAATACCTGCAAGGGGTTGTGCCGGATTGGACGCAAAAAAAGGGGCAAGCCCCTTTTTTTGTTTTTCACAATGATTTAGCCATCAAACGCTGACCCAGTAAGCGCCACCAGCTATCATTTTTGACAATCACCAGCGCCCGGCCATCAAAGTGACCTGCCACGATGCGTTGACCGGTGGCGCTCCGGCACCTTGGGCGGGCGTATGCGGCGCCGCGCTGGAGAACACCAGAGGCTTCAGGGATGGCAGGCTGATCAGCACAATGGCGACGGCAGCGACAAGGGCCCAGCGTGGACGGCGGCTTTTCATGGTGTTGTCTCCTTTACTTCACCAAGGGGCTTGACGCCCCTTGGTGGCTCTTTCAATACCCTCTTGTTTTTCTGGCAAACCCTGCCTGGGCCGGGTCTGTGGAGCGAGTATTCAAGCAATGGCACCGCGCAACATCATCCATTTGAACTAAGGGTTTCCATGGGCTGCTGGCGCGGGCATGGTCACATGTAGAGCATCACCAAATCGTTGATGACCGAGGGCCTGTCCTGCCCCACGCCGTGCACGTTGATCTCCATCGTCACCTGCACGCCGCTCTTGACCGGCTCCACCGCCTTGATGCGGTAGCGGGCATGGATGCGGCAGCCTGCGGGCACCGGCGTGGCAAAGCGCAGGCGGTCTGAGCCGTAGTTGACGATGTTGCGGAAGTCGGTGATCTCGAAATCCATGGGCAGTTTGAGCTTGCTGACCAGCACCTGCACCAGCGCGCCGTGCGCAATCGTGGTGCCAAAGGGGCTCTCCGCGCGCGCGCGGGCCGGGTCGGTGTGGATCCAGTAGTCGTCGCCCGACAGCTCGGCAAACTGGTTGATGAGCGCCTGCGTCACCTCGATCTGGTTAGACCAGCCGGAGAACTCTTCCGACACCAGCGAGCGCATGGCGTCGATGTCCTTGCAGCTGATCTGGCGCTTGGGCACCTCGGCCATGGCCGCGGGGGCTGGCTCGGGCGCGGCACTCTGCTCTGCGGTGATGACGCTGGCCTGGGCCGATTCGATGGGCGTGTAGCGCAGCAGCGTGGTGCTGCCGGGGCGCTCGTCAAACACCGGGCGCAGGCGCTGGCCCACGCGCAGGTCTTCAGGCTTGGCGCCGACCAGCGTGGTGTTCAGGTGCACACCCTGGTCCAGCTCGACCACGGCCAGCAGCTGCGGCATTTCGTCGCTGAATTCGGGCAGCGTGGGCACGCGCGCCACGGTGAAGCTGTAGAGCGTGCCTTCGCCCGAGACGGTGTGCCAGGCCAGCTGGCGCGTGCCGCAGGTGGGGCAGTGCGTGCGCGGAAAAAACAGCCAGTGGCCGTGCTCGCATTGCTGCAAGCGCACGGTATGGGCTTTGAGGCCGTCCCAGAAAGGGGCAGAAATCAGCGTCGGCTGCGGCAGAGGTTTGTTCCAGGCCATGGTTCAAACCCCTTGCAGGATCAAGGCGCCCTGCTCGCTCATCACACCGCCCGTGCCCGAGACGTAGGCCAGGTCGTGGCGCGCCAGTTGGCGCGCGCCAGCGCGGCCCTGGATCTGGTGCAGCGCCTCGATCACCTGCGTCATGCCGCCAGCGCTGCCGGTCTGGCCAAAACTGAGTTGTCCGCCGTGGGTGTTCATTGGAAAGTCGCCCTTGAAAGTGAAATCGTGTTCGCGCAAAAAGCGCATGCCCTCGCCCTTGGCACAAAAGCCCGCGTCCTCCAGCGTCAGCAGCACGGTGATGGTGTAGCAGTCGTAGATTTGCGCCATGTGCATGTCGGCTGGCGTCAGGCCCGCCATGGCAAAGGCGCGGCGCGAGGCCGGGCCGATGGGCGTGGCCAGCATGTCGGCGGCGTAGGTGGGCGACTTGGACTGCACGTGTTCGCCGCAGCCAATCACGCGCACACCACGGTGGCCGCCGCGCCGGGCCTTGTCGTCGCGCGTGACCACGACGGCGCCGCCACCGGCCACGGGCATGACGATCTCCAGCATGCGCAGCGGCTCGGCCACCATGCGCGACGCCAGCACGTCATCGACGGTGATGGGCTGGCCGTAGAACATGGCCTGGGGGTTGTGGCAGGCATTGAAGCGCTGATCGACCGCAATGCGCGCCAGCGCCGCCGCATCGTAGCCATGGATGGCGGCATAGCGCTGGGCGATCATGGCGTAGCCGGTGTTTTGCGCCATGTGGCCGTAGGGCAGATCCATCTCGGCCTCGGGCGCGCCAAAGCGCGTGCTGTGGCCGCCGTAGCGCGAGGCCTTCATCACCTCGGCCATGTGGTCGTCGTTGGGCGCGGTGGGCGCCATGCGCGAGGGAATCACGCACACCACGGTGTCGCACATGCCCAGCTCAATGGCGGCAGCCGCACGCCAGACCATGCCCACCGAGCTGGCACCGCCCAGATCCACCACCTCGGCAAAGTTCAGCCGCACGCCCAAATATTCGCCCGCCATGGCAGGCACAAACATGCCTGCCTCATGGAACTGCGGACCGACGGTGATCAGGCCGTCCACATCGGACAGCGCCAGACCCGCATCGTCCAGCGCCTGCGTGGCCAGGTCTGCCACCTGTTCCAGATGGAACATTTGCGGCGCGGTGGCATATTTTTCTGGTTTGTATTGCGCGGCGCCAACCAGCAACGCCTGTCCTTTGAGTCCCATGGGTTCCTTCGGTGAATGTGGTTGCCCCATTGTGGTCAGCCGCGCCGGGCTATCCATCGTCCAACAAGACTATGGGAGGCCGCACCCCGCCGCAGCCCCGGTCACAGCGCAGCGATGTGCTCCACAACACCGGGTAAACCCGCAACCCCACTTCAGGGTTTGCCCTTAGATCGCCAATTTGTCGTCCTTTCGGACGATGTTCAATTGCCCGGGTAGCGAAGAATCGCACCCCAGAACGTATTTGCCGTGAATGCCACCATCCCCGGTGCCGCGCCGCAAAATACCAAGGAGACCTATAGTGCGAACCCCTGTCGGCCTAGTCGTCGCAGCCCTGATGACCCTGGGCGCGGTTCAGGCTTTTGCCCCGCGAGAAACCCCGCCCCTGGCCGCCACGCGGCTGGCGGTAGACCGGATGCAGATCAATACGCTGTCCACCTCCAAGGCCGGTCTGGTGGCCGGTGGCGAACTGGGCACCCTGCTGTATTCCACCGACCAGGGCCAGCACTGGGAGCGCGCCCTGGTCTCGGCCCAGCGCCAGGCGCTCATCAACCAGATCAGTTTTGCCCCCGATGGCCTGCAAGGCATGGCTGTCGGCCACGAAGGCTGGATTTTGCGCACCAGCGATGGCGGTCTGAGCTGGACGGAAGTGGCCTTTGACGAGAAAAACGGCGAGCCGCTGATGGGCATTGCCCGGATGCCCTCGGGCGCCTGGATCACCGTGGGCGCCTTTGGCCGCGCGTTGCGCTCGGACGACCAAGGCGCACGCTGGGAGCCGTTGGCACTGCCCGAATCGGTGGCCGACAAGCACCTGAACCGCATCGTGGGCAGCGCCGGTGGCCAGCACTGGCTGCTGGTGGGCGAACAAGGCCTGGTGCTGCGCTCCACCGATGGCGGCGCGCACTGGGCAGTGGTCGAGCCGTTCTACAACGGCTCGCTGTACAACGCCATGGCCCTGCCCGGCGGCGGCTGGCTGGCCTACGGCATGCGCGGCCATGTTTTTCGCAGCGATGGACTTGAAGCGCCCTGGACGCGCTCGGCCATGCCTGCGCAGGTGTCCTTCTTTGGCCATGCCACCACCGCCGATGGCCAGATCGTTCTGGTCGGCCAGGGCAGCCTGGTGGCCACCAGCAAGGATGGCGGTCGGAACTTCAGCCTGGGACGCGTCCAGGGCCGCGCCAACCTGACCGACCTGGTGCTGGCGCCCAACGGCACCGGCTGGCTTGCCAGCGATGCCGGTTTGCAGGCGTTCTCTGCTGCCGCCACGGCCAGCACCCCCTCTTCCCACGGAGCCGCCCAATGAACACGCCCCAAGCCGCCTCCCGCACCCAGGCGCTCATCGCCCGCATGGCGCACACCCTGATTGCCTGGCGCAACACCATCGCCGTCGTCACCACCCTCATCACGCTGGTGCTGGGCGCCTCGGCGCTGCGCACCCACCTGGACGCTGGATTCAACAAACTGATTCCGCTGCGCCACGCTTACATGGCGGCTTTTCTGGAGCACTCGACCACGTTCTCGGGCGCCAACCGGGTGCTGGTCAATGTGCGCTGGAAGGGCGAGGGAGACATCTACAACGAGGCTTTCCTGAAAACCCTGCGCACCGTCACCGACGAGGTGTTCTTCACGCCCGGCGTGAACCGGGCGCAGGTGTTCTCGCTGTTCACCCCCAACGTGCGCTACATCGAGGTCACGGAAAACGGCTTTGTCGGCGAGGTCATCATCCCCTCGCGCTTCACGCCCAATGCCGAGGGCCTGGCCCATGTGCGCTCCAACGTCGCCAAGTCCGGGCAGATTGGCCGGCTGGTCAGCACCGACCTCAAATCGGCCATGGTGCGCGCCGACCTGCTGGAGATCGACCCGCAGACCGGCCAGCAGCTGGACTACAGCGCCGTGGCCAAAAAGCTCGAAGCCATCCGCGCCCAGTTCGGCAGCGACCAGATCGAAATCAACATCGTCGGCTTTGCCAAGGTGCTGGGCGACGTGATGGACGGCCTGACCACCGTCATCGGCTTTTTTGGCCTGGCCTTCATCATCACGGCGGTGCTGCTGTGGCTGTATTCGCGCTCGGTCAACCTGACCGTGCTGGCGCTGCTGGTGGCCCTGCTGCCGGTGGTCTGGCTGCTGGGCCTGCTGGCAATGATGGGGTTTGGCATCGACCCGATGTCCATCCTGGTGCCATTCCTGGTGTTCTCGATTGGCGTCTCGCACGCCGTGCAGATGACCAATGCCTGGAAGCACGATGTGCGCGCGGGCATGAGCTCGGAGCAGGCCGCTGAAAGCGCTTTTCGCAAGCTGGCCATTCCGGGCACCCTGGCCCTGTTGACCAACGCGCTGGGTTTCATGGTCATCATGCTGATCGACATTCCCATCGTGCACGAGCTGGGCATGACCGCCTGCCTGGGCGTGCTGCTGATGATCATCACCAACAAAATCATGCTGCCCGTGATTTTGTCGCGCCTGCGCCTGGAGCCTGCGGCGCTGGGCCGCACTGATGGCGTAACGGGCCTGCACCAGCGCTGGTGGGCCATTTCGGTGCTGGCACAGCCCCGCCCTGCCCTGGCCACGCTGGCGGTATCGCTGGTGCTGCTGGCGGGCGGCACCGTCACCTCGCGCCACCTGCTGACCGGCGACATTGGCGCTGGCGCCCCCGAGCTACGCGCCGAATCGCGCTACAACCGCGACAACGACCGCATCATCAGCACCTACTCGATCGGCATGGACGTGCTCTCGGTGTACGCCGAGGCCAAAAACACGCCCGAAGCCTGCCTGAACTGGAGCGTGATGAACGCGGTGGAGCGCTTTGACCTGGCGATGCGCGGCGTGGACGGCGTGCGCTCCGTGACCACGGTGGCGGGCCTGGCCAAACTGGCAGCGGGCGGCAACAACGAAGGCAACCCGCGCTGGGCTGCACTGCAACGCACCGAGGCGGCGCTGCGCACGGGCGCCAAGGCGGCCAACCCCGAGCTGGGGCTGAACACCGAAAGCTGCGACGTCATCCACCTGCAACTGTTCCTCAAAGACCACGAGGGCGCCACGCTCAAGCACGTGGTGGGCGAGGTGCAAAAGTTCATCGACGCCGACAAGACGCCCAACCTGACATTCCGTCTGGGCGGCGGCAACGCCGGGGTGGCCGCCGCCACCAACGACGCGGTGGAACACGCCGAAGTGCAGATGCTGGCCGCCATCTTTGGCGCCATCACGCTGCTGTGCTGGCTCACTTTCCGCAGCTGGCGCGCGGTGCTGTGCATCATCGTGCCGCTGACGCTGGTGTCCATCCTGTGCAACGCGCTGATGGCGATGCTGGGCATTGGCCTGAAGGTGGCCACGCTGCCCGTCATTGCCATGGGTGTGGGCGTGGGCGTGGACTACGGCATTTACCTCTACGAAAGCCTGCAACACGAGCTGGAGCACAAAGGCGCATCGCTGCGCGAAGCCTTTTACGAGGCGCTGCGCCAGCGCGGCACCGCCGCCGTGTTCACCGGCGTGACGATGTCGCTGGGCGTGGGCACCTGGGCCTTCTCGGCACTCAAGTTCCAGGCCGACATGGGCGTTTTGCTGGCCTTCATGTTCCTGGTGAACATGCTGGGCGCCGTCTTCCTGCTGCCCGCCATGGCCTGCTGGCTGGGCGTGGGCACCCAGCGCCGTGCGGTTGCGTCCACACCCACCACCAACACAGCGGCCCCAGCGCCCTTGTTTGCCGCCGCCAAGGAAGCACCGTGATCCAGCTGGAACGCCTGTGGCTCGAACGCGAGCTGCAACAAGTGCTGATTCGCTACGCCCAGCTGTGCGACGAGCGCGACTGGGGGCTGCTGGACCAGGTGTTCAGTACCGATGCCAGCGCCCAATACGGGCTGCGCACGCTGCCCGACCCAGCGGCCATCCTGGACATGCTGCGCAACCACCTGGGGGGCTGCGGCCCCACCCAGCACCTGCTGGCCAACCTGGTGGTGGATGTGGACACGCCCGAAGACGACAGCGCTGAGGGCGATGCACTGCTGGTCAGCAGCCGCACCGCAGTGCGCGCATCCCACCGGGGGGCAGGCGAGAAGGCCGCGCAAACCTACGAGTGCATGGGCTACTACCACGACCGCTGGACCCACACCCCGGCGGGCTGGCGCATCGCCCACCGGAAAATGGTGGTGGGATTCGAGTTTGGCAGCCGCAGCGTACTGGCACCGCCCACCGGGCTGGCCGCGCCCTGACCGCCGCACTCAAAATAATGGTCAAAATGGCATCCAGACCAATGTGGATAAGCGCAAGCAGCTATCAAAAAAGCAGCAAATAGAAACCCCCCTGGCCCCTGCTGCACCGCCACCAGCGCACGGGCAATCACCCCCGCAGCGGGATCAGCAAGCGGCGCTGCACCCGTGCGGTGGCAGACGCTCAGTGCAGTCGCAAAAATCCCCCGGTGCGCACCAGCGCCGCCGGGGGCTGCGGGTGGGTTGGGGACGTGAACTCAGTCGGCAGCGCTCAGCCAGGCCACGCTGTTGAGAAAGATGCGCACCAGCTCCGTCTGGCGGCGCACGCCCGTCTTGGAGAAGATGGAGCGCAAGTGTGCCCGGGCGGTGTTGCGCTTGATGTTCAGTATTTCGGCCGCCTCTTCCAGCGACAGGCCGTTGGCCAACTGGATGGCCAGCGCGGTTTCAGCGGGGGTCAGGTGGAACAGTTGTTGCGCCAGCCGCACGGGCGGATCGACCCGCCCCTCGGTATCGCGCACGAACACGGCCACGCTGGGGCGCTGTTTGCCCTCCGTCCACTGGTCGGAGGCAATGCTTTGCACAATCAGCCCCCAGCCCAGCCGGCCTGAAGGGCGGCTGACCGACATGGCCTCGTTCAGCGCCAAATGCCCGCCCGGTGGCGAGGACAGCGCACTGCGCACCAAGGTTTGCAACTTGCGGTTGTCCTCGACATAAGACGCTTCCAGCTGCCCGCCTGCCACGCTCAACCCATCTTTGGCATCCAGAATGGCCGTGGCGGCAGCGTTGCACTCCATCACCTGGCCGTTCTGGTCCAGCACCACCACGCCCACCATCATCTGCGCCATGGCATGGCTGTACAGCGTGCTGACTTTGCGGTCTTGGTGGATAGACAGGTGCAGGTTCAGCGCCCGCTTGATGTGGGGCAGCAGCAGGCGGCAAAAGTCGATGTCGGCCTGGGAAAAGTCGGGCGATGTTTCAGGCCGGGTGACGCGAAAGCCATACACGCCGCCATTGCGCGTGGCAATGTCGGCGGCCAGTACATGGAACACCCCTTGCGGCGCGCAGTAACTGCGGTAGTACCAGGAAGCGCGCCACTCCGCCTCAGTCAACACATCCTTGATGGTCACCACCTGATCGGGCTTGATGCCGGTGAACGGACTCATGGCAATGTGGGGATTGCCAGGGTCAATATCAGACTGGTCACTGCCAGCCGAAACGATCAGGCCGATGTCGTCAATGGTTTCATGGCGAACGATCAGCGACGCGTAATTGGCGCCGAGCGTGTTGCGCACCAACTGCAAGCAGGTAACCCAGGCGGCTTCGTTCAGTGCAGCGTCGTAGATGGCGCCCAGAATCTGGCTGAGGAATTCGGGCGAAAGGTGCTCCCCCAAGAGCGCACCCGTGGAGGTTGATTCCGAAATCGCTGCTTCCAAGCCTGTCTCCTTCTATTTTTGGAAATGGAGTGTAGTCCTGCCCCTTCAGGGGAAAAACCAGATTCCCCCCTTATTTTTTACGCCAATTCGAACAACCCTGCTGCGCCCATGCCACCGCCGATACACATGCTGACCACGGCGTATTTCACACCGCGCCGGCGCCCCTCCAGCAGGGCGTGGCCGACCAGGCGCGCGCCCGACATGCCGAACGGGTGGCCAATCGAAATGGCGCCGCCATTGACGTTCAAGCGCTCGTCTGGAATGCCCAGCGTGTCGCGGCAGTGAATGACCTGGCAGGCAAAGGCTTCGTTGATTTCCCACAGACCGATGTCATCCACGCTCAGGCCGTGGCGCGCCAGCAATTTGGGGATGGCAAACACCGGGCCGATGCCCATCTCGTCGGCGCCGCAGCCCGCCACGGCCACGCCGCGGTAGATGCCCAGGGGCGTGAGGCCCCGGCGCTGCGCTTGGGCCGCGCTCATCAGCACCGAGGCCGAGGCGCCATCGGACAACTGCGAGGCGTTGCCAGCGGTGATGAACTCACCCTCGGGCACCCACTGGCCGTTCTTCCAGACGGGTTTGAGCTTGGTCAGGCTCTCCAGCGTGGTGTCGGCGCGGTTGCCTTCGTCCTGGGTGAGCGTCACGGCCTCGTTGCCAGTGACATTGCCTTCCTTGTCGAACAGTTGCTTGGTGGTGGCCAGCGGCACGATTTCATCGGCGAACAGGCCCGCCTGCTGGGCGGCGGCGGTGCGCTGCTGGCTGCGCAGCGAATACGCATCCTGTGCGGCGCGCGAGATGCCGTAGCGGCGGCTGACGATTTCCGCCGTCTCGATCATCTGGATGTAGGCCGTGGGCATGGCCTCCAGCACCGATTTGGACTGCGCACGGTAGCTGTTCTTGTGCTTGTTCTGCACCAGCGTGATGGATTCGAGGCCACCGGCCACGGCAATGTCCATCTCGCCGGTCATGATGCCCTTGGCGGCGGTAGCAATCGCCATCAGGCCCGAGGCGCACATGCGGTCAATGGCCATCCCGCCCACGCTGTCGGGCAGACCGGCGGTGTAGGCGCACAGGCGGCCCAGGTTGTAGCCCTGGTTGCCCTGCTGGGCGGCAATGCCCAAAATCACGTCGTCCACTTCGTGCCCGGCCACGCCGGCCTTGGCCAGCGCGGCGCGGATCACATGGCCGCCCAGCACCGGCGCCTCGGTGTCGTTGAAGGCCCCCCGGTACGCTTTGCCAATGGGGGTGCGGGCGGTGGAGACGATGACGGCTTCTTGCGGGTTCATGGGTTTCTCTCAATCAAAATACAGGCGGCTGATGGTGTCCACCACGCAGCCGGGTTTGTCGGCGCCTTCAATCTCGACGCTGATGCGCACGGTGATCTGCACGCCATCGCCTTTGACGGGCTCGGCAGCCACCACTTCGCCGCGCCCGCGAATGCGCGCGCCGACCTTGACCGGCGCCGGAAAACGCACCTTGTCGCAACCGTAGTTCACGCCCATCTTCAGCCGCTCGTAGCGCACCAGCTGAGGCAAAAACAGGTTGGCCAGCGACAGCGTGAGGTAGCCATGCGCCACGCAGGCGCCAAACGGGCCCGCCTGGGCGCGCTCAGGATCGACATGGATCCATTGGTGGTCGCCCGTGGCGTCGGCAAAGGTGTTGATGCGCTCTTGCGTGACGGTGATCCATTCGGTAGGCCCCAGGGCCTGCCCCACGGACGCCAGCACGGCAGCGGTCGAGTCCAGACAGAGTTGCTCGGCCATGCTCAAGCCCGCTGGGAGCTGACCGACACCACTTCGCCGGTCATGTAAGACGAGTAATCGCTGGCCAGGAAAATCATCACGTTGGCGACTTCCCAGGGTTCGGCGCCCCGGCCAAAGGCTTCCTTGGCAGACAGCTCGTTGAGCAGCTCTTCGGAGGCCGATTTCTTCAAAAAGGCGTGGATGGCAATCGAGGGTGCCACGGCATTGATGCGGATGCCGAACTCGGCGGCCTCCATGGCGGCGCAGCGCGTCAGCGCCATCACACCGGCCTTGGCGGCGGCGTAGTGCGCCTGCTCGACCTGGGCACGCCAGCCCAGCACCGAGGCGTTGTTGATGATGACGCCCTGGCCGCGCGGCTGCATCACCTTGAGGGCCGCACGCATGACACGGAAGGTGCCGGTCAGCGTCACGTCAATGACCTTGTGCCACTCGGCATCCTCCATGTCCACCACGCGGCGGCTGGTGCCCAGCCCGGCGTTGTTGATCAGTACGTCGATGCCGCCCAGTTGTTCCTGGGCCGCATGGATGAGCGACTGCACCTGGCTCTCCTGGCTGACGTCGCACAGGTGGCCATAGACCTCCTGCAAACCAGTCTCCTGGCGGATGGCCTCGACGGCTTCGCTCAGGCGGCGCTCGTGCACATCGGAAATCAGGAGGGCGCGGCAGCCTTCTTCAGCGGCGCGCTTGGCGGCGGCAAAGCCGATGCCGGCACCGGCAGCAGCAGTCACCAGCACGGATTTGCCACGCAGCAGGCCGTGGGCGGGAACATATTCGGGAGCAGGCTTCATGGGTCAAACATCCATCGCAGTTGATGGATGCCATGGTGCTTTCAGCCCCCACAGCGCACATCGTCTGCTTGGACGATAGAGGGTGCCAGCCCTGCACCCAGCGCACTGGCGGTGCTCCCGAACACCGTCCAGGCGAGCCGGTCAGCGCGGCATTTGCAGCGCGCGCTCGGCCATCAGGTTGAGCTGTATTTCATTGCTGCCCGCGTAGATGGTGTCGGCACGGCTGACCAGCCAGAGCCGCTGCAGCGCCTGGTGCAGTGGGTCATTGCTGGCGATGTCGCCGTCTGCGCCCAGCACGTCCATGGCCAGCTCGCCCAAGGTGCGGCGCCAGTTCGACCAGGCGTATTTGCCGATGCTGGACGCGCGCGCCGGTGCGTCATCGCCCGAGGTGCGCAGCGCGTGGCTGCGCAGCGTCTGCAAGCCCAACGCGGCGTGGGCGATGCGCTGGCGCAGCAGCGGGTCGCGGGCTGCGCCGTTGCGCCGGGCCACTTCCATCACCTGCTCCAGCTCGCTCTGGAAGTGGGCCTGCTGCCCCAGTGTCGAGGCGCCGCGCTCGCAGCCCAGCAGGTACATGGCCACCGCCCAGCCCTGCCCCGGCGCCCCCAGGTGCAACGCGCCCTCGGTGCGGGCGCCGTCAAAGAACACCTCGTTGAACTCGGCCTCGCCCGTGATCTGGCGGATGGGGCGCAAGGTGACGCCGTTCTGGTGCAGCGGCACCAGCAGCAACACCAGACCCTTGTGGCGCTGAGAGCCTGGCTCGCAGCGCGCCAGCACAAAAATCCAGTCGGATTCGTGCGCCCACGATGTCCACACCTTTTGGCCGTCAATGACCCATTCGCCGCTGTCCGGGTCGATGCGCGCGCGCGTGCGCACCGCCGCCAGATCCGAGCCTGCACCGGGCTCGGAATAGCCCTGCGCCCAGTAGGTCTGACCGGCCAGAATGCCGGGCAAGAAGCGCGCCTGCAACTCGGGCGTGCCGTGGGCCATCAGCGTCGGCGCCAGCAGCGTCTCGCCAATGTGGCCCAGGCGGCCGGGGCCGCCGCAGCGCACATATTCCTCGTGAAAAATCACCTGCTGCGCCAGCGGCAACTCGCGCCCGCCGTGCTGGCGCGGCCAGCCCAGCCCCGTCCAGCCGCCGGCGGCCAGCTGCTGTTCCCAGCGCTTGGCCAATGCAGGCTCGTAGCCGGGCGAGCCCAGCCCGCTGGCATGGCGCAGGGGGGCAAACTCACCGCACAGGTGGGCGTGCATCCAGTCGCGCACGCTGGCGCGAAAAGCGCGCTCGGTATCAGTTTCTTGCAGATTCACACAGCCTCCTCTGGCGTGGTCAGTAACTGTTCAGCGACTTGCTCCAGCCACCACGACAGCGGCCCCAGCCGCTGGCTGGAGGCCTGCGCGCGGCGCAGGTACAGATGTGGGTCGAACTCCCAGGTAAAACCGACACCGCCGTGCAGTTGCAGGGATTCGCGGGCACAAAACTGCGCCGCTTCGGTGGCAGTCACACGGGCCTGGGCTGCGTACAGCAGCAAGGTGGCTGCGTCGTCGGGGGCGGCATCGGCCATGCAGGCTGCGCCATAAACAGCCGAGCGGGCACCCTCCACGGCCACCAGCATCTGCGCACACCGGTGTTTAACGGCCTGAAAACTGGCGATGGGGCGGTCAAACTGGCTGCGCTGCGCGGCATAGGTCAGCGTCAAGTCCAGGCATTGCTGCGCCACGCCCACCTGTTCGGCGGCCAGTGCGATAGCGCCCCATTGCAGTGTGCGCGCCAATGCGGCCTCCAGCGCGGCGCCTTGGGCCAGGCAGTGCGTGGCAGGCAGCGCCACATCTTGGCAATTCACCACCGCCATGCGGCGCGTGGCGTCCAGCGTGGCCAGTGGCTGGCGCTGCACACCCGGCGCATCGGCGGGCACGGCAAACAGAACGGTTTGGCCACTGGCCGTGTGCGCGGGCAGCAGCAAAACATCGGCCAGGGCGGCAGAGCCCACCTGCGGCCAGTGGCCACTCAGCGTCCAGCCGGTATCGGTGCGCTCGGCCCGGGCCGCTGCGCCAGCGCCAGGGGGCACGGGCAGCGCCAGGGCAGCGATGGCTTCGCCGGTGGCCAGCAGATGCAGCCAGTCTTGCGCCAGCGGGCTGGCGGGCAACTGCCGCAGCACGGTGGCGGCCAGCGCCACGCTATCGAAAAAAGGCACGCAGGCCAGGCGCCGACCCAGCTGCTCTTGCAGCAGCACCAACTCGACCAAGCCCAGCCCCAGGCCACCAGCCTCCTCGGGCAGGTGTACGCCGCACCAGCCCAGTTCGGCCATGCCACGCCACAGCCCGGCATCCAGGCCACTGGCACTCTGGCTGGTGGTGCGCACAGCGGGCATGGCACTGGCTTCGGCCAGAAAAGTGGCAGCACTGTCGGCAATTTGTTGCTGCTCGTCGCTGAGGGAAAGATCCATACAAGGCGTCCATCAAGAAAAGAAAGGGGATTCAGGGCCTGCTGCGCTGGGGCAGCACTGCGCTACAGCACAGGCCGTCGGTCTTTCCAGGGCGCGGCCTGCTCCAGCTGCGCGGCCAGCGCCAACAAGGTGGCTTCGGCGCCAAAGGGCGCGGCAAACTGCGCGCCAATGGGCATACCGGCCCCATTCCAGTGCAGCGGAACCGACATGGCCGGGTGCCCGGTCATGTTGAAAATGGCGGTAAAGGGCGACGCAGTCATCGCCACCTTCACGAAACTCTCGTAAGGCTGGTCTAGCGACATGGCGCCCAGCAAGGGCGCTGGCGCCGCCGTCACCGGCGACAAAATCAGGTCGTATTCGCCCAGAAAAAGATCCACCGTGCGGGCCGCCTGGTCGAACACGGTGCGGGCGGTAAAGGCCTGCTCGGCGCTGTAGCCGCGCGCCAGCTGCAGGCTGCGCCAGTTCAGGGGCTCGAACTCGTCCTCGCGGGCTGTTCGGCCGGTTTCTTTTTCGCGCATGCGCACGCTGGCCAGCATGCCCGCAGCGGTGGCTATGCCCATGCTGCCAAACATCTCGCCAATGGCCAGCTTGGGCGCGGCCATCTCCACAACATGCCCCAGCGATTCGCACAGGCGTGCCGCTGCGCGCACGGCGTCCAGGCACTCGGGGTGGACTGGCGCGCCAAAGGGGTTTTGCTCCATCAGTGCAATGCGCAGTCGGCGCGGCGGGCGGGTAATGGCATCGATCAACGCACCGGGCTGCGGGCCAGTGCGGCTGCCCGCTTCGGGGCCTTGCGTGAGCTGCAACAGCAAGGCGCTGTCGCGCACGCTGCGGCTGATCACGTTTTGCGCCGACAGGCCCAGCCAGCCTTCCAGCATCTTCGGGCCCATGGGCACCAGGCCCCGGCTGGGCTTGAGACCAAACAGGCCGCAGTGCGACGACGGAATGCGGATCGAACCGCCGCCATCGCTGGCGTGCGCCGCTGGCACGATGCCTGCCGCCACCGCCGCCGCCGCGCCACCTGACGAGCCGCCCGCGCTGTAGGCCAGATTCCACGGATTGCGCGTCAGACCGAACAGGCGCGACTCGGTGGTGGCCGTCTGGCCAAACTCGGGCGTGGTCGTCTTGGCAAAGATGTTCAACCCGGCAGCCCGGTAGCGCTGCACCAGGGTCGAATCGTGGTCGGCCACCGCGTCCTTGAAGAAAGCACAGCCCTGTGTGGTGACGGTGCCCTTCATGGCAACGCCCAAATCCTTCAGCGCAAAGGGCACACCGGCCAGGGGTGCCGTTTGGGCCCAGGCCGCACGCTCGGCCCGGCCCATGCGCGACAGCCGCTGTGCGTTTTCGCGGGCCAGATCGAAGTGGCGCAGGGCCACCGCATTGATCTGGCTGCGCGCCTCGGCGCGGGCAATGGCAGCTTCCAGTGCCTCCAGCGCTGTCAGGCGGCCTTCCCGGATGGCCGACGCGAGTGCTAGCGCATCCAGCTTTTCGTACTCGGGCATGGGCAGCGCAGGGGTGCTGGCTCGGGGCTCGGCGGCTGTCACGCCCACCTTCAAAGCAAGTCCCGCTGCTGCGCCGGTCTTGAGGAAGTGGCGGCGCCCGCCATTGGTTTGTTTCGCGTCCATATCAGCTCCCCCAGATTTTTTGCGCGGGCACCGCTTCGGCCAGCAGCTGTGCAATCACCGGGCCCAGCTCTGCGGGCTCCCAGCGTGCACCCTTGTCGCGGGTGGAATCGGTGCGCCAGCCGTCGCCCACTGAGATGCGCCCGCCCTGGCTCTCAAACACCTTACCGGTTACGTGGGCCGACTGGGGGCTGCCCAGCCAAACCACCAGCGGCGCGACGTTTTCAGCCGCCCAGGCATCAAAGCTGCCATCCTGCGGCGGCTTGACCACGTCGGGCATGGCGCTTTCGGTCATGGAGGTGCGTGCTGCTGGCGCCAGCGCGTTGACGCTCACGCCGTAGCGCGCCATTTCAGCGGCTTGCACCAGGGTCAGCGCGGCAATGCCGCCTTTGGCCGCCGAGTAATTGGACTGGCCAATGGAGCCTTGCAAGCCAGCGCCCGAGCTGGTGTTGATGATGCGGGCATCGATCTTGTTGCCTGCCTTGGCCTGGTCGCGCCAGCGGCGGCCCAGGATGTTGGCGAGGCAAAAATGGCCCTTCAAATGCACGCGCATGACCTGGTCCCAGTCGTCTTCGCTGAGGCTGACAAACATACGGTCGCGCAAGATGCCTGCGTTGTTGACCAGCACATGCACTTCGCCAAAGGCGGCCAGCGCCGCATCGACGATGGACTGCGCACCGGCCATGGTGGTGATGTCGCCGTGGTTGGCGATGGCCTGGCCGCCAGCGGCAGCCACTTCTGCCACCACCGCCTGGGCGGCTTCCAGCCGGATGTCGTTGACGACGACGTTGGCGCCCTCGGCCGCAAAGGCCAGTGCATAGGCGCGGCCCAGGCCGCCACCGGCGCCGGTGATGATGACGGTACGGTTGTTGCAGATAGGCATGGTTTCAGAGTCTTTCAATGATGGTGACGTTGGCCTGACCGCCGCCTTCGCACATGGTTTGCAGGCCGTAGCGCCCGCCGGTGCGCTCGAGCTCGTGCAAGAGCGTGGTCATCAGCTTGGCGCCCGAGGCGCCCAGCGGGTGGCCCAATGCGAGTGCGCCGCCGTTGACGTTGGTGCGCTCGTGCGGGTAGCCGGTTTCTTTCAGCCAGGCCATGACCACCGAGGCAAAGGCTTCGTTGATCTCGACCAGGTCGATGTCCTCGATCTTCATACCGGCTTTTTTCAGCGCGTGCTGCGTGGCGGCAATGGGCGCCGTCAGGTGCCAGATGGGGCAGTCGGCGCGCACGCTCAGGTGGTGGATGCGGGCGCGCGGCGTGAGGTTGTAACGCTTGAGCGCTGCCTCGGACACCACCAGCACCGCGGCGGCGGCATCGCAGGTCGAGCTGGACACGGCGGCGGTGATCTTGGGGTAGGTGGGATCGACCGGCTGCAGCGTGGCGAGTTTTTCGAGCGTGCTGGCGCGCGCTGTTTCATCCATGCGAAAGTCACCCAAAGGGACGATCTCGCGGTCAAAACGCCCTTCGGCCATGGCGCGCAGGGCGCGGTCGTGGCTCTCTTTGGCAAACACTTCCATGGCTTCGCGCGACAGCCCCCAGTGATCGGCAATGCGCTGCGCGGCATAGAACTGGTTGACCGGCGCATCGCCAAAGCGCGCCTGCCAGCCTTTGCTTTCGGCAAAGGGCGTGGTGAACCCCAGCGGCTGTCCCGCCAGCATGGCCGAACTGATCGGGATGGCACTCATGGTCTGCACGCCGCCCGCCAGCACCACGTCTTGGGTGCCGCTCATGACCGCCTGGGCGGCGAAATGGATGGCCTGCTGCGACGAGCCGCATTGCCTATCCACCGTGGTACCGGGCACGTTCAGGGGCAAACCGGCGGCCAGCCATGCGGTGCGGGCAATGTCGCCCGCCAGCGCGCCAATCGTGTCCACGCAGCCAAAAATGACGTCGTCGTACTCCGCTGCCGGAATGCCGTTGCGCTCGACCAGCGCCTGGATGGCATGCGCGCCCAGGTCGGCGCCATGCACCGCCGCCAGCGAACCCTTGCGCTTGCCGGTGGGCGAGCGCAGGGCGTCAACGATAAAAGCTTCTGCCATTGAGAGAACTCCGGTTCAGGAAAGGGTGTTGAAAGTGGCGCCGGGGCCCAGCAACGCCCCGTTGTTCAGCAGCGCATCGGACAGGCGCTGCTTGTGAAAGGCGCGGTCGCCCCAGGCAGCGTCCAGCACCCAGGCACGCTTCATGAACATCTGCAAATCGACTTCCCAGGTGTAGCCCATGGCGCCATGTACCTGAATGCCCTTGCGTGCCGAAAACCAGCCCGCCTCGGCGCAGACCAGCTTGGCGTGGGAGGCGCGCACCGCGCTGTCGGGCGCATTGCGGGCCAGCGCACTGGCGGCGTGGTAGAGCACCGGTTTGGCAAATTCAATTTTGGTGACCACATCGGCCAGGTGGTGCTTGACCGCCTGGAAGGCACCAATCGGCTTGCCAAACTGCTTGCGCTGCGCCGCGTAGTCCACGGTCAAGTCCAGCATGCGCTGGGCCAGGCCCAGCAATTGGCTGGAAACATTCAGCGCGCCCCGGTTCAGCAGCGCATCGGCCAGCACCTGCCCGTGGGCGGCATCGGCGATGCGGGTGGCGTCCGACGCGGCCCAGGCTACGGTGGCCAGGCGGCGCGAGGCGTCGATGCTGGCGCAGGGCGTGACCTGCACCAGCGCTGGCGCCAGGGCGTGCCATTCGGTGCCGCCCTCGGTGGGGTGCGCCAGCAGCAGCAAGTCGGCCAGATGGGCATCGGCCACCCAAGGGTTGACCGGATGGCCCAGCGCAATGCGCGCACTGCCATCGGCAATGCGCGGCAGCCAGGCGGCGCGCACCGGGTGCGCCTCGGGCAGCGCGGTCAGCAAGCCCGTGGCCAGATAGGCCGTGTCGGCCAGCGAGTCGGGAATGCCGAAATAACCCAGCTCCTGGTTCATCAACGCCCAGTCCACATCGCCCATCCCCAGGCCGCCGTGCGCCTCGGGCACCGACAGCGCGGTCAGCCCCTGCTCGGCCAGCTTGGCGCGCAGCTCGGACGAACGGCCCGCATCGGTCTGCCAGATGTCGCGCAGCTTCTCGGGCGCGGCCTCGACCATCAAAAAGCGGCTGACCGAATCGCGCAGGGCCTGCTGGTCTTCATTAAAGGTGAAATCCATGGTGGGCCTCGTTCAGTTCTTGGGCAAACCGAGCAGGCGCTCGGCAATGATGTTGCGCTGGATCTCGTTGCTGCCAGCGTAGATGGAGCCCGCCTGCGCAAACAGGAAGCCTTCCAGCCATTCATGCACTTCAGGGTCATCGCACAGTTCGGCGCGCGGGCCCAGGATGCGCATCGCGGTTTCGTGCATGTCCAGGTCCAGCTCCGACCAGAAAATCTTGTTGGTGCTGGCCTCGGCGCCGATGCGTGCGCCGCGCTGCACCCGGCCCACCGTGTGGTAGGACGCCAGGTTGTAGGCCTCGGCGCCCATCCAGGCGCGCAGCACGGCCTCGCGGATCGACGGATCGCGGTCGGCGCTGGCCTGGTGCTTGCGGTACAAGTCCATCAGCTTTTGTGCCGTGCGCTGGTAGCGCGCTGGCGAGCGCAGCAGCAGGCCGCGTTCAAAACCCGCGGTGGCCATGGCCACGTTCCAGCCCTGGCCTTCGTCGCCCAGGCGGTTTTCCACCGGCACGCGCACGTCGTCAAAAAAGATCTCGGCAAACGCCTCCTTGCCGTTGAGGGCCTGGATCGGGCGGATGGTGATGCCCGGTGCATCCAACGGCACCAGCAGGTAGCTCAGGCCGTGGTGGCGGCTGGAATGGGGGTCGCTGCGGAACAGGCAAAACACCCAATTGGCAAATATCGCCCGGGTGGACCAGGTTTTCTGGCCATTGAGCACATAGTGGTCGCCGTCGCGCAGGGCGCGGCTGCTGATGGCCGCCATGTCCGAGCCCGCATTGGGCTCGCTCCAGCCCTGGGCCCACATGTCGTCGCAGCGCGCCATGCGCGGCAGAAAGCGGGCCTTTTGCTCGGGGGTGCCAAACTCCATCAGCGTTGGCCCCAGCAGCAAGATGCCGTTCTGGTTGACGCGCATGGGCGCATCGGCGGCGGCGTATTCCTCTTCAAAAATCAGCCAATCGATCAGGTCGCAGCCGCGCCCGCCCAGCTCCTGGGGCCAGGTCACGCTGCTCCAGCCGCCTTCGGCCAGGGTGGCCTCCCAGCGGCGGTGCTGCTCGAAGCCTTCGCGCGTGTCGTAGCTGGCAAACGCCTCAGCGGGCACATGGGCGCGCAGCCAGTCGCGCACCTCGGCCCGGAAGGCCTGTTGCGCAGGGGTGTAGTTCAGGTTCATGGTGGCGTCCTCTGGTTCAGAACTTGGCGTCGCGCTTTTCAACGAAAGCCGCCCGGGTTTCGCTCGAATCCGGGCTCATGTAGGCCTGCAACGTGAAGCCTTGCTCCCAGCGGTATTTATCTTCCAGGTTGCCGTCCTCGATGCCCGTGAGCGCCTCTTTGGCGATGCGGACCATGGCCGGGCTCTTGGCGGCAATCTTGGCGGCGATCTCCAGCGCGGTATCGCGCAGCTGCTCGCGTGGCACCACGCGCTCGATAGCGCCCAGGCGCAGTGCCTCGGGCGCGCCGATCATCTCGCCCGTGAAAAACAGGTAGCGCGTTTTTTGCACGCCAAACATGCGTTGCAGGTGTGCCGCACCGCCCATGGCGCCGCGATCCACCTCGGGCAAGCCAAAGGTGGCGTCATCCGCCGCAATCACGATATCGGCGGCGCCGCAGATGCCGATGCCACCGCCCAGCACAAAGCCCTGCACAGCGGCAATCACCGGCACCTTGTTCAGGTGCACGGCCTTGAAGGTGGCGTAGTTGCCGGCGTTCACGTCCACGATGAGCTTGTCGTTGCTGGCCAGCTCCTTGATATCCACGCCAGCGCAAAAGCCCCGGCCCTCGGCGCGCACGACGATCACGCGCACTTCGGGGCGCAGGCCCAGCGCCTCGATCTCGGCTGCCAGGCCGCGCCAGCCCGCCGCGTTGAGTGCATTGACGGGCGGGCGGTTCAGCACCACTTCGGCCACGCCGTTGTCGTGTACTTGGGAAGAAAATTGTTGTGTCATGGGGATGGGTCCTTGTCTTGTTCTCAGGCGGCTGCGGCCATGGCGTTCAGTGCAGCCCGCCGCTGGCAGGCCTGGGCCACGATGCCCGCGATCACTTCCTCGCAGGAGTCGAGCCGTCCGATCAGCGCCGCCACCTGCCCTGCCGACATCACGCCCTCGGCGGGCTTGCCCTCCACCATGGAGCGCTGCAACAGCATGGGCGCGTTGGCGGCCATCACGGTTTGCGCCGCGCTGCCGGGGTCGTCGCGCAACCCCTGCCACAGCACGCCCAGCGCGTGCTGCATCGTCATGCCGGTCTGCGCTTTCCACTGCAGGGCCAGGCTGACAGCCATGCGCAAGCGTGTGAAGGGCGATGCCTTTTCCAGCATGGTCAGGTACTCGTTCGGGATCATGCGCTGGGGCATGCCATCGACCAGGTGCGAGACCTGGATCTTTTCCGCGTCGCGCGTGGCCAAGTAGCGCTGCAAGGTCACGTCGGGCACGCCCGAATCGCTGGTCATCAAAAAACGCGTGCCCATGGCAATGCCCTGCGCGCCAAAAGCCAGCGCCGCCAGCAGGCCGCGCCCGTCGTAAAAACCGCCTGCTGCCACCACCGGCACCTGCACGGCATCGACCACCTGCGGCAACAGCACCGTGGTGGGCACCGAGCCGGTGTGGCCACCGCCCTCGCCGCCCTGGATGGTGATGGCGTTGGCGCCCATCTCGATGGCTTTTTGCGCATGCTTGAGCGCACCAACGGTGGGCATGCAGACGATGCCCGCATCGCGCAGGCGGCCAATCACCTTCTTGTCCGGCCCCCGGCCATAGCTGACGGCGCGCAGCTTGTGCTTGACCGCCAAATCCAGCAACTGCTGCGCGTTGGGCTGGAACATGTGAAAGTTCAGGCCAAAGGGCCGGTCGTCCGTCAGCTGGCGGATGCGGATGATTTCATTCTCGATCTGGTCGGCGGCAATGGTGGCGCCCGCCAAAAAGCCAAAGCCACCGGCCTTGGTGGTGGCCACCACCAGCGACGATCCGGCCACCCAGCCCATGGCCGTCTGCACGATGGGGTAGCGGCAGCCCAGCAGATCGCACAAGGGCGTGCGCAGGTCATGGGGCTGGCTCATGCGCTGCCATCCTTCTTGTTGGCCTGCACCATCGATTTGGCATCGTGGCCACCCAGCTGCCCAGCGCCCAGCACCTGGCTGTGGGCATGGGCAAAGTGGTGGTAGCCAAAGGCCATGTCCATGGTGCTGCGCAGGCCCTGCAATTCCTCGACGCGGTTGACCACGGTCTTGGTCAGCGCCAGGCCCAGGCGTGGCTGCTTGGCGATGCGGGCAGCGATGTCGTAGGTCTGGGCTTCGAGTTCATCGCGTGGCACCACGCGGTTGACCATGCCCATCATGTAGGCGCGGTCGGCCTTCATGCGCTCGCCCAGGAACAAGAACTCCTTGGCGATGCGCGGGTTCAGCTCATGGACATGGGCGAAGTATTCAACGCCCGGAATGCCCATGCGCACCACCGGATCCTGGAAAAACGCATCCTCGCTGGCCACAATCAGGTCGCACACCCAGGCCAGCATCAAGCCCCCGGCCACGCAGGCGCCCTGCACCATGGCAATGGTCGGCTTGGGAATGTCGTGCCAGCGCCGGCACATGCCCAGGTACACCTCCTGCTCGCGCGCAAACAGCTGCTCGGCGCCGGGCTTGTTGGTGTGGTCCCACCACAAGCTCTCGCGCTCAAACGGTTTGTTGATGTCGCGCCCAGGGGTGCCGATGTCGTGCCCGGCGCTGAAGTGCTTGCCCGCACCGCGCAGCACGATCACCTTGACGCTGTCGTCATCGACCGCGCGCCGAAAGCCTGCATCCAGCGCATAGGTCATCTGCGAGTTTTGCGCGTTGTTGAAGTCAGGCCGATTCATCGTCAGCGTGGCAACGCCCTCTGCGGCCTGGTACAGCACGGGCGCATCGGTCTCATAGACCGCGTTGTCTTGGCGCTGCACAAAGGCGTCACCGGGGTCAGTGTGGTTCATGGCAAAAACTCAGCTCAAGACCGAGGCGCGCAGGTTGTGGGGGTCGAGCCGGGCCAGCAGGGCCAGTTGGCTCTCGGTGGGGGCGGCGGTCTCGGGCACGTCTGCCGGGATGTGCAGTGCAAAGCCGGTGGCTTCCTGCACCTGGGCAGGGGTCACGCCGGGATGCACCGCGCGCAGCCGCACTTGGCGATCCGGGCCACCAAAGTCGAGCACCGCCAGGTTGGTGAAGATCAGGCGCACGTCGATGTCGTCCAGGCTCCAGCCGCGGGCCAGCCGCGCCGGGTTGTAGCCCACCGAGGCCACCATATCGACCTCGCCCGCCACAAACACCTTGGTGCTGTGGTTGGGCACGAAAAACGAGTTGGCGTGGCTGATCGAGTTGCCCGGAAAACCGCGCACGCCCAGCATCATGGATTTGGGCTTGTGGTAGTCGCTGCCAATCATGGAGATGTTGGCCTGACCAAAGCGATCCACTTGCGTCGGCCCCACCATGGCGTGGCGCTTGCCGCTCCACACGTTGTCAAAAATACGGGTAAAGCCCATCCAACCCTCGCGCCGGGGCTCGTAGCCATTGCGCGGCCCGATCGGCACCGGTTCGCGCACCAGCCAGGCCTCCGAGTCGGTCATCATCAGATCGGGGTTGTTCGACAACATGCTCAGCGATGCCGCCAGCCGGGGCACGATGCCGATGCCGGTCGCCAACACCTCGCCATCGTCTTTCCACGCCTCGGATGCGGCGCAGATGATGCGGTCTACCAAAGAAAATTCACTCATCACAGCCCCCGTCAAAACACTGGCAGCGCCAGCTTGCGCACCGCATCGATACCACCCACGCGCTCCAGATACTCGGCGTCGGTGCAATGGACATAGCGCTCGGCATATTTCTGCCACCCGCCCTCTTCCTTGGCACTGGCCACGTATTCCTTGAAGTGCTTGACGTCAAAGCCATACAGCGGCGCACACGAACTCGGGTGCGCCCCCACAGGCAAGTGCACCACGGCGGTGGTGTGGGCACGCTCCCAGAACACCGAGCGCGACTCTTCGTTGCTGTCAAAAAAGCTGCTGTCCACCAGCTCGTCACAGCTGACCACAGTGTCCTTGGCGGCGCGCGCAAACAGCTCGTCCATGTAGATGTCGGGGCCCTTGATCTGGCAGACGCCACGGGCATCGGCACGGTCCACGTGCAACAGCGCCACATCCAGCGGCAAGGCGGGCATGGCCACCCATTGACGCTCGTCGTAGGGGGAATCGATCAACCGGATGCCAGGATTGCGCGGCAGCACATCGGTGCCCAGACCAATGCGGGTGGGAACGAAAGGCACGCGCATCGCGGCAGCCTTCAGGCCCAGCAGCATCATTCCCTCGTCGATTTCCATCACCTCCAGGCTGCCGCTCTGGCGCGCCTGGCGAAAGTACGGCTCCAGCGGAATGAAGTCCAGCGTCACGAAGGCAAAAATCAGCTTCTTGACCTTGCCAGCGGCACACAACATGCCGACATCGGCGCCGCCGTAAGCCACCACGGTCAAGTCTTTCACCGGGCTGCGCAAAATCTCGCGGATCAGCGCCATCGGCTTGCGCCGGGGACCCCAGCCGCCAATGCCCACGGTCATACCGTCCTTAATTTGCGCCACCGCCGCTGCGGCGCTCATTTGTTTATTGGCCATCACGGGTCTCCGGGTCAAGCAGCAGCGCTGGGCTGCCCGATGCTGAAATCGTGGCCCCACAGGCTCACACGGGTAAATTCATGCACGACGTGCTCCTGCCAATCGATCACTGCACCGCCGTAGCCGTACTCGATGTCAAAGCCTGAAGGGGAACGCATGTAGAAGGACGTCATCCGGTCGTTGGTGTGCTGGCCCAGCGTGGCGGTCTGCTGCACCTGGTGCGCCTGCATGCGGTCCATGGCACGGCCCACTTCGGGCATGTTTTCCACTTCAACCATCACATGCACGCAGCCGCTCTCGACCGGGAACCCGGCCAGCGCCAGGCTGTGGTGGCGGCCGTTGTTGCAGTGGAAAAAGTGGATGGGCAGCGTTGGGCCATCCGGGCCGGCGGGCTGGAAATTGAGCAAATCCGACAGCCCGAAACCCATCACCTGGGTGAAAAATGCCGCCGTCTTGTCAAAATCGGGTGCGGGCAACACGGTGTGGCCCATGCCAATGTTGCCGGTGACAAAGCGCGACACGCCGGCAGGCGAGGCAAAGTGCGCAAAGTCCGAGCGAAAACCCCACACCAGTTCATGGCGATTGCCCGAGGGGTCTTTGAACGTGGCCACCTGCTGCACGCAGCGCAGGCGGCAATGGGCGGCGTCGCCCATCACCACGTCCACGGCCGCGTCGTTCAGCACGCGCAGCGCGGCATCAAAGTCGGCGCGGGTGGTGACTTCCCAGCCCGAAACCACGTAGGCATTGCGCGAGCCCGGCTGCACCGCAAACCGGAACTGCCGCTCGTCCATGCGCACATACAAGCCGCCGTCGGGGGATGGCGCCGTCATCATGCCCAGCACGCCTTCGGCGTACTGCTTCCACTGCGCCACGTCGGTGGTTTCTGCCACGACGTAGGCCAGACCGCTGATATTCATCATTTACGCTTCTCCTGGCTTTGCACGAATAAAGCCGATGCGGTCGATTCTGGTCAGCGCCCCCCCCTGCGGCATCGTCCGTTGAGACTAACGAAAAGCGCCATCCGCCCTGTGCGTTGCCACATGCCGTGGCAGGGGGAGTCCACCGGCCATCGCCCCTGCCCGTGGTGGATGCAGCGCCCGCGCCCACGCCTCGCATTGGCGCTGGCGCGGGTGACTTCAGTGGCACGCATGTTTTTTGGCCAAATCAGGCTCTAGCCCTTTACCAGAAATCGCCAGCAGCTCTTTTTTTAATAGCAATTTCCTCCTTCGGCTCAACCTTGTCATGTCAACACCGGACAACCTGGCACATCATCCAATCACCATTTCGACCGAAAGAAACCAATGAAAAAACAAACCGGCATTGCCTTGGCCGTCACCGTAGTGGTGGCCGCAGCGGGGCTGTATGCCTCGCCCTACTGGACCCTGCACTCCATCGCCAAAGCCGTTGAAAACAAAGATGCGGCTGCCGTGGCCGAGCATGTGGACTTCCCCGCGCTGCGCGAAGACCTCAAGGGCAAACTGCTGCTCAGGATGCAGGGCCCGCTGAACCAGCCCGAGATGGCCAACAACCCCTTCGCCGGTGTGGGCCAGATGCTGGCCGCAGGCATGGTCAACCAGATGGTGGAGGTGTTCGTCTCCCCGGCGGGCGTCATGCTGATGCTGGAAAAAGGCCAACCCAGCATGAAGCCCCAAATCGGTGGCCCTGAAGATGCAGGTGGCGACCAGAAGCGGCCCCGCTTCAAGGTGCGCTACAACGGATGGTCAAAGGTGTATGTCCATCCTGAAAACCAAAAAGGCGGCTTCATTTTCCGCCGTGATGGGCTGCTGTCCTGGAAGCTGGTGGCCATGGATATTCCCGAACTAGACCGGCAATAACGAGCGACCATCGGTTGTACTGAGAGCTAACGGATATCCATCACGTCGGTCTTTGTTGCGCGCCCAGGCAGCTGCATTGCCCGGCCATCGTCTATGCCACTGGCAGACATGGCAACCACTCCGGTGCGGCGCATGCGTGCCAATTCTTGGCAATGGGAAGATGCACCTGATTTTTGGTCAAATCAGGCTCTGGCGCTTACGTGGCAAGCGCTAGCAGCTTCCCTTTTAATAGCAAAAAACCCGCTGCCGTGAAGGCAGCGGGTGGGCAGGCCCAAGGCAACGGACGCCACAACGCCCGGTGCATGCGGAACCATCAGGCGGTGGCGGTGGCAGGTGCGGCGCTGTAGCGGGCGTAGCTGGTGTAGCCCGCAGCGCCCGGCGTGTAGAGCGTCTTGCGGTCAAAGCGCGACAGCGGCTGGCCTGCGCGCAGGCGGTTCACCAGATCGGGGTTGCCGATGAAATGTCGCGCAAACGACAGCGCCGCGCCCGCGTAGTCCTGCAAAGCGGCCTCGGCGTTGTCTGGCTCAAAGCCGTCGTTCAGGATCAGGCGCGGGCCAAAATGCTGGCGCGCCAGCGCAAAGGCGTCCAGCTGCGGCGTGGGCGCGCGCATCACGTGCAGGTAGGCCAAGTCCAGCGTGGCAGCCTGGCGCATCAGCTCGGCATGCGTGGCGGCGGAGTCCTCGTCGCTGGTGTCGTTGTAGGTGTTGCCCGGGTTCAGCCGCAGGCCGACGCGCCCGGCACCGATGGCAGCGGCCATCTCGCGCAGGCATTCGAACGCAAAACGCGCCCGGCCAGCGGCGTTGCCGCCGTACTCGTCGGTGCGCACATTGGTGCCCGAACTGAGGAACTGCATCGGCAGATACCCACTGGTGCCGTGCAGCTCGACCCCGTCAAAACCGGCTTCGCGCGCATTGCGGGCTGCCTGGGCGTATTCCTGCACCACGGCCCGCACCTCGGCGGTGCTCAAGGCGCGGGGCATGTCGTAGGGCTGCATCCCGGCGCTGTCGGTGACCACTTCGCCCGCAGCCTGCAACGCCGAGGGTGCCACCGTCTCCACCCCTGCGGGCTTGATATGGTGGCTGCCAATGCGGCCGCCATGCATGATTTGCAGCACGATCAGGCCACCGCGCGCATGCACGGCGTCCGTCACGCGGCGCCAGCCGGCGATGTGCGCGGGCGTGGCAATGCCCGGCTGGCGGCAGTACGACTGGCCCGCCGCGCTGGGCCAGGCGCCCTCGGCCACGATCAGCCCGGCGTCGCCGCGCTGGCCGTAGTACTCGGCCATCAGCGCGTTGGGCACGCCGTCGGCATCGGCGCGGTTGCGCGTCATGGGCGCCATCACGACCCGGTTGGCCAGGCGCAAATCGCCCAGCTGCAACGGTTCAAACAATGTGTTCATGGGGCTTGTCTCTCTTGCAGATTCGCGGGTGTGCGGCGGCGCGCTCAGCGCACCCGCATCTTGGGTGCGGGGGTGCCACGGCGCATGGTGACCAGGAACTGCTCCAGCGGCGCGGGCGGCGCCACTTCGGGCAAGGTGTCCTTGTCGGGGCGCTGCGCCCAGAACTCTTTCCAGCTGGGAAACAGTTCATGGAAGGTGCCGCTGTAGGGTTGCCGACCCGGCCAGCGCATTTTCATGTCGCCAATGGGTGGCTTGTTCAGGTCGGTGGCGTACCAGTAGCACGGCAAGCGGCGGCGGAAGTACCACTGACCGTCAATGCGCTCGTAGTCGTCCCAATACAGCATCTGCATGATCACCCACTCGGCGCCGCATTCATGCTCGTTCTTGGAGTAGACAACGCCGGTGGCGTGGTCGGCATCCGCGAACTCGATGAGGTGCTGGCCCAGGTGGTGCGAGGTGCCGGTGAACTGCTCGCGCAGGGTGTCCGTCTGCCAGGCCTTGAAGTGCGCACGGCCCACCTTGTCTTTGCCGACACGGATGTCGGGTGCAAACAGGTTGACGTGCGCGTCCATGTCGCGCATGTCCAGCGACAGCGAGTACCGGCCCGCCAGCTGGCGGATGGCATCCAGGGATTCCAGCCGATCTACCCGTTCTTCCAGCGATGCGGGCCACGCCATGTTGCCGCCCGCCATCACAGCGCCGTGACCAACACAGCGGAGCGGCCACCGTCCACCGGCAAGGCTGCGCCAGTGATGTAGCTGGCTTCGTCGCTGGCCAGGAACAGGATGGCGTTGGCCAGTTCCACCGGTTGGCCGACGCGGCCCATCGGGATCAGCTTCTCGGTGTTCTTGCGGCTGGCCTCGTCGGACAGCATGCCGGCGGTGGCCGGGGTCTCGACCACGGCTGGAATCACCACGTTCACCCGCACGCCCGCGGGAGCGCCCTCGGCTGCGGCAGCGCGCGAGAGGTTGTCCACCGCCGCCTTGGCGGCCGAGTAGCCGGCCATCCAGGGGGTGCCGAGCTGGCCGCAGATGGAGGAAACGTTGACGATGGAGCCGCCCTTGCCGTCGGCCTTCATCAGCTTCAGCGCGGTGCGCGTGCCCCAGAAGGTGCCGTCCACGGTGGTCGTGAAGTTGGCATGCCAGTCGTCGGTGGACATGGCGTCCAGTGCGCCCCAGGTGTAGGCCATGGCGTTGTTCACCAGCACGTCCAGGCGGCCATGACGCTGGGCCGCGCCTTCGATCGCGCCCACATACTGGGCCTCGTTGCCAACGTCGGCCACCACGGCCTCGGCCTGGCCGCCGGTGGCCCGGATCTGGGCCACCACGGCGTCCAGCGGTTCCTGGCGGCGGCCGCAGATCACCACGGTCGCGCCTTCATCGGCCAGACGCTGGGCGGTGGCGGCACCGATGCCGCTGCCGCCGCCGGAGACGAATGCCACCTTGCCTTGCAGTCGCTTGCTCATGTTCTCACTCCTCACAGGAAGGCGCTGCCGCCGTTGACCGCCAGGTTCTGGCCGGTGACAAAACCGCTGTCATCGCTGGCCAGGAACAATGCCACCCGCGCAATGTCCTCGGGCTCGGCCATGCGGCCCATGGGAACGCCCTTGATGATGGCGTCCGTCCACTCCTGCGGAATGCTTTGCATCATGGGCGTGTTGGTCGGCCCCGGCACCAGTGTGTTGACGCGAATGCCCTGCGCTGCCAGCTCCTTGGCCATGCTGCGGGTCAAGCCCATCAGCGCCGCTTTCGAGGCGCAGTAATGCGCTGGCCCGTCGCCCGACGCTGCTGCCGTGCTGGCCACATTGATCACCACGCCGCGCGTGCCAGCCTTTTGCATGGCGCGCACCGCCTGGCGGGCGCAGTAGAAGGCACCATTGAGGTTCACGTTGATGACGCGCGCCCAGGTCTCGTCGGGAATGTCGGCAAACGCATCGACCGAACCAATGCCAGCGTTGTTGACCAGCACATCGACACGGCCAAAAGTAGCCACCACCTCATCGACCAGCGCCGCCACGGCGGCGCTGTCGCCCACGTTCAGGCTGCGCGCCATGCTGCGCCCGCCCAGGCCGTCGAGCGACTGCTGCGCTGCTTCCAGGTTCAAGTCCAGCGCCACCACGGTGGCTCCCTCTTGGGCAAAGCAGCGTGCAATGGCGCGCCCCATGCCTTGGCCTGCGCCCGTCACCAGGGCTACCTTGTCTGTGAGTCTCATGTGTGCTCCTATAGGGTTAGAGCACCACAGCTTAGGGACGCCTTTTGTTCGCACCATCGTCCAAGCAGACTACACCCGAACGGTGGTTGAGCAGCGCCCCGCACGTCAGGGCATGAGCCGGTAACCCACGGCTGTCTCGGTGAGCAAATGGCGCGGCTGGGCAGGAAGCTCTTCGAGCTTCTGGCGCAGGTTGCCCATGTACACGCGCAGGTAATGGTTGTCTTCGATGTGCGATGGGCCCCACACGGCCTTGAGCAGCTGGTAGTGGGTCAGCACCTTGCCGGCATTGGCGATCAGGTGGGTGAGCAGGCGGTATTCGATGGGCGTGAGGTGCACCGGCAGGCCCTGGCGCAGAACACGCCGCTGCACCAAATCCACCTCCACCTGTCCGAAGCGGAACGGGACAGGCTCGGCGCCGTTGCGTGCGGCATGCGCTTGGCTTCTGCGCAGTGCCACGCGCACCCTGGCCATCAGTTCACCCACACCGAAGGGCTTGGTGAGGTAGTCGTCGGCGCCTGCATCGAGCGCAGCGATCTTGTCGGCCTCATCCGATCGCGCCGAGAGCACGATCACCGGCACACCCGACCAGGTACGCAAGTCCTTGAGGTAGTGGACACCGTCATCGTCGGGCAGGCCCAGGTCGAGAATGACCAGATCGGGGCGGCGCGTACCGGCATCGATGAGGCCCTGGCGCACAGTGCCTGCTTCGTGTACCTGCCAGCCTTCGGCCTGCAGCGCAACGCGCACAAAGCGGCGGATGGAGGCTTCGTCCTCAACGATCAAGGCGACGGGGGATGGTTCAGTGGTCATGGGTGGGTGCGGCTGTCGTAGGCTCGGGCTCGTCTTCGGTCTCTGGTGCTGGCAGGCTGGGCGGCGTTCCCAGCGGCAGGCTCAGGCAGAAAGAGGCACCGCTCTGGGTACCGCGCTCAGCCCAGATGCGGCCCTGGTGCGCAGTCATGATGGCACGGCAGATTGCAAGACCCAGGCCCACGCCGGGGATGCTGGACTCGCGCTCGCCGCGCGTGAACTTCTCGAACAGCACTTCGGCGCTGCCCGGCGGCAAGCCGGGGCCGTTGTCGCTCACGCACAGCACCAGATCGGGGGCTCGCATGCTGGCACTGAGGGTGATCACGCTGCCTGGAGGCGTGTACTTGATGGCGTTTTCCAGCAGGTTGCACAGCACGCGCTCAATGAGCACCGCATCCAGATGCACCATGGGCAGGCCGGCAGGCACATCGGTGCGCACGCTGTGGCCCGAAAGCGCACTCTGCATCGCCTGTAGCGCGCTACCCACCACCTCTTCCACAGGCTGCCACTGTCGGCGCAACTGCACGGCGCCGCTTTGCAGGCGCGCCATATCAAGCAGGTTGTTCACCATGGCGTTGATGCGCTGCGCCTCCTGGCGCAGCGCGGCGGCCATGTCGCGCCCCTGCGGAGGCAGCGCGGGCATGGCCGCCAGCGTATCTGCCAGACCATAGACCACAGCCAGCGGCGTGCGCAGGTCGTGCGAGAGGGCCGACAGCAGCGAGCTGCGCAGGCGCTCGGACTCGATGTTCACCACCGCCTCCTGGGCCACTGCGACATAGTGCACGCGCTCCAGCGACTGGCCGACGATGCGCGCGTAGGTTTCAAGCTGCTCACGCAGCTCGGGCAGCATCACACTGCGTGTGGAACCGGGGCGCAGCGCCAAAACGCCGCGCGTGCGCATGGATGCCTTCAGCGGCAGGTAGAGCCAGGCGCTGCCGGGCAATGTGTCGGTGAACATGCCAGCGGCCTGACCGTGGTCCAGCGCCCAGCGCGCAGTACCCATATCGGGTTGGTCGGCGCTTGCCAGGGCAGCCTGGCGCGGCGAAGGCTGCAGCCGATCCTGATCGTCCAGTGCGTACACCAGCACCAAGCCCTGCACCTCGTGGGACAGACTTTGCTCGGCCAGTTGCAGCACCTGCTCGGCCTGCAAGGCGCTGGCCAGCTCGCGTGTGAGTTCGAACAGGCGGCGCGCGCGGCGCTCGCGCTCGCCCGCCACCTGGGCCTGGTAGCGCAGGCCCGCCGTGAGTTGGCCGATGACCAGGCCCACCGCCAGCATCACGCCAAAAGTCATGAGGTACTGCACGTCGGACACGGCAAAGCTCATGCGCGGCAGGACAAAGAAAAAGTCCAGCAGCCCCACGCTCAAAAAGCTGGCCAGCACCGCCGGACCGCGCCCCAGCCGCAGCGCCACGCCGACCACACACAGCAGGTACAGCATGACGATGTTGGCGGTATCGAAGTGCCATTGCAGCGGCCAGCTCAGTGCGGTGGCCGCCACGCATGCAGCTGCGGCCAAGCCATAGCGCCGCACGCCATTCGCCCAACGGCGCTCGCGCTCCTGTGCCTGGGCGCCGGGCGCTCCCAGCGGCGGGGCCGGTTGCGGCAAGCGGGGGGTGGCCACGGAGATCAGATCCAAATCGGCACCACCATCGGCCAGCCTGCGGGCCAGGGACTTGCCGCCCAGCCAGCGCTGCCACCACACCAACGGCGCCTCGCGTCCGAGCACCAGCTTGGCCAGGTTGTGCTCGCGCGCGTAGGCGATCAGCGTGGAGGCCACGTCCTGTGCCGCCAGCACCGCCGTGGTGGCACCCAGGTCGGCAGCCAGCCGCACCACGCGCAAGATGCGCTCGCGCTGCACAGCAGGCAGGCGCCGCAGCACCATGGTTTCCACATGGACCGCATGCCAAGGCACACTGAGCTGCTGGGCCAGTTGCGCGGCGCTGCGCACCACACTGCCTGCGCCAGGCGAGTCACTGATGGCGCAGAGGATGGCACCATCGGTCTTCCAAACCTGGCCGATGCGCTGGGTGCTGCGCCAGGCTTGCACATCGTCCTCGACGCGATCGGCCGTGCGGCGCAGGGCCAGCTCGCGCAAGGCCATGAGGTTGCCCTTGCGAAAGAAGTTGCGGGCCGCACGCTCGGCCTGGGCACCCAAGTACACCTTGCCAGCTTTGAGGCGCGCGATCAACTCCTCGGCGGGCGTGTCCACCATCACCACCTCGTCGGCACGATCAAAGAAGGTGTCTGGCAAGGTTTCCTGTACACGGATGCCAGTGATACCGCTCACCACGTCATTCAGGCTTTCCAGGTGCTGCACGTTGAGCGTGGTGTAAACGCTGATGCCGTTGGCCAGCAGTTCCTCCACGTCCTGCCAGCGCTTGGGGTGGCGCGAGCCAGGCACATTGGAATGCGCCAGCTCATCGACCAGGATGAGTGCGGGGCGGCGCGCCAAAGCGGCATCGAGATCGAACTCCGGCAACTCTTTGCCGCGATAGGACACGGCCCGGGCAGGCAGTTCGGGCAGCCCGCTCAGCAGCGCCTGGGTGTCGGCACGGCGGTGCGTCTCCACCACACCCGCAAGCACGTCCACACCCTCGCCGTGCAGCTTGCGCGCGGCTTGCAGCATGGCGTAGGTCTTTCCCACACCGGCAGACGAGCCAAAGTAGATGCGCAGCTTGCCGCGCGCAGCAGCGGCTTCGGCATCGCGCATCTGTGCCAGCAGCGCGTCAGGGCTGGGGCGGCGGTCGTGGGGTGCATCCATGGATCAGGAGTATTTCACTGTCAGCGCTTATTCAAAAACCCTTGCTCAACCCCAGCACCAGGGCTGCCTTGCCCAGGCGTTTGGCATCCGCACCAGCGGCATTGCCCGCCTGGTAATACGCGCTCCTGGCGTTGGTGCCGACGATGGCGACGGACAGGTTGACACCAAACACCTCCTTGGACACCGACACTTTGGCATCGCTGTAGGACAGGTCGGCATAGTTGCGCACCGCGACGTGACCGGCGTGCAACCCCACAGTGACGCCCTGGCCCAGATCCACGTTGTAGTTCAGATCCAAGTACAAACTGCCCCGGGAACCGCCATGGGGTGCCAGGCTGCTGAAGTAGGCGTACCCTGCGGAACCGCCGTTCAGGCCAAAGTAATCGGTGACGGCATACGACAGTTTGGCCGAGAACGGGCCATGGCTAACGCCCACATACAAGTCCACGTTGTCGTACTTTTGTGTGCTGACCACTCCTAGCGCACGGTTCATGCGCGCACCAGGGTAGATATAGGCCAGGGCACCGAGGTCCAGCACCACGCCAGACGCCACCTCCAGTTTCACGCCGCCATACAGGTCCCACTCCAGGGCCGAACCGTTGTTGTAACTGTTGCCAGACACATTGGACGCCCAAGTGCCCAGGTACAACCCGCTGCGGTGTACATAGTCCAGACCGCCCTGCACGGCAGGCAGGCGCCAGGTCTGGCTGATGCCGCGAAAGCGGTAATCGCTGACCAACCCCACATTGCCGGTGATGGCATGTTCCGGCGCCGCAGGAACGGCGCTGGCGGATTGATCGGTAGCAGGGGCAGGCGCTTGGGCCTGCGCACCACCGCACAAAAGAGCCTGGGCGGCAGCGAAGGCGAGCGCACAGATGGTGCGTGTTTTCAAGGTAAACATGGGGTAATTGATAAAAGTAGCTCTGACCGGCCCACTGGCGACCAGGAAAACCCGCCAGGGCAAAGCACAAAAGGGAACGGCGTTGGACGATTCAGCGCTGTGCGTCCAGCGCCAGATTGAGCTGAAGCACATTGACACGCGGCTCGCCCAGCACCCCCAGGTCCCGCGCCTGGGTGTGGCGCTGGATCAGGTCTTGCACCTGTGCCAGCGGCCATTGGCGCTCGCGCGCCACGCGCGCGGCCTGGAACTGTGCCGCCGCCACGCTGATGTGCGGGTCCAGCCCGCTGGCCGACGCCGTCACCAAATCCGCTGGCACCGCCTGCTGGTTGCCCGGGTCAGCGGCACGCAGCGCGGCGATGCGCTCCTTGACCGCCTCGGCCAGCGCCGGGTTCAGCGGCCCCTGGTTGGAGCCGCCCGAGCCAGCGGCGTTGTTGGGCATGGGCGCCGTGGCCGAGGGCCGGCCCCAGAAATAGCGCGGTGCGGTGAAGTGCTGGCCAATCAGATCCGAGCCAACGACTGTGCCGTTGCGCTCAATCAGACTGCCTGCAGCCTGGTGCGGAAACATCGCCTGGCCCACGCCAGTGACCGCCAAGGGATAGACCAGTCCGGTGACGGCACTGAGCAGCGCGAAGGTCACCAGCGCGGGGCGTAGCAAGTTTTTCATGAAGACTCCTTGGGCCAGAGGGCCTCAAATCAGGTGGGTGGCCACCAGAAACATATCGATCAGCTTGATGCCGATGAAAGGCACGATGAGCCCGCCCACACCGTAAACCGCCAAATTGCGGCGCAGCAGCACGGCGGCCCCCACGGCGCGGTAAGGCACGCCCTTGAGGGCCAGCGGAATCAGCGCCACGATGATCAAGGCATTGAAAATGACCGCCGACAAGATGGCCGACGAAGGGCTGTGCAAGCCCATCACGTTCAGCGCCGCAAGCTGCGGATACACGCCGACAAACATGGCCGGGATGATGGCGAAGTACTTGGCCACATCGTTGGCAATCGAGAACGTGGTCAGCGAGCCGCGCGTCATCAGCAGTTGTTTGCCGGTCTCGACGATCTCCAGCAGCTTGGTGGGGTTGGAGTCGAGGTCCACCATGTTGCCGGCCTCCTTGGCCGCCTGGGTACCGCTGTTCATGGCCACGGCCACATCGGCCTGGGCCAGCGCGGGTGCGTCGTTGGTGCCATCACCCGTCATGGCCACCAGGCGGCCTTCGGCCTGGTAGTCGCGGATCAGGCGCAGCTTGGCCTCGGGCGTCGCCTCGGCCAGGAAATCGTCCACCCCGGCCTCGGCAGCAATGGCGGCAGCCGTCAGGCGGTTATCGCCCGTGACCATCACCGTTTTGATGCCCATGCGGCGCAGCTCGGCAAAGCGCTCCTTGATGCCGCCCTTGACGATGTCCTTCAGCTCCACCACGCCCATCACACGGGTTTCATCGGCCACCACCAGCGGCGTGCTGCCCCGGCGTGCCACGGCTTCCACCGCGCCTTGCACCTCGGCGGGAAATAGCCCACCACGCGCTTCGATGTGGCTGCGCACGGCATCAGCCGCACCCTTGCGAATGCTGCGGCGCGGCGCGGCGGGGTCGCCAAAATCGACGCCGCTCATGCGCGTCTGCGCGGTGAAAGGCACAAAGTGCGCTTGCAGGCCCGCCAGCTCACGTTCGCGCAGGCCAAAGCGCGTCTTGGCCAGCACCACGATGCTGCGGCCCTCGGGCGTTTCGTCGGCCAGCGATGCCAATTGCGCCGCGTCGGCCAGTTGCTCCTCGGTGACGCCCGGCGCAGGCATGAACACGCTGGCCTGCCGGTTGCCCAGGGTGATGGTGCCGGTCTTGTCGAGCAAAAGCACGTCCACGTCACCCGCCGCTTCGACGGCGCGGCCCGAGGTGGCAATCACGTTGGCCCGCATCATGCGGCTCATACCTGCCACGCCGATGGCCGACAGCAGGCCGCCAATGGTGGTCGGGATCAGGCACACCAAGAGGGCTACCAGCGCCGTGACCGACACCACCGTGCCCGCACCCGCCGCCTGCACGCTGAACATCGAATAGGGCAGCAGCGTGACCGTGACGACCAGAAACACCAGGGTCAGCGCCACCAGCAAGATCGTCAGGGCGATTTCATTCGGTGTTTTCTGGCGCTTGGCGCCTTCCACCATCGAGATCATGCGGTCCAGGAACGACTCGCCCGGGTTCACGGTGATGCGCACCACCAGCCAGTCCGACAGCACGCGCGTGCCGCCCGTGACCGATGAAAAATCCCCCCCCGACTCACGGATCACCGGTGCCGACTCGCCTGTGATGGCGCTTTCGTCCACCGACGCCACGCCTTCGATGACTTCGCCGTCGAGCGGGATGGTGCCCATATCTCCGGCTTCAACCAGCACCACATCGCCCTTGCGCAGCTCGCCCGACTGCACCGGATGCCATTGGGCGCCATGGCGTGGCTCGTGCAGTTTGCGCGCCCAGGTCTCAGACTTGAGCCCGCGCAGCGCAGCCGCCTGGGCTTTGGAGCGGCCCTCGGCCAGCGCCTCGGCAAAGTTGGCAAACAGCACCGTGAACCACAGCCACAGCGCCATCGCCAGGATGAAGCCCGAGCCCTCACTACCGGCCACGGCGGCACTGCCCAGGCTCAGCAACCACAGCACGCTGGTGAGAATGCTGCCCGCATAGACAACGAACATGACCGGGTTGCGCCACTGCACGCGCGGATCCAGTTTGGCGAAGGCCTGCACCAGCGAGGGCCGCAGCAAGGCCGGATCGAGAAAAGAAAGTGTGCTTTGCGTATTCATGGAGTGGACTCCCTCAAGCCTTCCAGAGCATCAGATGCTCGACGATGGGCCCCAGGGCCAGATTGGGAATGTGATTGAGCAGCCCGACCAGCAGCACCACCCCGATCAACAGCCCCACAAACAGCGGCCCGTGCGTAGGCAAAGTGCCACTGCCGGTGGGAATGCGGTTCTTGGCGGCCAGGCTGCCAGCCAGGGCCAGCACGGGGACGATCACACCAAAGCGCCCCAACCACATGGCAATGCCCAGCAGGGTGTTGTAGAACGGCGTATTGGCCGACAGACCCGCAAAAGCGCTGCCGTTGTTGTTGGCCGCCGACGTCAGGGCGTAAAGGATTTCCGTAAAACCATGCGCGCCAGGGTTGGCCACGCCCAGGCGCCCGCTGTCGGACAGCACCGCCACGGCCACGCCCACCAAAACCACCAGCGGCGTGATGAGCAGCGCGATGGACACCATCTTCATCTCGTGGCTGGCAATCTTCTTGCCCAGGTATTCGGGGGTGCGACCGATCATCAGCCCGGCAATGAACACCGCCAGGATGGCAAAGGCCAACATGCCATACAGGCCTGTGCCCACACCGCCGAACACCACCTCGCCCAATTGCATCAGCACCAGCGGCACCATGCCGCCCAGCGGCGTGAACGAGTCGTGCATGGCGTTGACGGCACCGCACGACGCCGCCGTGGTGACCGCCGCGAACAGCGCGCTGGAAACCACGCCAAAGCGCGCCTCTTTGCCCTCCATGTTGCCGCCGCCCTGCAAGGCATGAACGCTCTGGTCCACACCCAGCGCCGCCAGCTGCGGGTTGCCCGCCTGCTCGGCGGAGGTGGCAGCGACCACCGCCACGGCAAACAAAATGGCCATGGCCGCCAAAATGGCCACGCCCTGGCGCGAATCCCCCACCATCTGGCCAAAGACAAAACACAGCGCTGCCGGAATCAGAAAAATGGCCAGCATCTGCCCCAGGTTGGACAGTGGCGTCGGGTTTTCATAGGGATGGGCCGAGTTCGCATTGAAGAAACCGCCCCCATTGGTGCCCAGCAGCTTGATGGCCTCCTGCGACGCCACCGGCCCCATGGCCAAGGTCTGCGTTGGCGTGGTGACAGCCTCCATCAGCGGCTGGCCAGCGGCATCTTGCAGCGGCTGGCCCTGCGCATCCAGCCTGGCCTGCTGGTAGTGCGTGGCCTCCAGCGTGGACACTTCCTGGTAGCCGCTCAGGTTCTGGATCACGCCTTGCCCCACCAGGAACAGCGCGAACACGAACGACAGCGGCAGCAGCACCCACAGGGTGATGCGCGTGATGTCTGCCCAGAAGTTGCCAATGCCGCTGGCCAGCCGACTGGTGAAACCACGCACCAGCGCAAAAGCCACGGCAATGCCGGTGGCGCCGGAGACAAAGTTCTGCACCGTCATCACCAGCATTTGGGTGAGGTAGCTCATCGTCGTCTCGCCGCCATAACCCTGCCAATTGGTGTTGGTGACAAAGCTCACGGCGGTGTTGAACGCCGAGTCAGGCGACACCGCCCCCATTCCCTGCGGGTTCAGCGGCAACCACTGCTGCGTGCGCTGCAAGCCATAGGCCACCAGCAGGCCGATGAAGTTGAACAGCAGCAGCGCCAGCGCATAGCGCTTCCAGGACATGTCCTCGGCGGGTTTGACGCCTGCGGCCCGATAAAAAACCCCTTCCACTGCTGCCATCCAGCGCGGCAAGCGCCCTTGCGCCACGGCGGCGAGCCAGCGCGACAGCGGCCACGCCAGCACCAGCAACAAGCCCAAAAACAAGGCCAAATTGGTCCATGCCAGAGAAGTCATGTCAGAACTCCTCGGCGCGCACCAGCGCAACGACCAGGTAAATGAACAGACCGGCAGCCGCCAGCCCACTGCACCAGTACAGCGCGGTCATTGGCGACCTTCCAGCGCGTGGCAGGCTGCCACCAGCCCCACTGCCAGGGCAAAAAGCACAGCGCCCAGCCCCCCAAAAATTGCATCCATTGCATTGCTCCCCATTGCGGATTTCCGATGGAAAGAGCTTAGGAGCGCAGGCATCAACCCCCTGTAGAGATTACGCTGTGGGGTATCAAGAATGCGTAAAGACACCCTCGATACAGGAGAAACCCCGATGACAAAGAACCGAATCCCCACCCTGCTGGCCTGCGCCAGCGCCGCCTTGCTGGCGGCCTGCACCAGCGCGCCCGGCACAGGGCCTTCGGCACTGCCCAGCCCAGGCCCGCGTGGTGGCGTGTGCAACGCAGCGCCCGCACAAAGCTTTCAGGGCCAATCGGCCACGGCGTCCGTGATAGAGCAGGCGCGCGTGGCCTCGGGCGCTGCGATGGCACGTGTGCTGCACCCGAAGCAGGCCACGACACGGGAGTTCAACAACGAGCGGCTGAACCTGCTGGTGGACGGCAATGGCCGCATCACGGCCCTGCACTGCGGCTGAGGGCGGTCGCCGCCGCAAGACCTCTTGCCCCTCGGCGCTCAATCGGCCAGAAACAGCGCCTGCAAGTCGCTCAAGAAGTCAAAGCCGCGCTCGGTGGGGCGCACATGGGCCAGATCGCGCTCGATCAGCCCCTTGCGCTCGGCCTCGGCCAGCGCTTTGGCAATCGCCGTCAGGGGCAGGCCGGTGCGCTCGGTAAAGTCTTGCAGCGCAAAACCCTCGCGCAGGCGCAGCGCGTTGAGCATGTATTCAAACGGCAGATCGGCACGGCGCACGTCCTCGTCCTGGGCCATGGCGTGGCCCGCCAGGGCGTGCTCCATGTACAGGCGCGGGTCGCGAAAGCGCGTCTGGCGCACCACGCGGTGGGCAAAACTGAGCTTGCTGTGCGCGCCCGCGCCAATGCCCAAATAATCGCCAAACTGCCAGTAGTTGGTGTTGTGCAGGCAGTGGTGGCCAGGGCGCGCGTAGGCCGATATTTCGTAGCGCTGCATGCCCGATTGGCCTGTCAATTCGGTGATGCGGTCGAGCATGGCGTAGGCATCATCGTCCGGCGGGATGGCGGGCGGGTACTTGGCAAAGTACGTGTTGGGCTCGATGGTCAGGTGGTAAATCGAGATGTGCGGCGGCGCCAGTGCCAGCGCGGTGGCCAGGTCTTCGTCCAGCTCGGCCATGGTCTGGCCCGGCAGGGCGTACATGAGGTCGAGGTTGAAGGTGTCGAAGGCCTGCGCCGCCTCTTCGACCGCCGCCAGCGCCTGGGCGCGGTCGTGGACGCGGCCCAGCGCGCGCAGGTGCCGGTCGTTGAAGCTTTGCACGCCCACCGACAGCCGCGTGACGCCCGCCGCGCGGAAGGCACGGAAACGGTCTTTCTCGAAGGTGCCGGGGTTGGCCTCCAGCGTGATCTCGCAGCCCGGCGCCAGCGGCAGGCGCGCACGGATGTCGCCCAGCAGCCGGTCTATGGCCTGCGGTGAGAACAGGCTGGGCGTGCCGCCACCGATGAAGATGCTTTGCACCGCCCGCCCCCACACCAGGGGCAGCGCCGCTTCCAGGTCGGCCATCAGCGCGTCGAGGTAGCGCTGCTCGGGCACGCCGCCCTCGCCCTGCCATTCGTGCGAATTGAAATCGCAGTACGGGCATTTTTTCAGGCACCAGGGCAGATGCACGTACAGCGACAGCGGCGGCAGGCTGGTCAGTTGCAGCAGGCCCGCGCGCATGTAATGCTGGATGTCGCGCACGGGAGCGCCCTGCGGCGCGGCGGGTGTGATGGGGATGTGCATGACAATATCAAAAATGATAGCTGCTAGCGCTTATCTGCAAACGCTTTCAGCATGAAAACCATCTCAAACGAGCCACTGGTAAGCGCCAGCAGCTCACTTTTTTGATGCACCTTACAGCCAGCGCTCGCGCAGCAAGGCCAGCATGTGCTGCGATGAGCGTCCACGGTGGCTGTGCGCGTTCTTCACTTCGGTGGGCAGCTCGGCAAAGGTTTTTCCGAATTCGGGCAGGAACATCACCGGGTCAAAACCAAAGCCGCCGTCGCCGCGCGGGGTGCGCAAAATCTCGCCCGCCACGCGGCCCACGGCAATCAAGGGCTCGGGGTCTTGCGGGCTGCGCACCGCCACCAGCGTGCTGACCATGGCGGCGCGGCGGTTGTCGGTGCCCTGCATTTGTTCGAGCAGGGCGCGCACGTTGTTGGCGTCGCTTTTGTCGTAACCGAACTGGGTGCAGTAGTGGGCGGTGTCCACGCCGGGCAGGCCGCCAAAGGCGTCCACGCAGATGCCAGCGTCGTCGGCCAGCGCGGGCAGGCCGGTGCGCGCAGCGGCAAAACGGGCTTTGGCCAGGGCGTTTTCAACAAACGTGCAGTGTGGCTCCTCGGCCTCGCCCTGGAACAAATCGCCCTGGCGGATCAGCTCCACGCCCAGCGGCGCGAACAGGGCCTGCAATTCGGCCAACTTGCCCTGGTTGTTGGATGCCAATACGATTTTCATGGTCAAAATCCCTTCTAGCGCTTACGCAGCAAGCGCTGACAGCTATTTATTTGATAGTAATGGTGGCAAACCGCAAGGCTGCGGCGCCTGGGGTGGCGGCGGGCCGCCCACGGCCGCTGGACGCGAAAGGCAGTGAACTCAGGCCTTGCGCGCTGCCGAGCGGCGAATGGCTTCGTTGATCTCGGCAATCGAGCGCTCGATGGCCTCGTCGTCCAGATCATCGACCAGGCCGTCGATGGGGCCGGCCTGGATGGTGGAGGCAAATATGTCGTCGTGCAGGCTGTCGGTGGACACGCCCTGGGTGGACTCGAACGCATCGGGCGTCTCCCACTCCAGCGCCACCACGGTCACGTTGTCGCTGCTGGCGCCTGCCTTGCGCAAGGCGTCTTCCACCAGCTCGGGCACCGATTCCGACACCGGCAAGCGCACCAGCTGGCGGGCAATTTCCACATCGTCCACCGAGCCCCACAGGCCATCGGAGCACAGCAAAATGCGGTCGCCCTGCTCCAGCGGCACCGGGCCGGTCATGTCGTAGATGGGCTTGGTGGGCGAGCCCAGGCAAGTAAAGAGCACGTTGCGGTTGATGCGCTCCAGCCCCGGCGGCGGCGCATTGCGCAGCTCCAGGTACGAGTGGTCGCGCGTGCGCGTGAGCAGCTCGGTGCCACGCACCATATACAGGCGCGAATCGCCACAGTGAATCCAGGTGGCGCTGCCGCCTTGCAGTACCGCCACGACCAAGGTGGTGCGGGGCGAGTCGAGCATGGCTTTGTCGGTGGCGTAGCGCAAAATCTGGTGGTGCGCGGCCAGCAGCGCCGACGACAAGAACTCCTGCACATCCTTGAGCACCGGTTTGGCCTGGCGCTGGAACATGGCCGAAACGGTTTGCAGCGCAATTTGCGCCGCCACCTCGCCCTCGGGATGTCCGCCCATGCCATCGGCCAGCACGAACAACCCGGCCTCGCGGGTATAGCAATACCCCATGCGGTCTTCGTTTTTCTGGCGGCCACCGCGCCGGCTGATCTGGAATACCGAGAACTTCATGATGGTTTGGCCCCAATGCCGGTCGCCTCGCCCATTTTCTGCACATTTTTGCGGGTATCGGTCACCAGCGAATCGAGCTGCATGCGCATTTTCTCGGCCACCGTCAGCTTGGTATAGCGGCGCTCGCCCTCGCGCGAGAGCTCTTTTTGCAGCGCGAACACCGACTGCGGGCGCGACAGCGGGTCCAGCGCCATGCACCACTCGACCACTTCGATCAGGTTGTCGGAATACACGCCGCGCAGCTTGGCCAGCGACAGCGAGAGCCGGTCTTTTTCCTGGCGCTGCGGCGCCTCGGTGGGCGGAAAACCCTGCATGCTGGCGTAAATGCAGGCGCCAATGGCGTAAATGTCAGTCCATGGCCCCATAGAAGAATCGCGCCGGTACATCTCGGGCGCTGCAAATCCGGGCGTGTACATGGGGCGAATGAAGTTGCCCTCTTTGGAGAGCACCTCGCGCGCAGCGCCAAAATCAATCAGCACCGCCTTGTTGTCATCGGTGATGAAAATGTTGGCCGGTTTGATGTCCAGGTGCAGCATCTTGTGCTGGTGAACAATGCGCAAGCCGCGCAGCACCTCGTCAAACAACGAGCGGATGGTGGACTCGCGAAACACCTTCTGCGTCTTGAGGTCGCGCGCGGTGACGATGAAATCCTGCAAGGACGCGCCTTCCAGGTAATTCATCACCATGTATACGGTTTCGTTTTCGCGGAAGAAGTTGAGCACGCTGACCACCGAAGCGTGCGAGATCTGCGCCAGCGCCCGGCCTTCTTCAAAAAAGCTTTTCAGGCCCAGCCGGTACAAAGACAGCTTCTCGGGGGGCACCTTGGGTGCCAGCTCGCCGGGCGAGCGCGTGGCCAGCGAGGAGGGCAGATATTCTTTGATGGCCACCTTCTGGCCATCGCCATCCACTGCGAGGTAGACCACCCCGAAACCACCGGCCGCCAAACGGCGTATCACACGGTATCCACCAATGGCGGTATCGGGCGGCAGCGGTGCCGGTTTGATTTTTGACATATTTTTCAGGGAAAATTGGAAGGTGCGGCAGAACCCGGATAATCCGCAGATTGCAAGCAACCACCAAAAGTCTAATGCCAGTTTACAGCATGACCGGATACGCCAGCGCGCAGCTGGGCACCTCCCAAGGGAGTACGTCGGCCGAAGCCGGACACCCGGCCAGCCGCCGTTTGGGGCTCGAAATCCGCTCGGTCAACAGCCGTTTTCTGGATCTGAGCTTTCGCCTGCCCGATGAGCTGCGCCCGCTGGAACCCGCCCTGCGTGCCTTGGTCACACAAAAGATCCGACGTGGCAAGGTCGAGGTGCGGGCCGCCCTGGACAGCGGCGACGCCAGCACCCTACCCGACCTGACCCCGCGCCTGTTGCAGCGCCTGGGATCGCTGCAAGATGTGGTGCAGTCTTGGCTGCCCAATGCAGCGCCCTTGAGCGTGGCAGAAGTGGTGCGGCTGTGCGCCAACACCCATTCCACCCAGGAAGACTGGAGCGAAGTGGCTCAGACCCTGGCCCGGCAGGCACTGGAATCCATGCTTCAGGCGCGCGCACAAGAAGGCGAGCGCCTGGCGACCATGCTGCACGACCGGCTCGGCCAGTTGCGCGCCCTCACGCTGCAAGCGGTGCCACTGGTGCCGCGCCTGGTAGAACAACAGCGCCAGCGCTTCATGGAGCGCTGGAAAGAGGCCATGGGACTGGCCGAAGGCAGCGCCGCCCCAGAGGCTGCACAAGACCGCGCCCTGTCAGAGGCCACCGCGTTTGCCATCCGCATCGACGTGGCCGAAGAAGTCACGCGCCTGCAATCGCATATCGATGAAATCGAGCGCCTGCTCCAGCAAGGCGGCGAAATCGGCAAACGCCTGGACTTTCTGATCCAGGAACTGCACCGCGAGGCCAACACGCTGGGCTCCAAGTCGGCAGCGCTGGAGCTCACGCGCATCAGCGTGGACATGAAAGTGTTGATCGAACAGATGCGCGAGCAGGTGCAGAACATCGAATAACGCTTTCATTTTCATAGCGCCTGGCGCACACCCTATATGGATTACCCCGGAAATTTGTTTGTAGTCGCCGCACCCAGTGGCGCAGGAAAGTCCAGCCTGGTCAAGGCCTTGCTGGAAATCGACTCCCAGTTACAGCTCTCGGTGTCGCACACCACGCGCGCACCACGCGGCCAGGAAAAACACGGGCGCGATTACTTTTTCACGTCGCAGCCCGAGTTCGACGCCATGGTCGCTGGCAATGCGTTTGTCGAGTGGGCCCATGTGCACGGACAGCGCTACGGCACCTCGAAAAAAGCCATTGAAGACCGCATCGCCCAAGGCGCCGATGTGATCCTGGAAATCGACTACCAAGGCGCATTGCAAATCACCCAGGCGTTTGCCAATGCAGTGCTGATCTTCATTCTGCCGCCCAGCTGGGAAGAATTGCGTTCGCGCCTGGAACGCCGTGGCGAAGACCCCACCGATGTGATCGAAATGCGGCTGAAAAACGCCAGCGAAGAAATGGCCCAGGCCCATAAATTCGACTTCGTTATAATCAACGAGTTATTTGAGCGGGCGGTTTTCGATCTCAAAGCCATCGTCCACGCCCAGCGCTTGCGGTATGCAGCCCAGCGCCGCACCAGAGCCGCCACCTTCGAGTCGCTCAATATTCCCTGAATCCCCCGGAGAAACCATGGCCCGCATCACCGTAGAAGACTGCCTTGAGCAGATCCCCAACCGTTTTCAGCTCGTGCTGGCAGCGACTTACCGCGCCCGCATGCTCAGCCAAGGCCACGCCCCCCGCATCGAGAGCAAAAACAAGCCCGCAGTGACTGCACTGCGCGAAATTGCCGCAGGCAAAGTCGGTCTGGAAATGCTGAAAAAGGTTCCAGGCTGATCCCAAGCCACCACCCAATCCACACAAAGCACCGCCTGACGGTGCTTTTTTGATGGTTTCCCACTATCTTTGCCAGCAGCGCTACATTTAAGGCATGAACGCGGTGTTGAAAAAGTCCCCTCCCCATGGCTCTCCAGGTACGAGCGCCCATCCAAGCAGCGCGGGAGCTGCTGCGGCCAATGCGGCCGCAGCCAGCTTTGCAGCACTCACAGACAGCCTCGACTATCTGGATGCACCCAGCATCGAACTGGTGCGGCAGGCCTATCGTTATGCTGACGCTGCCCACCTGGGGCAACTGCGCAACAGCGGCGAGCCCTACATCACCCACCCCATCGCGGTGGCAGCACAGTGCGCCACCTGGAAGCTGGACGCCCAGGCACTCATGGCAGCGCTCTTACATGATGCAATGGAGGACTGCGGCGTCACCAAATCCGATCTGATTGACCGGTTCGGCTCGCCTGTAGCAGAGCTGGTGGATGGGCTGACCAAGCTGGACAAGCTGCAATTTGACACCCGGGAAGAAAACCAGGCAGAGTCGTTTCGCAAAATGTTGCTGGCCATGGCCCGCGATGTGCGCGTCATTCTTATCAAGTTGGCGGATCGCACCCATAACATGCGCACGCTTGCGGACATGCCCCGCAGCAAATGGGGGCGCATCTCATCGGAAACACTGGAAATCTACGCGCCCATCGCTCACCGGCTGGGACTCAACCAGACCTACCGGGAATTGCAGGATCTATCTTTTCGCCACCTGCATCCGTGGCGCCATGCCACATTGAGCAAAGCCATCCAGAAATCGCGCAATCGGCGGCGTGACCTGGTGCAGAAAGTGCAGCTGGACGTGGACAACGTTTTTGCCAAAATGGGCATGAAAGTGCGCCTTGCAGGCAGGGAGAAAACGCTTTACGCCATCTACCAGAAGATGGAACAAAAACATCTGAGCTTTGCCCAGGTGACTGACATTTATGGTTTCCGTGTCATCGTCCCCACCGTGACCGATTGCTACACCGCGCTCGGCATCCTGCACCAAATGTACAAACCGGTGCCTGGCAAGTTCAAAGACCATATTGCCATTGCCAAGCTCAACGGCTATCAGTCTTTGCACACCACCTTGGTGGGGCCATCGGGCGTGAACATTGAGTTCCAGATGCGCACAGAGGAGATGCACATCATTGCGGAAGCAGGTGTGGCAGCACACTGGCTGTACAAGGCACAAGACACCGAAGGCAAAGCGGCAGAACGGTTGGGCACCAAGTGGCTACAGTCGCTACTGGACATTCAGAACGAGACCCGTGATGCTGCGGAATTTTGGGATCACGTCAAGGTGGATCTCTTCCCAGATGCCGTTTACGTATTCACCCCGAAAAGCCAGATCATGGCGCTGCCACGCGGCGCTACGGTCGTGGACTTCGCTTATGCCATCCACAGCAATATTGGCAACAGTACGGCCGCAGCAAAAATCAACAATGAGCAAGTACCGCTGCGTACGGAACTCAAAAATGGTGATGTCGTTGAGATCATCACAACACCTGCTGCGACACCCAATCCTGCCTGGCTCGGTTTCGTACGCACCGGCAGGGCGCGCTCAAAAATACGTAACTATCTCAAAACACTGGCCCACAGCGAGTCAGAAGGTCTGGGAGAAAAATTGTTGGCACAAGCGTTGCGCGCCGAGGGCCTGGAACAACTCCCACCCACCAACAATGAAAACCAACCCATCTGGGACAAGCTGCTGCGCTTCACAGGAAGCCGCACACGCAGCGAACTGATGACCGATATTGGTTTGGGCAAGCGCATTGCAAGCATCGTTGCCAAACGGCTCATGGTGTTGATGGCCGAGCACGGTCACCGTCCCAATGCCCTGCTCATGACCCGCGAACGCTACACATCGCACGAAACAGTCTCTCAAGGTGGCCTGACGCTGGATGGCAGCGAAAGTGCTTCGGTGCAATATGCCCATTGCTGTCGCCCTATCCCTGGCGATGCCATCATCGGCTACTTAGGGCGCGGCGAGGGCTTGGTCGTGCATGTATCCCGTTGTGTCGTGGCACAACGCCTGCAGCACAAGGACAGCGAGCGATTTATTGCAGTGGACTGGGCTGACGAACCCACACGCCTTTTTGAAACCGGCGTAGTGGTCACGGTCAGCAACGGCAAAGGCGTGCTGGCCCAGGTGGCTGTAGAACTGGCCAATGCAGAAGCCGATATCACGCATGTGGACATGGACGATGAAGTTGCCATGGATACCATTGATTTGCGCTTCGTAGTGGCAGTGCGCGACCAGGCCCATCTTGAGACAGCATTGCGCAATCTGCGCCGAGCACCATCTGTCTTGCGTGCCTCCCGGATATTGCCTTCCGAGTGATACTCACCCGCTCCCCGCTGACTCAACCAGAACGAGGGGACGGGTAGTGCACTGCAAGAATTTCCAGCGCGCGCACTCCGCAAGGGGTTGAAAGCAACACCTCATCGCCCTCCCTTGCTTTGAGCAACACACGCGCCACCGGCGAAACCCAACTCACCTCGTGCTGACTACTGTCTGCCTCATCAACACCCAAAATGGTGATCGTGCGTTGGTGCCCTAGATCATCTACGTAAGTGACTTTTGCACCAAAGAATATCTGGTCGCTACCGGCATGCACGGTTGGATCGACGACCTCGGCTATTTCAAGACGTTTCGTCAAAAACCGAATGCGCCTGTCAATTTCTCGCAAGCGCTTCTTGCCGTAGAGGTAGTCCCCATTCTCAGACCGGTCGCCGTTGCTCGCAGCCCAGTGAACTACCTCGACCACCTTGGGACGCTCAATATCTATAAGACCCAGCAACTCTGCCTTCAGTCGATCGTAGCCAGAAGGTGTGATGTAGTTCTTGCCGCCCACAGGCAACGCAGGCATTTGGACGTCTTCTTCGTCTTGCGTCGCCGATTCCTTGGAAAACACCTTACTCATGACGATGTACCCCGTGCACGCCGCTGCCCACAGCGGCACGCAAAATTCATTACCGCAAGAGCAAAAACACAAAAGAAAAAGCCCTGCAATCTTTTTGAGATTGCAGGGCTTACTTTTTGGTGCGGCTGGCAGGAATCGAACCCACGACCCCTTGGTTCGTAGCCAAGTACTCTATCCAGCTGAGCTACAGCCGCTAAGCTTTGAATTATAACACAGAATTTTGACTTTGTCTGAATTCTGGAAATTTCTGATTTTGTATTTTTTACAACCTCAGAACTCAAGCACAGCTGGAATTCTACATCACTTCTTAACGCACTTAAGCCAGGGCATCGAATATTTTCAAAATTGCGCCAATCCTCATCCTTGCTTCAACCGCCGGTCTTGCAAACCGACTGCTGGAGCAATGAGCCACAAGTACAGCAATTGCGCGACCAGCCACAGCAACAGCTGCCAGCATCGGGTAAGCTCATTTGGCAATCTGCGAGGAATTTTCTGTATGACCCAAAACCTGTCAACCGCCGAACAAGCTCTGCGCGAAGCCGCGCTCGAATACCACCGTAACCCAGGCAGGGGCAAGATTTCCGTCACGCCCACCAAACCATTGTCCAACCAGCGTGACTTGTCCCTGGCCTATTCGCCTGGCGTTGCTTATCCCTGTCTGGACATTGAGGCGGACCCCGCCTTGGCCCATGAATACACGGCGCGCGGCAACCTGGTCGGCGTGGTCACCAACGGCACTGCCGTCCTGGGCCTGGGCAACATCGGGCCACTGGCCAGCAAACCCGTGATGGAAGGCAAGGGTTGCTTGTTCAAGAAGTTCGCTGGTGTGGATGTGTTCGACATCGAACTCGCCGAGAACGACCCAGATAAGCTGATCGACATCATTGCGGCGCTGGAGCCTACGCTGGGCGGCATCAATCTCGAAGACATCAAAGCCCCCGAGTGCTTCTACATCGAGCGCGAACTCTCCAAGCGCATGAACATTCCGGTGTTCCATGACGACCAGCACGGCACGGCCATCATTTCCAGCGCGGCCCTGCTGAATGGCCTGGAACTGGTCGATAAACAGATTGGTGATGTCAAGGTGGCGGTCTCAGGTGCTGGGGCTGCGGCCATCGCCTGCGTGAACGTCATGGTGGGCCTGGGCGTCAAAGTAGAAAACGTCTTCATGTGTGACTCCAAGGGCGTCATCTACGAAGGCCGCCCCGGTGGCTACGACGAATCCAAGGCCCGTTATGCGCAAAAAACTGACGCCCGCACGCTGGCTGATGCGGTCGATGGTGCCGACGTGTTTCTGGGCTGTTCGGCCCCTGGTGTGCTGACGGTCGAGATGGTCAAGACCATGGCCGCCAAGCCCATCATCCTGGCCCTGGCCAACCCTGAGCCAGAAATCCGCCCCGAGCTGGCCAAGGCCGCTCGGCCCGATTGCATCATCGCCACGGGCCGCTCTGACTACCCCAACCAGGTCAACAACGTCCTGTGCTTTCCGTATATTTTCCGGGGTGCACTCGATTGCGGCGCCACCAAGATCACCGACGCCATGAAGCTGGCCTGCGTGCGCCAGATTGCCGATCTGGCCAAAGCCGAGCCCAGCGATGAAGTCGCCGCCGCCTATGCGGGCAAAGACTTGCACTTCGGCCCCGACTACCTCATCCCCACCCCGTTTGATGCGCGCCTGATTCTGCGCATTGCCCCCGCCGTGGCGCAGGCTGCTGCCGACTCGGGCGTGGCCACCCGCCCGATTGCTGACATTGACGCCTACCGCGAAAGCCTGACGCGCTTTGTTTATCAGACCGGCATGTTCATGCGCCCGGTATTCCACGCTGCGAAGCTGGCCAACAGCCGCGTCGCTTATGCCGAAGGCGAAGATGATCGCGTACTGCGCGCCGCACAAGTGGCCGTAGACGATGGCCTGGCACGCCCCATCCTGATTGGCCGCCCCGCCGTGATTGCCGCCCGCATCGAAAAGGCAGGTCTGCGCATCCAGCCGGGCAAGGACGTAGAAGTCTGCGACCCGGAAGACGACCCGCGCTTTCGCCGTTACTGGGAGACCTACGTCAGCCTGATGGGTCGGCGCGGCGTCACCCCCGAAGCAGCCAAAGCCATCGTGCGCCGCTCCAACACACTGATTGCATCCCTGATGGTGCGACTGGGCGATGCTGACGCCATGATCTGCGGTCTGGTGGGCAAGTTTGACAACCATCTGGCCCATATCCGCGACGTGATCGGCCTGAAAGCCGGTACGCCCGAGCTGGCCACCGTGAACGCCCTCATGCTGGAGCAGCACACCCTGTTCATTGCCGACACCTACATCAACGAAGACCCCAGCGCCGAAGAACTGGCTGACATCGCCTTGATGGCCGCCCAGGAGGTGCAACGCTTTGGTCTGCCGCCCAAAGTGGCCTTTTTGTCGCACTCCAACTATGGGTCTTCCAGCAGGGCATCGGCACGCAAGATGCGCCAGGCGCGCGACCTGTTTGTGCAGTCGGCGCCGCACATCGAGTGCGACGGTGAACTGCATGGTGATGCGGCCCTGTCGGATGCCATGCGCCGCACCATGCTGCCCGAGACCACCTTGAGCGGGGCGGCCAACGTGCTGATCTGTCCGAATCTGGATGCTGCCAACATCCTGTTCAACGTGCTCAAAACCACCAGCGGCCACGGCACCACCATTGGCCCCATCCTGCTGGGCGCGGCCGCTTCGGCCCACGTGCTGACGCCCTCGTCCACCGTGCGCCGCGTGGTCAACATGACGGCGCTGGCCGCAGCCAACGCTGTGCCCACTGCCAAGCCCTGACGCCCACATAGCCCTGACCGCTGCCGCGCACCAGCGCCTGGCAGCGGTCAGGGCAGGCCTGCGAACGGTTTCAGCAGATCAACTGTCGAGCATGTCGAAGGCCTGGGCCTCCACCACGGCAAACGCGCGGGTCAGCCCAGCCAGGGCAGCGTAAAACTGCGCCCGTGGGTGCGCCTGCAAAACATCGCACAGCGCCTCCAGCCACGGCTGCAAATGGGTGGCATAAAAATCCCGCTGGCTGGTCAGGTGGCAGACCGACATATCGTCACCCGCAATCAGGTAGCGCATCACTTCACAAAGATAGGCCACATGGTCTTCCGTCTCGGGCATGGCCTCGTCGCGGGCCAAGCCGAACTGCGCCAGGTCACTGCGCAGGCGCGCCAGCGGTTTCTCGTTCAAAAAACCGCTGAGGTAGTGCGATCCATACAAATACACCTCGGGCTTGCCCACACCGCCAAACAACGCCGTGTATTCAGCAGCGATGGCTGCATCGCTGTGCGCGCGCGCCGCTGCTACCAGTTGCTGCCAGGGCTCTTGCAAAAAGCCGCCGGCCATGGGCGCTTCGGTCACGGCCACGCGCAGGGCTTCCAGCAACGGCGCAGGTGGCGGGGCGTAATACAACTGGGCCAGCAGGCCATACAGCTCAGCGCGCGCGGTTTCCTCGTCCAGCGCGGAACTGGTGGGCAGGGGCAAAGGGATGGCGGCGTTCACAGGCGGGTCACTTTCTGTTCGTTCTGCGAGGAATAAAGGTCAATCACGCGGCAGTCGCTGCACATCTTGAGCCGCTCCAGTGCTTCGCCCTGGAACATGGCATGGCCTGCCAGCTTGCCCAGCATGGCCTCGATGGCTTTGAGTGTGCCAAACGGCTTGCTGCAACGGATGCAGGCATACGGCTGCATGTCGTGCAGCACCCGGGCTTGCCCGCGCTGCGGCGTGAGCAATAAGCGAGGCACCAGTGCCAGCGCGTCTTCGGGGCAGGTAGTGGCGCACAAACCGCACTGGACGCAGTTTTGCTCAATGAAACGCAGCTGGGGCGCCTGCGGGTTGTCTTGCAAGGCGCTGGACGGGCAAGCCCCCACGCAACTCAGGCACAAGGTGCAACGGTCTTTGTCCACCGTCACGCTGCCCAGCAGGGCGCCGCTGGCCGGCAGGGCAATGGCCTCGGGGCGCGCTGCCACGGGCAAGGGCGCCTGCTCCAGCAAATGGCTCAACGCCATCTCCAGGGTGCTGCGCTTTTCGGGGGATACGGCAAAGCGCGCAGGCACAGCAGGAACCGATGGGCGCGTCTGGCCCAGCCCCTGGAGCAGCGCATCCAGGTCCATGGCGGTGCGGGCCCGCAGGAGCTGCAGGTGCGTGCCGGTGTAACCCAGCCCGTGCAAGATGGCCTGTGCCGTCTCCATCTGTGCCTGCAAACCGTCCAGGTACTGCGGCGCTTCTTCACCAGTGACCAGCACCACCACCTGGTGGGCGCCATAGGCCACGCTGGCGAGCCACAGCTCCAGGCCGGTACTGGCGGTGTGCCACAGGGCCATCGGCAACACCCGTGCAGGCACGCCCTGCGCCAGCCCCAGGCGGGCCGCACGGCCCAGCTCCTGCACCAGCGCCTCGCCGTGCTCCTGGCTGTGCAGCAGCAAGACCGCCTCTTTGCCGCCCGCCGTCGCGTAGGTGGACAGCAGCGTGCGGATTTTCAGCCCCTGGTCGCTGGCGCGCGGGTAGGCATAGGTCATGGCACCGGTCGGACACACCGTGGTGCAAGCACCGCAGCCCACGCACAAATGCGGATTGACCACCACCCGCTGGCGGCCCTTGTCGCTGCGAATGGCCTCGGCGGAGCAAATGTCCACGCAGGCATTGCAGCCCAGTGCGGTGTTGCGGCTGTGGGCGCACAGCTTTTGCTGGTAGGCAAAGAACTTGGGCTTGTCAAACTCGCCCACCAGCTCGCGCAGACGCAGCAAGGCGGCCATATCCTGACCGTCCCAGCGGAAATAGCCCTGCGGCAGCGCGTGCTGCATGAACGTGGGCGTGGCCGTGCCAGCGCGCAAATCCAGCACCAGGTCAAAGCGGTCTGCATGGCGCGCGGGCAGGCGCTGAAAATCAATCGCGCCCGCTATCTGGCACACCTTCACGCAGCTGCGGTGCGCGCCGCAAGCGGCCATGTCCACTTGGTAATCCAGCCCGATGGCGTTGTCCGGGCAGGCCTGCACGCAGGCATTGCAGCGGGTACACAAGTCCAGGTCGATGGGGTTGTCGGCCTGCCAGGCCAGCTCAAACGCCCCCAGCCAACCGGTCAGGGACGTGAGGGTGCCGCCCAGCACCGGGTAGCGCCGCTCCTGGGCACCGCCCGCGTTGCCCGGGCCGGTGGTGAAGATGGTCACATCCAGCACATCGGCCACCAGGGCGGCGGCACGCTCGGCAGCATCCAGTGCGCCAATGATGAGCACACGCCCCGCACTCTTGAACGTGACGGTGGACACCGGATCCGGCTCGGGCAAGCGCGCTGCCGCCAGCAGCGCCGCTATTTTGGGCGTGGCCTGGCGCGCATCGCGGCTCCAGCCGCCCGTCTCGCGGATGTTGACAAAGCGGATGGGGGACACCGCCCCTTCGGTCTGCTGGCCCAGCTCGGCAAACAGGCGCCGCTCCTGGGTGCAGGCCACCACCACCTCGTCACCCGACTGGATGGCTTGCTGAAAAGCACCAGCCTCGCGCCGACACAGGGCAGAGTGCAGGGTCAGGTTTTCATGGAGCAGCGCCCCCAGCGCCTGGGGCTGGAGGGGCATGGTCTGGTTGCAGTCGCAAATCAGCGTGGGCATGGTCGTGGGGGGCAGCGCTGGCCAGTGGCCCGCCCTCAGGCAAGAAGCCAGCGGGCACAGGCGCGCCAGAAGTAGTTAAGGGCTGCGACTGTGCCACGTCTGCGGGCGGTGGCACGCTGTGCGCAGGCGCAGCGCAGGCGGCTACGGGGTCTTTGTCCGCACCGGCAGGCACACTGCCAGCCGCCTGCTGCGGGGCTGGCTCCTCCTGCACCATGCCAAGAAACTGGGCACTGGCCATCTGGCGCAGCATGGCCAAGGGCAGCGGGTCGGGGCGGGAGTAATCGTCGATGTAGATATCCAGGCCATCCATCACGTTGAAGTGCGGGTCAGCGAACAGCTTTTTCATGGCCGCATTGCGCACTTCAGGCGCTACGCCCCGGGCAACAAAGGGCTTGAAGTCCGATTGCGGCGTGAGGGTTTGCGCCTGCGCCAACGTGGGCGGTGCAGGCTCAATCACCGGTTCGGGCACCACACCCACCGCGCTGCGTCCGGGCTCGTGCGCACCCGCTGCCCCGGCCACCACGGGCGGGCGAGCGGTGAGCGGCGCAGCGGGCACCGGTGCCACGGCGGGCACTATGACTGGCGCTGGCGGCTCCTCGGGCAACGGCTTGCCTGCCAGCGCCTCCTGTTTGCGGCGCGACCAGCGGCCCAAAAATCCGTCAGCCATGTGCGCCTCCGCGCTGCTTGTCGGTGGACACCGAGGCCGGGTTGCCAAAACGGTCCAGCAGCGGCTGAAAACTCTGTGGGCGCCTGCGCCGACGCGGCTCGGGCTGGTAGTGCAGATCGACAAACGCCTGCAACCACTCGCGCACCGGCGCGGGCGCGGGCACCTGCTCCACGGTTTCCTGGGCATCCAGCCAGCGGCCTGCATCGTGGTAGCTCAGGCTCACGGCCACGGGGCGCGCCAGGGGGCGCTGGCCTTCGGGCGCTTCTTCGTCCAGGCGCCACAGCACAAACCAGCACGGCGCGGGCGAGGCCAGGTTCAGGTAGTAGCCCTCGGCATCGTCACGGAACAGCTCTACAGCCATATCCGGAAACAGCCAGCGCTCCTCCAGCGCATCCTGGAGCAACAACCGGGGTGCGGTGCCAAAGGCTTCTTCGTGGGGCACGACATCGGCCAGCGACCAGCGCCAGGGTTGCCAGCGGTTGTCAATGCGCTCACAGCGCAGGATGACGGCGACTTCGGTGTGGGGACGTAACGACATGGCGGCTACTGTAGGGCCTGCACGGCCACGGCGCAGTATTTGAACTCCGGTATCTTGCCAAACGGGTCAAGTACCGCGTTGGTCAGCAGGTTGGCAGCGGCCTCGGCGTAGGCAAAGGGCATGAACACGGCGCCATCGGGTGTGCCCTCGTCCAGGCGCAGGTGCAGCTGCACCGCACCACGGCGTGAACGCACCTGCACCAGCGCACCGGGCTGCACGCCGCAGCGGGCCATCTCGCGGGCATTCATGCACGCGGTGGCGATGGGCTCCAGCGCGTCCAGCACCGCCGCGCGGCGCGTCATGCTGCCGGTGTGCCAGTGCTCCAGCTGGCGCCCGGTGATGAGCACCAGCGGGTAGTCGGCATCGGGCCGCTCGTTCGCCCAGACGATGCCCGCAGGCACCAGCGTGGCGCGCCCCGTGGGGGTGGGAAAGCGCTCGGTAAACACCACCGGCTGGCCCGGGTCATCGGCCGACAGGCACGGGTAGGTGACGCTGGAGTCGCGCTCCAGCCGCTGCCAGGTGATGCCGCCGATCGATCGGTGCATGGCCTGGCGCATTTCTTCATAGACAGCGGCCACGCCCGCCTCGGCGCCGGGGTAGTGCCAGCGCAGCCCCATGCCCGCCGCCATCTGCTGGATGATCCACAGATCGGGCCGGGCCTGACCGGGCGGTGCCAGGGCGCGGCGGCCCATTTGCACGGTGCGGTCGGTGTTGCTGGCGGTGCCGGTTTTTTCGGGCCAGGCGCTGGCAGGCAGCACCACGTCGGCCAGCCAGGCGGTTTCGGTCAGAAAAATGTCCTGCACCACCAGGTGCTCCAGGTGGGCCAGGGCATGGCGCGTGTGGTGCAGGTCGGGGTCGCTCATGGCCGGGTTCTCGCCCATGATGTACATGCCGCGCACCTTGTGCGGGTGGGCATCGTCGGCCAGGGCCAGGTTGAGGATTTCCACCACGGTGTAGCCGGGCCGCTCGTCCAGTGCCGTGCCCCAGAACTGCTCAAACCAGGCGCGTGCCTGCGGGTTGTCCACCCGCTGGTAGTCGGGGAACATCATCGGAATCAGCCCGGCATCGCTGGCGCCTTGCACGTTGTTCTGGCCGCGCAGCGGGTGCAGGCCGCTGCCGGGCTTGCCGATCTGGCCGGTGATGGTGGCCAGCGCAATCAGGCAGCGCACGTTGTCGGTGCCATGCACATGCTGGCTCACGCCCATGCCCCAGAAAATCATCGCGGCGGGGCTGGTGGCATAGGCCCGCGCCACTTCGCGCAAGGTGCTGGCGGCAATGCCGCACAGCGGGGCCATGGCCTCGGGGCTGTAGGCCTGCACATGCTGGCGCAGGGCTTCGTACTGGAGGGTGCGGTCGCGGATGAAGGCAGCGTCGGTCAGGCCCTCCTCGATCACGGTGTGCAGCAAGGCGTTGAGCAGCGCCACATCGGCATCGGGCTTGAACTGCAAGGTGCGCCAGGCGTGCTGGCGCATGTCGGTGGCGCGCGGGTCGGCCAGCACCAGCCGGGCGCCGCGCTGCACCGCGTTTTTCATCCAGGTGGCGGCCACGGGGTGGTTGGCCGTGGGATTGGCGCCAATGACGAGGATGAACTCGGCGTGCTCCACGTCGCGCACGGGGTTGCTGACGGCCCCTGAGCCCAGCCCCTCCAGCAGCGCCGCCACGCTGGAGGCATGGCACAGGCGGGTGCAGTGATCGACGTTGTTGCTGCCAAAGCCGGTGCGCACCAGTTTCTGGAACAAATACGCTTCTTCGTTGCTGCCCTTGGCCGAGCCAAAACCGGCCAGCGCCTTGGGCCCGTGTGCAGCGCGCAGCGCACGCAGCGGGCCGGTGGCCAGCGCCAGCGCCTCGTCCCAGGTGGCTTCGCGGAACACCGCGCGCCAGTCGGCGCCAGCGGGGGGCACCTGCTTGGGCGCGCCGGGCTTGCGGATCAGCGGCAGCATGAGGCGGTCGGGGTGGTGGATGTAGTCCAGCCCGAAGCGCCCTTTCACGCACAGGCGCGCCTGGTTGGCCGGGCCGTTGCGCCCCTGCACCCCGACGATGCGTTCGCCGCCCACCTGGTACGTGATCTGGCAGCCGACGCCGCAAAACGGGCACACCGAATCCACCGTGCGCTCCACCGGCGGCGCGGCCAGCAGGGTTTTGGCGCTCAGGGCGCCGGTGGGACAGGCTTGCACGCATTCGCCGCAGGCCACGCAGGTGCTGTCGGCCAGCGGGTCGGCCAGGTCAAAGGCAATGCGGCTGTGCGCGCCGCGCCCGGCCACGCCGATCACGCCGTTGACCTGCTCTTCGCGGCAGGCGCGCACGCAGCGATTGCACTGGATGCAGGCATCGAGCTGCACGGCGATGGCCGGGTGCGACAGGTCGGGCGCCACTGGCGCGCGGCGCAGGGCCGCCAGCGCGGGGCGCACCGTGACGCCCTGGCGCGCTGCCCAAGCGCTGATTTCACCGTAGGCGCCTGTGGCTATCGATTTTGGGTCAAATGTGCCTCCAGCGCCCGCTGGATAGGCGCTAGCAGCTATGATTTTTGATGGTTCCTGCCCGGGCTCACCCGTGTCTGGCATATCGGACAGCAGCAGCTCCAGCACCAGGTTCTGGCTGTGGCGGGCACGCGGACTCTGGGCCTGCACCTGCATGCCGGGCGTGGGCTGGCGGCAGCAGCTGGGCGCCAGGGTACGCTCGCCCGCGATCTCGACCACGCAGGCGCGGCAGTTGCCGTCGGGGCGCAGGCCATCGGTGTGGCACAGGTGGGGGATATGCACGCCATGGCGCTGGGCGGCCTGCCAGATGGTTTCGTCCGGCGCGGCCTGCACGCTCTGGCCATCCAGCTCGAAGGTGATGGGATTCATGGCTGCACCTCGTGCGCAAAATACGTTTGCACGCAGCGGATGGGGTTGGGCGCCGCCTGCCCCAGGCCGCAGATGGAGGCGTCCTGCATCACCTGCGCCAGGTCGGCCAGCGTGTCGGCATCCCAGTGCGGCGCCTGCATCAGCGCCGCCGCTTTGGCCGTGCCCACGCGGCAGGGCGTGCACTGGCCGCAGCTCTCGTGTGCCAGAAAGCGCATCACGTTGAGGGCGGCATCGCGCGCGCGATCGTGCTGGCTGAGCACAATCACCGCCGCCGAGCCGATGAAGCAGCCGTAGGGCTGCAAGGTGTCAAAGTCCAGCGGCACATCGGCCAGGCGCGCGGGCAGGATGCCGCCCGAGGCGCCGCCCGGCAAATACGCATACAGCTGGTGGCCCGCCTGCATGCCGCCGCAGTATTCGTCGATCAGCTCCTGCACGGTGATGCCCGCCGGGGCCAGCTTGACGCCCGGCTGGCGCACCCGCCCACTGACGCTGAAGCTGCGCAGCCCCCGGCGCCCGCGCCGGCCAAAGCTGGCAAACCACTGCGGGCCGCGCTCCATGGTGTCGCGCACCCAGTACAGCGTCTCGAAGTTGTGCGCCAGCGTGGGGTGCCCCCACAGCCCCACCTGCGCGATGTAGGGCGGGCGCAGGCGCGGCTGGCCGCGTCGGCCTTCGATGCTCTCCAACATGGCCGATTCTTCGCCGCAGATGTAGGCGCCCGCGCCCCGGCGCAGTTCGATCTGCGGCAGCGGGCACGGCGGCTGGGCCTGCAACTGGGCCAGGGCCTGCTGCAAGACGGCGCGGCAGCCGTGGTATTCATCGCGCAGGTAGATATAGACGGCCTCGGTGCCCGCCACCTGGGCGGCAATGAGCACGCCTTCGAGAAAGCGGTGCGGGTCGCGCTCCAGGTAGGTGCGGTCTTTGAAGGTGCCGGGCTCGCCCTCGTCGATGTTGACGGCCAGCAGGCGCGGGGCGGGTTGCTCGCGCACGATGCGCCATTTGCGCCCGGCAGGAAAGCCCGCGCCGCCCAATCCGCGCAGGCCCGCGTCTTCCAGGGCCGTGAGCGCTTGCTCGGCATCCATTTCGCCATGGGCCAGGGCGGTGGCCAGCGCATAGCCGCCGTGGGCGCGGTAGGTGGCCAGATCGGTGACGGCGGGGGCTACGGCATCAACACCAACGACGGCATCGGCGGCATCGGCGGCATCGGCGGCATCGGCGGCATCGGCGGCATCGGCGGCATCGGCGGCATCGGCGGCATCGGCGGGCGGGATGCTGCACGGAGCGTGGGCAGCCACATCAAAATTCATAGCTGCTTGCGCGCACGGGTGCTGGGCTAGATACCGATTTGGCATCAAATCCACGGCGTGCAGCACGCCCGCCACCGTGGCCTGGGGCAACGGGTGCTGGTGCAGCACGGCCACCGGTGCCTGGGCGCAGCGGCCCACGCAGGGCACGGCCTGCACCTGCACATCGCCGTGGCCTGCGGCGCGCAGCCGCTGGGGCAACTGCACCAGCAAATCAGCGCTGCCTGCCATGCTGCAACTGAGGCTGTCGCACACGCGCAGCACCAGGCGCGGCGCGGGGGCACTGTCGCTGCGCACGATCTCGAAGTGGTGGTAGAAGCTGGCCACCTCATGCACCTCGGCCAGCGGCAGGTTCAGCAGCCGGGCCAGCGCCACCAGGTGGCGCAGGTGCAGCACCCCGAAGTGGTCATTGAGGCGGTGCAGGTATTCGATCAGCAGGTCGCGCCGGAAACCCTCGGGCGGGCGCTCGCCCAGCAGGGCCGCCACCTCGGCCAGGGCGGTGTCTTCAGGCTGGCGGCCCTTGAGGCGGCTTTTGCGGCGGATCAGTGCGCGCAAATCATCTGGCGTGGCCACGGCCACCGCAGCGGGGTCGGCGCCAGACTCGGCGGTGGGGTTGGTCAGAGAGGTCATGGGGCCGCGCAGCTCGTAAAAAAAGTCGCTGGCAGTGTGGCGGCGCCCCGGATGCGCGTCAATGCGGCCATCCCTACGGTGCGCCTACCGCACGGCCAGACCGAGGCCCCTGCGCGCGCGCAGTCAGTGCGGGCACCAGCGCCCGTGCGCTGACCGCCCGGTCAGACCACGGCCAGCGCCCACCGCCAAACCCCAGCCCGGCCCACCGGGCGCCGCACTGGGCCTGCCCCCCGCAGCGTGGCAGCGATCTCAGGTGTTCTTGCTGACCGCGATGGTCGGGAACTTGCTGGAAAAGTCCTTGGCCTGCTGCGCAATCTTCACGGCCACGTCGCGTGCCACTTTTTTGTAGATTTGCGCCACATCACCATCGGGGTCGGCCACCACGGTGGGGCGGCCCGAGTCGGCTTGCAGGCGGATGCTCATGTCCAGCGGCAGTGCGCCCAGGTAATCCATACCGTAATCAGCCGCCATCTTCTTGCCGCCATCGGCGCCAAAAATGTGTTCCACATGGCCGCAGTTGCTGCACACGTGGGCGGCCATGTTCTCGACGATGCCCAGGATGGGCACGCCCACCTTTTCAAACATCTTGATGCCCTTTTTGGCGTCCAGCAGCGCGATGTCCTGCGGCGTGGTGACGATGACGGCGCCGGTCATGGGCACGCGCTGGCTCAGGGTGAGCTGGATGTCGCCCGTGCCGGGGGGCATGTCGATGATGAGGTAATCGAGGTCTTTCCAGTTGGTCTGGCGCAGCAGCTGCTCCAGCGCCTGCGTGGCCATGGGGCCGCGCCAGATCATGGCCTCGTCCTGGTCTACCAGGAAGCCAATGGACATGACCTGCACGCCGTAGTTTTCCAGCGGCTCCATGGTCTGGCCGTCTTCGCTTTCGGGGCGGCGGTTGATGCCCAGCATCATGGGCTGGCTGGGGCCGTAGATGTCGGCGTCCAGCACGCCCACGCTGGCGCCCTCGGCGGCCAGCGCCAGCGCCAGGTTGGCAGCCGTGGTGCTCTTGCCCACGCCGCCCTTGCCCGAGGCCACGGCAATGATGTTCTTCACCTGCGGCAGCAACTGCACGCCGCGCTGCACGGCATGGGCCACCACCTTGGTGGTGATGTTGACCGAGACGTTGTCCACGCCGGCCACGCCCTTGGCGGCGGCCACCAGGCTGCGGCGCAACTCGGGCACCAGGCTCTTGGCGGGGTAGCCCAGCTCGACATCAAACGCCACATCGCCACCGCTGATGTGCAGGTTGCGCAGTGCGCGGGTGCTGACGAAATCTTTGCCGGTATGCGGGTCGAGCACGCTGGAAAGCGCCGCCAAAAGGCCTTGTTCTGTGACTGCCATTGAATTAACTCCTGTGGGGGGCGGCTAGTCTATCCAAGCAAGGTTCCCCCGGTGGCTGAAGGACAATGCGCACGCTTTGTTCTCCCCGTTTTTCCCTTTCCCCCCCGCGAAACCACCCTACCAAAGGCGCTCCGTGAAATTCAAGATGGCCCCCAACTCCCTGTTTGCGATTTTGCTGCGCTCGCCCTGGTGGGCCAGCTTTGCCGTGGCCGGGCTGATCGTGCTGGTGGCAAGCACGCTGCTGCCCGCGCAGTACGTGGTGTTTGGTGCCCTGGGGGCCGTGCCGATCACGGTGGTGGGCTGCATCGCCGCGTGGCGCCAGTGGAACGCGCCCAACAGCGCGCAAGTGGAGCAGGCCCTGGCCACGGCGCTGGCCCAGCCCTGGCGCGAGTTTGCCGACACCCTGGAGCGCGCCTGGCAAGCGGGCGGCGCCAGCGTAGAGCGCCTGAACCACCCGCACGCCGACTTTTGCCTGACCCAGGGCGCGCGCACCACGCTGGTCAGCGCCCGGCGCTGGAAAGCCGCCACCCACGGCATCGAGCCGCTGCGCCAGCTGCACGCGGCCATGCAGGCGCAGGGCGTGGCCTCGGGCGCCTACATCGCGGCGCAGGGCACCGTCACCGATGCTGCGGTGGAATTTGCCAACGCGCACGGCCTGGTGCTGCTGCAAGGCCCGGCGCTGGCGCAGTTGCTGCGCAGCGTGCGCTGAGAACCTGCCCGCCGCGCCGCACCTGAAGGCCGCAGCGCCCGGCCCCCATCGTCCTAAAATCGCCAGTTCCGCGCCGCACCGCGCGCCGCGCCGCCAACCCCCGCTTCCCCCACACCATGTCTGCACGCAAACTTTTTGTCACCACCGCCCTGCCCTACGCCAATGGCAACTTCCACATCGGCCACATCATGGAATACATCCAGGCCGACATCTGGGTGCGCACGCAGCGGCTGCTGGGCAACGAGGTCAACTTCGTCGGCGCCGACGACACGCACGGCGCGCCCATCATGATTGCCGCTGAAAAAGCCGGCAAAACGCCCCAGCAGTTTGTGGCCGACATCGCCGCTGGCCGCCAGCAGTACCTCGATGGCTTTCACATCCAGTTCGACAACTGGCACAGCACCGACGCCCCGGAAAACCACCAGCTCGCGCAAGACATTTACCGCGCCCTGAAGGCCAATGGCCTGATCGAGACGCGCACCATCGAGCAGTTCTTCGACCCCGAGAAGAACATGTTCCTGCCCGACCGCTTCATCAAAGGCGAATGCCCCAAGTGCCACGCCAAAGACCAGTACGGCGATAACTGCGAAGTCTGTGGCGCCGTCTATGCGCCCACCGACCTGATCCACCCCTTCTCGGCGCTGTCGGGCGCCACGCCGGTGCTCAAAAGCTCCGAGCACTTTTTCTTCAAGCTGTCTGACCCGCGCTGCGTGGCCTTTCTGGAAGACTGGACGCAAAACGGCCGCCTGCAGCCCGAAGTGGCCAACAAGGTGCGCGAATGGTTCACCGTGCGCACCAACCCCGACGGCACCACCAGCGAGGGCCTGGGCGACTGGGACATCTCGCGCGATGCGCCCTACTTCGGCATCGAAATCCCCGACGCGCCGGGCAAATACTTCTACGTCTGGCTGGACGCGCCCATCGGCTACCTGGCCTCGTTGAAAAACCTGCTGGACAAGCGCGGCCAAAGCTACGACGCCTACATGGCCGACCCGCTGCTGGAGCAATACCACTTCATTGGCAAAGACATCGTCACCTTCCACACGCTGTTCTGGCCCGCCACGCTCAAGTTCAGTGGCCGCAAGGTGCCCGACTCGGTATTCGTCCACGGCTTTTTGACGGTCAACAACGGCGAGAAAATGAGCAAAAGCCGGGGCACGGGCCTGGACCCGCTCAAGTACCTGGGCCTGTCGATGAACGCCGAGTGGCTGCGCTACTACCTGGCCACCAAGCTCAGCAGCCGCAACGAGGACATCGACTTCAACGCCGACGACTTCATGGCCCGCGTCAACAGCGACCTGATCGGCAAATACATCAACATCGCCAGCCGCGCGGCGGGCTTTATCGCCAAGCGCTTTGGCGGCGTGCTGGGCGAGGTCTCCGCCGATGGCGATGCGCTGCTGGAGCACCTGCGCAGCGCCGCCCCCGCCATCATCGAGCTGCTGGCCGAGCGTGAATATGGCAAGGCCCTGCGCGAAACCATGCTGCTGGCCGACCGCGTGAACGCCTACGTCGATCAGAACAAGCCCTGGGAGCTGGCCAAGCAAGACGGCATGGAAGGCCGCCTGCAAGACGTGTGCAGCACCTGCATCGAAGCCTTCCGCGTGCTCACCATCTTGCTCAAGCCCGTGCTGCCTGCGCTGGCGGCGCAGGTGGAAGCCTTCCTGAAGGTGGCGCCCTTCACCTTTGCCGACGCCCAGACCATGCTCGGCCAGGGCCATGTGATTGGCGCCTACCAGCACCTGATGCAGCGCGTCACGCCCGAGCAGCTCGAAGCATTGTTTGAGCCTCCAGCCCAAGCACAGCAAGCGCCAGAAGCTATCGAAACCATAGCACCCGGCGGCGAAGCCATCGCCCCCACCATCACCATTGACGACTTTGCCAAGATCGACCTGCGCATCGCCCAGATCGTCAACTGCGAGGCGGTGGAAGGCTCGACCAAGCTCTTGCGCCTGACGCTGGATGTGGGCGAAGGCCGCCACCGCAACGTGTTTTCCGGCATTGCCAGCGCCTACCAGCCAGAAGACCTGATTGGCAAGCTCACCGTGGTGGTGGCCAACCTGGCACCGCGCAAGATGAAGTTTGGCGTGAGCGAGGGCATGGTGCTGGCCGCCAGCCACGGCGATGAAAAAGCCCACCCCGGCATCCACGTGCTGAGCCCCTGGCCCGGCGCCACGCCCGGCATGCGCGTAGGCTGACGCACTCTCTCTCCCCCCGGGGGCAGAGCCCCCCATCTTGTTGGAGGACTCCCCCCATGGCCTGGTCTTTTGCCTTTCGCCCCCGCATCCTCGACGCACTGCGCGGCTACACCCGCACCCGGGCACTGACCGACATCGGCGCGGGCGCCACCGTGGGCATCGTGGCACTGCCGTTGGCCATGGCGTTTGCCATTGCCAGCGGACTCAAGCCCGAAGCGGGGCTGTGGACGGCCATCATCGGGGGGTTTCTGGTGTCGCTGCTGGGGGGCACCAATGTGCAGATTGGCGGGCCCGCCGGGGCGTTCATCGTCATCGTCTATGGGATTGTGGAGCGCTACGGGCTGGCCAACCTGCTCATTTCCACCGCCTGCGCGGGCGTGCTGCTGTTTCTGCTGGGGCTGTTCAAACTGGGCAATCTGGTGCGCTTTGTGCCGGTGAGCATCGTCATCGGCTTTACCAACGGCATTGCCGTGCTGATTGCGCTGTCGCAGCTCAAGGACTGGCTGGGGCTGGACATTGCCAAGATGCCGGGCAACTTCTTTTCGCAGGTGCATACGCTGGTGCAGCACATCCACACGCTCAACCCCTATGCGCTGGGGCTGGGGGTGGCCTGCCTGGCGGTGCTGTTTGTCTGGCCCCGGCTGTTTCTGAAGGGCTCGCCGGTGCTGCGCGTGGCCGAAGGGCACACCGTGCGTGTGTTTGCCCGCGTGCCCGCCCCCGTGGTGGCGCTGGTCACGCTGACAGCGCTGGCGCAGTGGCTGGACATGCCCGTGGCCACCATCGGCAGCCAGTTTGGCGGCATTCCGCAGCAGCCACCGGCCTTTGCCCTGCCCGATTTTTCGTGGGACACGGTGCGCCTGCTGGTCACGCCCACCCTCACCATCGCGCTGCTGGGCGCCATCGAATCCTTGCTGTGCGCGCGCGTGGCCGACCAGCTGGCCACCGACCCGCACTACCGCAAGCACGACCCCAACCAGGAGCTGATGGCCCAGGGCGTGGCCAACTTTGTCGTGCCGTTTTTTGGCGGCATGCCCGTGACCGGCACCATCGCCCGCACCGTGACCAACCTGCGCGCCGGTGCCACCACGCCCATTGCAGGCATGGTGCATGCGCTGGCGCTGGCGCTGATCGTGCTGGTGGCGGCGCCGCTGGCGCTGCACATTCCGCTGGCAGTGCTGGCGGGCATCTTGCTGTTTGTGGCTTGGAACATGGGCGAATGGCACGAGTTTGTGCGCCTCAAACACTTCAGCAACCACTACCGGCTGTTGATGGTCGGCACCTTCTTGCTGACGGTGGTGTTTGACCTCACCGTGGCCGTCGAGGTGGGTCTGGTGCTGGCCTGCGTGCTGTTTGTGCGCCGCATGAGCGCGCTGTTCCGGGCCGACCCGGTAGCGCCCGCAGCGCCCGCCGCCGAGGGCGCCAGCGCCCGCCCGCGCCTGGCCTGGCAACTGCACGGCGCGCTGTTTTTTGGTGCAGCCGCCAAGATCGACCCCATCGTGCAGGCGATTGAAGCAGGCCCTGCCGGGGTGCAGGTGGAGCTGGACGCCAGCGGCCTGTTCGCGCTGGACACCACCGGACTGGACGGCTTGGAGCAAATTCTCAAGGCCGTGGGCCAGCGCGGCGGCCTGCTGTGCGTGAGCAACCCGCAGGAGCAGCCGCGCTCGCTGATGGAGCGCTCGGGCTTCAGTGCGCGCGTGCAAGCGCAAAATGCCGCGCAGCCCGCGCCCACGAGCGCCACCACGGCAGGGTGATGCCCCAGCGCCGGACGCTTTCAGCCCCAGAAAAATTCAGTTAAATCGGCTTCCAGCGCTTTCTGGATAAGCGCGAGCAGCTATCATTTTTGAATCAACACCCCCCCTTGGCCGTGGCCACCAGCCCCTGGCCTGCGGCCCAGGCGTTGATGTCCTCCTTGCGGATGGCAGCAGCCATCAGGCCCGGAAAAGCATCGGGGGTGCAGGCAAACGAGGGCACACCCAGCGCCGCCAGCTTGGCCGCCAGCGCCCGGTCGTACGAGGGCGCACCTTCGTCGCTCAGCGCCAGCAGGGTGATGAACTGCACGCCCGACTCCACCAGCGCAGCCGCACGGCGCAGCAAATTGGCCTCGACGCCGCCTTCGTACAGGTCAGAAATCAGCACCAAAATGGTGTTGCGCGGCTCGCGGATGATGGACTGGCAATAGCCCACCGCGCCGTTGATGTCGGTGCCGCCGCCCAGTTGCACGCCAAACAGCAGCTCCACCGGGTCGTCGAGCTGGTCGGTCAGATCCACGATGGCGGTGTCGAACACCACCATCTTGGTCGCCACGGCGGGCAGCGAGGCCATCACCGCGCCGAAGATGCTCGAATACACCACCGATGCGGCCATGGAGCCGCTTTGGTCAATGCACAACACCACCTCGCGCTGCGGGCTGCGTGCCTTGCGGCCATAGCCGATGAGCTGCTGGGGCACGATGGTGCGGTACTCCTCCTGCCAGTGGCGCAGGTTGGCGCGGATGGTGCGGTTCCAGTCGATCTCGCTGTGGCGCGGGCGGCGGTTGCGCTGGCTGCGGTCGAGCGCGCCGGTCACCGCCGAGCGCATGGGCTCTTCCAGCTTTTTCAGCAGCTCATTGACCACCTTGCGCACCACCATGCGGGCCGTCTCTTTGGTGCTGGCCGGAATCACGCCCGACAGCGCGATCAGGTTGGCCACCAGATGCACATCGGCGTGGGTGCTCTCCAGCATTTCGGGCTCTAGCAGCAGGCTGCGCAAGTCCAGGCGCTCCAGCGCATCGCGCTGCATGACCTGCACCACCTGCGTGGGGAAGTATTTGCGGATGTCGCCCAGCCAGCGCGCCACGCTGGGCGCAGAGCTGCCGCGCCCGCCTTTGCGCTCAGTGGATTTGCCCAGGCCGCCCTTGTCGTCGGCGTCGTACAGCGCAGCCAGTGCCTGGTCGATTTCTGCCATCTGGCCCGAGAGCTTGCCGCAGCTGCCTTCGGCCTGCCCGCCCAGCACCAGGCGCCAGCGGCGCAGGCGCTCTTCTTCGGTGATGGGGGATGGGGCATCCACGGTGGATACGGTGTCGGTGTTCATGGAGCGATTCCCAGGATGGTTTGCAGCAGTGGCACGGGCAAGGCGGCCAGGGCCTCATCCCACTGCACCGCTGCGGTGCGGGCAGCGGCAGCCACCGTGCTGTGGCCCCCTTGGCGCGCACGCTGGCCCAGGTCTTGGCGCTCGCTGGCGCTGAAGGCGGCAAAGGTGCGCCGCACCAGCGGCAGGATGTGGACGAAATGCTCCTCGCCCAGACCGCACAGCCAGTCGTTGACCAGTTGCCACAGCTGCTGGTCGTGCAGCAGCACCATGGCATTGCGGTTCAGAAAACCTTCGAGCCAGGCAGCAGCCTGGAGCGGCTCGACGCCACTGGACAAGTGCAGCGACAGCGCCTGCGCGGCGTCGCTGGCCTGCCAGATGCCTTCGTCCAGCAGCAGGCGGGCAGCCAAACCTTGTAGCAGCTCGTGGGCCGTGGTGCTGTCGGCCATCAGGCGCAGGGCACGCTGCCAGGCCTGCGTCTGCTCGGGCGCATCACGCAACGAAACCGCACTGTGGGCAGCCAGCAGCGTGGTGCGCAGGCTGTCGGCGCTGTCGTCGTCGATGCCGCTGCACGCCAGCGGCAGGCCGATGGCGGCGCGCACGATGAGGCTGTCGAGCATGTGCGCAACCATGCCGGTATCGGTCTGGCGCACGTTGCCGTAGCGAAACACGTTGGCCAGCGGTGGCAGGGCTTCGAGCAGTTGCAGCGTGTCACCGTTGACCGCCGCGCGGTTTTCCAGGATGCGCGTCACGGCCTGCACGGCGGGCGCCAGGTCGGCCAGCAGCACCTGGTTGACCAGCTCGGACAGGTCGCGCAGGTGCTCGGCCTGCTGCGCCTGCTCCAGGCTGGCGGCGGTGGCGGCAGCCTCCAGCGTTTGCCCCCACTGGCTGGCTTCGATCAGGCGCACCACAAATTCGGGCTGCCATTGCAGGCGCCAGATTTCATGGAAGGTGCCGCCGCGCGATGCGCGCCCAGTGCGGCTGACGCGGCCCCAGGGCACGTCGATCAGGTGCAGGCGGTGCAGCAGGTGGCTGCGCGCCAGGTCGTTGGGCTGGCGCAAGTCCAGGTCGAGCGTGCGCTCCAGCGCCTCGGGCTTGAGGCGCAGGGATTTTTGCTGCTGCTCCACGTCTTTTTGCAGCGGCACGGTGGGCACGTCGGGCGGCACCTGGCCCATGCGCTGGCCCACCAGCAGGGCGTCGGCAATGAAGCCGAGCGCAGCCTCGTCGCCCATGGTCAGCACGGTGCGGGTGGCTTCGTGCAGTTCTTCCAACCCCGCCTGCGGGCGCTGGCGCAGGGCAGCCAGGGTATCGGCCAGGCGCGTGGCTTCGATCAGGTGGGCGCTGGAGCAGTCCAGGTCGCGTTCGCGCATCAGGCGCGCCACCCGCGCCAGCCAGCCCACGGTGCGCGGCGCAGCGCTGCCGGGCGCGGCGTCAGCGGCCACACCACTGAACCACAGGTGCTCGTACCAGCCGGGGGCCGCTATGCCAGCGCCGTAACCGCTGGCACGTGTGAGGTGGCGGTACGTCCAGGGCACCCAGGTCGATTGCACCTTGAGCTTGGGCAAGCCTTTGAGCAAGGCGCTATCGGCGCTGGCCTTGACGCTGGCTTGCAAGCCGCCCAGGTGCCAGGCACCGCAGACCACGGCAATGCGCTCGTGGCCTTTCTTGACGGCCTCGCGGATGCGCTGGCGCATGTGGGCCTCGCGCAGCAACTCGCGGCGGGCGCGGTAGGGGCAGGATTCTTCGGCCTGCACCCCCAGATCGGCGCGCAGGGTGGTCATGGCCTCGGCGATGGCTGCAAACAGTTCTTCGCCATCGCCGCGCTCTTCCACGGTGTGGTTCCACCAGCTTTCACCATCGGCGTGGCCTGCAGCCTGGGCCAGCCAGTTCAAAGGGTCGGTGCGGTAGCCGGGCTCGGGGTCTGCGGTGGGGTCGGCAGCAGGGGCTTGCGCGCCATCAGCAGCAGCGGGCGCTACTGCGCTACCCGGGGCGTTGTCGTGGGCGACGGCGGGTGCGTTGGCCTCATCGGGCCCACCGGACTCGCTGGCCTCTTCAGCCTCCTGGGCAGCCACCTCGGCTTCCTGCGCTTTGGCCAGCGCCATCTGGTGCGCCAGGGGCAGATCAATGAACGACACCGGCACCTGCTGCATGAGTGCCCAGCGCAGCGCCTGCCATTCGGGCGAGAACACTGCAAACGGGTGGTACACCGCGCGCGCCGGCTCATCGGGGCAGTAGCTCAGCAGCGCCACGGGCGGCTGCATCTGCTCGGACAACAGGGCGGCCAGCACGCCTTCGGCCTCGGGCGGGCCTTCGACCAGCACGCAGTCGGGCTGCAACCCGGCAAAGGCACGCACCAGGCTGCGCGCGCAGCCCGGCCCGTGGTGGCGAATGCCAAAGTAGTGGACTTTGGGGGCTTCGGGGACTTTGCTCACGGCAGCGGCCTGTTATTCGAGTTCCTTGCAGGCGCGGTACAGGCTCTTCCAGTCTTCGCGCTCCTTGACCACGATGTCCAAATATTCTTTCCACACCACGGCATCCTGCACCGGGTCTTTGACCACGGCGCCAATCAAGCCGGCGGCCACATCGTGCGGGTGCAGTACGCCATCGCCAAAGTGCCCGGCCAGCGCCATGCCGTTGTTGATGACCGAGATGGCCTCGGCGGTGGACAGCGAAGAGCTGGGCGACTTGAGCTGCGTCTTACCATCGAGCGTGCGGCCACTGCGCAACTCGCGGAAGATTTGCACGATGCGGCGCACCTCCTTCAGGGCGGGCGGTTCGGCGGGCAGTTGCAGCGCCCGGCCCATCTCACCCACGCGCTTGACGACGATGGAGACTTCTTCATCCTCCGATGCGGGCACGGGCAGCACCACGGTGTTGAAGCGCCGCTTGAGCGCTGCCGACAGCTCGTTCACACCCTTGTCGCGGTTGTTGGCGGTGGCAATCACGCTGAAGCCGCGCGTGGCCTGCACCTCCGAGCCCAGCTCCGGGATGGGCAGGGTTTTTTCTGACAACACGGTGATGAGCGAGTCCTGCACATCGGCGGGGATGCGGGTGAGCTCTTCGACGCGGGCGATCTTGCCATCACGCATGGCATTCATCAGCGGGCTGGGCACCAGGGCTTTTTCCGAGGGGCCATTGGCCAGGAGCTGGGCGTAGTTCCAGCCGTAGCGCAGCTGCTCTTCACTGGTGCCTGCGGTGCCCTGGATGAGCAAGGTGGAGTTGCCACTCACGGCAGCCGCCAGGTGCTCAGACACCCACGATTTGGCCGTGCCGGGCACGCCGTACAGCAGCAGCGCCCGGTCGGTGGCCAGCGTGGCCACGGCAATCTCCATCAGGCGGCGGCTGCCGATGTATTTGGCGCTGATCTCAAAGCCGTTATCGAGCTTGCCACCCATCAGGTACGACACCACTGCCCACGGCGACAGTTGCCAGTTGGCGGGGCGTGCGTGGGTGTCTGCCTTCTGGAGCTCTTCCAGCTCGTGGGCAAATTGGTGTTCAGCGTGTTGGCGCAGGGCTTCGGTGGTGCTCATGACGGTCTTTCGGAAGCGACAAATCCAGGGACAAAAAAAGGGGATGGATGGGTTGCGCCCGCTCAGGCGGCGGGCAGTTGCGCAAAGGCGCGCCGTGCCAACAACACCGGCAGGCTGTGGCGCAGGGCCTGCGCCAGCGCCTGGCCGGGGGCTTGGTCTTCGCTGTGCTGCTGCTGCGCCTGGGCCAACAATGGCGCCAGCGTATCGGGGTGCAGCACGCAACACAGCTCTGCCAGCGGGAGGTGGTAGTAGCGGTGCAGGTACAGCGGCAGTTTTTCCAGCAACTGCTGTGACAGGGCCAGCGACAGGTGCTGGCCGGGCGGGTACGCAGCCACAATTTGCTGCAACACCTCGTCCAGTCCGCCAACCTGCGCTTTGCCCATGGCTTGCAGGGTGCGCAACCAATAGGGCTCCCGGTCAGCGGCGGGCAACAGGGCCAGCACGGTGGCGGGGGATTCGCGCAGCAGCTTGCCCGGCCAGTGCTCCAGGAAGGCATGGCACCAGGCGGTTTCGGGCGCCATCTTGAGCACGTCCAGCCAGGCGCGCACCAGGGCTTCGTGCCAGTCGCCCTGGCTGGCCCACTGCACCAGGGCATCTGGGGCCATGCCAGTGTGCTGCGGCCACCACGCCAGCGGCACCTGCCGGGCCAGTTGGTACAGCCACCAGGCGCGCTCGCCCATGCTTTCGTGTTTGGGGCGCTCGGCCTCCAGGCCCTCGGCTTTCCAGTCTTCGCCAGGGGCTTGGGGTGGCTCCAGGCGCCAATCGCCGGGCCTAGCCTGCTCCAGGCAGACTTGCACGCGGGCGATGGCGCGCAGCGTGGGCACACTGGTGGGCAGTTGTACCAGCAAGGCGCGCGCGTTCTGGCGCACTTCACGGCCCCGGTCTTGCTGGGCCAGGGTGGTCAGCAGCGCTTCGTCGTCCGCCGACAGGCCGGTGTGCAACACCGCCACCAGGTCGGCGCGTTCTTTGGCGGGCAAATCGGGCAAGGCCGCCTGCAAACGCTGGCGGGCACTGGCCGGATCGGTGGCGCGCTCTTCTTGCAGCAGTTGCACCCGCTGCGCCAGCGTGCCCTCTTGCCAGCGCGTGGCCGCTGGTGCGCTGTCTGCCGTGCCGATGGCATAGCGCCAGTGGCTGCTGTGGCGGGCCAGCCAGCGCCCGCGCTCGCCCAGCACGGCCACCAGCGATGGACGCAGCGCCGTGCTGCGCGAACCCGTATCCAGCGCCAGCGGTAGCACCCCCACCGGCAGCCGCCGGCGTGCCGCGTGCAGGCGCTGGAACAGCTCAATTTGCAGGCGCTGCGGTGCCTCGGTCAGCAACCAATGCAGGCAGGAGTGCAGATCGCCGGGCTCCAGCGGCACCCACTCTTCAGGGCCGATGGCGCAGGCGGCAGCGCCGCTACCCGGCGTAGCAGGGGCCTGGCCTTTCCATCCGGCACGCTCGCACACGGCCAGCACGCCCGCCATTTGCAACAGCGCCAGGGCGGGCTGCGCCGCCTGGGCCTGTACCTGCGCCAGCAAAGCGCCCACCGCCCCGTCAAGCAGGGGGGCTGCCACGGTTTTTTTGTCGGTGCCCACCATGGCAGCGGGCAACAGGGTTTGCCACAACGTGGCCTGGGAAGGGCTGTGCAGACTCATGCGGGACTCCAGATCCAGACCCCTTCGGGGCTGTGTGCAGACAAAGGGCGCAGGGCTTGGCCGTCCCATTCGCCTTGTACGGTCAGGGCGTGTCCGGCACCCAGTGCCAGCAAAGTCCAGCCATCGGCCTGGCGCAGCTGCAAGGGCAGCACCGCAGTGCCCCAGTGCAGGTAGAAATGGTCTGCGTCGTGGGCCATCGTGGCGTCATGGCAGCGCAAGGGGTGCAAAAAGCCCCACGGGTTGTCTGCCATGCGCCGGGCCACGGCATGCCACTCCTGCGCTGGGGTGCTGGTGCCAGCGCCCTGCGCGGCAGGTGCCGCGTCCGCCTCGCTGCCAGCACCCGCCACCAGCGCGCGCAGCGGCGCGGCACTGGGATAGAAAGCCAGTGCGGCATCCACGGTGGCCGGGCACATCCAGGCCTGCTCAAAAGCACGGCCTGCAAACGCGTGGTCCAGCACCAGGGCACGCTGGCCGGTGTGCAGGCCGTGCAGCCACACACGCCGCTCCATCAGCCCGCCCTCGCGCTCTTCCTGGATCACGCCCATCACCTGCCACTGGTCGCGCACGGGGCTGGCCTGTGCCAGTACAGCGTCTTTGTCCAGGGGCCAGCCCAGCAGGGCGCGCACGTCGGCGATGGCGCCCTCGCCCAGGGCCGTGCGCCGCGCCACGGCGTCGCAGGCCAGTTGCAGCAGGCCCAGGCGGCGCAGCACGTTTTCTGGCCAGTGCGGGCCATCGAACAGCGCGGCCGCGGCGTAGCGCAGGCGCTGCGCCAGGCCCGGGGCCTGGGCATCGACCAGGCGCGCGGCCATGGCATCCCAGGCGTCCTGGCTGTCGGGGGTGAGGTGGCCCAGCCCCTGCGCAGCCTGGTCGAGCAGCCATTGCTGCAATTCGGCCACGCCCTTGTCGATGCGCGCCCAGCGTTTTTGCGCGGTTTTCAGGGCAGCCTCTGCGGCGTTGGGGTCGGCGGCTTTTTCAGCGGCTTTCTCGCGCTGCTTTTCTTCTTTTTTCTGGCTGCGCTCGGTGCGCGAGGCCAGCCACTCGCTCACCCAGGCGGGCGATGGGCCGGTCTGGAACAGCGCCGGGCTTTTGGCCCACAGCAGCAGCAAAGCCAGGCCGTGTTTGCACGGAAACTTGCGGCTGGGGCACGAGCAGCGAAACGACGGCCCCGACAAGTCCACCTGTGTCTGGTAGCGGCTGCTGCCCTGGCATTCGCCCCACACCGCCGCTTCGTTGGCGCCCAGCAGCGGCCATTGCCCCGGTTTGGTCAATCCATTGGCGGCCTTGGCCGAGGCGGCATCGGGTGCCAGGGCCAGAACAGATTCAGCACTGATTTGCATGGACACAGGTCATTGAAAAGTGAAAGGTTAACGCGGCCCGTTGTGGTCGGGCGAGGCCATGTCGGGGGTGGTTTGGGTGCGCAGCACGCGCAGGCTGCGGTCGGTGACCACGGTGAACAACATGGCGGTGTTGGGCGGCTCCAGAAAGCGCCAGTCGTAATGCGTTTCGCCGCTGAGCGCGTAGGGCGTGACCTTGGCCGGCTTGCCCAGGCGCCGGCGCACCTCATCCATGCCCATACCCGCCTGGATGCGGGCAAAGTTCTCGGGGGTGAGCACTTGGCGCAGGGCGCTCATCTTGCCGTCGGGGCCGATGGTGATCATGTAATTGCGCTGGCCTGCGGGCTGGCGGTTGTACTCCAGCGTGCGGCTGCCGTTGCCCTCGTCCCACACCTGGTCGGGCGGGCCAAAGCGGTCGCGCACGTCCACTTCGGTGGACAGGCCCTCCTCCAGCTCGCTGATGCGCTGCGGGTCGCAACCGGCGGCAGCCAGCAAAACCAGCGCCAAGGCGGCGCTGCTGGCAAGGCGGTTGAAAAAGGGCATGGCACTCCCCGGTAAAATCGAGGCAGAGAGGTTAACCCAGTCCATGTCCATTTTTGCCCGCCCCCACTACATGTCCGACGCGACACAGTTCATCAACCAGCTGAAAACCCAGCGCCCCGAGCTGGACGCCCAGCAAGTGGCAGGCCGCGCCTTGCTGTGGGACAAGCCCGTGGACCACGCCCTGTGGAAAGAATTCGACGCTGCCGAAGTAGCGCAAAAACCCTACGTGTACCAGACCAACCCCATCCCGGGTTTGTGATCAAAACAGCCTCTGGCGCCCACCAGCCGGGCGCTGGCAGCTATCATTTTGAATTCCGCCATGGGCAGCGCCGACACGCAAGCCGCCTTGCCAGCCCCCCCCCACCTGGCCCCCGCCGCCACCGCGCACGATCCGGTGGCTTTGGCGCGCCTGTACGGCGAGCCGCTGTTTGCCCTGCCCACCGACCTCTATATCCCGCCCGATGCGCTCGAAGTCATCCTCGAAGCCTTTGAGGGTCCGCTGGACTTGCTGCTCTACCTGATCCGCAAACAAAACTTCAACATCCTCGACATTCCCATGGCCGCGCTCACGCGCCAGTACCTGGTCTATGTCGATGAAATCCGCAACCGCAACCTGGAGCTGGCTGCCGAGTATTTGCTGATGGCCGCCATGCTCATCGAGATCAAGTCGCGCATGCTGCTGCCGCCCAAAAAGCAGGCGGGCGCCGACGAGGCCGAAGACCCGCGCGCCGAGCTGGTGCGCCGCCTGCTCGAATACGAGCAAATGAAAGGCGCCGCCCGCCAGCTGGCCGAGCTGCCCCTGCACGGGCGCGACTTCTGGTGCGCGCAGGTGGTGGTGGGCGAAGCCGTGCAGCAGCGCCTGCCCGAAGTCTGCGCTGCCGACCTGCAAGCGGCCTGGCGTGACATTCTGAAACGTGCCCGGCTGGTGCAGCACCACAAAATCACGCGCGAAGAACTCTCGGTACGCGAGTACATGGGCCAGGTGCTCAAGGCCCTGCAAGGGCGGCGCTTTGTCGAGTTTGAAGACCTGTTCGACCCCGGCAAAGGCGCCACCGTGCTGGTCGTGACCTTCATTGCCCTGCTGGAGCTGGCCAAGGAAACCCTGGTCGAAATCACCCAGGCCGAAGCCTTCGCGCCCATTTATGTCAGGCTGGCCTATACGCCGGTTTGATGCAACATGCTGCGCCTGCCGCCTTGGCGGGCCACCGATACACGGCCGGTTGCCGCTGCACCCACTGCACCCCACTTGTTCACCCCATGGCCTCACACGACTTTGACGTTCTGATTGTGGGCAGCGGCCTGGCCGGCCTGTCTGCCGCCCTGCACCTGGCACCCACGCACCGCGTGGCCGTCATCACCAAGCGCCAACTGCAAGACGGCTCCAGCAGCTGGGCCCAGGGCGGTATTGCCGCCGTGCTGGCCGACGACGACAGCTTTGAGGCCCACATCCAGGACACCCTGGTGGCGGGCGCGGGCCTGTGCGATCTGGCCACCACGCGCTTTGTGGTCGAAAACGCCCCCGCCTCCATCGCCTGGCTGCGCGCGCTGGGCGTGCCGTTCACGCTGGAGGGCGAACACCTGCACCTCACGCGCGAAGGCGGCCACAGCGCCCGGCGCATCGCCCACGTCACCGACGCCACGGGCGCCGCCGTGCAGCGCACGCTGATCGACGTGGTGCGCGCCACGCCCGGCATCACGCTGTTTGAGCACCACACCCTGATCGACCTGATCACCAGCCAGAAGCTGGGCCTGGCGGGCCAGCGCTGCCTGGGCCTGTACGCCCTGGACGAAGCCACCGACCAGGTGATTACGTTCCGCGCGCCGCAAACCATTCTGGCCACAGGCGGCGCAGGCAAGGTTTACCTCTACACCACCAACCCCGATACAGCCACAGGCGACGGCATTGCCGCCGCCTGGCGCGCGGGCTGCCGCGTGGCCAACCTGGAGTTCATCCAGTTCCACCCCACCGGGCTGTACCACCCGCACGCCAAGTCGTTTTTGATCAGCGAAGCGGTGCGCGGCGAAGGCGGCAAACTGCTGCTGCCCGACGGCACCCGCTTCATGCCCGAGCACGACGAGCGCGCCGAACTGGCCCCGCGCGATGTGGTGGCACGCGCCATCGACTTCGAGATGAAAAAACACGGCCTCGATTGTGTGCACCTCGACATCTCGCACCAAAGCCCGGAATTCCTGAACGAGCACTTTCCCAACATCCTGGCCCACTGCGCCAGTTTGGGCATCGACATCACCAAGGAACCCATTCCCGTGGTGCCCACCGCGCACTTCACCTGCGGCGGCGTGCTCACCGATCTGGCCGGACGCACCGACCTGCCCGGGCTGTTTGCCGTGGGCGAAGTGGCCTACACCGGCCTGCACGGCGCCAACCGGCTGGCCAGCAACTCGCTGCTCGAATGCATCGTCTTTGCCCGCGCCGCCGCCCACGCCATTGCCGAAGCGCCGCGCGTGCAGATTCCGGCGCTGCCGCGCTGGGATGACAGCCGCGTGCAGGATGCCGATGAATCGGTGGTCATCTCGCACAACTGGGACGAGCTGCGCCGTTTCATGTGGGACTACGTGGGCATAGTGCGCACCAACAAACGCCTGGAGCGCGCCGCCCACCGCATTGCCATGTTGCAGGCGGAAATCCAGGAGTTCTACGCCCACTTCCACATCACCCGCGACCTGCTGGAGCTGCGCAACCTGGTGCTGGTGGCCGACCTGATCGTGCGCAGCGCCCAAATGCGCCGCGAAAGCCGGGGCCTGCACTACAGCCGCGACTACCCCGAGCGCGCTGCGCCCGCCGCGCCCACCATCCTGGTGCCCAGCACCCCACCCGTGGGGCCGTGGCGACCATGACCTACAGCGTCAAAGAAATCTTCTACACCCTGCAAGGCGAGGGCGCCCAGGCCGGTCTGCCCGCCGTGTTTTGCCGCTTTGCGGGCTGCAACCTCTGGAGTGGCCGCGAAGCCGACCGCGCCGCTGCCATCTGCCGTTTTTGCGACACCGACTTTGTCGGCACCGACGGCACACTGGGGGGCAAATACCCGGTGGCCGACGCCCTGGCGGCGCAGATCGAGGCCCTGTGGCCTGCGGGCGACAGCACCCACCGCCTGGTGGTGCTGACCGGCGGCGAGCCACTGATGCAGGTCGATGTCCCCCTGATAGCGGCGCTGCATGCGCGGCATTTCCGCATCGCCGTCGAAACCAACGGCACCCTGGCCGCCCCACCCGGGATTGACTGGCTGTGCGTCAGCCCCAAGGCCGGCGCACCCTGGCTACAGCGCCAGGGCCAGGAACTCAAGGTCGTCTGGCCCCAACCCGGACTGGACTTGGCCACGCTGGCACAGGCGGGCACATTCGAACACCGCTTTCTGCAACCCATGGATGGCCCGGCACAGGCACACAACACCGCCTTGTGCATTGCTGCCTGCCTGCAAGACCCGCGCTGGCGCCTGGGCCTGCAAACGCACAAAATCTCTGGCATCCGCTGATGACTGCTACCCCTACCCTTGCCATGACCGTGCCTGCCAGCCCCGTGATGTGCGTCAGCCAACGCTTTTTCTTTGACGCCGCGCACACCCTGCAACGCCAGATTGAAGCCGAAGGCAGCCGCCGCATCCACGGCCACACCTACCACGCTGAAGTCACCTTGCGCGGCCCCCTCGACCCGGCCACGGGCATGGTGATTGACCTGGGCTACCTGCGCTTGCGCCTGCAATCGGTGCGCGAGCAGCTCGATCACCACTTGCTCGACGAGGTGCCTGGCCTGGCCCCGCCCACGCTGGAAAACCTGTGCCTGTTCATTGCCCGCGCCCTGGCCGACATGCAGCCCGCGCCCTGGCGGGTGCGTGTCTGGCGCGAAGCGCTGGGCGACAGCTGCACGCTGGAGTGGTAAACCTGCTCCGCCCTTTTTTTCACATTGACCTTTTTTCGGAAGAAAACCATGTTCCGCACCCTGCTCAAATCCAAAATCCACCGCGTCAAAACCACCCACTGCGAGCTGCACTACGAAGGCTCCTGCGCCATTGACGAAGACCTGCTGGACGCCGCCAACATCTGTGAGAACGAACAAATCCACATCTGGAACATCGACAACGGCGAGCGCTTTGTCACCTACGCCATCAAGGGCCAGCGCGGCAGCGGGATGATTTCGGTCAACGGCTCGGCAGCGCGCCGCGCCTGCGTGGGCGACTTGCTCATCATTGCCAGCTTTGCCCAAGTCCACGAAGACCAGGTCAAGGCCCACGCGCCGCAGCTGGTGTTTGTCGATGACGCCAACCGCCAGACCGAACTGCGCCACCACGTGCCCACCCAGGCGATGTAACGCAGGCTTTTTTCCTACCACCCCGCAAGAGCACAGACCATGCCCCACCTCATCGTTGAATACTCCCGCAACCTCGATGGCTTTCCCGAAGCACGGGCGCTGGAGGAGCTGAACCAGGCCGTCACCAGCAGCCCCGAACTGGCCGACGAGGCCGACCTCAAAAGCCGTTTTGTGCTGGCCGACAGCTTTCAGGTGGGCACCGTGGGCGCGGGCCGCGCCTTCGTCCACGCCCAGCTGCGCCTGCTGGCCGGACGCACCCCCGAGGCCAAGCAAGACCTGTCAGGCCGCATCGCTGACGTGCTGCGCCGCCTCACGCCCCGCCCCCCGGGCGTGATGGTGCAACTGAGCGTGGAGATCGTGGACATGGACAGGCCCTCTTACGTCAAAGAGCGCCTGTAAAACTTCAAGCCAAAACAGCCTCCAGCGCTCACGCAGTGGGCGCTATAAGCTCTTTATTTGATAGCAATAAAAGTGGCGTTTGCGCGGGCACTGCGGCGTCGGCCACCACCACGCGGTTGCGGCCACTGTTTTTGGCCTGGTACAGCGCGGCATCGGCCAGGGCCAGGCTGTGCTCGGCGTCACCGGCCAGCGGGGCCAGCCCGGCACTGAGGGTGACGCAGATGGTGCGGCCATCACCCGAGTCGATGCGGCTGCGCTCCAGCGCCAGGCGCAGGCGCTCGGCCACGGCAGCGGCATCATCGGCGCTGGTGCGCGGCAGCAGCACGGCAAACTCTTCTCCGCCCAGGCGCGCGGGCAAGTCATCCTCGCGCAGGGCCTGGCCGCGCAAAATCTGCGCCAGATGCACCAGCACCTTGTCTCCAGCGGCATGGCCGTAGGTGTCATTGACGCGCTTGAAGTGGTCAAGGTCAAACATGATGACCATGCCCGGTGCGCCCCCCTGGGCCACTACCTGCTCCAGCGCAACGTCAAGCCGCTGCGCAAAGGCGCGCCGGTTGGCCAGCCCCGTCAGGGCATCGGTGGTGGCCAGGCGCTGCAAGGTTTCCTCGCGCCGGCGCCGCTCGGTGATGTCGCGCACGATCCACAGCTGGCCTATGTCCTGGCCCGCCGTGCGCATCTGAATCTGCTCGCACTGGAGCATGCGGCCGTCGGGCAGCGCCAACACCGTGGCACCCGCCCGGGCCGCCTGCCAGTGGCGCAGCACCTCGGGCGCCATGCGCTGCTGCAAGGCCTGGGCCGATAGCCCCACCAGGTCGGCAGCGGGTGCCCCCAGCCCCAGCAGCTGGCAGGCCTGGTTGTTGACCACCACCACGCTGCCTGCCGTGTTTTGCACCAGCACGCCGCCGGGCACATGCTCTATCACCTCCAGCAGGTGGGCGCGTGCCGTGGCCAGCGCCTGTTCTGCGTGGCGGCGCTCGGTAGTATCGACCAGCGTCCAGATCACTTCGCCCTCGGGCTGTTCGGCGTCCAGCAGCGTGCCCCGGATGGCAAACCAGCGCTGCTCACCATGGGCCGAGCGCATGGGGTATTCCATCCAGGACTCGCCCGTGGCGCGCACCTGCGCGTAGTGCTTGCCCGCCTCCACAAAGTCGGTGGGGTTCCAGTAAAAAAAGCGCATGTCGCTGCCAGCCAGAGACTGGCCGTTGCCAGAGAACATGTCGATGGCGCGCTGGTTGGTCAGGCGCACGGTGCGGTCTGCGCCGGTCACGATCAGCAAGGCCCCGGCGTTGTCGAGCAGGGCGCGGCGCAGCTGCGCATCGGCACGGCGCTGGCCGATGTCGGTCAGGGTGCCCATGACGCGTGCGCCATCGCTGCCTTCCAGGGGCGCGGCCTGGCCCCGCAGTTCCACCCAGCGCCAGGTGCCGCAGGCGCAGGCGCAGCGCAGGCGCAGCTCCAGCGCAAAGGGCTCGCCCAGCCCCACCTGGCGCTGCAACAGGCCCAGCGCCTTGTGGCCGTCGTTGGGGTGGATGGACTGGCACCAGTCTGCAAAAACCACGCGGCGGATGGGGCTGGCGTAGCCCAGAATGTCCTGGCAGCGCGCATCAAACTCCATGTGGCCGCTGGCGGTGTTCCACTCCCACAGGCCATCGCCCACGGCAGCGGCGGTCATGCGCAGGCGTTCTTCGCTGCGGCGCAGGGCGTCGTGGGCGGCGTGCTGCTCGGTGATGTCGTGGATGTAGCCGTGCCACAGCGTGCCGCCGTCGGTCTCGCGCTCGGGGTTGGCGTGGCCGGCCAGCCAGTGCACCTGGCCGTCGGCCAGCAGCGTGCGGTATTCGCACACCCAGGGCGTGAGGTGGCGCGCCGACACCACGATGCTGTCGCTGACGCGCTGCCGGTCTTCGGGGTGGATGCGGCCAAACACCTGGCTGCCATCGCGCATGGCCTCCTGCGGCGTCAGGCCATACACATCGCTGATGCCCGAGCTGGCGTAAGGAAAGCTGCTGTGGCCGTCCGCACTCAGGCGGTACTGGTACACGGCGCCCGGCACCTGCGCCACCAGCTTGCCCAGGCGCGCTTGCAACTCGGCCTGCAATGCCTCGCTCTCGCGCCGGGCCGTGACGTCCGAGAAGGTGCCAAAGATGCGCTCGGCCCGCCCGCCCTGGCCGCGCTGGCCCACCTTGCCGCGCACGTCCAGCCAGCGCCACTGGCCGCTGTGGTGGCGCAGGCGCAGCTCGCGCGCAAAGCGGTCGATCTGGCCACGGCGCAGCGGCTCGACCAAGGCATCGATGCCGGGTCGGTCGTCCGGATGCACCAGCGGCAGCAGGCCCTCCAGGCCCTGCTGCACGCCATCGGGAGACAGGCCCAGCAAGTAGGCCAGATGCGAGTCCACGCCCAGGCGTTGGGTGCGCAGGCTCCAGTCCCAGACGCCCAGGGCACCGCCCTCCAGCGCCAGCTGGTAGCGCTGTTCGTTTTCCTGGAGCAGCGCGCGGTCTTGCTGCACGCGCCTCAACAGCAGCGCCATACCCAAGAGCGCCAGCACGATGAGAAAGCTGCCCACGGCGTTGCGCCACAGACTGTCCTGGATGGCACTTTGCGTGGCGGCCAGGGCGCGGGCACGATCCAGCCCCACGGCGACGACCAGCGGGAACTGCTTGAGCCGACTCCAGGCGTAATAGCGATCCACACCCTCAATGGGATCCATCACGCGGTATTCGCCGCGCACCGCCTGCGGCGAGGTCAAAAAACCCCGGTTTTTGGGCACGGACTTGTCCAGCACCTTGTCCAAAAAATGCGAGCGTGCCAGGTAGGTGCCATCGGCGCGCACCAACAGGGCCACGTTGCTGCCCGAGCCAAACAGCTCACGAAACCCACTGGCAATGTATTCAGGCGACATGGACACCACCACCACGCCCGCAAACCGCCCGTCGTGTTCGAGGGGGTAAGAGAACTGGATGCTCCACTGCCCCGACACCCGGCCCAGCACCGGCCGGCTGATGAACAGCCGGGGCTGCCCGCCCTGCGCATGTACGCGGAAATGTTCCCGGTCGGCAATCGACACCGACCGAACGCCGGTGGGCTGGCTGGAGTAGGTCAGGCGCCCCGAAGCATCTGCCACGCCCACCTGGATGATGCTGTTCTGGGGAAACGTTTTCCATGCCGTGCGCTCGGCCAGCAAAAAAGCCCCACCGGGGTCATCGTCGTAGGTGGCAGCGAGATTCTTGGCCAGGTACTCCAGCCCGGACACCAGCGTACTGACCTGCGTGGTCATGTGGGCCGACAACTGCACAGCGCGCTGGCGGGCTTGGCTTTCTGCGTCGGTCAGCCGGTCTGCGTGGTCGCCCAGCAAATGCACCCAATAGATAGCACACACCAACAGCACCAGCAAACCACCCAGCAAGCCTGACTGGTACTGGCGGGCCACCAGGGGCAAAGGGAAGGGGATTTTTGGCATGCGTTCAAAGGCAGTACGTGGCGCTGCCAGTGCGGCAAGCCGTGCAGGCCAGCCCCAGGGAGCACCTGCAAAAAAGTATCAAATTGCCTTTGATTGTCACATTTTGGTGTAAATGGCGCTTGCGCAGCGCCCGCGCGCGCGCCCTCTGAATCAGCGCGCGGCGCACCAGCACCCGCGCATCCATTCATCAAAACGATAGCTGCTTGCGCCCACTGCACGGGCCTTGGCGGCACAAAACAACCTCCATCAATCCACCCATTGCGCATCCAGCCAACCGCGCAGGCTGTTGATGAACGCCCAGGCCTGCACGCGCGGCACGTCATCCACGCGCAGCACCGCCTCGGTCACGCGGCCCTGGCGCAGTGCCACGGCACGGCCCACACCGGGCAGCAGGCCACAGGCCAGCGGCGGCGTGGTCCAGCGGCCATCCAGGAGCGCGGCGATGTTGCCAAAGGTGCATTCGGTGATCTCGCCCGCCTCGTTCCACAGCACGGTGTCGAACACGCCCGGCGCGGTCGGGGCAAAGGCGGCGTAGTGCGCGCGGCGCGTGGTTTTGTAGCGCACGAATTCGCTGTGCGCGGCCTCGAAGGGGCGTGGCGCCAGTTGCAGGCGCACGGGCACCGGGGTGGGCTGCAAGGCAAAGGCTTCGGCACGGGGCTGGCCCTGGGCGGACAGCAGCAGGCGCACGCGCCACAGGCCCTGCGGGTGGGCACGGGCCAGGTCGTGCAGGCATTGCGCCACCGCCTCTGCCGACCAGGGGTAGCCAAAATGCACCGCCGCCGCGTGCAGGCGCACCAGGTGCTCGCCCTGGTGGCGCAGCTGGCCGCCATCCAGCGCCAGGGTTTCAAGCAGGTCAAACGGCGCACTGGCGCGCTCGGCAAAGGCACGCTTGTGGCGCCACTCCTGCCATTCGGCAGCGGCGCTGGCGCCCGAGGTGATGCCGCTGCCAATGCCGCAGGTGGCGGTGGTGCTGCCATCGGGCGTGGCGCGCAGCACCACGGTGCGAATGGGCACGTTGAAGGTGGCCGCCACGCGGCACAGGCCATCGGCCCCGGCCACGCCCGCAGGCCGCACCACGCCGATGGCGCCGCAGTACACGCCGCGCGGCGCTGGCTCCAGCGTCCGGATCATCTGCATGGCGCGCACCTTGGGCGCACCAGTGACCGAGCCACACGGAAACAGCGCGGCAAACACCTCGGTCAGGGTGGTGCCGGGCCGGGTGCGCGCCTGCACGTCGGAGGTCATTTGCCACACGGTGGGCAGGGCCTGGGTGTGGAACAGCACGGGCACCTGCACGCTGTGGGGCTGGGCGATGCGCGAGAGGTCGTTGCGCAGCAAGTCCACGATCATGACGTTCTCGGCGCGCTCTTTGGCGGAGGTGCGCAGGTGCGCGGCCTGGGCAGCATCCTCCTCGGGCGTGGCGCCGCGCGGGGCGGTGCCTTTCATGGGGCGCGCCAGGATGTGGCCACCGCCGGGCGCATCCTGCCAGTCAAAAAACAATTCGGGCGACACCGACAGCACCTGCATGGCGGGCGCAGCGGGCGTGCCTGCACTGCCCCCCGGAGCCGTGGCCGCACTAACGCCAACGCCAACGCCCGTGTCCGTGGCGGCCAGCGCCTGCTGCGCGGCGGCGGTGTCGATGCAGGCGCTATAGCCCCCGGGCTGGGCGCGCTGCAAGGCGGCAAACAGCGCCGCCGCGCTGCCCTGGCGCAACGGGCCGGTGAGCGGCGCGGTGTAGTTGACCTGGTACAGCTCGCCCGCGCCAATGGCCTGCTGGATGTGGGCGATGGCGGCGTCAAAGTCGGCGCGCTCGGGGGCGCCTGTCCAGTCCACCTGGGCGGCAGGCTCGGCGGCGGGCGCAGCGCCCGACACAGGGGCAGCGAAATCGGCAGAAGATGTCGCAGCGGTCGCAGCGGTCGCAGCGGTCGCAGCGGCCAGGGCAGCCGGTGCTCCATCGGGCCAGGGCAAGGGCGCGTCATAGACGGCAAACCAGGCCAGCGGGCCATCGGCAGCGTGGGTGTGCAGGGCGGCATCGAAGGCGGCGGCGGCCTCGTAGGCCACGTAACCTACGCACCACTGGCCGCGCTGGGCGCTGGCGTGTACCGCGTCCAGCACGGCTCGCACCTCGTGCAAGGCGTGGGCCACCAGCACCTGGCGCGGCGCACCAAAAGCGTGGCGCAGGCGGGTGGCAGCGGGGCCTTGCGGCTGGGTGAAATCAAGGAGCGCGGTAGTGGTCAAATCGGCCTCCAGCACTGATGGGGCATGCGCAAACAGCTATCAAAAACAAAGCAAAATCCACAGGGCGCGGCGTGTGGCGCACCCGTCCACGCCCTGGCGCTGGCGCTGGCGCCGTGCGGGGCGCCAGCACACCATTGCCTCTTGAAAGCAAAAACAGGCGCAAACGCCCGCTGTACGGGCGCAAGCAGCTATCAACCCAATAGCAAAACTACGCTGCGCCGATGTGTGGCACCAGGCCGCTGGTGGGTTGGCCATTTTTCAGGGCAGCGGTGAAGGCCAGCATACGGTCAATGGGCAGGCGCGCGCGCGGGATGATGGCGGCGTCCACATCGATGGCGTTGGCGCCGGTTTCCAGCACCTGGGCCACACCGGCCAGGCCGTTCATGGCCATCCAGGGGCAGTGGGCGCAGCTTTTGCAGGTGGCGCTGTTGCCCGCAGTGGGGGCCTCAATAAAGACTTTGCCGGGGTTGAGCGTGCGCAGCTTGTGCATCATGCCGTTGTCGGTGGCCACGATGAATTCCGTGGCGTCCAGCGTCTGCGCGGCCTTGAGGATGGCGCTGGTGGAGCCCACGGCGTCGGCCAGCGCGACCACGTCGGCGGGCGACTCAGGGTGTACCAGCACCTTGGCGTGGGGGTGCTCTTTTTTCAGGGCCTCCAGCTCAAAGGCCTTGAACTCGTCATGGACGATGCAGGCGCCGTTCCAGAACACCATGTCAGCGCCGGTTTCGCGGCGGATGTAGTCGCCCAGGTGGCGGTCGGGCGCCCACAGGATTTTGTGGCCCTGGTCTTTCAGTGCGCGCACGATGTCCAGCGCGCAGCTGGACGTGACCAGCCAGTCGGCGCGCGCCTTCACAGCGGCGCTGGTGTTGGCGTACACCACCACGGTGCGGTCGGGGTGCGCGTCGCAAAACGCTGAAAACTCGTCAATCGGGCAGCCCAAGTCCAGCGAACAGGTCGCATCCAGGTCGGGCATGAGCACGGTTTTTTCGGGCGACAAGATTTTGGCCGTCTCGCCCATGAAGCGCACGCCGCTTACCACCAGCGTTTGCGCGGCGTGGTCGCGGCCAAAGCGGGCCATCTCCAGCGAGTCGCTGACGATGCCGCCGGTTTCTTCGGCCAGGTCCTGCAAATCGGGGTGGACGTAGTAGTGCGACACCATCACCGCGTTCTTTTCCTTGAGCAGGCGGCGGATTTTGTCTTTCAAGGCCGCGCGCTCGGCAGGCGATGGCTCGGCGGGCACGCGCGCCCAGGCGTGTTTGGTGGTGCAGACGGCACCGCCTGCGGGCTGCTCGTAATCGACTTCTTTGAGGGTGATGGTGGTGGTCATGGCAGCTCCTGCAAACGCATCGAAAAATCGGTGGCTTTGACGTCTTTGGTCAAGGTGCCGATGGAAATGCGGTCCACGCCGGTTTCTGCAAGGGCGCGCAGGCCGTCGAGCGTGACGCCGCCGGAGATTTCCAGAATCGCACCGCCGCCCGCATGCGCCGCGTTGGTGCGCACGGCCTCGCGCAGCGTGGTCAGCGGCATGTTGTCCAGCAGCACCATCTTGGCGCCCGCATCCAGCGCCTCTTGCAACTGCTCCAGCGTCTCGACTTCAATCTCGATGAACTGGGCGCGTGCGGCCACCTTCTCGGCAGCGCGCAGCACCGCCGTGATGCCACCGGCAGCGGCGATGTGGTTTTCCTTGATGAGCACAGCGTCGTGCAGGCCGATGCGGTGGTTGGTGCCGCCGCCCACACGCACGGCGTATTTTTCTGCCAGGCGCAGGCCAGGCAGGGTTTTGCGTGTGTCCACGATATGCGCCTTGGTACCAGCCACGGCCTGCACGTAAGTGGCGGTTTTGGTGGCCACGGCACTGAGCAGCTGCAAGAAGTTCAGCGCGGTGCGCTCGGCGCTGAGCAGGGCGCGGGCGTTGCCCTCGAACTCCAGCACGACGGTGTCGGCAGCGCAACGCTGGCCCTCGGCCACATGCCAGGTCAGTTGCACGGTGGGGTCAAGCGCGCGCAGGGCGGCCTCGGCCCAAGGGGTGCCGCACAGCACGGCGGCTTCGCGCACCAGGATGCGGCCCCGGGCGCGGCGCGCGGGGTCAATCAGGCCAGCGGTCAGGTCGCCGCTGCCCACGTCTTCCTGCAAGGCGCGGGCCACGTCGAGGAGCACCTGGGCGTGCAGGGATTGGCGGGTTTCATCGTCGAGGTATGTCATGGGCGGCAAGCATAGCGGCTTGACGCCCATGCCACAGGCGGTCTGCCAGGGAACCCGAACGCTCCCACGGGTTGGGCCGGGCCACAGGCAGGCAGGCCCTACACTCGCCCCTCCCCAGGACTTACCGAGACCCAGCCATGAACCCCACTGCTGCGCCTGCCGCCCTGTCGGCCACCCACGCCACGCCCTACGGCACCTTGCCGCCCGCCTCGCCCCTGCCCCAGCGCCGCCCGGTGAGCCTGCCGCGCCTGCAACAAATGCGCGAGGCCGGAGAAAAAATCACCATGCTCACCGCCTACGACGCCACCTTTGCCGCCGTGGCCGATGCCGCCGGGGTGGAGTGCCTGCTGGTGGGCGACTCGCTGGGCATGGTCTGCCAGGGGCTGCCCAGCACCGTGGGTGTGTCGCTCGACACCATGGTTTATCACACCGAAAGCGTGGCGCGCGGCCTGCACCGGGTGCAGGGCACGGCCTGGGTGGTGGCCGACCTGCCCTTTGGCAGCTACCACGAGTCCAAAGAACAAGCACTGCGCAGCGCCTGTGCATTGATGCAGGCGGGTGCGCACATGGTCAAGCTCGAAGGCGGCGGCTGGACAGCGGAGACGGTGCGGTTTCTGGTCGATCGCGGCGTGCCCGTGTGCGCCCACCTGGGCCTGACGCCGCAAACCGTCCACGCCCTGGGTGGCTACCGCGTGCAGGGCAAAACCGACCAGGCCGCGCAAACCCTGCGCCGCCAGGCGCGCGAGCTGCAAGACGCCGGCGCCACCATGCTGGTGCTGGAGATGGTGCCCGCGCAGCTGTCGCACGAGCTCACGCACGAGCTGGCGCACTGCCACACCATCGGCATCGGTGCGGGCAACGGCACCGCCGGGCAAGTGCTGGTGCTGCACGACATGCTGGGCATGAACCTGGGCAAGATGGCCAAATTTGTCCGCAACTTCATGCAGGACGCGGGCAGCGTGCGCGGCGCCATGGAAGCCTATGTGCAGGCCGTCAAGGCGGGCACCTTCCCGGACAACGCGCTGCACGCCTGGTAAGGCGCGCTGGCACGGCCACTGGCGCTGCGCTGACCCAGCCACACGGCAAGGCACCGCACCACGCCTGGAATTTGGTATGTTTTTGGCTTCCAGCCCTTACAGAGTGCGCGCGAGCAGCTATTGTTTTTGATTCAACCTTTCGGCTATGCACATCGTTCACACCATCCCCGATTTGCGCGCGGCCCTGGCCGCCTACCAGCACCCTGCCTTCGTGCCCACCATGGGCAACCTGCACGAAGGCCACCTGGCCCTGGTGCGCCAGGTCCAGCCGCTGGGCGACGCCACGGTGGCCAGCATCTTCGTCAACCGCCTGCAATTTCTGCCGCACGAAGACTTTGACAGCTACCCGCGCACTTGGGAGGCCGACTGCGCGCAGCTGCGCGCCGCCGGTTGCACGGTGCTGTTTGCCCCGCGCGAGCCCGATCTGTACCCCGAGCCGCAAACCTTCAAGGTCCAGCCCGACCCGCTGCTGGCCGACATCCTCGAAGGGCAATTTCGCCCCGGCTTCTTCACCGGCGTGTGTACCGTGGTGATGAAGCTGCTGAGCGCCGTATTTGCAGGCAAAGCCAACGGCACCGCCCTGTTCGGGCAAAAGGATTACCAGCAGCTGATGGTGCTGCGCCGCATGGTGCAGCAGTTTGCGCTGCCCATCACCGTGGTGGCCGGCGCCACGCAGCGCGCCGCCGATGGCCTGGCGCTGAGCTCGCGCAACGGCTACCTCAGCGAGGCCGAGCGCGCCCAGGCCGTGCAGCTCTCGCAAGCCCTGCGCACCCTGGCCGATCAGGCCCTGGCCGCTGCGCAGGCCCTGCCCACCGCGTGGCCCGCATCCCTGCCCGCCCTGGAGCAGCAGGCCCAGCAGACCCTGGCCGCGCGCGGCTGGCAGTGCGACTACCTCACCGTGCGCCGCCGCAGCGATTTGCAGCCCCCGCAGGCCAGCGACAGCGCAGGCAGCCTGGTGGTGCTGGGCGCCGCCCGCTTGGGGCGCACGCGGCTGATCGACAACCTTGAAACCTGATCGCCCAGGCCGCCCGCGCCCCGTGCTGCGGCCCGACCGGCCTGCTGACACGGGCGCCAGCCGTACCAGCGCCAGCGCCAGCGCCCGCCCCGCCAGCAGCAACCGCAGCCCAGCCAGCCGCAGCGCAAGCGCACGCCCAGCGCCCGGCGCACCTGTGCGCCGCGTGGCCAAGGCCGCGCCCGCTGCGCCGCGCCTGTTGCTGCTGAACAAGCCGTTTGACGTGCTGACCCAGTTCAGCGGCGGCGAGGGCCGCGCCACATTGAAAGACTTTGTTGATGTGCCCGGCGTGTATCCCGCAGGCCGCCTCGACCGCGACAGCGAAGGCCTGCTGCTGCTGACCAACGATGGCGCCCTGCAAGCGCGCATTGCCGACCCGCGCCACAAGCTGGCCAAAACCTACTGGGTGCAGGTGGAAGGCATGCCCACCGAGGCGCAACTGGCGCAACTGCGCGCAGGCGTACTGCTCAATGACGGGCCAACCCTGCCCGCCCAGGCACGGCTGCTGGAGCCCGCCCCCACGCTGTGGCCACGCAACCCGCCCGTGCGGTTTCGGCAAAGCATCCCGACCGCCTGGCTGGAGCTGGTGATCCGCGAAGGCCGCAACCGCCAGGTGCGGCGCATGACCGCCGCCGTGGGCCTGCCCACGCTGCGCCTGGTGCGCGTACAAATCGGCCCATGGGCGCTGGACGACCTGGCGCCCGGGCAGTGGCGCGAGGCCAGCGTGCCCACCTAGCCTTACTGCGCCGGAAACCCGGGCTCGCGGATGGTGATCGTGGGCTTGCCCGGCGGCAGGATGAAGGTGTCGATCAGCTCCACATCTTCAGTGCCCAGGTTGGCAGCGGCCATCAGCATGTTGGGCGGCATGTAATAGCACGTGCCCGCAGGCCACTTCTTGGGCGCGTGCCCTTCCATGAAGCCGGTGATCTCGCCCGACAGCACGCAGGTGTGGCCGCCGTACTCGTGTACATGGATACCCACCCGGGTCCCCGCCTTGCGCGTGCCTTTTTCAACGACGATGCGCTGGCCATTGACATCGATGGTGTCGAGCATGGTGGTGCTATTGACCAGCCGCGCCAACCGCCCCGGTGGCCGCTCGCCGTTGAGCGTGGTCACATCCAGCGCGGCGCTGGCGCTGGCGGCTGCGGGGTGAGCATGGTGTGCATGGTGTGCATGCTGGCGGTGGGCAGCACAACCGCCCAGCGCCGCAGCACTGACAAGCACCAGGGCCGCAGCAGCGGTGCGGGAACGAAGCAATGGGGTGGTCAACATGCGATCAAAACACTTTCAAAAAAAGGAAGGTTGCAAGTCAGGCGCTGTAAATCTTAGCCTGCACCCAGCAAAGCGCTGCGGCCAGGCCAACACCGCAGGGCACTGGCTGGGCAGCGCAGACGCAGCCTCTACAATGCCGCCTGTTCTGCTGCGGGGGCGTTGGTTCACGGGCAAGACCACCCCATTCGCCTTTGACCGACCTGCCCATGCGAGCAGGCACAGTCCTCCACCAGTCACCCCCGTTCTTCTGCACCCATGGCCACACTCCAAATCACCACCACCTTGCTGGGACTGGGGCTTGCCGTTGTCATCCTGCTGCTGGTGCGCCGCGACCACCTGTATTTGCTGCACGGCCTGTTCTGGGTGGCCGTGGCAGGGGCTGCCGCCTTGCTGGGTGCCTGGCCCGGCCTGATTGACCGGCTGGCCTCTGTGGTGGGCATCAGCTACCCACCCGCGCTGCTGCTGCTGCTGGCCTGCGTGGTGCTGCTGGTCAAGGCACTGCACACCGACATGGACAACACCCGCATCGAGCGCGATGTGCGCCGCCTCAACCAGCGCCTGGCCCTGCTGGAGGCCGATCTGGCCCTGGCCGGGCACACCCTGCCGCCAGGCACCGAGGCCAGCGCCCCTGCCAGCGCAGGCACTACCGCAACCGCCCACCCGGCTGACAACGCATGACCACCTCTTCTCTCGTTCCCGTCATCCTCTGCGGCGGCTCCGGCACACGCCTGTGGCCGCTCTCGCGCGAGACCTATCCCAAGCAGTTTCTGGCCCTGGCCGGTGAACACACCATGCTGCAAGACACGGCACTGCGCCTGCACGGCCTGCCCGATAGCGTGGCGCTGGACGCATCGCCCATCGTCGTCTGCAACGCCGAACACCGCTTTCTGGCTGCCGGGCAACTGGCGGGGGTGGGCATTGCGCACGCCCGCATCGTGCTCGAACCCGCTGGCCGCAACACGGCCCCCGCCCTGACGCTGGCCGCCCTGCAAGCGTGCGAAGGCGGCGCTGACCCCATCCTGCTGGCCATGCCCGCCGACCACGTCATCACCGACCGGCCTGCCCTGCACGCCGCCGTGGTGCAGGCCCACGCCGTGGCCAGCCAGGGCGCCATGGTCACCTTCGGCATCGTGGCCGACCGGCCTGAGACCGGCTACGGCTACATCCAGCGCGGCGATGCACACCTGCACGGCAGCGACCGCATCGCCAGCTTTGCAGAAAAACCCGACGCCACCACCGCCCAGCGTTACCTGGACTCGGGCGAGTACCTCTGGAACAGCGGCCTGTTCATGGTGCGTGCCAGCGTCTGGCTCAAGGCCCTGGCGAGTTGCCGCCCCGACATCCTGCAAGCCTGCCAGCAGGCCATGCAGCAAGCCGTGCGCGACCTGGACTTCATCCGCCCCGACGCTGCCTCCTTTGCCGCCTGCCCGTCTGATTCAATCGACTACGCCGTCATGGAGCGCCTGCCCGTGCGCGCCGACCTGGGCATCCCCGCCTGCGTGCTGCCCCTGCAAGCGGGCTGGTCTGACCTGGGTGCCTGGGACGCCCTGTGGGACGTGAGCGCGCGCGACGCCAACAACAACGCCACCATGGGTGACGCCGTGCTGCACGACTGCACCGACTCCTTGCTGATGGCCAACAGCCGCTTGGTGGCCGGTGTGGGCCTGCACAACATCGTCGTCATCGAAACCCCTGACGCCGTGCTGGTGGCCGACAAAAGCCAGACGCAAAGTGTCAAGCACATCGTGGCCCAGCTCAAAGCCCAGGGCCACGCGCTGGCCAACACCCACCGCAAAATCCACCGCCCCTGGGGCTGGTACGACAGCATCGACGGCGGCGAGCGCTTCCAGGTCAAGCGCATTGTGGTCAACCCCGGCGCCAGCCTCAGCCTGCAAATGCACCACCACCGCGCCGAGCACTGGGTGGTGGTCAAAGGCACCGCCGAAGTCACCAACGGCGAGCGCACCTTTTTGCTGGGCGAGAACGAATCCACCTTCATCCCGCTGGGCCACATCCACCGCCTGTCCAACCCCGGAAAACTGCCGCTGGAAATCATCGAAGTGCAGTCGGGCAGCTACCTGGGCGAGGACGACATTGTGCGGTTTGAAGACACTTATGGGCGTGTGCCGGGTGCTGGCCAAGCGCTACGCCCTCCATCGGAGAATTGAACACGTTATGCAAAAAACTGCCCTCATCACTGGCGTCACCGGGCAAGACGGTGCCTACCTCACCCAGTTGCTGCTCGATAAAGGCTACACCGTGTATGGCGCCTACCGGCGCACCAGCTCGGTCAACTTCTGGCGCCTGGCCGAGTTGGGGCTGGAGTCGCACCCGCACCTGCACCTGGTTGAGTACGACCTGACCGATCAGGGGGCCAGTATTGCCTTGGTGCAAAAAATCCAGCCCGATGAAATCTACAACCTGGCGGCGCAAAGCTTTGTCGGCGTCAGTTTTGAGCAGCCCGCCACCACCGCCCACATTACCGGCGTCGGCGCTCTGCACCTGCTGGAAGCAGTGCGTCTCGTCAATCCCAAAATCCGCTTCTACCAGGCCAGCACGTCTGAGATGTTTGGCAAAGTGCAAACCATTCCGCAGGAAGAATCCACCCCGTTCTACCCGCGCAGTCCCTACGGTGTGGCCAAGCTGTATGCGCACTGGATGACGATCAACTACCGCGAGAGTTACGGTATTTTTGGCGCCAGTGGCATCCTGTTCAACCACGAAAGCCCGCTGCGTGGCCGCGAATTTGTGACCCGAAAAATTACCGACAGCGTGGCCAAAATCCGGCTGGGCCAGCTCGATGTGCTGGAGCTGGGCAACCTCGACGCCAAACGCGACTGGGGCTATGCCGAAGAATACGTCGAAGGCATGTGGCGCATGTTGCAAGCGGACGAACCCGACACCTTCGTGCTGGCCACCAACCGCACCGAAACCGTGCGCGACTTTGTCCGCATGGCCTTCCAGGGCGCAGGCATTGCCGTGGACTTCCGGGGCACCGCCGACAACGAAACCGCCGTCGATGTCGCCACCGGCAAAACCGTGGTGCGCATCAACCCCAAGTTTTACCGCCCCGCCGAAGTCGAACTACTCATTGGCAACCCAGCCAAGGCCAAGGCCATGCTGGGTTGGGAGCCTCAAACCACGCTAGAACAGCTGTGCCAAATGATGGTCGAGGCCGATTTGCGCCGCAATCAAGCCGGCTTCTCGTTCTGACATGGCGTACGCACAGCAGCCATCCCGCCGGGTTCTCGTCACCGGGCTGGGCGGCTTTACCGGGCGCTACGTGCAAACCGTGCTGGAGCAGCGCGGCTGGGAGGTCTGGGGCCTGGGTGCGCAGCCCGCCCCTGCCGATCTGGGCATTGCGCCGCAGCACTACCTGCAAGCCGACCTGATGGATAGCGCCGCGCTGGCGCATGCCGTAGCCCAGGCCAGCCCCCAGGCTGTCATCCACCTGGCAGCCATCGCCTTTGTCGGCCATGGCGATGCCGACGCCTTCTACCGGGTCAACCTGCTGGGTACGCGCCACCTGCTGGCCGCGCTGGCCGCCCTGCCCCATCCCCCGGCGCGCGTACTGCTGGCCAGCAGCGCCAACGTCTACGGCAACCAGACCGAAGGCATGCTGGATGAGGCCACTGCCCCCCAGCCCGCCAACGACTACGCTGTCAGCAAACTGGCCATGGAACACATGGCACGCCTGTGGGCCCATCGCCTGCCCATCACCATCGTGCGCCCCTTCAACTACACCGGAGTGGGCCAATCGGCTGACTTTTTACTGCCCAAGATCGTGGCGCACTTCCGGCGCCGCGCCGACCGCATCGAACTGGGCAACTTGGACGTGTGGCGCGATTTTTCTGACGTGCGCGCCGTGGCCGACGCCTATAGCCGCCTGCTGGATGTGCCCGCCGCCGTGGGCGCCACCGTGAACGTGTGCTCCGGCCACAGCCACAGCCTGCGAGAAGTCATCGCCATGGCCGAGCACATCACCGGGCACACACTGCAAGTGCAGGTCAACCCCGCCTTTGTGCGCACCAACGAAGTCAAAACCCTGCTGGGCAACCCGGCACGCCTGCACAGCCTGATTGGCGCCGACTGGGCCAACCCGCCACTGCCAGACACCCTGCGCTGGATGCTGGAAGCACCGTGACCGCACCGGGCCTGGACATCATCCTGGGCGCTGACAGCATCAGCGCCCCGCTCACCGGCATAGGCCGCTACGCCTTGGAGCTGGCGCGCGGCCTGCCCGAGCACCCAGCGATGGCGCGCGTGCGCTACTTCTCGCTCGGGCGCTGGGTCGACCTGCCGCAGCTTTTGCAGGCCGATACCGTCACGTCCGAGCAAGCCCAGGCACCCACCCTGCGCAGCGTGCTGGCAGGCAACCGTGCTGCCGTGCAAGCCTTCAGGCTGCTGATGCCGCCGCTGCAACGCCTGCGCTTGCGCAACCAGGGCAGCGCCATCTACCACTCGCCCAACTTTTTTTTGCCCCCCTTTGCGGGCCGCACCGTCACCACGGTGCACGACCTCTCGCACCACGTTTACCCACAGTTTCACCCCGCCACGCGGGTGGACTACATGCAGCGCATGCTGCCCGGCAGCCTGCGCCGTGCCAGCCATGTTATTACCGTATCTGAATCCGCCCGGCAAGACCTGATCACGCACTTTGGCCATCCGGCAGAGCAGATCACTGCCATCCCCTTGGGTGCAGACTCCGCCTTCAGACCGCACAGCGCTTTAGAGCTGGCGTCCGTGCTGGCACGCTACCCCCTGGTGGCAGGCGGCTATACCCTGTTCGTGGGCACCATAGAGCCGCGCAAAAACATTGACCGCCTGCTGAGCGCCTACGAGGGCCTGCCCCCCGCCCTGCGCCAGCGCTACCCGCTGGTGCTCGCGGGTGGCACCGGCTGGCACTCTGAACACACCCACGCCCACATGGCGCGCGCTGCTGCCGCTGGCTGGCTGCATTATTTGCGCTACGTCCCACAGGCCGACCTGCCCGCGCTCTATGCGGGGGCACGGCTGTTCGCCTACCCCTCGCTCTACGAAGGCTTTGGCTTACCTGTACTTGAAGCCATGGCCTCGGGCATACCGGTAGTCACCTCCAACAACTCCTCACTGCCTGAAGTAGTGGGCAGCGCAGCACTCCAAATCGACCCCCAGGACACCCAAGCCCTGCGCAACGCACTCGAGCAGGGATTACAAGATGAGGCGTGGCGAATCCACGCCCACCGTGCGGGCCTGGCCCGTGCATGCCAGTTCAGCTGGACACGCTGCATTGACAGCACCATGCAGGTATATGCTCAACTGAGCAGCGCCTGACCCTCCAAAAAACACCATGCCACCACCTGGCGCTCTGGCGTACTCTCCGACTTGATTACCACGCTCTGACGGGACGTAGTGTCATGGGGTGGCGCGCAACGTACTGTGGCAATGGGGCACCATCTGAAGCTCTTGCTGGCTCCGCAACGCCCTCTCAAGGAACGCTACGGGGCGTTGTCATGGCTTGCAAAAACGACGGCAGCAAATAGGCATTGCCATGGTTGCTCAAGTGATCCGCATCAAAAAACAAAGGACGCCCTTTGACAAACGCCTCGCAGCGATCTTGGCCCACTGGGCAAAGTACCGCGAAAGGATCCCATACCGAGACCTGGGGCAAACGCGATGCGATGTTCTTGAACACCTCCAAAACAGGCATGCGATAGCGCTCAAGCAGCTCACGTTCCATCGACATGCCAGGCTGGCAGATTGCATTGCGCTGGTTATAGGTCTCGGCACACCGATATGGGGGAGCACGAAACAGCGGCTTGGGACCCTCCAACACTATCCGGGCGCCGCGCGCTGCCAAAGGGGCAAGCGCTGCCACAGCAGCTTCTTGGGCACCTATCCGCTCACGCATTGCTTGTGCAGAAAACATGGCTTCATACACCTGCTGTTCATCAAACCGGACCCACTGGTCTGAAAACCGAGGTAAGCGCAACGATGCCAGCAGCAACACATCGCCCGGAGCCAACCGTGTGCGAAGGTCGGCCAGGGCCGCCGTTTGGCTCTGCGAGCAATGCGGGGCAGACTCCAGGTGGGGGCGCAACCCCACAAACGGGCAGCCGCCATTGGCGTATACGAACACCGGCGCACCAGTGCGCAACACATAGGCCTTGAACAAGGGCGCATAGCCCATCGCATGCGAGTCTCCGATCGCAAATACGCGCGGCGCCCCACCCTTTACTGCGGCACAGCCAAACCGCTCATAAACCACAAAATAGCCGTACTCCAGGGCCTGCTGGCGTGCTTGCACGGTACAACCTGGCGCCAGTGCATCCGTATCAGCGCCGTGCGGATACCAATCGCTGGCGTTGTGTACCACCGTGCTGATTGACAGCCGAGGCTGTTGTTGCTCTATCAGACTGGCCAGCCCCGCCCCCAACAGCACACAGACCAAACCAGCCGCCACCACAGCCCTGCGTGGCGCTTGGCGTGGCAGGTGCCACTGGCGCAGCGGTGTCTCCACAAAGCGCCATGACAGCGTTGCCAACACAAAGGACAGCACCACCGCTGCCGTGCGTGTTTCCGGCCCATCCAATCCCACAGTCCAGCGCAGCAGCACGTACACAGGCCAATGCCACAGATAGAGTGAATACGAGATACGCCCCACCCAGACTATGGGGCGCCACGTTAGCAAACGCACCAAAGGCTGCGAAGGGCTGGCCCCGTAGAGGCACCCCAGCAGCCCCAGAGTGCCCAGCACAGCAGGCAGCGCCCCCGGGAAAGCATAGTTCTGCGGCTGCGATGTCAGCAGCCCGTAGACCACCAAACCCAAACTGGCCCAGGCAGCAAGCGCCTTGGGCACTGCGTGCGCTGATGGTGCAACCCCAGACTGAGAGCGCAGAGCCATCCACTGGTACAGCACCACGCCTGCCGCCAACTGCCAGAAACGGCTCGCCATCTGATAGAACGCCCCAGACCTGTCCACACTGCCCAGCCATGCTGAGTACCCTAGCGAGGCCAACAGCAAGAAAGCAAACATCCACGCCGAACGCAAGCGGCGCGTGCCTCCCAAAGACCAGAGAAAAAACACCAGGGGAAAAACGAAATAGAACTGCTCTTCTACACCCAGCGACCATGTGTGCGTAAATGGATTGAACTCGGCTGCTGGTGAGAAATAGTCACGCCCACTTTGCTCCAGCACCCAATTGCTCAGTCCGAAAAAAGCAGCCAGTCCAGTGCGTGCAATGCCATCACTCAACCAGGCCGGCGGCACCAGAACCGCTGTGGCCAGGGTAGTCACCAGAAGGCAAACAACAAGGGCCGGAAGAATACGCACCATGCGGCGTGCATAGAAAAAGCCTGCAAAGCGAAGCAATCCGGAAGCGGGGCGCGCACCCACCGACACGCTGACGATGAAACCGGAGATGACAAAAAAGATGTCAACACCGGCGAAACCACCTGCCAACCAAGTGGGTTCAAGGTGATAAACCAGCACCGCAAGCACCGCCAGGGCGCGCAGGCCATCTACGTAAGGCAAATAAGAATGCATATTCAGCGCTCCTTTGGCGCTGTGTAACGCCCACGCAGCCGCAAAAATGGCTGCTCGATAGTGAGGAACGACAGCCACGCCACCGCCAGGCACAGCGGCAGCGCCAGTGCAAAGTGCAGCAACGCATTGGCGGCCACACTGCCAAAAGGCATCCAGCTACCCACGGCACGGTGCAGCGTAAAGAGCACCAACCCGTGCCACAAATACAGCGAATAGCTCCAGGCACCACCGTGCTCCAGCAGGCGCGCCAGCGGCTTGGGCCAGCCAATGCCCGCACCCAGATAAGCCAGCACCACGCCAGCCCACACCAGCGCCTCAGCAGTGCCCCAGAACACCCAAAATGCCTGGCGAGGCTCGGGCAGAAAGTAGCTGGCAAAGCGTGCCTGCACTGTGGTGGCCAGCCACAACACAGCCAGCGCCAGCACCAACAGCCAGCGCCCGTGGCGCTGCAAAACGCTGGCGTGCCGCTGCCACATCAGGGCCGCCAACATGCCCCACAGAAACTGGTCAAAACGCCCCACCAGGGTCGAATAAAACATGTGTGTGGACCGTTCTGACACCCCCCACGCTGCCAATTTGACCAACGCCATCAAGGCAATCAAGCGCAACAGATAGGCGGCGCCCTCCGCCCGTACAAAGCGCGCCAGGAACGGAAACACCAGATAAAACGTGAACTCCACCGAGATCGTCCACGCTGCACCCGTAATGAAGCTGCCCGACGTGGGTGCCTGCCCCAGATTGGAGAAAAACACATACAGCACATCGCCCGCGCGAAACGCATCGCGCCCCACCGAAATGGCAATAAAGAAAAAGAAAAGGAAGAGCGGAAAAATGCGCAAAAACCGGTTGCGCATAAAAGCCCCATAGTCGATGCGCTCACTCTGCAAGGCAATGGTCATGAACAAAAAACCAGAGAGCACAAAAAACAGGGCCACCCCGGTGTGCCCCTCGGTGACCAGGCCCAACGCCGCAGCGTAAGGCGCAGGCTGCCACAGCCCAAAATACAAATGGAATGTGTGAAACACCAGCACCAGCAGCGCCGCCAACAGGCGCAAATGGTCCAGGGCCGGGATGTAGGCAAGGTTGTGGCTTTTCATGGCATAGGCTGGGTTGGTTGTGTAGCGGCACTCACAAAGGCCAGGTGTGCGCGCCAGTTGCCCGGCGCCACCCCGGCCAGGTGCAAAGCACCCGTCTGCAACGCAAACACCGCCTTTTCGCGCAGGCGCAGATACACGCTGCCGCGCTCGCCACTGGCCAGCCAGGCCGCAGGCGCACGCCCCCACACCCGCTCGTACAGACGCAGGGCGCGCCACAGGTGAAAGTCGTCTGACACCAGCCACACGCGCTGCAAACCGTGGCGCGCTGCCAACGCCCCACCAAGCACCACATTGGCCAGCGTGGTACGCGCCAGCGGCTCTTGCAGCACATGCGCTGGGGCCACCCCGCGTGCCACCAGATAGTCGGCCATGGCAGCGGCCTCAGTCGGGGCGATGGTGCCAGTGCGCACCCCTGTGCCAGAACCGCCCGCACCGCTGAGCACAATGCACGGCGGCACCTGCCCGCGTGCGCTACAGGCCAGGTAATAGTGCAAGGCAGTACGGCTGCGTGGCCGGTGCAACGGGTTTTCTCCGCCCAACACCAACAGTGCCTGCGCAGTCTCAGTGGCTGGCAACAGCGCACTCCGGTGGCAAGCCAGGCGCCAGCGCCCGCGCAATGGACTCCCAGGCGTACACCTGCTCTGCCAGGCTGCGGGCTGCCGTGCGCAGCGCAGGGTGCGGCGCGGGCACTTGCGGCTCCAGCGCCTGTAACGCCGTGGCAAAACCGGGCAACGGCACCTCGATGTAATGCGTGTCCGCCACAAAAGCCAGGCCACGAGCGCCCACAGGCGTACTCACAATCAACAGCCCGTGGCCCGCGTAATCGAGCATCTTGAGATTGGTGCCTGAGCCACTCTCCATCGGGTTCAGGCCCACGTCGGCAGCGCGCAGCAAGGCTGTCAAAGCGCCCTCGGGCACCACGCCCAGGCTCAGCAGATTGGCGGGCAGGCGCTGTCCGTCCAGGTGGCGGCAGACGCTGCCCACCAGCGCAAACGTCCACTGCGGACACGCCTGTGCCAGGGCCGCAACGGCATCGGCGGCAGGCAGGTTGGGGCCGTGCAGGCTGGCCACAAACACCGCCAGCGGCCGTGTGCCCAAGCCCAGTTGGGCTTTCAGCGCCGCGCGGCGTGTGCTCTCCAGCCAGGCATCGGCGGGCAATTGCGTGCCGTTGGGGGCCATTTCAATCTGGTCTGTGGCACGGCCATACAGCTGCGCCATGCGCGCGCGATCAGGTTCACTCACCGCCCACACACGCGCCGCGCGCCGTACCAGCTGTGCCTCGGCGGCGGCCACCTGTTGCACGGCACGCTGCGCTGCACCTGGCGTGCGCAAATCAAGGGGCGCCACGGGCGTATCGGCGTCTTGCGGCGTGGGCAGTGGCGTGCCCAGCACCATGGCCTTCATGTCGGCTTCGACGTTAAAGGCGTCGTACCACACCGGCCCCTGCCAGTGCGCCAGCACCATGGGCGCCAGGTACATGTGTGCGGACACCACCACATCGGCCTGTGCCGCCAGCGCCACAAACGCCTCGCGGTACTCGGTCAGCTCGCCGTGGTACAGCAGTGCGGCGATGTCGGTAACCGAGCGCTGCAACGTCTGCGTCAGTTGCGCCTCGCGCTGCTCAAAGCGGCGCGAGGGCGCCACGCACACCTGGCGGTAATGCGGCCCAAACTGGTGCTCCTGTGCGCTGCTGCCCGACTCGCCCAGATTGAGCAGCGTCACATCGGCCCACTGCGCCACACCCCGGTACAAATAAAACAAACGCTTCTTGCCGCCGTTGTCGGGCGGGTACACGCCAAACGTGTTCACTACCAACAAGCGTGGCCGGGCGCTGGGGCCGCGCTGCGGTACAAGTGCCCGGCCCGGCGCAGCGGCGGCACTGGCAGGGCTGGTGCGCACCAACCCCTGCTCCGCTGCTGCCAGCAGCGCACTGGCGGTGCGCTCCCAGGTCACGCTGGCCGCGGTGCGCTGTGCCGCTTCGCCCATGGCCCGCAGGCGTTCCGGATCGGCCAGCAAATCGTCCAGCGCATCGGCCAGCGCGGCTTCTTGCGGCGCCACGATGCGGCCATTCACGCCGTCTTGCACAAACTCCGTCACCCCGCCCGCATCTGCCACCGTCAGCACCGGCTTGGCCGCCGCCATGGCTTCGAGCGTAATCAGCCCCATGTCCTCATCAAACGGCACAAACGGCACCAGCGCCGCGCGGCTGTAGTGCTCTACCAGTTCATCGTCATTCAGGCGCCCGACAAAGCGGATGCGCGCATCCCCTTCGGCCAGAGCCCGCAAATCGGCAGCCTGCGGCCCATCGCCCGCAATGCACAGCGGCACGGTGGTGCGGCTGCGCCGATAGGCCCGCACCAGCAGGTCGATGCGTTTGGGTGCGTCCAGCCGGCTGGCAGTAAAAACAAACTCCGACGGCCCGCCGTGCAAGCCTTCCAGGTTCGATGGGTGTGGCAGCACCTGCACCGCAACTCCCGCCGGAAAGTAATCCTTGCGCCGCGCCACCACCCCCGAGATAGCGAAATACGCCCGTATCGCCCCCGGCTGTAGCGCCACGGCATCAAGCTTGTGTACCAGCGCGCGCAGCAGCGGGCCAGGCAAAGCGGTAAGCGCACGCAACGCCTCGGGCTCAATGCTGGCGTCTTGCTGCAATGCCCGCACGCGCGCAAAAATCTCGGGCAGGCGCGCGCGCTCGCAACCGGGGGCCTCCAGCAGCCGCCACAGCGCCAGCGCCGCCCCCGGCAAGCGCTGGGGCTTGTCGGGCAGGCCCTGGGGGTAGGTGTCGTACAAACCGCGCAGCGTGTGCTGCAAATACACCACATGGTTGGGGTGCTGCACCATCCAGGCCGGGTACTTGGTGGAAATGACGGCGTCAAAGTGGCTCAGATCGAGCATGCTCCAGCGCTCATAGCTGGCCGCAATCGACCAAAAATCGTGCTCTGCCGATGGCAGCTTGATCAGCTCCATGGCGTGCTCACTGTGGCGGTTGACATGGCCGCTCAGGCCCCACCACAACTTCTCGGCACCACCCACCACAAAGGGCACCCCGCTGGGTGCAATCAGTGCAATTTTCATAGCTGCTCGCGCTTATCTGGTAAGGGCTGGAAGCCGATTTGGCTTGAATTTTTCAGCTGCGCGCTCACCCCTGTCAGGTGGCATACGCCTTCAAACAAAGGCTCTGGCCCGCGCACCACCTCGATCAGTGCGGCCTTGTCCCACCAGTCGTAGCTGTTGGCCACATGCGTCATATCGCCGTGCAGCGCCACCGATACCGTGTAACTGCCCTGCCCCAGTTCCAGCGCCGGAATGCGCCAGCACAGCGTGGCCTCTACCCCGGGCGCCAGGGCGGCCAGCCCCTCGGTGGGCACATGCCAGGTGTTGGTGCCAAACACATCGTTGCCCAGGCGGTCGCGCAGCAAAAAGCCCACCGTCAGGTCGTCCACCGGCTCTTCTTTGCGCAGACGAATGCGCAGCTCCAGCGCCTCACCCACCCGAAACACCTGCGCAGGCCCCTGCGCGCTGTGTGCCGACACCTCCAGCAACCGCGCGCGCCCATCGCCCGAGCGCACGCCCACGCCGCGCTCGCCCACGGGCGCGGCCACGGCTTCGAAGGTGCTGTTTTCGCGCTCTGCGACCAGCGCGTTGTACAAGTCCAGCACCTGGTCTGGCACGTCGTCGGCCACGATGCGGCCCGCGTCCAGCAGCACCGCGCGGTCGCACAAACTTTTGATGGCGCCGGGGTCGTGCGAGACAAACAGCAGCGTCGTGCCCGCCGCCCTGAACTCGCGGATGCGCCCATAGCACTTGTGCTGAAAATACACATCGCCCACCGCCAGCGCCTCGTCCACGATCAGCACGTCCGGGCGCAGCGCCGTCGCCACACTGAAGGCCAGTCGCACCTGCATGCCGCTCGAATACGTGCGCACGGGCTCGTCGATGTAGTGGCCGATTTCGGCAAACGCCTCGATGCCCGGCAGCGCAGCAGCGATTTCGCCTTCCGACAAGCCCAGCAACTGCGCGGCAATCACGGCGTTTTGCCGCCCCGTGAAGTCGGGGTGAAAACCCATGCCCAGCTCCAGCAAGGCCGCCACACGCCCGCGCATCTGCACGCTGCCCTCGGTGGGCGTGCTGGTGCCCGTCACCATCTTCAGCAACGTGCTTTTGCCCGCACCGTTGCGCCCGATGATGCCCAGCGCCTGCCCTTGTGGCACACGCAAATCCAGGCCACGCAGCACCCACAGCAGTTCGTGGCGCACCGGGGCGCCGGGGCGCAGCCACTCGGCCAACCGCGCCCAGCGTGATGGATAACGCTTGTACGCCTTGCCCAGGTTGAACAGTTCAATGGCCGCTGGCAACGCAGCCCCCGCGCCCGCACTGGGCACCGCCGCCGCGCCGCTCACAGCTCGTCCGCCATTTCAGGGGCGCGCTGCTGGTACACGCGCCAGCCAAACCACGTCAACGCCAAGCCCACCAGCGCCACACATGCCAGCGCCAGCCACGCACTTTGCTCCGGCAGGCGCGCATACACAAACACCTGCTGATAGTGGTGAACGAACACCGCAAACGGGTTCAGCCACGCCCAGCCCTGCGCCCAAGCGGGCAACACCGCCGCCGGGTAAACAATGGGCGTCAGCCAAAACCAGAACAGCAAGCCCACATTCACCATTTGCCCCACATCCCTGAAAAACACATTCACCGTGGCCGCCAACATGCCCAGCCCCAGCGTCCACAGCACCTGCACCGCCAGCGCTGGCAGCACCCCAACGATCACCCAGCCCGGCCAGTTGCCGCTGACCAGCAAAAACAGCAAGAACAACCCACTGATGACGCAAAAATTGAACGACGTCACGCCCAGCGCCACCAGCGGCAGGCAGATGCGCGGAAACGTCGCCTTCTTCAACAAATTGGCATTGGCCACAAACACCGCCTGCAGCCGCCCGAGCGACTCGGCAAAAAATGTCCAGGCCAACAGCCCCGCGCACAAATAAATGCTGTAGCCATACACCGACTCCACGCCCGCCAGGCGGTTGCGCATCACATTGGCAAACACCAGCGTGTAAATCGAAATCATGGCCAGCGGCTGGATCAGCACCCACGCCCCGCCCAGCACCGAGCCCTTGAACTGCGCCTCGATGTCGCGCCGCACGCTGCCCGCAATAAACGCCCTGAAGCGCAGCACATCGCGCACGATGCCCGGCAAAAAATGGCTCACGCGCATAAAGTTTCCACCACCCTGTCCCACGACAGCCCCAGCGACTGCACCCGCTCACGCCCCGCCTGCCCCATGGCAGCGCTGCGCGCCTTGTTAGCCCACAGCGCCTCGATGGCCTCGGCCAGCGCCTCGGGCGTCGGCTCTGTCACCCAGCCTGTCTGGCCGGGCAGCACAAACTCCAGCGGCCCGCCCGAGTCGGTGCACGTAATCACCGGCTTGGCCGCATACATAGCCTCCAGGGTGATGTAGCCCAGGTCTTCATCGCGGGGCACAAACACCACGCCCAACGCATGTGCATACAACTGCACCCGCTCGGCCTCGGTAAAGTTGCCCATCAGCCGCACACGGTCTTGCAGACCATGGCGCTCAATCAACTGCGCATAGCGCGCGTGCTGCCCCCCCGTACCGCCCAGCAAAATCTTGACCGGGCAGCGCAGATGCCGCGCCGCCTCGATCAGCAAGTCCTGCCGCTTGAGCGATTCGAGCCGACTCGGGAAAAACACATACCCCCACTCGGCCGCGCAGCGCAGCAGCTCGGCCCCCGGCGGCGGGTGGTACAGCGGCGTGGCCGCCACACCATTGAACTGCTGCATGCGCTCGGCCACGCGGCGCGAATTGGCAAACAGGCGGTGTACCGCGCGCAGCGCCCGCCCGTCATAGTCCAGCACCTGCGCGCGCAACTGCACCTGCGCGGGTGTGGCGCTGGCGGCATCAAACAGCTCGTACATGGCGCGGTGCTGGTGCAGCACCCAGGCCACATGCTGCGGGTGCGCCATGCCATAGCCCGGAAACTGCAAACTGATGAGCCGATCTACGCGCTGCCCGTTGGGCGCCGCCACGTCGTAGCCGTCGCAAAACGCCATCAGCCGGGCCACATCGGCCTCGGGCGCAAACTTGAAGGGCAACTTCAGCCGCTCCACCTCGTGCCCCGCGCGCTCCAGCGCTGCATGCAGGTTGTCGGCGTGCAACTCGGCGCCGCCACGCAAAAAAGGCGCCTGGCTGGCGCTGAGCAAAATTCGCATCGGATCGCCCTACAACGGCTTGTGTGCCAGCACGGCAAAGTCTTGCCCGCCGCACGTCATGTGGTTGAGGCGCTGGGTGGTCGGGTCATCCCCCGGCAAACCAGCCTCGGGTGGGTAAGGGTGCAGGCGCGGCACCGCCAGCGTTTGCAGGCCGCAGTAGTTGACCAAAAACGCCAGGCTATCGGGCGTGAGCGGCTGGCTGTGCGTGGGGTCGTGGTGAAAGGTGTGCGTAGCCACCCAGATGTTTTCGGGGTTGGGCGTCTCTAATATGAGCAAACCGCCGGGGCGCAGCACCCGCGCGCACTCCGTGACCAGCGCCAGGCGCAGCGCAAACGGCAAATGCTCCATCAAATGAAACGCCGTAATCGCCAGCGCCGACCCTTCAGGCTGCGCGCGCAGCCACCCCAGCGCATCGCCCAGCTCAGCCGCCAGGCCCTGCGCCTGCGCCTGCGCCACCGCCGCTGCATTCAAGTCAATGCCGCGCGCAGCAAAGCCATGGGCTTGCAACAGCGCCAGCCACACACCGCGCCCACAGCCCAGGTCAAGGCACGGCCCATCGCCCAGCTGCGTGCGCAGCGCCTGCAACTGCGGTAAATAGTCTTGTGCCAACTGTGCCTGCAAATCGTCCACCGGGCCGCGAAACGACACCTCCAGCGCCGCCAGGAAATCATCGACCGCCGCACTGCCTGCGCCCCCCGCACCCGCTTGCTCCAGCGCCTGCCGCGCCAGGGCGGCCTGCGTGGTGTGGTTGATATGTTGCTGCGCATCGTGCCGATCATCGGCACATTCGCTCTGCGCCTGCAACTGTGCTTGCAACGCGGCCACCTGGCACTGCAAGGCATGCACTGCGGCATCGTGGCGGTTGCCCAGATACCAAGCCAGCCCCAGCGCGCTGCGCTGCGCGCGCCGCGTGAGCCAGCGCTCGGTGCGGCGCAACACGCCGCGCGCCACCCACTCGCTGCGCAGGCCGCGCGCAACGCGCAGCCCCCCCAGCAGCGCCAAAGCCAGCGCCCGCTGCACGGCGGCGCCCTGTGGGTGCAATTGCCGGGCCTCGTTTGACAACACCAGTCCCGCCAGCAACTCGGTGCGCGGTACATGCTGGCGCAAGCGCTCAAGCAGGTAAGCGGCGCCGCCATCGTCGGGCGCGCGCCCCAGCAGGCGCTGGTAAGCCAGCGTGGCAAAAGCGGCGTCATCCACCAGCAAATAAGGCGCCAGACCACCAGCACGCGCCACCAGCCCCCAAGGCAATGCGTGCTCAGTGGCGTCCGACGCACTGGGCAGCGCCCAGGGGCGGGCACGCACCGGCGCGGCCAGCGCTGCATCGCTGTGCTCGGCCGCAGCGGCACGCAAACGCTGTAGCAGCGTGTCCAGATCGACAGGGTGTTCGTGCATGAGAAAACAGGAGTGAGAAAAAGGGCGCAGCCCAGGGGCGGGCAAGTGTACCGAATGCCCCCATCGGGCAAGCGCAGAAAATGCCCACCAGACCGTGGCGAACTCCCCACAAAGCAGCCCGTTTACAAGCTGCTAAAGGTGTTGTTTATGGTATCTTCCCCACCGCACTCCTCAGATTGTGGGGGCAGACTCTATTTTTACCGGAGAAAATCCATGGCAGCAGCAGCTTATTTCGACACCGTCCAAAAAATCTACATCGCGTTTTACCAACGCCCGGCAGACCCGGCCGGTCTGAAATACTGGGCTGACCGCATCGACGCCGCAGGCGGCGACGCCAGCGCCGTGGTAACCGCATTTGCAGAGTCCGCCGAAGCTGTCGCCCTGTACGGCACCATCGACGCCAGCACCATCGGCAACGTGATCGATGCCATCTACCTGGCACTGTTCAACCGCGCCCCCGATGCAGCAGGCAAGCAGTTCTACGTGGACGGCTTCATCGCTGGCACCTTCACTGCTGGCTCCATCGCCCTGAGCGTGCTCGACGGCGCCGCCGGTGATGACGCCGTGGCCATCCAGAACAAGGCACAGGTTGCCAACGAGTTCACGCAGCAAGTCGATGGCCGCCCCCTGAACGACCCCTACTTTGGCACCGGCTCCAGCTTTGACGTGACCTACCAAGGTGACACCGATGCACAAGCAGCGCGTGACATCCTCAAGACCGTTACCGCCAACCCTGCCAGCGTCATCAGCCCCTCGAGCGTGACCACCGCCCTGCAAGACAGCATCGCTGACGCCACAGACCCCATCATGGGTCGCACTGGCGGCGAAACCTTCCTGCTCACCACGAACCTGGACACCGTTGACGGCACCGCAGGCAACGACACCATCAACGTGCCCTACGTCAACACGCTGGGCGACATCCACACCACCTGGCAAGCCTACGACTCCATCAAGGGCGGCAAGGGCGTGGATACCATGAACATCTACGTCAACGCCTCCGGCATCAACGCCACCCAGGCCAGCACCGTTGAAAGCGTTGAAATCATCAACGCCTACAACGCAGAAAGCAGTGGCGACGTGTTTGGCGGCTCCGCCATCGACGCGGCCAAGTTTGTCGGCGCTGAGCAAATCTGGCAAATTGATGGCAACACCAACATCATCAACCTGGCCAGCACCACCACCGCAGGTTTCCGTGGCAACACCAAGATCGCCGCTGACCTGACTGCCACCGCAGACGCCGCATCGATCAACGTGGCCTTTGATGCCGCCACCTTCTCCGGCTCTGCCGTCGTGCTGGGTGCCAACGGTGCAGCCCTGAACGCTGTGAACCTGTCTGGCGTTCTGGAAGCAGGCACCACCGTGGCGCTGGACATTGGCGCCAGCACAGCCGAAGTGGCACTGAAGGGCGACTTCGACACGACAGTGACGTTCGCTGGCAACACCACCCTGAAAACCCTGAACGCTGCCGCAGTGAATGGCGATGTGGAAGTGAACGGCTTGGCACAACTGACCAGCATCACCACCGGCTCCGGTGATGACCTCGTGTCCGTTACCGCCTCTGGCCAAGACACCACCATCACCACCAACGCAGGCTTTGACAGGGTTACGGTGGAAGGCTCAGGTACGGCTGGCACTGGCTCCATCACCATCGATACTGGCGCAGGCAACAGCTGGGTTGTGCTGAACGACCTCTCCAAGAGCATCAGCATCACCGGCGGTGATGGCAATGACTGGGTTGGGGTTGACGACGGCGCAGACGCCAGCGGCGCAGACTCCCTGACCATCGCTCTGGGCGACGGCGGTGCCGACATCGATCTGGACAACATGTTGACCAGCGGCTCCGGCCTGAGTGGATTCAGCGGCGATGGTGATGCTGCTCAGCTCATCTTTCTGGAACACGCTGCCAAGATCACCAACATCACCACAGGTGCTGGCACCGATATCCTCGACATCGCCGCTGCGGTGCTGACAGAAGCCACCACCCTGACCGCCAACCTGGGTGCAGGTGACGACCTGGTGGTAATGCAAGACATCGAATTTGCCAACATCCCCGCCACCTGGAACATCAACGCTGGCTCCGGCGATGATGACACCGTGATTCTGAACGCTGGCGCTGGCCGCACCTTTGTGGCAGGCGACTACGTGGCCCTGACCGAAAACCTGCAAGGCTTTGAAACTCTGGCCCTGCTGGACACGCAAGACAGTGGCGATGCCACCGCATTCAACGTGGACGCTTCCCGCCTGACCGGCTACCAAGAAATTGGTTTCAGCGGCGACGACGGTGCATACAACCTGACCAAGGTGACCAGCCAGACCATCGTCATCAGCGGCCAAGAGTCCAAGCTGAACATCAATGCAGGCGGAGACACCGCGCAAAACCTGACCATTGAAGCCTTCGATTCCGACGAAACCGACATCACCGCCGTGGGCAACACCCTCGATCTGACGGTAACTTCCTTTGATGAAGATGACAACGATGTGGAATTGTTCGGCAACCTCAAGACCGTCAACGTGACGCTGGTCAGCGACGACTACAACGACGGCGATGAAGCAACGATCGACATCGACATCAACCACCCCAACGGCAGCGGCGGCGCTGACGGCAACCTGATCAATTTGACCTCGGTCACGATCAAGGGCGAGGGCGATGCTGACATCAACAACCACGCCGGTGGCGCCCTGGCCACGGTGGATGCCTCGGGTCTGGACGGCAGCTTGGACTACGCAACCGACAACAGCGCTGTGGCCGAAGCCGTGACGCTGAGCAATGGCTTCGACTGGGTTGACATCAACTCCTTTACTGCTCCTACTCAGGCCGATGCACTGGATGCTGCCCAAGATGCTGAGAACACTGCCGAAACCGCATTGCTCGCTGCCTACACCGCGTTGGTGGACTCCACAGCCGACAACACGCTGGTTGCGCTGACGGACGCCACCGCAGCCAACGCACTGGCCCAATCGGGTGCAATTGACAGCGCACTGGCCACTCTGGTCGCAGCTACCGACACCGCAGAAACTGCCCTGATCGATGCCTATGGCGACTTGGTTGATTATTTCAACTTTGCAGCCCCTGGATCGTTTGTTGCTAGCACCGACGCGGCTGCGATCGCTGCCCAGTTCAACTCGACACCTCCTACTCCTGCATCCATCACCTTGATGCTCGAATTGGGGCAGTTCAATAATCTGAAGACCGCCTATGACACGGCATACAGCAACTATGATGCGGCAACTGATGCTGGTGACGCAGCGCTCCTGAACGCATACAACGCATTGGCAGGTGCAAGCGATGCTGATTCGATTGCTCTGCAGCCTAGCACTGGGATTGTTGGTGCAGCCGCCGTCGCTGCAGCACATGGCACCACCGTGGCTAGCTACGATGCCTCAGTGACTGCGTTCAACAATCTCTTTACTGACGCTAGCACTGATGTCACCGCTTACACGACTGCTGATGCTGTAGAAGATGCGTTCGCTGCGCTGAACACCACGTTCGACAATGCTGCGACTGCTTACGGCACTGCGGATACCGCTCTGGATGCTGCGCTGGCAGATGCGGCTACAGCAACCAGCTTCGGCTCCACCGTGTTGCACACCGACGTGATCACAGGCTTGAACCTGAGCGCCCTTGCAGACGCGTCCGACACCATCCGGGTGGAAACCGACATCGTCTTTGGCGATGCTGAGTTCGTGGCCATTACCACGGTGGGCGCTACTGACATCAACACCTTCGGCACCCTGAACCTGGCGCTGCAAGCTGTGGCCCAGTCGGCGCAAGACCTGGTGGTGTTCCAGTACCAAGGCAACACGTACATCTACGGCGACAAGGCATCGCCAGTGGGCGGCACGCTCAACCAACTGGACGACACCGATCTGCTGGTCAAGCTGACGGGTACAGTGGATCTGAACCTGCTGGCCGCTTCGCTGAACAGCGACATCGGCTGATCTCCTTCGGAGATAAAGCACCTGCCTTCGGGCGGGTGCTGAAGGTGTAAACCTTGCCCCCCCTCTCTGCCCAGAGTCGGGGGGCTTTTTTTCGACTGGCTCTAGCCAACCTGTTCGTGTGCCGAGCCCCCTAGGAAAAAAATGAGAAACCACAAGAAACCAGTATCTGCCCCATTGCATCCATTGCTCACACAGCAGGCGCTGTCGCCCCTTGAAAAAGATTACCAACAAGCACTGGGCCACATCAAAGAAGGCAAACCGATACAAGCCATACGGGTCTTGACTGGCATCCTCAAACAAGACCCGGCATACGCCAACGCCCTGGCCACCCAGGCCCTGCTCTTGGAAAAGCATGGCAACAAGCCCGATCTGCCCCTGAAGATGCTGCAAGCAGCGGTACTGCAACTGCCCGACCGCACAGATTTGTTTTTGAAACTCAGCGAATGGCTGGCCAAGAAAGGCGATTTGATTGGCGCGGCCAGCGCACTCAAGCGCTGTGTTACCTTGCAACCCAATAATGCAGACATCAAACTCAAGTTGGCCGCTATGTACGGGAACCTGGGTAAATCAGAGCAACGGGCGCAAATTGCCCAAGCATCGATTAACCACACCCCTGTCCAGATAGATAAAGCGCTCGTCGAAAGCAAACTCACCATCATGGTCTTGCGCACCGCGATTGGTGGCGACATGAAAGTCACGCTCAATACGTTTGGCGTTTCTTTTACAGAGTCACACAACAACCTGATGGGGTTGATAGACCGGCGCTACATTACCCTGGTCAAGGTGTATGTGGATGCACTTGACGACAAAAGCAAGCTGCTGAAAAAACTGCCCAAAGCAGACCTTATCTACAACAACATCACCGATGCCGAGCGGGGCGAGCTGGCACTCCAACAAGCGCTGCGTATTTGTGATGCGCTATCGGCTCCTGTAGTCAACCACCCCAGCGCCGTATTGGCGGCCAGCCGGGAGGGCAACTACCAGCACTTCAAAGACCATGCCACCATGGTTCTCCCCAAGGCCGTAAAAATAGAGAATGTAAACAGCGCCTGCCTGCCTGTGATTACCCAGGCAATGGCTGAACACGGTTTTACGCTGCCGGTAATTGTGCGACTGGCTGGATACCAAGGTGGCAAATTCATGCACTTGGTGGAAGACCTGGCCAGCCATGATTTCAGTGAACTGGACAAACAAGCCGCGCAGTCTGCTCAAACTTTGTACCTCATCCAATACCACAATGTGAGCTACACGGATGAGCGCGTACCCCAACAACGGCTGTACCCCAAATACCGGGCTTTCATGGTGGGCGGGGTTTTGTACCCGGTGCATTTGTTTACCGCAGCCGATTTCAACGTCCACAAGAAAAACTCAGACCCCATCGTTCAGGCCAACCCCTGGCTTGTGGAGCAGGAAAAGGCATACTGCAATGATCCGCTGGGGCATATTGGCAAATCACAATGGCTTGCCCTTGAAAAAGCAATGCAAGAAATGGGGCTGGATTATGTAGGCGTAGATTTTGCTCCCGCCACCGATCCCCAGGAAAAAGAAAAGCTTGTCGTATTTGAGCTGAACCCCGCCATGCGCAACTGGGTTCAAGACCTGCCCGATGGTGACCATGTACAACATGCATGGCGCAAGATCACGCAGGCTGCGCACCATATGCTGACCGACAAGGCCAACGTACCGGCCTGGGCGTTCGACCTCCCGGATGGACAGGCCACGGGAGGAATCAATGGCATACACGACCCCGATCTTGAAAAGTCTCTCCATTTCTATGCTGAAAAAGTAAAGAGCGGAAAGATTCCAGACGTTTACTTGCTCCAATACCTCACGCTGGCAATATCCCATCCGGCAGTCATTACAAAATTCAAGGAAACATTCCAGACACTATCGGGCATCAGGGTCAGCAAAAAAATTGCGGGGGCCGCTGGGGTTTTTCAGATCCTCAACGCCTGGAAAGAAGGCGACATGAAAGGTCTGGAGGTATTGCTGGGCAGGTTCTCATACCTCATCACCCTTCCACGCGAAGCCGCTATTGCCAGAATGCAGATTTATCTGAATTTTCTTTGGCAATTGTTCAAGGCCAGAAAAGAAAATTCGCACCTTTATGATGCAGAGAAAGCCTCGGGCAAACTGGTCGTCATCGGTGAATCGCACAGCCTGTCGGCATGCAATGCCGTCTTCCCTTGGCAAGGAAAAATGGTCAGAGCTGACAACAAGTTCATTGTGGGCATCAAGATGTTCCACCTGTACAACCCACAGTCCAGCCACCATGCCTCGTTGCTGGCGGCCCACTTAAAAGAATTGCAAGACGACACCCCCGTTCTTTTCACCATCGGTGAAATTGATTGCCGCCCAGACGAAGGTTTCTGGCGTGTGGCCCAAAAAGACAAGTCCGTCAATATGGACACACTGGTACGAGGGGTGGTGAAGGGATACATCGGGTTCATTGAAAAGAACATTCCCCACGCCAACACCAGAAGCATCTCTATTCAGGGAATACCTGCCCCTCAATACAATCTGGAGAGCTACAAGGCGCCAGGCAACGAAGCGGAGTTCTTGGCTTTATTAAAACTGGTCAATCAGGTTCTCAAAGAAGAAACGCTTCAGCACCACTGGACTTTTCTGGATGTTTATGCGGCCACTGTTGATGCAGCAGGCTACAGCAATCGCCGTTGGCATGTAGACGCCAACCACATATCGCCTTTGTTTTATGCTGAAGCAGATTCTTTTGCCCTGAAGGGATAAGCACCCAAAAGCCTTTGCAGGCAAAGCCCTGTCCTTTCACAAGAAGGGCGGGGTTTTTTACAGGGCTGGCGGTTCTGCACCATTGCCAAATAGTGCTGGGTTTGACGCACTTTTGTGCTTACATTCCGGACACTATTTGACCCACCGGAGGCACTCCCATGGCAGCAGCCAGCTATTTCGACACCGTCCAAAAAATCTACATCGCGTTTTACCAACGCCCGGCAGACCCGGCCGGTCTGAAATACTGGGCTGACCGCATCGACGCCGCAGGCGGCGACGCCAGCGCCGTGGTAACCGCATTTGCAGAGTCCGCCGAAGCTGTCGCCCTGTACGGCACCATCGACGCCAGCACCATCGGCAACGTGATCGATGCCATCTACCTGGCACTGTTCAACCGCGCCCCCGATGCAGCAGGCAAGCAGTTCTACGTGGACGGCTTCATCGCTGGCACCTTCACTGCTGGCTCCATCGCCCTGAGCGTGCTCGACGGCGCCGCCGGTGATGACGCCGTGGCCATCCAGAACAAGGCACAGGTTGCCAACGAGTTCACGCAGCAAGTCGATGGCCGCCCCCTGAACGACCCCTACTTTGGCACCGGCTCCAGCTTTGACGTGACCTACCAAGGTGACACCGATGCACAAGCAGCGCGTGACATCCTCAAGACCGTTACCGCCAACCCTGCCAGCGTCATCAGCCCCTCGGGCGTGACCACCGCCCTGCAAGACAGCATCGCTGACGCCACAGACCCCATCATCGGTCGTACCAGTGGCGAAACCTTCATGCTGACGGTGGAGTTGGACACCATCGACGGCACACCCGGCAATGACACCATCAACGTGCCCTATGCCAACCCTCTGGGTGGCACGTACACCACCTTGCAGGCCTTCGATACCATCAAGGGCGGTGCGGGTGTGGACACTTTGAACATTTACGTGAAGGGCGACCCCTACTCCAAGGGCCTGGTGGACGTTGGCAACAACAAGGCCCTCGATATAAAGGACAGCAAAGGCTACAACGTGGTTCAAACCGGCACCATTGAGGGCGTTGAGATCATCAATGCCTACAACGGCGAAGGCAACGGGTGGGTGTTTGGCGGCCCTGCCCTTGACGCGAAGGGCTTTGGGGTTGAGCCCCCCGCCATCGACGCCGCCAAGTTTGTCGGCGCTGAGCAAATCTGGCAAATTGATGGCAACACCAACATCATCAACCTGGCCAGCAACACCACGGCAGGTTTTCGGGGCGATGCGGCCATTCATTCCAGGCTGACCGCTGCGGCAGGCGTAGCCACTATCAACGCGGCTTTTGATGTGCCGGTGTATTCAGAAAGCTCGGCCTATCTGGGCGTTGGGGGCGCAGAACTGAATGCCGTACACCTCACGGGGGCGCTCAATGCCACTTATGTAGAGCTGAACATTGACCACAGCATGGCAGAAGTGGCGCTGACCACAGACTTTGACTTGGAAGTCACGTTTGAAGGCAACAGCACCCTCCACACCTTGAATGCTGCTGACACCAGCAGCGAAATCTCGGTGGACGGCAAAACGCAGCTCACCAGCATCACCACTGGCTCTGGCGATGACTGGGTGATTACTGCCACCTCTGCCGCCCACACCACCATTACCACGGGCGAGGGCGGCGACACCATTCGTGTGGATGCGGAACCCGAGGTCAAGGACATTGGCAGCGGCTCTGTCACCGTGGATGCGGGCCATGGCGATAACCGCATCTCGCTGCGCAATGGCGCCAAGGCCATCAGCGTTACGGCGGGCGATGGCGATGACCAAATCACGGTCCACTCGGACGCCATCTTTACGGGTGCAGAAACCCTTACGGTGGACGCTGGTGACGGCTACAACCTCATTGAACTGAGCCATGGCGCCCAGGACACCCGCATCACCACAGGGGCCGACAGTGACCTGCTGTGGATTGACACAGCCGTGCTGACCGAGACAAAAACCCTGCATGCCAACCTGGGCGCGGGCAGCGATCAGCTGAATATGCAGAACGTTGACTTTGCCGGACTTCCAGCCACTTGGAGTATTGATGCTGGTGAAAGTCAAGGCGACATGGATGCTGTGGTTTTGGGCGCTGGTACAGGCCGCACCTTTGCAGCAGCCGACTACGTGGCGCTGACTGAAAACCTGCAGGGCTTTGAAATCCTGGGCCTTTTAGATTACGGAAAAGGGGAAACCTTCAATATCGACGCCTCTCGCCTGACGGGTTATGAAATGATCGCATTCATCGGCGCGGGCACCTACAACCTGACCCAGGTGACTGACCAGGTCATCGGCATCGAATGGAGCGGAACGCTGAACATCAATGCGGGTGGCAACCCCGCGCAAGACCTGAATGTGATCGTTTATGACACGGCCGTTGAGGGCACTGACATTACAGCCACCGGCAACACCCTGAACATGGCGGTAATGGCCAACGCCCACAATAGCGAGGTGTATGTGGCTGGTGACTTGAAGGCCGTCAACGCAACCCTGCGCAGTACGCCTGACACCGATGCGGGTGAATTTCACGAGGCTGCCGTCTATTTCGACATCAACCATGAGGGCGATGGCGTATTGGCCAACTTGCAATCTATCCAGGTGGCGGGCACAGGCTTCGCTTACATCGAGAACCACGCTGGTGGCGCCCTGGCCACGGTGGATGCCTCGGGCCTGACCAATGCGCAGTGGGATGGGGTGACAGGCAGTTTTGTTCCAGCACCCAGCCTGATCTACATGACCGAAAACAATGCTGTCCAGGAAACCATAGGGTTGGGCGCGGGCTTGGATGCGGTCTTGTTCGGGGTCACGGTGGACGAGGCACGGGTACCCCAGGTGGTGGCTGCTTTTGATGCGGCAGTGGATTTTCAAGAGTTGGTCACGGCCTGGGAGAACTCAAAGCAAGATCAGGCAGCCCAGGACGTGCTGGACGCGGGCTTTACGCTGACAACCCTGGCAGGCCCCGATGCGACACCTGCAGAGATTCTTGCAGAGCAGGCAGCGCTGGAGGCTGCGCTCAAGGCCGCAGTGTTGGATGCCACCTTGTTTGCCTCTACGGTGCTCAACACCGACACCATTGAGGGACTGAACCTGGTGGCGGCGCAAGGTACGCCCAAGGTGCTCGACTTCGACGCTTCTGACGTGGTGATGGTTGGAATACCAATTTTTGGCGGCACCCCAGCATTCGCCGCACTGACCACCACAACCACTGGTCAGTCGCTGGAGGGCTTGGACAGCCTCAACCTGGCGCTGCAAGCCGTGGCCCAGTCGGACACCGATTGGGCGGTGTTCCAGTACCAGGGCAATACCTATATCTACGGAGACAAACCATCCCTATTGAATGGCGCGGTTAACCAGCTCGATGACTCCGATTTGCTGGTCAAGCTGACTGGCACGATAGACTTGGACTTGCTGGTTTCCTCGTTGAACCACGTGCCCGAATAATCTTTGCAGGCCTGTCCCTTGCAATAACCAAGGGTATGCTGCAAAGTAAACCGTTTGTAACCTCGCCCCTCGCAAGAAGGGCGGGGTTTTTTATCAAAACAGCCTGTAAGGCGCTCTGGAATTGCGCTATTAGCTATTGAAAACATAGCAATCCTGATTGCACTCAGACTGATCGCCCCCACCTCACGCACAGAGAACAACCAATGACTGACTGGACTGCCGGCTACGTGGCCGATATTGGTTACACCTATGGTTACTACACCGAACTGAACCCACTGCGCATCAAGCTCGCGTTTTTGAACCAGGCGCTGGCGTTTCCCGAGGTAGGAAACGCCTGTGAATTAGGCTTTGGCCAGGGTTTGTCGGCCAACTTGCATGCTGCCGCGTCGGTGACGCAATGGAGCGGCACCGACTTCAACCCAGCCCAGGCTGGCTTTGCCCAGGAGCTGGCCGCTGTATCAGGAAGCGAAGCCAGGCTCTACGACCAGGCATTCGCCGAATTTGCCCACCGCCCTGACCTGCCAGATTTTGACTACATCGGCCTGCACGGCATCTGGAGCTGGATCAGCGATGAAAACCGCACCGTGATCGTTGATTTCATTCGGCGCAAGCTCAAGGTGGGCGGGGTGCTCTATATCAGCTACAACACCCAGCCCGGCTGGGCCGCCATGGTGCCCATGCGCGATTTGCTGACCGAACACAGCGACGTCATGGGGGCACCCGGCCAAGGCATCGTGCCCCGCATTAACGCAGCCCTGGCTTTTGCCGAAAAACTGCTGGCCACCAACCCCTCGTACGCCAAAGCCAACCCGCAGGTGGCAAGTCGCGTCAAGAAGATCACGGAGCAAAACCGCAACTATGTGGCCCACGAGTATTTCAATCGCGACTGGATGCCCATGTCTTTTACCAAGATGGCGCAATGGCTGGCACCAGCCAAGTTGCAGTGGGCCTGCTCGGCCAACTACCTGGAGGCGATTGATACGCTGCACCTCACCACTGAGCAGCAGGCCCTGCTAACCAGCATTCCTGACCCCATGTTCCGGCAGACTGTGCGCGACTTCTGCGTAAACCAGCAGTTCCGCAAGGATTATTGGGTGAAGGGTGCGCGCCAACTGTCGCCCCTGGAGCAGGCTGAGGCGCTGCGCTCGCAGCGTTTCATCCTGATTCAGCCACGCGCTGAAGTCAGCCTCAAAGTCGCGGGCAACCTGGGCCAGGCGACGTTGCAGGAGGCAATCTACGGACGGATCCTTGACCAATTTGCTGACCACCAACCCAGGTCGCTGGCGCAGCTGGAACAGGCACTACAGGTGTCCTTCGCGCAGATACAGCAGGCGGTGGTGGTGCTGAGTGGTACGGGTGCTTTGGCGGCGGTGCAAAGCGATGCCCACATTGCCACAACCAAGCGGGCTACCGAACGCCTCAATGCGCTGCTGATGCACAAGGCACGCAGCAGCAGTGAACTGGTCTACCTGGCCAGCCCGGTCACGGGTGGAGGCATCGCCGTACCGCGCTTTCACCAGCTCTTTTTGCTGGCACGGGCGCAGAACCACCAACAACCCGCTGAGTGGGCACAGTTCGTGTACAAACTGCTGACCACGCAGGGCCAGCGTTTGGTCAAGGAAGGCAAGGCGCTCGATACCGCCCAAGAACAGTTGGCCGAACTCACCGCGCAGGCCAACCGCTTTGCCCAGAAACAGTTGCCCATCCTCAAAGCCTTGCACATCGCCTGAAAGCTGCACAAACACCCCAGGTGCGCTAGCAGCTGTGCTTTTTGATTCATCCGGATTTCTCCATGCGCATTTTTTCTGTGGCCCAGGAGGTCACGCTCAACACCAGCGCGTTTTTTCGCCGCTATCTGGCTGCCACCAATCCGAAATCAGCCCAAGTGGACAGGCTTTATCTCGACATCGGCCAAGAGCTGCGCCTGGTCATTGAAAAGTTACAAGACGAGTACGCCCAGGCTCACCCGGGAATGGATGGGACAGCCAAGAAAAACCTCAAACCCAGTGATTTGGGCCTGCAAATTGCCACCGAGAGTTCCTTGCTGTCTTGGCCATTCTTTCCAAGGCAGCTGGGCCGGGTGTCTTCGCACCTGGTCGGAGAGAAGTTGCATCTCCACACAGAGGCCGAGGTGCTCCCTGCACAGTTACAGGCCTTGCGCACCAGCAAACCCGACAAACAACATTTTCGTATTGCTTTCATTAACGGTTTTGGCAGCAACCTGGGCGACGGCACCATGGGGGTCACGGCGTTTCGCCAGGTACAAAAATACCTGGCACGGCATCTGCCCAGTGTTTCCTGCGATATGTTGTTTGGCGCGGGTGCAGGGGCGGCCATAGCAGATACCGTGGCAGGCGAACCATCCATAGAACGCGTGCTGTTCCAAGCACCCACGGTATGTGAATTGGCCCAATACGACGGTTATTTTGATTTCTCTGGTCTGATCAAAATGCCGAAATACGACACCTTGCCAACGGTGGACTGGTATTTGTGGTGGTGCGGCCTCGACCCGCAAACGGTGCCACCGGGGCAAAAGCGCAACCGGGGCCAGATCCGCTGGGACGCCTGGAATGCAGTGCGCAGCCTGCTCAAAGACACGCCGGGCCAGAAGATTTTGTTCAACCCCAAAGCATCGACGCCCCTGCGTACCATGCCAGCGCAGGTGGCAGCCCAGTTTGCCCAGCGCCTGCTGGAGCTGGCCCCCGAAATGAAGTTGGTGATAGACCAACCCATGGAGCTGCAACACGAGCGCTTGATTGACTTTTCCAGCCAGATCAATACGCCAGAAAAGTTCAAGGCCCTGTGCGCCCAGGTCGATGGCCTGATTACCGTGAACAGCTTTGCCTCCCATGCGGCAGACCTGTGTTCTACCCCAGCGGTGCATTTGTGTTCAGCGATTCCGGCCAACCACTACCCTTATTACCCTTTTTCTGCGGCAATCAATCTACCAGGCTATGAGCAGTTGCCAGCCTTCAGAAAATCCAAAGTCGGGCAAGTGGAATGGGAAAAAATCAGCCCGCTCTACCACACTGCCTGGGAAAACATTGCACCAGCCCAGGTGCTGGCCTTGTTGCGCGAAAAGCTGACGCAGCGCCGGGCAGCAGCCAACGAGCCCCAAGGGCTTACTTTGGTGGGCGCAAAAAAGGCATCTACTTGCGTGGAGACTACCTCGACCACACCGCGCCTGGTACGGCAACGGCTGCCCCCCGAACACACCCATGCCAGCACACGTTTTGTCCACCTGACCCAGAACCTGCTCAAGCCCGGCAGCGTCTGTGTGCAGGTCTGCGCGCCAGACGCCAATCTGTCGGTGGCGTTGGCCCACCGTGTGGCCCCCCACGGGGAATTGATTGTTCTGGAGCCGCGCACTTTGCTGGCGCGCAGCGTGGAAAGCAGCCTGTTCAGCGCAGGGGCCTTTGCCGCACAGGTGCAGCAAACCATGGCAGTGGCAGGTCCCCACCAAGCCAGAATCAGCGCGTTGGATCCGTGGTCGGAAAGCTACTCCAGTGAATGGGGCAATACCCATCAAGTGGTTGCAGTGCCCCATCGCAGCGTGGATGACATGGCGCTGAAAACGTGCCATCTTTTGCTGGCCCAGTCACCCATGCCTTACGCAAAAATGATCGCAGGGGCCCTAGAGACGCTCAAGCGTTGCCGACCTTATGTACTCATATCTCCTGCCAGCCGCAAAGAGACTGGCGCCATTCACAAAGCGGCGCTGAATGCAGGTTATGTATTTTGGGCAGAGCCTGCCACGCCAGGGGGCGACTTGAACACCATGCTGCTGCTTGGTGTCCCCCAGGAGCGACAGGTCAAAATCGACGGTTTCTTCAAAGTGGAGGTAGCGTGAGTGACGGATACAAAAAATAGGGATGCTGCTTGGCCTGCGATGCCGCAATTGCCGGTGTCCTGGGGCGAGGTATTCGACAAGCTGACCATCTTGCAAATCAAGGCCGACAAGCTACAAGCTGTTGCCCAGCTGGCCAACGTGACCAGAGAGCGCCAGGAGATAGAGAAAGTGATCGGCGATATGGCCCGCTTTCCTGCCCAGTTGTCTGTGCTGGTTCAGGCGCTGAAGGAGATCAACGCGCTTTTGTGGGACGTGGAAGACGGCAAGCGCCACTGTGAACGCTGCCAAACGTTTGGCCCAGAGTTTGTAGAGCTGGCCCGCAAGGTGTATTTCGGCAATGACCAGCGCGCGGCCATCAAGCGGCAAATCAACGACTTGCTGGGCAGCGCGCTGGTAGAAGAAAAGTCTTACAAGGCGTACTGAAACCCTCCGTCGCCCTCTGACCTTTGGCGGGCTACGCGACAACAGATATTTTTGGTAGCCACCAAGGTAAAAGGAAATTCGATTCGTGATGAACGGACAAATGCTGAGCGAAGTCATCCAGAGTGAGCCAGCGCTTCTGGCTATCAAAAATGAATGGCAAGTGCTAAGCGCATCGGTACCCCAATCCATTGGCTTTTTTGGCGGCTGGGATTTTGCATGGCCCTACATCCATACGACCAAACCGCAAAAATGGTTTGTGGTGACTCTCAGAGACCCTGAGAGCAAGGAACTGCTGGCAGTTTTCCCTTGGGAGCTGATCCAGCTGAATGCAGGCGATGCCACTTACCGTGCTGTACAGCCGCTGGGTGCAAGCCTTGTCCCTTATATGGAATTCACGGTGTCACCGATGCGGCTGCGGGCCGCCTTGCAGGTGCTGCTCAATACGGTGCTGGCACAGCAAATCCATATTGACGTGGTGTGTCTGTGGCCTTTGCATGAGACGTCGCGGCTGTACAGCAGCCTGGTAGAAGATCTGCGCGGCAGTGAGGTATTAAAAATATTTCGCTACCCAGGCAACTTGCGTGAAATTGAGACGCGCAGCCAAGACTACGAAAGCTACTGTCGGGGCAAGTGGGGGACAACCTTCGCCAACGCGCGTTACCGCGAAAGGCGATTGCAGAAAGACGGTGAGGTGTGTTTCACACTGAGCGAACCACCATCGTTGGCCAGCGGCATCGTGGCAGACTTGTGTGCGGGCTCAGGGGAACAGTTTGGAGAAGAGTTTGTTTATCGCAACAAACCCCGCTGGAAGGAGCTGGTGGGCGAGATGGTCAATGCACTACTCGACCAGGGTGTTGCACAAGTGTCCACGCTGCGGCTCAACGGCGCCATCATCGCCAGTGGCTTGAGCTTCTGGCACAAGGGCCGCCGGTATTTTTACCTGACCCACTACGACCGTGCGCACGCCGTGCGCTCGCCTGGCAAGATTCTCTTGCACCGTCTCATCCAGCAAACGTTTGCAGACAAAGGGGTGTTTTGTTTTGGGGCTGGCACCCACAGCTACAAAGAAAATTGGGCCCCAAGCTACGGTGAACTGAAGGCTGCGTACATTTTCCTCAACCCCACGGCACGGCACGCACTGGATGGCCTGATCAATCAGGATTTCATCCTGCGTTTGAGCACGGTCTGAGCCACGACTTTGCCAAGGTCTGCAGCTGAGGAACCAAGCCTCTTTTCAGCCTCTATCGCTTACTGGTCGGGGGTAGTCAGCTATCAAAATAAAAGTAATTCATGCAACCACCCAATGCTCTGCACTCCCAACCACACACCACACCAGACCGGGCGGCACTTCGGGCGCTGGTGCGTGCTGGGGACTTGGCGGGCGCCTTGCTTTTTGCCCAAACCGAAATGGGGCGCTGCGGCAAAGCTCCCGAGCTGCTGCGCCCCATGGGAGAGATTTTGCTGCGCCTGGGGCGCCACGCCGAGGCATTGCCCTGGCTGGAGGAGGCATGCGCCGCGCACCCCGATGACCTGGACGCCTGGAACCAACGCGCACTGGCACTGAGCCGTTTGCTGCGCCACGCTGAAGCACACCAGGCTTATCTGCAAGCGCTGCACCGGGGCCCCCGTGTACCGGCCTTGTTGGCCAACATCGGTGCCAACTGGAACAAGGCAGAACGCTTTGTAGAAGCCGAGCATTGGCTGCGCCAGGGTGTGGCGCTGGATGCCAACGCAGCAGACGTGCAAACCAACCTGGCCTGCGCCCTGATTGGGCAAGACCGCATGGCCGAGGCGCGGGTGGTGGTAACGGCCTTGCTGCAGCAAGGCCACCGGGGCATGGAGTTACTGCAGGCCCATGCTGCGCTGTTGCAGGCTGAGGGGCAACAGACAGAAGCCGAGGCGCTGGTGCGCCAGTTGTTGGCACACCAGCCGCACAACCACCGCTTGCGCCTGCTGCTGTCCATGGTGCTGGGCAGCCTGGGCCGCGTGGACGAGCAAGTGCGGCTGATGCGGGAGTTGCTGGCGGCAGACCCCCACCTGGAGGCGGTGCAGAGCAGTTTGGTGTTCAGCCTCAATTACGCCGAGGAGGCCGATGCAGCCGAGCTGCTGGCCCAGGCCCGCCGCTACGGGGCGATATTGCAGGCACGGCAAGCGGCACGAGGCGATGCACCTTATGCCAACTGGCATGTGCCCCAGCAGCCAAAGCGATTGCGCGTGGGCCTGGTGTCGGGCGATTTTCGGAACCACCCGGTGGGTTATTTTCTGGAAGCCGTGGTGCCCCAGCTGCGGGGCAGCAGCATCGAGTTAGTGGCCTACCCCACGCTGCACCAGCAAGATGCGCTCACGCAGCGCATGCGGCCGCATTTTGCGCAATGGCGCCCGTTGGTTGGGCTGGACGATGCCCAGGCAGCGCAGTCCATCCATGAAGATGGCGTGCAGGTGCTGGTGGATTTGTCGGGCCACACCAAGGGGCACCGGCTGGGCGTTTTTGCCTACAAACCGGCCCCGGTTCAGGCCACCTGGCTGGGTTATCTGGGCACCACGGGGGTACCACAAATAGATTGGCTGATTACCGATGCACTGATGGCCCCACCCGGCACGCAGGCCGAGTTGACCGAGCGCGTGTGGCATATGCCCGGGGGCTTTATGCACCTGTCGCGCCCCGAGGGAGAAGTGCCGTGTGCGCCGCTGGCCGGCGCGCTGGCCGGCGCGCTGGCAGGTGGGCCGGTCACGTTGGGCTGCTTCAACAACCTGGCCAAGATGACGGATGCGGTGGTGGCGCTGTGGTCGCGTCTGCTGCACGCGCTGCCGCAGGCGCGCTTGCTGCTCAAGTGCCCGCAGCTCCAGGATGCCCATGCCGCAGAGCGCACCCGCGCGCGCTTTGCCGCCCACGGCATAGAGGCCCATCGCCTCACGCTGGAAGGGCCTGCAAGCCGGGCGGAGTTTCTGGCCGCCTACAACCGGGTGGATATAGCGCTAGACCCTTTTCCGTACACAGGGGGAACCACCACGCTGGAGGCCCTGTGGATGGGTGTGCCGGTGCTGACGCTGCGGGGCAACCGCTTCATGTCGCGCATGGGCGTGAGTTTGCTGACCTGCGCCGGTTTGCCCGATTGGGTGGCCGACACGCCAGACGACTATGTGCGCATTGCCGTGGCGCAAGCACACAACCGCGAGCACCTGCACCGCTTGCGCCACAGCCTGCGGGCACAGCTGGAGGCGTCGCCGCTGATGGACTCCCAGCGCTACGCCGCGCAAATGGAGGCCATGTTCTGGGCCATGTGGCGCCAATGGCAGCACAACAGCGCTGGACTGGCCCAGCCAGTACGGGCCGGTGCAGGGGTGCATCCATGAACCCGATTCTGGTCACCGGCGGCGCCGGTTTTTTGGGCAGCCATTTGTGCGACCGCTTGCTGGCCGATGGCCATGCAGTGGTGTGCCTTGACAGCTTTTTGACGGGGCAAGAGGCCAACATTGAGGCAATGCACACCCATCCACGGTTTGCACTGCTGCGCCAGGATGTGGCCCAGCCGGTGGCATTTCCGGTACACCAGATTTTTAACCTGGCCTGCGCGGCCAGCCCGCCGCAGTACCAGCGCGACCCCATCCACACCACCCAAACGCTGGTGCTGGGTGCGATGAATGTGCTGGAACTGGCCCAGCGCCACGGCGCGCGGGTGTTGCAGGCGTCCACCAGCGAGGTGTATGGCAACCCTTTGGTTCACCCGCAGCACGAGGGCTATTGGGGCCACGTCAACCCGATCGGCCCCAGGGCCTGTTACGACGAGGGCAAACGCTGCGCCGAAACCCTGTTTTTTGACTACCAGCGCCACCGGGGTGTGGATGTGCGGGTGGTGCGCATCTTCAACACCTATGGCCCCCGCATGCGCCCGGACGATGGCCGGGTGGTCAGCAACTTCATTGTGCAAGCCTTGCGCGGCGAACCCCTGACGCTGTATGGCGATGGTTTGCAGACACGCTCTTTTTGCTACGTGGACGATCTGATCGAAGGCATGGTGCGAATGGTGCGGCAAGACCACGAGGCGGGGCCGGTGAACTTGGGAAATCCGGGCGAGTTCACCATCCGCGAGCTGGCCGAATGGGTGCTGCGGTTAACGGGCTCGCGCAGCGCGTTGGCGTGGCGGCCTTTGCCTGCCGACGACCCCACCCAGCGCAGGCCCGACATTGCCAAGGCCCAATCGGCACTGGACTGGACGCCGCAGGTCAGCCTGGAAGATGGGCTGAAGGAAACGATTGCGTACTTTCGGCGGGTGCTGCGTTGAAGATCGCTGTGGTGGGGGCGGGGTATGTGGGGCTGTCCAATGCGGTCATGCTGGCACGGCACCACGAGGTGGTGGTTCTGGACACAGATGCGGCCCGCGTCACGGCGGTGAATGCCCGCGTCTCGCCATTTGCCGATGCCCATTTGCAAGCGTGTCTGGATACAGCGCCACTCAACCTGTGCGCCAGCGGCGATGCAGAGTGGGTGCTCCAAGGTGCAGCTTACGTTTTTGTCGCCGTACCCACCAATCTGAACAGCGCTACAGGCCAGCTGGACACCTCGGGGCTGGACGATGTGCTGGCGCGCATTGGGGCGGTGAATGCCGATGCGATTGTTGCCATCCGTTCCACGGTGCCGATGGGCTTTACCGCATCTGCTGCCGTGCGCCACGGTATTGCGCGTTTGTACTTTGTGCCTGAATTCCTGCGCGAGGGGCAGGCGCTGCACGACAGTTTGCACCCTTCGCGCGTGGTGGTGGGTGGCGCTGCGGGTGCTGGCGCGCAGGCATTGGCGCAGTTGCTGTTGCAAGCAGCGCAGGCCCGTGATGTGCCCGTCTTGCTGATGGGCGCGCAAGAGGCAGAAGCCGTCAAACTGCTGTCCAACACCTACCTGGCCATGCGGGTGGCGTTCTTCAACGAGGTGGACAACCTGGCCTGGAGCCGCCATCTGGACGCCCGTATGCTGATTGAGGGCCTGGGGCTGGACCCGCGCATTGGCAGCCACTACAACAACCCATCTTTCGGCTTTGGCGGCTATTGCCTGCCCAAAGACGTGCAGCAAATCCAAAGTGAGTGGCCCACCAGCGCACCCCATGCTCTGGTCGACGCCATTGCGCGCAGCAACGACGAGCGTGTGCAATACATGGCACAGGCGATTGCGGCGCAGTCGCCCCACTGCGTGGGGGTGTACCGGCTGGTGATGAAGGCAGGATCGGACAACTGGAGAGGCTCCAGCAGCCTGGTGCTGGTGCGCAGGCTGCAAAATTTGGGAGTGCGCGTCATCATCCACGAGCCACTGATGGCGCAGGGCGACTTGGAGGGCTGCACGCTGGTGCCCAGCCTGCATCGGTTCAAGGCCGAATGCGACCTCATCGTGGCCAACCGGCGCGATGCGGGGCTGCTTGACGTGGCCAGCAAGGTGTTCAGCCGCGACCTTTTTGGCGGGGATTGATGCACCCTGCGGATTCACCCCACCGGCACACTGTTCATATCTTCTATCGAGAAAGCTTGAATGCAACAAGTCATACAACCGCCGCCTGTGGTACCGCTGGACGCTGGTTGCGCCCAGGCACAGCAGTGGCTGCAAGCAGGCCAGGCGGCGCAGGCGTGGGCGTTGCTACAGCAACTGGCCCAGGCCCATCCACAGCAGGCCGTAGTGCCACGCCTGCAAGGTGCCGTACTCAGCGCCACAGGGCAGCACGCGCAGGCGCTGGCGTTTTACCGCGCCGCGCTGGCGCTGGCACCGCACGATGCACAGGCCCTGGCAGCGGCCGGTAGCTGCCTGCACCTGTCGGGCCAGTTGCCGCAGGCCGTGCAGTACTACCGTGCCGCACTGGTATGGCAATGCTGTGCGCCGCTGCGCGCAGCGACGCCGCCCCCACCACCGGCTTTTGACAGTGCGGCGGCCGAGCAACGCCTGTGGCAAGTGCTGGCGCAACTGGCCAGTGCCGGAATTCGCGCATTCGCCACTTCGGGCACCTTGCTGGGCCTGGTGCGCGAAGGCCGTTTGCTGCCCTTTGACAAAGACCTGGACATTGGCCTGCCCTTTGACCAGATGCAGGCAGCCACAGCGTTGTTGCTGCAAAACGGTTGGCAACGCACTGGCGCCCCCCAAGGCATGGTCAACCCGGTGATGTTGCACGACGGACAAGGTTTGTCCATGGACTTGTGTGGCTTCATAGCCGAGCAAGGCAGTGGTGCTGCGCTGGGGGGCTTTTGGTTGCAGGGCGTGCCCGCCGACTGGCAGCGCGTCACCCAGTACCCCGTGCTGCACCTGCACCAGCAGCACCGCCCAGAGGGCGCCGTCTGGACAGTGACCCATCCCGAAACCTGGCTAGCCACCCTGTATGGGCCCGACTGGCGCACGCCCGACCCCGACTTTGACACCGTCATTGCCGCCCACAACCTGCGCGGTTTTAGCGTTCTGACACAGTGCTATGCGTTTTCGCGCATTTACGACGCCTGGCTCAAAGGGCGGCTGCCCAAGGCGGCTGCGCTGGTGCGCCACAGCCTGCGCCACCTTCCCGAAGATGCGCTGCTGCTGCAAGTACAGCAGCACCTGGCAACCCAGCAGGCGCGCGCTGCGGTCGCTGCGGAAGATGCGCAATGAGCAACGGCAAGCGCATTCTGGCTACCGGTGTATTCGACCTGTTCCATGTAGGCCATCTGCGTTATTTGCAATACGCCCGCCAACAAGGCGGGCATCTGACGGTGGCGGTCACTCCCGATGCCTTGTGCCTGGCCCGCAAAGGCAAGCAACCCATCATCCATGAGAGCCAGCGCCTGGAAATGATTCAGGGCCTGGGCTGGGTGGACGGGGTCAGGTACTTGCCCACATCGCTGGAGCTGACGCAAGAGGCCGCCGACTGGATCGGTGCCTGGCACATCGACCAGGTGGTGGTGGGTGGCGATTGGGAAGGTTCAGCGCGTTGGCAGCGCCTGGGGCTGGCACTGGCCGAGCGGGGCATTGGCGTGTGCTTTGCGCAGCACACCCAGGGTATCTCTTCGACCGAGATTGTGGCGCGAATACGCCAGACGGCACCTGCGGTGTTGGCACCATAAGTGATTACTGGCCACACAGACAAACGCACCAGAATTAATAGCCTAATCTACCCTGAAGCCTTATAGAACGTGCGCCAGCAGCTATCAAAATTGAAATAACATCCACCTCAGGGAGGAGCGGGACGGGATGGGTAACGTTGCTTTGCAGTGCGCCGTGTTGCACGGTGCTGGGCGCTTTGCGCAGCATCTGCTGGATGCCTGGTTGCGCCATGCGCCGCACCTTACGCTGGGCTACTGGTGCGACGAAGTGCTTGATGTCCATGGCGTCTGCCATTTGTTGCAAACGCACGACCGTCTGGATTTTGCGGCGGCGCAGCCCGCCGTGGAGGATGGATCGATAGCGCTTACCCGTCTCGACGGGCAGCGCCATCACCTGCCTTTCTTTCATGGCCCGGCCACCCAGCTACCGTGGCGGGGCAAAGCAGACGTCTGGCTGGAGTGCTCAGGGCGCTACCCCACTGCCGAACAATGCCGCGCCTTCTTGCACGGAAAAACGCAGCGTGTGCTGGTATCGGCAACATGCTGGGATGCAGACCAAACGCTGGTGATGGGGTACAACGCGGCAGACTGGCGCAGTGATGCACAAGTGCTGTCCTACGGCTCCTGCACCGTGAATGCTTTCGTGCCGCTGGCGCACTGGGTACATCGACGCTATGGGGTAGAGGAAGCAGAGGTTCAGGTCATCCACAACCAGCCCGCACACCGGATGGAGGCACATCCACGGCGGCAAGCCTGCACGCTGGAGCGCATGGGGCCACAACTGCTGCCCTGGCTGGACGCCGGGCGTTTTGCGGTCAATTACACCCTCATCCCCTACACCGGCGCTTCGCTGCTGGAACTGCGGTTTCGCCTGCAATCGCCGCCAAGCCTGCCGGACTTCTTGCAAAATCTGGAGCTTGCCTGTGCTTCAGGGCCGCTGCGGGGGCTTTACGCACTGTGCGCACAAGACCCGGGCATCACCGCTGTCTTGGGGACGGGGCATAACGCGGTCTTGCACCCTGCTGGCGTTCGACTACAGGGCGATACGCTTCGTCTATCCGGCTACTTCGATAACGAGAACTCGGCGGTACGTTACTGGGAGTTGGCGCAATGGATGGCTGCGTGCCAATCAGCAGGTGTGACCTGAGATGGTCATATGGCGCGGCGTGAGGGATTCGAACCCCCGACAGCCCGGGTAGAAGCCGGGTACTCTATCCAGCTGAGTTAACGCCGCAGCGGCGCGATTCTAAGGCAGGCGCGCGGTGTGTTGGCCGCTGCGCCAAGTGGGCGGGGCCAATCGTGGCGACACCACAACACTTTTTGGGCTTGTAATGTTTTTAGAGCTTTGCGCAGAGTGGGTCAGCGTTTGGAGCTACTAAACTTGTAGCACGGAGGATTCGGCGCTATAGTGCGCCGCACCCCTGTAAACCACCCATTGCGCAAGGAGAAGCTTCATGAGCTCCAAGGAAAACGCCGCCATCAACCAGTTGTTTGAACGCCTCGAATGCCGCTACGCCCTGCGCGTGCTGTGGGCGCTGCGCGATGGCCATCCGCAAACCTTCCGGCTGCTGCAAGACAGCGTGGGCGGCATCACGCCCAACACGCTCAATACCCGCATCAAAGAGCTGCGCGAGGCGGGCCTGGTCGACCACGGCAGCGAGGGCTACACCGTCACGCCCGTGGGCGCCGACTTGCTCAAGCGCCTCAACGATGTGCAGGCTTTTGCCAACCGCTGGGCCGCTGGGCGCGCCAAGAAATAAGCGCTGCCACCAGGGCTTGGGGCCCAATTGGCCTCCAAGCCAATAGCAGAAAGCGCAAGCAGCTACATTTTTAATAGTAAAAAGGATTCCCTATGGCCTTCACCACCACTGCCTCCGGCCTGCAATACGAAGACACCACGCCCGGCGAGGGCCTTGAGGCCACCAGCGGCCAGCAGGTCACGGTGCATTACACAGGCTGGCTCTACAACGACGGCGTGCAAGGCGCCAAGTTTGACTCCAGCCGTGACCGCAAAGACCCGTTCTCGTTTGCACTGGGCGCCGGCATGGTCATCAAGGGCTGGGACGAAGGCGTGCAGGGCATGAAGATTGGTGGCCAGCGCACGCTGATCATCCCTTCGGCACTGGGCTATGGCCCGCGCGGCGCAGGCGGCGTGATTCCGCCCAATGCCACGCTGAAGTTTGATGTGGAGCTGCTGAAGGTGGGCCGCTGAAGCGCCCTGCCCTGTGCTCTGACTGAAGCGGCCTGCGGGCCGCTTTTTTGTGGGCGCCTACATCTCCAGGCGCACCGGAGGCCGGTGGGGCGCAGGGCGGGTGATCCAGCTGACCAGCGCGGCCAGCACCAGCCCGGCGGGCACGCCAAACACGCCTGCCGAGATGGGCTGTATGCCCCACCACAGCCCGTCGGCCAGCAACCACGGCCCCAGCGTAGCGCGCAGTGCGGGCACATGCGACAGCATGTAATACGCCGCCACGCCCAGCCCGCCCAACATGCCCGCTACGGCGCCCTGGCGCGTGGTGCCGCGCCAGAAAATGCCCAGCACCATCACCGGCACAAAGGCCGATGCCGCCAGCGAAAACGAGGCCGTGACCAGCGGCAGAATGTCCGAGGGCTTGAGCGCCGCCACAAACGCCGCCGCCAGGGCCACGGCCAGCAGCGTGAACTTGGTGAGGATGACGCGCTGCTCGGGCGAGGCGTCGCGGGGGCGGTCGCCAAAATACAGGTCGCGCACCAGGGCGTTGCTGATGGTCAGCAGCAGGCCATCGGCGGTGGACAGGGCAGCCGCCAGCCCTCCCGCCGCCACCAGCCCCGACACCACGTAGGGCAGGCCACCCAGCTCGGGCGTGGCCAGCATGATGAGGTCGGCACCCAGGTGGATTTCGCCAAACTGCACGATGCCATCGCCGTTGATGTCTTCAATCGACAGCAGCGAGGCATCGACCCGCGCCCACTGCGCCATCCAGTGCGGCAGGGCATCGAAATGGCTGCCCACCAGGTTGTTCATGACCTCAAACTTGACCAGCACCGCCAGCGCAGGCGCACTGAGGTAAAGAATGGCAATAAAAAACAGCGACCAGGCCACGGAGGAGCGGGCCCCGGCCACACTGGGCACGGTGTAGTAGCGCGTGAGCAGGTGCGGCAAACCAGCGGTGCCCACCATCAGGCAGAACATGAGGGCGAGAAAGTTGCGCCGGGTGTCGCGGTAGTCGGCCTGCTCTTGCGCTGTGCCGTCGGGGTCGCCAGCGTAGGCCTGGCTGTGGCGCGGCAGGCCGCCCAGGGGCTGGGCGCGGGCGTAGTTTTCGCGCATTTCGCGCGTCCAGCGCTCGCGGGCGGTGTCGGCGTCGCGGGGCATGGCGGCCAGCTCGCGGCTGGCAGCGACGATCAGGCCCACATCGGCATTCTGGGCACGCAGGCGGTGGATGCGCTCCTGCGTGGCCTGGCGCTGGCGCTCCAGGGCAGCGTCCACGTCCTGCAAGCGCGCTTCAAAGTCCTGGGCACGGCGCAGGTAGCCCGCAATCACCTGTTGTTCGGCGGGCGAGGCCAGCAGTTGCTCTTCCAGGCTGGCGATTTTGCCCAGGTGCTGGCCATACACCAGCGGGGCCAGCGGGTTGCCCAATTGCTTGTAGGCCAGCCACGACACCGGGATCAAAAACGCCAGCAACAGCACCACGTACTGCGCCACCTGCGTCCAGGTGATGGCGCGCATGCCACCCAAAAAAGAGCACAGCAACATACCACCCAGGCCAAGCATGATGCCGATTTCAAACTGCACACCGGTCAGGCGTGAGGCAATCAGGCCCACGCCGTAAATCTGCGCCACCAGGTAAATAAAGGAGCAGACGACAGCCGCCAGCGCGGCAATGCTGCGGGGCAAGCGCCCACCAAAGCGCACATGAAAAAACTCGGGAACCGTGTACAGGCCCATGGCGCGCAAGTGCGGCGCGATCAAAATCGCCACCAGGCAAAAGCCCCCCGTCCAGCCCAGCAGGTAGGCCAGCCCGCCAGCCTGCCCCGGCGTGCCCGAGAAGCCTTGCAGGTACAGCGCCCCGGAGAGGCTGATGAACGAGGCGGCACTCATCCAGTCGGCAGCCGCCGCCATGCCGTTGTACATGGGCGGAATGCGCCGACCGGCGACGTAATACTCTTCCGAGTCGGCGGTGCGCCCATACACCCCAATGGCGGCATACGCCATCACGGTAAGAAAAAGAAAAATGGGCCCTATCCATTGGCGCGACAGCCCGCGCTGCTCGGCCCAGGCCATCAGGGCCAAAAAGCCCAGCACCCCCACCACATACAGCGCCAGCGTGCGGTGCAGCCGGTGCAGGTAGGCTGTACCGGTGCCGGGCTCGTGCTCAGCCATGCGGCGGCTGGCCTGGGGGGGCAATGGCCGATGCGCTCTGCTGGTCTTGGCGCTCGAAACGGCTCATGGCCATGGCATACACCACCACGATCACCATGAACACCACCACCGCACCCTGCGCGGCCACCCAATAGCCCAAAGGCCATCCGGCGACCACCCAGTGGTGCAAATCGCGGGCAAAGAAGCACACCCCAAAAGACACCGCAGCCCACACCAGCAGCAGCACGCCCTTCAGCTGCAGGTGGCGGGCATCGTGCAGATCGGGCGCAAAAGGCCGCGCCGCTTTGGCGCTGGTGCTGTCAGGGGCTGGGGTGACGCGAATCACGGCACAGGGGCCAGACTCAGCCAGCCAGTTGCTGCCAGGTGGCAATCACGCTGTCGGGATTGAGCGAGATGGAAGAAATACCCTCGTCGGCCAGCCACTGCGCAAAGTCAGGGTGGTCTGAAGGGCCCTGGCCGCAAATGCCGATGTATTTGCCCTGCGCCCGGCAGGCCTTGATGGCCTGGTGGATCAGTGCCTGCACAGCGGGGTCGCGCTCGTCGAAATCAGCGGCCAGCAGCTCCAGGCCCGAATCGCGATCCAGGCCCAACGTGAGCTGGGTCAGGTCGTTGGAGCCAATGGAGAAGCCATCAAAGAATTCGAGGAAGCGATCGGCCAGGATGGCGTTGCTCGGGATCTCGCACATCATGATGAGCTTGAGCTCGTTCTCGCCGCGCTTCAGGCCATGCTGCGCCAGCAATTGCGTCACACGCTCGGCCTGGCCCAGGGTGCGCACAAAGGGCACCATGATCTGGACGTTGGTCAGGCCCATGTCGTGGCGCACGCGCTTGAGCGCCTCGCATTCCATGGCAAAGGCTTCGCCAAACTCGGCGCTGACGTAGCGCGCTGCACCACGGAAGCCCAGCATGGGGTTTTCTTCTTCGGGCTCGTAGCGGCTGCCGCCGATGAGCTTGCGGTACTCGTTGCTCTTGAAGTCCGACAAGCGCACGATCACGGGCTTGGGCCAGAAAGCGGCGGCAATGGTGGCCACGCCTTCAGCCACTTTGTCCACGTAGAAAGCACGGGGGCTGGCATGGCCCCGGGCCACGGATTCGACAGCTTTCTTCAGGTCGGCATCAATGTTCGGGTAGTCCAGGATGGCCTTGGGGTGGACGCCGATGTTGTTGTTGATGATGAATTCCAGCCGCGCCAGGCCCACGCCCTCGTTGGGCAGCTGGGCAAAGTCAAAGGCCAGTTGCGGGTTGCCCACGTTCATCATGATTTTGGTCTTGATGGGGGGCATGGCGCCGCGCTGCACTTCGGTCACTTCGGTTTCCAGCAGACCGTCGTAAATACGGCCTGTGTCGCCCTCGGCGCAGCTCACCGTCACCAGCGTGCCGTCCAGCAGCTTGTCGGTGGCGTTGCCACAGCCCACGACGGCCGGAATGCCCAGCTCGCGCGCAATGATGGCGGCGTGGCAGGTGCGGCCACCGCGGTTGGTGACGATGGCGCTGGCGCGCTTCATCACCGGCTCCCAGTTGGGGTCGGTCATGTCAGTGACCAGCACATCGCCGGGCTGCACCTTGTCCATCTCGGAGATGTTGTGAACCAGGCGCACCGGGCCGGTGCCGATTTTTTGGCCAATGGCGCGGCCCTCGGCCAACACAGGGCCGGTGCCCTTCAATTTGTAGCGCAGCTCGGCCTGGCCTTTGGACTGGCTTTTGACGGTTTCGGGGCGCGCTTGCAGGATGTAGAGCTGGCCGTCGGTGCCGTCTTTGCCCCACTCGATGTCCATGGGGCGGCCATAGTGCTGCTCGATCACCAGCGCGTAGTGGGCCAGTTGCTCCACATCGGCATCGGTCAGCGAGTAGCGGTTGCGCTGCTCGGTGGGCACATCCACGGTTTGGATGAGCTTGCCGGTGGCGGCTTTTTCTTCGGGAGTGGCAAACACCATCTGGATGAGTTTGCTGCCCAGGTTGCGGCGAATCACGGCCTTGTTGCCCGCCTTCAGCATGGGCTTGTGCACGTAGAACTCGTCGGGGTTGACAGCGCCCTGCACCACCGTTTCGCCCAGGCCGTAGCTGCTGGTGATGAACACCACTTCTTCAAAGCCCGATTCAGTATCGATGGTGAACATCACGCCCGCCGCGCCCAAATCCGAGCGCACCATGCGCTGCACGCCCGCCGACAGGGCCACCACGTCATGGGCAAAGCCCTTGTGGACGCGGTAGCTGATGGCGCGGTCGTTGTAGAGCGAGGCAAACACCTCTTTCATCTTGTGCAGCACGTCTTCGATGCCGACCACGTTCAGGAAGGTTTCTTGCTGACCGGCAAACGAGGCGTCGGGCAAATCTTCTGCCGTGGCCGACGAGCGCACGGCAAAGCTGGCCTGCGGGTTGCCAGCCGAGAGCTGGGCGAACTCGGCGCGCACGGCGGCTTCCAAATCCGCCGGGAAGGGATGGTTTTCGACCCAGCCACGGATTTCGGCACCGGCAGCGGCCAGGGCGCGCACGTCTTCTACGTCCAGCGCAGCCAGCTTGGCGCTGATCTTGTCGGCCAGGCCCTCGAAGGCCAAGAATTCACGGAAGGCATGGGCCGTGGTGGCAAAACCGGTGGGCACGCGCACGCCCTGGGGCAATTGCGAGATCATTTCGCCCAAACTGGCGTTCTTGCCTCCGACCGATTCGACATCGGTCATGCGCAATTGCTCGAACGGGACGACCAGGGCGGTCGGGCTGAAAAGTGCAGACATGGGAAAGCTCCAGAAGTTAAAACAGGGTCAATGCCAGCGCGCGTGCCAACGCGCGGACGGGCAGCCAGGCACCCATGCAGCTTGGTTGTTGTGTTTATGGGCTGCGGGCGGGTGCATGGTCAAGAATTCGGACAATCCGCAGCATTGTAGAGTTCGCACTCCGGACTTCTCTCATCTCACTGACTTCAGTTTGCACCGCCCCTGGAGGGCTGGGTTGAAACATGCACACACGCACCGTATTTTTTGTCTCTGACGGCACCGGCATCACTGCCGAAACCTTTGGCAATGCCATCCTGGCGCAGTTCGAGATCGTGCCCCGGCGCGTGCGCCTGCCCTTCATCGACACGGTGGACAAAGCCCACCAGGCCGTGCGCCAGATCAACCACACGGCGGAGCTGGAGGGACGCAAGAGCATCGTATTCACCACGCTGGTAAACATGGAAGTGCTCAAGGTGATTCAGGAGGGCTGCAAAGGCATGCTGCTGGACATGTTTGGCACCTTTGTCCACCCGCTGGAGGTGGAGCTGGGTATCAAGTCGCACCACCGCGTGGGGCGCTTTTCTGACATCAGCAAAAGCAAGGAGTACCACGACCGCATTGAGGCCATCAACTACAGCCTGGCCCACGACGACGGCCAGAGCCACAAAAACCTGGAAGAGGCGGACGTGATCCTGGTGGGCGTGAGCCGCAGCGGCAAGACGCCCACCAGCCTGTACCTGGCGATGCAGCACGGCCTGAAGGCGGCCAACTACCCGCTGATTCCCGAAGATTTTGAGCGCCGCCAGCTGCCACCTGCGCTGGTGCCCTACAAAAAGAAGATTTTTGGCCTGACCATCAGCGCCGAGCGCCTGTCCGAAATCCGCAGCGAACGGCGCCCCGACTCGCGCTACGCCAGCCTGCCCAACTGCCGCCACGAGGTGGCCGAGGCCGAGGCCATGATGCGCCGCGCCAGCATCCGCTGGCTGTCGTCCACCACCAAGTCCATCGAAGAGATTGCCACCACCATCCTGCAAGAGATCCGGCCCGAGCGGCTGAGTTACTGAGGCCGCAGCGCGCCCCTGGAAATTTAATAAAAAACGGCTGTAAGCCTTTCGGGACGTGCGCAAGCAGCTATGAATATAGAAGCATTTCAACAACCCCTATGGCCTACCTTGGGGTGTACCGTGTTGAACATAGTGCTCAGAAAGACTCGTAGATCAATCCGCTATCTGTGAGAGATATAAAACCAAAAGCGGCGGCGCTGTTTGACACAGCCCCTTCGCTTTTATTTTGATAGCTGCTCGCGCTCATCTAGCAAGGGCTGGAGCCACTTTTTACGGTTAATCTGAAGAAAACAGGTACTGCAATACACCGTCGGGGGCGGGCACGGGGGTGCAGGCCACCTGCCAGACCTGGGCAATGGCGTCGGCGGTGAGGGTGTGCGCCACTGGGCCGTAGCGGTACTGGCCGCTGTCGAGCAGCAGCACGTCGTGGGCGTAGCGCAGTGCCAGGTTCAGGTCGTGCAGTACGGCCACCACGCCCACGCCCTGTTCTTGCGCCCAGCGGCGCAGCAGGCGCATGGCCTGGTGCTGGTGCGCCAGGTCGAGGGCGGCGGTGGGCTCGTCCAGCAGCAGCCAGCGCGCTGCGCCGTCGGGGCGGGGCTCCCAGATTTGCGCCAATGCGCGTGCCAGGTGGGCGCGGGCGCGTTCGCCGCCCGACAAGGTGTTGATGTTGCGCTGCGCCAGGTGCGCTACGCCCGTGGCCTCCAGGGCGCGCAAGGCGATGGCGCCCTCGTGCGGGCTGGGCGCCATGCGGTGCGCAAAGCGACCCCACTCCACCACCTCCTGCACCGTGAAGTCAAAGGCCACGGCGTTCTCCTGCGGCATGACCGCGCGCACCAGCGCCAGTTGCGCGGGGGTGTAGCGCGGCAGGGGCCGGTCGCCCAGGCGCACCTCGCCTGCCTGCGGCGCGCGCTGGCCCGAGAGCATGGCCAGCAGTGTGCTTTTGCCCGCGCCATTGGGCCCGAGGATGGCGGTAAAGCGCCCCGGTTGCAGCGCCGCATCCACGGTGGCCAGCCGGGGGCCACCGGGCAAGCCCACGCCCAGCGCGTGGCATTCCAGTGTGTTCATACCTTGCCCTTGAACTGGCGCAGCATCGCCAAAAACAGCGGCACGCCGATGAAGGCGGTCAGCACGCCCAGCGGCAGCTCAGCCGGTTGCACCACCGTGCGCGCTACGGCATCTGCGGCCACCACCAGCGCCGCGCCCAGCAGCGCCGAACCCGGCAGCACCACGCGGTGGTCTGGCCCGGCCACCAGGCGCACCCAGTGCGGGGCCACCAAACCAATAAAGCCGATGATGCCGGTGGCGGCTGTCACGGCGCCCACGGCCAGTGCCGTCACCAGCACGGCCAGGCGCTTGGTGCGCTCCACGGGTACGCCCAGCAGCATGGCCTGCGCTTCGCCCAAGGCAATGGCGTTGAGCGATCGTGCCAGCGTCATGCCCACGCCCGAGGCCAGCAGCACCACAGCACCCACCAAGCCCACAGCGCCCCAGCGCGCGCCGCCCAGGCTGCCCAGCAGCCACATTTGCAGGTTGCGAAGTTGCTCGTCACTGGAGATAAAACTCAAATACCCCAGGCCCGCCATGGCCAGCGCATTGACAGCAATGCCCGCCAGCAGCATCAGCCCCATGCGGGTGCCGCCGCCCGACTGGGCCAGCGCGTAAATCAGCAGCGTGACACCCAGACCGCCGGTGAAGGCCATGCCGACCAGCGTCCAGCTGCCCAGACTGCGCGGCAGCTCGGGAAACCACCAGCCGCCCAGCACAATCGCGGCGGCGGCGGCCAGCGCGGCGCCGCTGCTGACGCCGATCAGGCCCGGATCGGCCAGCGGGTTGCGAAACACCCCCTGCATCAGCGCCCCAGCCAGGCCCAGTCCAGCGCCCGCCACCATGCCCAGCAACAGGCGTGGCAGGCGGATATTGACGAAGACGAGGTATTCGGGCCCCGCCTCCCCCTGGCCCGACACCAGCTGCACCAGCACCTGCCACAGCTGCGCAGGCGCGATGGCATAGGCGCCCTGTGCGCTGCCTGCCACCAGTGCGGTCAGCGCCAATATCAGGCCCAACAGCAGTGCCGCGCGCGGCGGCAGGCGCCCGCTGGGGTGCAACGCGCGCGCGGCGCCCAGTGCGCCACTCATGCCAGCAGCGCCAGCATGCGGGTGTGCAGCTCACGCACCGCTTGCGGCAGGCGTGGGCCAAAGCCCAGCAGGTGGTTGGCCTCCATCGCCACCAGGGCGCGGCGCTGGAAGGCGGGCGTGAGCGCCAGTTCGGGCCTCTGCCAGAAGGCGCCCTCGCCTCCCAGTGCCTCCATCCCTTGGCTGCTGTTGAGCAGCACCTGGGGCGCGGCGCTGGCCATGGCTTCTGCGGTCAGCGGACGGTAGCCCTGAAAACCCGCCGCCACATTGATGCCACCGGCAAAGCGGATCACCGCATCGGCAGCGGTGCCCACACCAGCCACCATGGGCGCGCCGCCGTGCGCCAGGATGAACAGCGCGCGCGGGCGCTGCGCCGTGCGCGCCACCTGCTGCTGTACCTGCGCCCACTGCGCATCGAGGGTGGCTTGCAGCGCCTGCGCCTGCACAGTGCGCCCAGTCAAGCGCCCTACCACTTGCAGCTTGCGCTGTACCTCGGCCCAGCTGTGGTCGGCCTGCACCAGCTCCACGCGCACGCCAGCGCTGCGGATTTGGTCCAGCACCACCTGGGGGCCGGCCTCGTGGGTGCCGACCACGGCATCCGGGCGCAGCGACAGCAGCCCTTCGGCAGAGAGCTGGCGCATGTAGCCGACCTTGGGGGTTTTCAGGGCGGCATCGGGGTACAGGCTGGTGGTGTCGGTGCCCACCAGTTGGCCCTCGGCGCCCAGGGCATAGACCACTTCCGTGAGCGCACCGCCCAGCGCCACCAAGCGCTGGGCAGCCACTGCTTGGGCCGGTGCAGCCGCAGGCGCGGCGCGGGTGGCAGACCAGGCCAGCAGCGGGACGGCACCCAGGCTGCGCAGCCACTGCCGACGCTGGGGGTGGGAGGGCCAAAATTCGTGAGGCATAGCTGGATATGGCAAAAAATCGGAAAACAAGAACGAGCGCCCTGTGGCGCCCACTGCACAGGCCAGGGCGCTGGCGCAGAAAACCCCTGCACCAGCGCCGCCCCAGGCCAATGCCGCCAGTGGCATTGGCCTTGCAGCACTTCAGCGTGGCAGGCGCCCCACCAGGTCACGCCATGCCGGTAACTCAGGGCTACCGGGCTTGCGCACGCCAAAGAACATCGCGATCAACTCGGATTGCGCATCGAACACTTCCACCGAAGTCACGATGCCATCGACAGTGGGTTTTTCTACCACCCAGACGCTGTCGATCAGGTCTTCACGCAGGTGCAGGTTGAAGCCGGGGTCAAGCACATTGAGCCAGCACACATCGCCGCGCACCATGGGTTCAACGCGCTGCACCGGGCCCGAGTGAATCTGGATGCAGCCGCCGCTGCCCACAAACACCATGATCGGCGTGCCGTCCACAGCGGCCTCGGCCAGCAAGCGCCACACTGCCGTGCAGGGAACACGCTGCGCGAAGCTGCCTTCCACCAAACGGAAGCTCTGCTGGCGCTCAACACCGTGGCGCTGCAACAGCGTGAAGAATTCGTGCGTGTCCTGCATGGCAGCCCAGTCTGCGGCCAAGGCAGCCACATCGATCTCGCTATCGGGCCGGAGTGGTTTGGGTGGCGTGGCAGCAGCAAACACGGCGGGCGCGGCCTGCGGATCGGCAAAGCGGGCTACCAGCGCATTCCAGGCGGTCAGGTCGGTGGCGGCGCGGGCAAACACCTTGTGGATCGCCAAGCCCTGTGCGTTGAAAAATTGCAGGCTGTGCTGGGGCGCCTGGCCGGGCTGGGCTGCGGCCTCTTGCACCGCATAGCCTGCGTGCCACGACCGGAAGAACAGCCGCAGGTCGATGTCTGCATCCAGGGCCAGGCCCACTGGGCCTTCTGCCGACACATTGCGGTAAACGCCCGTTTTTTCATGGACGGCTGCGTCGTTGCGCGTGAGCGCCATCACCGGCCCACAGGCTTCCAGGCCCTGTAGCAGCTCCACCCAAGGGCCGTGCAACGCAGTCACCTGCAATGCGCCTTCCACCACACCGGCATGCGCGGCCAAGGCAGCCCCTTCGCTCAGGCCCAGGCTGTGGGCTGCCTCGCGGGCCCGCAAGCCCGAGCGGCGCGCCGCTGCCAACTGTGCGTGCAATCCGGTCTGTAGTGCGGGCGTACCGTGCCCGGCCACCGCCATCACCGCGCTCATGCGGCCACCCCGGCCAGCGCCTGCCGTGCAAAGGGCGCACGGGCGGTAGATAAGTCGAACCAGTTTTTCATCTCTCTCTCCTTGTTGTCCGTTGCATAGAGCGGGCCATACCGTATGGGGCTGGCCCGGCCACCGCAGTGCCTTCAGGGGGCGGGCGGCTGTATGTCCATCTCCAGCGTCCAGGTCTGGGTGCCGATGTAGGGCTTGGCCCCGGCGGCTACGGGGGCGTAGGCGATGCGGGTCAGGTGCAGGCGCGCGTAGCTGTTGCCTTCACCCGAGCGCACCAGCGTGGCGCGTTCGGGGTTGGCCTTGAGCTGGTGCTGGCCTGCCAGACCTGCAGCAAGGGCACCGGCATCGGTGGGGTAGTAGCTGAACCAGCCGTAGTCCAGCGGCTCCGGGTAGGTGCCGGTGTAAGCGGGCGAGAGCTGCGATGACACCGAGTCCTTGACCCAGGCACCAGCATTGGCAGGCGTGGCCAGCACGCTGGTCAGGTCGGCCAGCGTATCGGCGGGCACCGCACTCTTGAACTTGGCGACCACGGGCGTGGTGCCATCCGGCCCATAAAAACCTGCGGGGGTAGCGCCCACAAAACCACCCACCTTGCCGCTGCCCGAGGTGCCGCCATTGAGCTTGATCGTGTAGCGGTTGAAAGCCACATGCCAGTCACCGCTGGCAGGCACGGTGGCGGCAGTGGTGAGGTTGTAGTACACCCAGCCAGCCGAGGCATCGACGGTGGCTGTGCGAATTTGCTGGCTGGTGCGATCAAGCCAGCGGAACGTGGGGTGGCCCGATGCGGTTCCCCCTGCACCGCCGTAATAGCCCAGCAACTGCAATGCATAGACGGGGGCAGCAGCCGTGCCCACTGCATCGGCCAGTGTGTTTTGCGTGGTGACCAGGAACACGCGGTAGTTGGGGTAGAGCAAATGGTCACTGTCGCCGCCCAGGCCATATTCAAAGGCGGACGACTGGATCATGTTGCCGCCGGTAAACACGTTCTTGGCCGCATCGGGAAAGTACAGGTTCGCCGGGATGGCGCTGCCTTTGGGGTCGGTCAGCGCACTCTTCCAGGTCTGCAATTCGGCCCAGGTGTGGGTGAACGGGCTGCCAAACGCACCGCCCGCACCGCTGCCGTTGGGGCCGCTGTTGGTGAGCAGTTCAGCGGTGCGCCCGCCGCTTTTGACCTGGATGTCCCACGCATTGCCACTGCAACCGGGCACCTGCGCTTTGGCATTGAAGTCGTAGCACAGCGAGGCACCGGCAGCGGGCAACTCGAACGTCCAGGTGGCTTTTTCTGTGAACTTGCTCGCATCGCTCACGGGCGGTACGACGGGGGGCTCGGGGCTGTCGCCACTGCCACCACAAGCGCTGAGCAGCACAGCAGCCAGTGCCGTGGGCCAGAGGTAAAAGGATCGGTCGGTCATGAAATCTCCTGAGGTCAATGGTTGGATGGCCCGAACGCCCACTTGGCGCCGATATAGACAAAGCGCCCGGCGATAGGCCCGAAGTCACTGGGGCTGGCGAAATCGCGCTGGCGGTCGAACAGGTTGTTGGCACCGATGAACAAGGTGAGCCCGTCGCCCATCTCGTGGTTGAGGCTCAGATCGAGCGCGCTCCAGGCAGGAGAACGCGCGCCGCTGGCAGCGCTGACCAGCTCATCGCTTTGGTAGCGCGCACGCAGTGCCACGGTGGTGCCGGGCTGGGCTTTCCAGTCCACGCCCAGGCGCACCATGTCGCGCGGGCGGCGGGTGAGTTCACCGCCCTGCACCAAGTCCCGCGTGGCGGTGCGGGTGTAGCCCAGCTGCCACTGCAGCGCAGGGGTGGCACGCCAGCGCAGGCTGCTTTCGATCCCCGCTGTGCGGGCGCGGGCCACGTTGGCATAGGTGTAGGCCGTGACGCCATTGACGGTGGTCGCGTTGGCCAGGTCCGTCTGGATCATGTGTTTGATCCGGTTGTGGAACGCGTTGACATCCAGGCTCCAGGTGCGCCCCAGACTCAGCGTGCCGCCCCATTGCAGGCTGGTCGATGACTCTGGCTGGAGTAAGGGGTTGCCCACCACGACATAGCCCAGCGCACTGTGGTCAAACAGGTAGTGGCGCTCTTTGAGGTTGGGTACGCGGTAGCCCATGCCAATACTGGCGCGCAGCACGCCCTTCCAGTCGCCCTGCTCAAACACGTTGCCGCGCACACTGACCTTGGGAGCGGCATGTCCACCAAAATCCGAATCGTGCTGGCCGCGCATGCCCAGCAGCACTTCCCAGCGGTCGCTCCAGAGGATGTTGTTTTGCACAAATACCTCCCGGCTACTGCGCTGGACACGCCCACGCAGCCCCAGCTCAGAGGCGCCATTGCGTGTCTGGTTCAGCGTTTCGCGGTGCCAATCGGTGCCCAGCATCCACAGCTGCGGGCCCCAGGCAGGCAACTCGATCTGGGTCGTGATGTGATCGGTTTGCTGCACCGAACGACGCTGGCCCACCCCCACGGTATCCGAATACGCCTGCGAGGCGCTGTCGTAGCGCTCGCTCACCGCCTTGACTTGCAGGCGCACACCGCTGTCCAGGCGCCAGTCACCGCCCAGCACTGCACGGTGGCGTGTGATGTCCTCGGTTTTGCGCTGGGGCACGTAGTGGGGCGGCACAAAATACGCATAGCGCTGCACATCCGCTTCGGTGTAACGCCCCGCTTCGGCCCAAAAGCGCATGCCGGTGCGCGGCAGCCATTCGCCACGGGAAGCCAGCTGGATGCGCTTGCTGGCATCGCCCTGGCGCACCCACTCCGCAGGGTGCAAGCCAAAACCGGCATCGTCCAACACGTCGCCCGACAAGCCCAGGCGCCAAGTCGAGGCACCGCCCGCCAAGTCAAAACGGGCATGGCGGCTATTGGCGCTGGCGCTGCGGCCACTGTCGTTCTGGCGCCCGTAGCTGCCCGCATCCACCGCCACAGTGCCACCCCAGCCCGGCTGCATGCGCCGCGTAATGACGTTGACCACGCCACCCATGGCCGCACTGCCGTACTGCGCAGAACTGGCACCTTTGACCACTTCCACACGCTCGACCTGTGTCAACAGGTACTGGCTCAAATCCACCGTGGAGCCGGTACTGGCCGAAATTGGCAAACCGTCGATCAACACCAGCACCTGGTCAGCGCTCAGACCTTGCAGCGATAGTTCAAAGCCAGACTTGCCATGCACCTCGCGCAATTGCAGGCCGGGCACGTTCTCCAGCGCCTGCTTCAGGGTGCGCGCATGGGTGAGATCCAATTCTTCGCGCGCAACCACCTCAATGGGCACGGTGGACTCGTCGATGGCGCGTTCGCTGCGCGTTGCCGTCACCACCACGGGAGAAAGGCTTTGCGTGTCTTGGGCCTGCACAGCGCCGACCGCAGACACGACCATCAGCAGCCACAGCGCAGAGCGAAGAAAAGAGAAATTCAGCATCGCAAATAAAAGGCAGACCTGTAGAAGTTCGTGCGAATTATAGAGACACAAATGAGAACGATTTGTATTAAATAAAAAGGGTGAATAAAAAAACCCCGCACGTAGCGGGGCTCAGTGGACGTAGATCAGCCAAGCGGGCGGTGCCATGGCAGAACAGAGTGCTTCAACAACCCTGTCCTCCCCATGCTTCAGATCGCCGGTGCTCAGGCGCGGATCAGGTGGTCAAACGCACTCAGCGCGGCCGTGGCACCAGCGCCAGCGGCAATCACAATCTGCTTGTAAGGCACGGTGGTGCAATCGCCCGCAGCAAACACGCCGGGCACGTTGGTGTGGCCTTTGGCATCAATTTCGATCTCGCCAAACTTGCTCAGATTCACCGTGCCTTTGAGCCAGTCGGTGTTGGGCACCAGGCCGATTTGCACGAACACGCCTTCCAGTGGCACCAGGTGCTCCTGGCCAGTGGCGCGGTCTTTGAACTTCAGGCCGTTGACCTTGCCTTCAGCACCGGTGATTTCGGTGGTCTGCGCGTTGGTGTGGATGGTGACGTTGGGCAGACTTTTGAGCTTGTTGACCAGCACGGCGTCGGCCTTGAGCTGCTCGGCAAACTCCACCAGCGTGACGTGCGCCACCACACCGGCCAGGTCGATGGCGGCCTCCACGCCCGAGTTGCCACCGCCAATCACCGACACGCGCTTGCCCTTGAACAGCGGGCCATCGCAGTGCGGGCAGTAGGCCACGCCCTTGTTTTTGTACTCGGCCTCACCGGGCACGTTGACGTTACGCCACCGTGCGCCAGTGGACAGGATCACGCTCTTGGCTTTGAGCGCACCGCCGTTGGCCAGCTTGACCTCGATCAGGCCGCCGGGCTGGCTGGCCGGAATCAGCGCCTCGGCGCGCTGCAAATTCATGATGTCGACGTTGTAGGCGCGGGTGTGGGCCTCCAGCGCAGCGGCAAATTTGGGGCCGTCGGTTTCCAGCACCGAGATGTAGTTTTCAATGCCCAGCGTGTCGTTGACCTGGCCGCCAAAGCGTTCGGCGGCCACGCCGGTGCGAATGCCTTTGCGCGCGGCATACACGGCAGCGGCGGCGCCAGCGGGGCCACCACCGATGATGAGCACATCGAACGCCTCTTTGGCCGACAGCTTGGCGGCATCGCGCGCCGCAGCGCCGGTATCGAGCTTGGCCACGATTTCTTCGATGGTCATGCGGCCCGAGCCAAACACCTGGCCATTCAGGAACACCATGGGCACAGCCATGATTTCACGCTCGGTCACTTCTTGCTGGAAGGCACCGCCTTCGATCACGGTGGTCTTGACCTGGGGGTTGAGCACCGCCATCAGCGCCAGCGCCTGTACCACGTCGGGGCAGTTGTGGCAGCTCAGGCTCATGTAGACCTCGAAGTTGAAGTCGCCCTCCAGCGCCTGGATTTGCTCAATCACATCCTGCTCCACCTTGGGCGGGTGGCCGCCCGTCCACAGCAATGCCAGCACGAGGGAGGTGAACTCATGGCCCAGCGGCAGGCCGGCAAAACGCAGGCTGTTCGTGCTGCCCACGCGCTGCAGCGTGAACGAAGGCTTGCGCGCATCGTTGCCGTCGGTACGCAGGGTGATTTTGTCGCTGCGCAGGGATTGGATGGTGGTCAGCAGCTCGCGCATGTCGCGCGCCGTCTCACTGTCGTCCAGGGATGCCACCAGCTCGAAGGGCTGCTGCACGCGCTCCAGGTAGGCGGCAAGTTGGGTTTTGAGTTGGTCGTCGAGCATGGTGGAGTCCTTCCGGGTGGTCTTGCAGGGGGTGCGTTCGGAGCGCTTGTGGCGCCATGAGCACAAAAAACGGGCGAAAAAAAGCCGGACGGTAGGGCGCAAGCGCCACAGCGTCGTCCGGCCCGGGAGCGCCGCCAGGGCGCTCTGCCGTGAAACGGCTTGGCGGCTTAGATCTTGCCGACCAGGTCCAGCGAAGGCGTCAGGGTCTTGGCGCCTTCCTTCCACTTGGCGGGGCAGACTTGGCCAGGGTGGGCAGCGGTGAACTGGGCGGCCTTGAGTTTGCGCAGGGTTTCCGACACATCGCGGGCGATTTCGTTGGAGTGCACTTCCATGGTCTTGATGACGCCATCGGGGTTGATGACGAAGGTACCGCGCAGGGCCAGACCTTCTTCAGCGATGTGCACGCCAAAAGCGTTGGTCAGTGTGTGCGTGGGGTCGCCCACCAGCGGGAACTTGGCCTTGCCCACGGCGTCGGACGTTTCGTGCCACACCTTGTGCGAGAAGTGCGTGTCGGTGGTGACGATGTACACCTCAGCGCCAGCGGCCTGGAAGGCTGCGTAGTTGTCGGCAGCGTCTTCGATTTCGGTGGGGCAGTTGAAGGTAAAAGCTGCTGGCATGAAGATCAGCACAGACCATTTGCCCTTGAGGCTGGTTTCGGTCACTTCGATGAATTCGCCTTTGCCGTCACGGTTGACGAAAGCGGTGGTCTTGAAGGGCTGGACTTGGGTGTTGATCAGGGACATTGCAGTTTCCTTTCGGTGGATGGGACTAAACACAGGACTGAAGTTTAGGCCAGACATCAGCATCAATCCAATCAATTGCTTTTATTGGTTCAATTAAGTCTGGCTATAACGATAGATGCAACGGATTCTCGCCCAAGCCTGACAATGCACCATTACCCATCACACCCAGGAGGTTCCCATGAAAGGTGACGCACAAGTCATTGGCTATTTGCAAGCCCAGCTCAAGAATGAGCTGACCGCCATCAACCAGTATTTTTTGCACTACCGCATGCTCAAGCACTGGGGTTTTGACAAGCTGGCCAAGAAGGAATACGAAGAATCCATCGGCGAGATGAAGCACGCCGACTGGCTCATGGACCGCATCTTCATGCTCGACGGCCTGCCCAATCTGCAAGACCTGGCCAAGCTGCAAGTGGGCGAGGACGTGCCCGAAATTCTGGCCTGCGACCTGCGCCTGGAGCAAGGCGCACAAGCCACCGTGAAAGAAGGCATGGCCCACTGCGAAGCGGTGCGTGATTACGTCTCGCGCGACCTGCTGCAAAAAATCCTGGACGACACCGAGGAGCACATTGATTTTCTCGAAACCCAGATTGAGCTGATTGACAAAGTCGGGCTGCAAAACTATCTGCAATCGCAGATGGGCGAGATCAAATAATCAAAAAAGATAGCTGCTAGCGACCGTCCTGCGGGCGCTAGAGCCACAAAAGACCCAAAAATTCGGCCCCTGCAAAGGGGCTTTTGCCATGACCCAAGCCCCCCTGCCCACCCCCACTGCCCAGCCGCGCAACCCCTTGCATGGCGTCACGCTCGAAGCCATGGTGGTGGCGCTGTCCGAGCACTTTGGCTGGGAGGGCTTGGGCGCGCGCATTCCGGTGCGCTGCTTTCAAAGCGACCCCAGCGTGGCATCCAGCCTGAAGTTTTTGCGCAAAACCCCGTGGGCGCGCGAGAAGGTGGAGGGCCTGTACCTGTTCATGCTGCGCGAACAGCGCCGCGCCGCGCCGGGCCAGCGTTAAAGCGTGCCGTGGCGCGCGGCTGCCAGGGCCCGCTTGTTGCGAGGCCGGGGCACATGCACCGACGCGGGTGCGCCGTTGATGGCCGACAAGCCCAGCACCAGCGACACGCTGGGCAGGTGCGGGCGCTCTTCGGCAGGTGCGTAAGCCCGGTAAATGCCGTTGCAGTCTTCCTGAAAAAATTGCACCGGGTGAAACGCCACGCGCGCACTGCCGCGCTGGCCACCAAACGGCAACACCCGCAGGCGTGCATCCAGCGACAACACCAGCCCCCTACGGCCATCTCGGTTAATCAGGTCGGTGCGAATCACGCGCCAGGAGCGGCCCGCATCCAGCGTGTACTGCCAGGTGCCGACCTGGGTGTCCAGCGACTCCACCAGCACACCGGCGAGCACCGGCACCTCAGCGCAGTGTGTGGACACAATGCTGCCGATGCTGTTGCCCCCCAAACCGTTGGAGCGAGCAGCACCGGAAGCACTGGCACTTCCCGCATGCGCCGCAGTGGTGCGCAAGCGGGAAGTGCGAACGTCAATAGAGGTATTCACAAAACATATCCTTGTGCGTTGGGGGGGTAGCCGTGCCCGTGTTGCTGCGACACAGGCCTGGTGGTCTGAGAGGGCAAAGTCTAGAAAGCACGCTTGCTTACGTCCATCACACAAAAAGACTAGCCCTGGCAATGAATTTGTGCGCAATACTTCCCGCCCATGCCCGCCACCTTGCTGCTTGTGGATGACCACGCCCTGTTTCGCACCGGACTGCGCCTGATCGTCCAAGACCACCCCGATGTGGGCACGATTGCCGAGGCGGGCTCTATCGTGCAGGCCTGCGAACTGCGATTGCAGGAGGCCGATTTGGTGCTGCTGGACATCCAGCTGCCGGGCATGAGCGGCCTTGATGGCCTGCGCCTCTTGCGCCAATCGTGCCCCCGGGCGCGCATCGTGCTGGTGTCGGCCAGCATGGCCCCCGACGCCGTGCGCGAGTCGCGCGCGCGCGGCGCCGACGGCTTTTTGCCCAAGTCGGCGCGGGGCGAAGACATCCTCAACGCCATCACCCTGGCACTGGCCGGGTTGCCGTGTTTTCCCAGCGATGGCGCTCCGGCAGCAGCCGACGGGCCGCAGGCACCAGCGCTGACGGCGCGCCAGCTCGATGTGCTGTCGCTGCTGTGCACCGGCAAACCCAACAAGGTCATTGCCCGCGACCTGTCGTTGAGCGAAAACACCGTGCGCGTGCATGTAGCGGCCATCTTTGCGCAGCTGGGTGTCAACAGCCGCAGCGCCGCATTGCTGCAAGCACAGCGCCTGGGCATGGTGGGCCTGCCCCTGCATGGCGGTTACTGACGCACTGCGCAGCGTGCGCGCCGCCTGGCACTGGGAGCGCGATGAGGTGCTGGCCATGCAGGTGCTGCTGCTGCGGCGCAGCTTTCCGATGACGCTGGCGGCATCGCTGCTCACCTCTTTGGGCACGGTCTGGGTAATGTCTCTGGCGCTCCCGGTGCACACCATGCTGTGGTGGTTCGGCGTGCATCTGCTGGTAGTGACTGGCGTCTATCTGGGCTTGCACCCCTTGCCCCGCACGCACAAAACACCCCGCCAGGATGCCTGGCGGCTGACGCTGTGCATGGCGGCCATGGGCCTGATCTGGGGCAGCCTTGGTATGGTGGTGTGGTGGTTCAGCAGCAACACCGACGGGGTGATTTATTACGTCGGCATCCTGAGCACAGTGTCCTCGGGTGCCTTGGGGCTGGGTGCGCCCATGTACCGCGGCTACATCGTTTACCTGAGCTGTGCGGTGGGCGGCGTGCTGGTCGCGCTGGCACTCACATCCGGCCCGGTCACCTTGCCTGCCATGGTGATGGTGGCCGTCTATTACGGCCTGACCTGCCTGCACGCGCGCAACCTGTCGCAGGCCGCGCGCGACAGCATCGAACTGAAATTTGAAAACGAGCGTTTGGTCACGCAATTGCGCGCCCAAACCCAACGCGCCCTGCTGGCACAGGAAGCCGCCGAACGCGCCAGCCAGGACAAATCGCGCTTCCTGGCCGCTGCCAGCCACGACCTGCGCCAACCGCTGCACGCCATGGGGCTGTTCCTCGAAACTTTGCTGCGCACCCCGCTGAACGAGCACCAGTCCACCGTGCTGGGGCATGCACGCAGCGCCTCGGGCGCGGCTGCAGAGATGCTGTCCACACTGCTGGACTACTCGCGCCTGGAGGCGGGCGTGATCAAGGCCCACCGCGCACCGTTTGCGGTGCAGCCCCTGCTGTCGGCGCTGGAGCAGGAGTTTGGCGTGCAGGCCGATGCCAGCGCGCTGGTGTACCGCACGCGCGAGACATCGGCGGCTGCGCTGGCCGACAAGTCACTGGTGGATTTGGTCATGCGCAACCTGATCTCCAACGCCCTGCGCTACACCCACCAGGGCGGTGTGCTGATTGCCTGCCGCCGCCGCGCCGGGCGCCTGGCGCTGGAGGTGTGGGACACCGGCGTGGGCATACCGCCGCAGCAGACCGAAGAAATCTTCCGCGAGTTCCACCAGCTGGGCAACCCTGAGCGCGACCGGCGCAAAGGTCTGGGACTGGGCCTGGCCATTGTCAAACGGCTGGCCGCAGAAATGAACACGCAGGTCGAGGTGCGCTCACGCGAGGGACGCGGATCGGTTTTCAGGCTGTGGCTGCCGACCTGGAGCGGTGCGCTGCTGGTGGACGATGGCCCGGACACCAGCGACACCACCCGCCAACTGTGCGGCCTGCGCGTGCTGGCCATCGACGACGACGAGGCGGTGTGCCTGGGCATGCAGGCCCTGCTGCAAAGCTGGGGCTGCCTCTGCACCGCTGCGGCCAGCGCACAGGCCGCACTGGCGCAATACACAGCGCACACCCGCCCGCCCGATCTGATCATCACCGACTACCGGTTACGCCACGAAGAAACCGGCAAAGAGGCGCTGCAAGTGCTGCGCGCTCACTGGGGCGAGCACATCCCGGCCATCATCCTGACTGGCGACACCTCGCCCCAGCGGCTGCGCGATGCCCAATCCACCGCCGCCCTGCTGCTGCACAAACCCGTCTCCAGCAGCCAATTGATGCTGGCCATGGTGGAACTGACGCCCCAGCCCCAGGCACCTATGCCAGCCAGCGCCGCAGCAGCCCCATGACGCGGTCAAAGCGCGCGCCATAGGGCGGATACAGCAGCGCCCCCGGCGCCCAGCGCGACTGCACCAGCACCGACTTCTGGTGGCAAAACCGCACAAAACCCGCCTCGCCGTGGTAGGCGCCCCAGCCGCTGTCGCCCACGCCGCCAAAGGGCAGGTTGTCGTGGGCCACGTGCATCAGCGTGTCGTTCACCGTCACGCCGCCGCTGACGGTGCGCTGCAACACCGCATCGCGTGTGGCCTCATTGCGGCCAAACCAATACAGCGCCAGGGGCCGTGGCCCGGCGTTGACATGGGCAATGGCCTCATCCAGGCGCTCATAGGTCAGCACCGGCAGGATGGGGCCAAAAATCTCCTCCTGCATCAGCGCCATGGCCGGTGTAGCGCCCCACACCAGCACCGGCGCCATCTGGCGGCTGGTGCCACCATCGAGCACCGCCGTACCCTGCGCAGCACCCGCGCCGGGCGCGGGGTCCATGCTTTGCACCTGCGCACCTTGCGCCTGCGCCTGCTGCAACAGCCCTTGCAAACGCGCCAGGTGGCGCTGGCTGAGGATGGCGGCGTAATCCGGGTTGCCGGTGATCTGCGGAAACAACCGCGCCACGGCGGCGCGGTAGGCCTGGGCAAACTCGGCCTTGTGGGCACGTGGCAACAGCACGTAATCGGGGGCAATGCAGGTCTGGCCCGCGTTGAGCAGCTTGCCGTGCGCAATCTTCAGCGCCGCATCTTGCAAATCGCAGTCGGCGTCGATGATGCAGGGTGACTTGCCTCCCAGCTCCAGCGTGGTCGGCGTGAGGTTGGCAGCGGCGGCCTGCGCCACTTTGCGCCCGACAGCGGTGGAGCCGGTAAACACCAAATGGTCAAAAGGCAGGGCGGCAAAGTCGGCGGCCAGGGCCGCGTCGCCTTGCACGACGGCAAACTCATCCGGAGCAAAAAACTGCGCCACCAGCATGGCCAGTTGGGCCGAGGTGTGCGGCGTCAGTTCGCTGGGTTTGAGCAGCACGCGGTTGCCCGCTGCCAGGGCCGTGATGGCCGGAGCCAGGGCCAATTGCACCGGGTAGTTCCACGGCGCAATCACGCCCACCACGCCCAGCGGCTGGCGCTCTGTGCGGGCCTGCGCAGGCTGCAAAAACAAGGGCGTGGACACTTTCTGCGGCTTCATCCAGCGCGGCAGGTGGCGCAGTGTGTGTGACAGCAGGGCGCGCAGCACGAACAAATCGGCCACTTCGGTCAGGCGCGGCGAGCGCACACCAAAATCGGCCTGCACCGCAGCAGCCAGCGCAGGGGCATGCCCGTCCAGCAGCTTGCGCACGCGCCACAGGCGCTCACGGCGCAGCAGCAGGGGCACTTCAACCTGCGCACGGCTGGCCCGGTGCTGGGCATCAAACAGGGCGCGCAAAGGGGTAGCAGTCATGCAACCCATGATAGGGGGCACACCTGCCGCTACCCGTAGGACAAGCGGTCTAAACGCGCGGCTCGCCCGGCTCGCGCGGCTGCACGTCGGTCACGTCGTCTGCGCCGGGCAGCACACCCATGCGCTTGCCGGGCGCTGCGGCGCCAGGGGCCTCATCGGCACCGGTGTGGGTGGCCGTCCAGCGGGTGCGCGTGCGCACCACCGTGCTCCAGCCAGTGCGCGGGTCCACGCGCATGGCCCAGGGGGCGATGGGCTGGCCCGTGAGCCGCGCCCACAAAAAGCGCAGCCCCCAGACCAGCGCCAGCACCAGCGAGAGCACCAGCAAACCGACAAACAGCACCAGCCCCGCCAGCAGCAGCACGCCCCGAACCAACCAGCGGATCAGGCCCGCGACAAAATCGTTCAAGCTATCTCCTTCAAGCAAAAATAGCCGCCAACGCTTGCCAGGCAAGCGCGAGCAGCTATCTATTTTGATAACCAGACCCTGGCCTTCATCAACCAGGCTGGGCCGCACTGAAGTGGAACACGCCCGGCTCCAGCACCGGATCGACCTCCACCGCAATCGTGCTCTTGGGGGCAAAACGCCCTTCCAGCAGCAGTTTGGACAACGGGTTCTCAATGCGCTGCTGGATGGCGCGCTTGAGCGGGCGCGCACCAAACACCGGATCAAACCCCACCTTGGCCAGCTCGGCCAGCGCCGTCTCGGACACGCGCAGCGCCAAGTCCATCTTGGCCAGGCGCCCTTCCAGCAGCTTGAGCTGGATGCGCGCAATCGACTCGATGTGCTTGGCATCCAGCGCGTGGAACACCACCGTCTCGTCGATGCGGTTCAAGAACTCGGGGCGGAAGTGGTTTTTCAGCTCGCCCCACACCGCATCCTTGATGTCCTCGCTGTCCTGGCCCACCATGGCCTGGATCAGGTGCGAGCCGATGTTGCTGGTCATCACGATCACGGTGTTCTTGAAGTCCACGGTGCGGCCTTGGCCGTCCGTGAGGCGGCCATCGTCCAGCACCTGCAAGAGCACGTTGAACACGTCCGGATGGGCTTTTTCCACCTCGTCCAGCAGCAGCACGGAATACGGCTTGCGGCGCACAGCCTCGGTGAGATACCCGCCCTCCTCGTAGCCCACGTAGCCGGGCGGCGCACCAATCAGGCGGGCCACGCTGTGCTTTTCCATGAACTCGCTCATGTCGATGCGCACCAGGTGCTCTTCGCTGTCAAACAAAAAGCCCGCCAGCGCCTTGCACAGCTCGGTTTTGCCCACGCCCGTGGGGCCGAGGAACAAAAAGCTGCCCGTGGGCCGGTTCGGGTCAGACAGGCCCGAGCGCGAACGGCGAATCGCGTTGGCCACGGCGGCAATCGCCTCGTTCTGGCCGACCACGCGCTGGTGCAGTTTGTCCTCCATCACCAGCAGCTTGTCTTTCTCGCCCTGCATCATCTTGGCCACGGGAATGCCGGTGGCGCGGCTGACCACCTCGGCGATTTCTTCGGCGCCCACCTGGGTGCGCAGCAGGCGCGGCGCAGGGGCTTGGCCGTCTTTGCCCGCCTCTTTGGCCTGCGCCTCGCTGAGCTTGCGCTCCAGCTCGGGCAGCTTGCCGTATTGCAGCTCGGCCACGCGGTTGAAGTCGCCCTTGCGCGTCAGCTCCTCGATCTGGAAGCGCAGCTTGTCGATTTCTTCACGGATCTGGGCCGAGCCCTGGGCCTGGGCTTTTTCCAGCTTCCAGATTTCATCCAGGTCGGCAATCTCTTTTTGCAGCTTGGCGATTTCTTCGTCGATGAGTTCAAAGCGCTTTTGCGATGCCTCGTCCTTTTCTTTGCGCACGGCTTCGCGCTCGATCTGCAACTGGATCAGGCGGCGGTCGAGCTTGTCCATCACCTCGGGCTTGGAGTCCATCTCGATCTTGATCTTGCTGGCGGCTTCGTCGATCAGGTCGATGGCCTTGTCGGGCAGGAAGCGGTCGGTGATGTAGCGCTGGCTCAGTTCAGCCGCAGCGACGATGGCCGGGTCGGTGATCTCGACGTTGTGGTGTTTTTCGTAGCGCTCTTTGAGGCCGCGCAGGATGGCGATGGTGGCCTCCACGGTGGGCTCGCCGACCAGGATTTTCTGGAAGCGCCGCTCCAGCGCCGCGTCTTTTTCGATGTATTTGCGGTACTCGTCCAGCGTGGTGGCGCCCACGCAGTGCAGCTCACCCCGGGCCAGCGCGGGTTTGAGCATGTTGCCCGCATCCATCGCGCCCTCGGCCTTGCCCGCGCCCACCATGGTGTGCAGCTCGTCGATGAAGACGATGGTCTGGCCTTCGTCCTGCGACAGCTCTTTGAGCACGGTTTTCAGGCGCTCTTCAAACTCGCCCCGGAACTTGGCCCCGGCCAGCAGCGCGGCCATGTCCAGGGAGAGCACACGCTTGCCCTTGAGCGACTCGGGCACCTCGCCCGCCACGATGCGCTGGGCCAGTCCTTCGACGATGGCGGTCTTGCCCACGCCGGGCTCGCCAATCAGCACCGGGTTGTTTTTGGTGCGCCGTTGCAGCACCTGGATGGCGCGGCGGATTTCGTCGTCGCGGCCAATCACCGGGTCGAGCTTGCCCGCGCGGGCGCGCTCGGTCAGGTCGATGCAGTATTTCTTCAACGCCTCGCGCTGGCCTTCGCCCTCGGCGCTGTCCATCTTGGTGCCGCCGCGCACGGCATCAATGGCCGCTTCCAGGCTTTTGCGCGTCAGGCCGTTTTCTTTGGCCACGCGGGCGCCATCGCCCTTGCTGTCGGTCAGTGCCAGCAAGAACAGCTCGCTGGCGATGAAGTTGTCGCCGCGCTTGATGGCTTCTTTTTCGGTGGCTTGCAGCACGCGGCCCAGCTCGGGGCCGCCTTGCACCTGCTCCTGGCCTTGCACCTGGGGCAGGCGCTTGACGGCAATTTCGGCGTCTTTGAGCAGCCCGGCCACGTTGGCCCCGGCGCGCTCGAGCAGCGCGCGCGGGCCGTCGTCCTGGCGCAGCAAGGCCACCAGCACGTGGACGGGTTCGATGTAAGCGTGGTCATTGCCCAGCGCCAGCGATTGCGCGTCGGCCAGGGCTTCCTGAAACTTGGTGGTGAGTTTGTCGAGTCGCATGGGTGTTCCTCCGAATGCCTGGGCAGTTGGGGCATGCCCACGCGGTTTTCAAGGCAAGGGCGCGGGCCGATTGCACAGCGCGCTCCCCCAGCGCCATCTTGACACGCTATTTTTTTAATAGCTTTAGGCGCACATCCTGCAAGGCTTGGAGCCGTTTTTGGCTTGAAACTAAAGCCCGCAGCGCTGCTTTCAGGCGTTGCGTGCGGCAATGCCCCAGCGCGCCAGCGCGGCGTCGTCGCTGACGCGCGCATCCACCCAGTGCGCCCCCTGGGCGGTTTGCTCTTTCTTCCAGAACGGGGCCTGGGTTTTGAGGTAGTCCATCAAAAACTCGCAGGCTTGAAAGCTCTCACCCCGGTGCGCGCTGCTCACCGCCACCAGCACGATTTGCTCCAGCGGCGCCAGCAGGCCCACGCGGTGGATGATGCGCGCGCCCAAGATGTCAAAGCGCTGCCGGGCCGCCTCAACCATGGCGGCGATGGCTTTTTCGGTCATGCCGGGGTAGTGCTCCAGCTCCAGCGAGGCCACGGCCGCGTCGGGCGCGGGCGCGCTGGTGCCGTGGCGGTCGCGCACGGTGCCGACAAAGCAGCACACCGCCCCCACGCGCGGGTCTTGCGCGCGCAGCGCCACCAGCTCGGCAGACACATCAAAGTCCGCCGTCTGGATGGCGATGTGGACAGGAAACGGGGCGTCGTGGGTCATGGCGGATAGCAATGGTAGGTGGCAAAAAGCAGTGGCCCATCCAGGGCGTGGCAGTGCTGGTGGATCAAGGGCGCGCACTAGCGCTCACGGCGAGCGGTGCAGGCGCGGGGCGGCCAGCAGCGCCAGTTCTTCATCGACCACCTTGTCGAGCTGTTTTTGCGCGGGTGTGGCGGGCAGCGCCGCCAGCAAACCCTGCAAGCGCGCCAGGTCGCCCACCGTGGGCGCCACCTTGATCTGCGCTACGGCAGCGCCCACATTGCCCGATTTGACCAGGGCAAACACTTTGGCTGCCCATTCACTTTTTGCACGTGCCATAAAGGCCTTTCTGTAGAGTTGGCGGGAATGCCGCTAGCATGGCCCGCACTGTAACGCTGCCCTGCACACTATGGCCACCACCACCATCACCACCGAGCACTACCTGCTCTACCCCTCACCGCGCAACGCGCAGAACGTGGTGTTTGCACACCAGCTGTTCCTGCCCTACCCCTACGCCCTGATCCACCTGCCCGACTTTGACCTGAGCGGCCCGTGCAGCCTGTTTGCCGCCTGCCGCAAAACCGACCAGAAAATGGGCCAACTGGTGACATTTGAACTGGCGCAAGACCAGGCCCGCTTTGAGCGCCTGTTCACGCCCGACTGAGCGCACGGCCACGCCAGCGCCAGCACCCCAACTACACCAACCCCACCGCCACCGCGTTTTTTGCCATGGACAACGACAACCAAATCCTGCCGCCGCCGTCTTTCATCGCCCTGTACAGCGACGCGCGCGGCCGCCTGCGCGAAAGCCCGGACGTGGTGCGTGCGCGCTACGAGCTGTGTGAAGACCTGGCCACGCACCTGGTCGAACAGGCACAAACGCTCTACCACGTGCAGGCGCCCTCGGAGTTCGAGGTGCTGCGCCGCATCCACACCGGCCTGTGCAGCGCCGAATCGGGCCTGGCGAGCGGCGAGGCCACCTGGATCGTCACCCGGCTGGCCGAGTTGCTGGTGTGGCAGTGCCCAGAGTTGCCCACCCCATCGCCCGCGCCCTGACCAGCACGCACGGCCAGCATTCAAAAATGAGAGCTGCTAGCGCGTACCCCTGCTGACTTTGGCAGTGTTTTGAGGCTGAAACTGTGGATTGGCGCGCGCTGGCAGCTATCTTTTTGGATAGCCAGTGCGGGACTACCCGCCCGTGACCGGGGGGAAGAAGGCCACTTCGGCGCCATCGGTGAGCAGCGCGGTTTCGTCGCTGAGCACCTGGTTGAGCGCCATGCGCACGGCCCGGCCACGCGCCAGGCTGCTGGCGTAGGGGCCGCCGCGTGCAATCAGCTGATCGCGCAGCGCGCCCAGCGTGGTGGCGGCGGTGGGCACGGCCTCGCTGCCCTGGCCCACGGCCTCGCGGATGGAGGCAAAGTAACGCACGGTGATGGTGTTCATGGCCAGGCCACTCCCCAAAAAACAGCCTGCGCCTGCACGGCGCAGAACACACAGTTGCCAGCCATCACGACAGCAGCTGCGCAAACGGGATAAAGCGCACCGTGTCGCCGGGCGCGATGGTCTGGCCAGCAGGGTTATCCACCACGCCATCGCCCCAGACGGCGGAAGTGAGCACGCCCGAGCTTTGGTTGGCAAACCCATCCAGCCCACCCTGGGCGTTGTAGCGCACGCGCAAGAATTCGCGGCGTTTATCGGCCTTGGGCTGCGTGAAATCAGCGCGAACAGCTACCGCTTTAGGAGCAACATCCTGCACCCCTTGCAGGCGCAGCAGAAAAGGCCGCACCAGCAGCGCAAAGGTCAGAAAGCTCGACACCGGGTTGCCCGGCAAGCCCATGAAATGCGCGCAGCCCTCGGTGCCCTCGCCGCGCTGGATGCGGCCATAGGCAAACGGCTTGCCCGGCTTCATGGCGATTTGCCACAGCACCAGCTCGCCCAGCGCCTCGACGGCGGGCTTGATGTGGTCTTCCTCGCCCACGCTGACGCCACCGCTGGTCAGAATCAGGTCGTGGCCGCTGCTGGCGCTGCGCAGCGCAGCGATGGTGGCCTCGCGCTGGTCGGGCACGATGCCCAGGTCAGTGACCTCGCAGCCCAGGCGCAGCAGCATGGCGCGCAAAAAGAAACGGTTGCTGTTGTAGATGGCGCCGGGGCGCATCTGCGCGGGCGGCACATCGCCGGGCATGACCAGCTCGTCGCCCGTGGAAAACAGCGCCACGCGGGGCCGGCGCGCCACCTGCAATTGCGCCAGGCCGATGCTGGCGGCCAGGCCCAGTTCAGCGGGCGACAGGCGCGTGCCCGCGTGCAGCACGACAGCGCCCTGCGTGATGTCTTCGCCCGCACGGCGAATCCACTGGCCGGACTGGGGCACGGCGTTGGCGCGCACGCGGCCATCCTCCAGTGCCTCGCAGTCTTCCTGCATCAGCACGGCATCGGCGCCGGGGGGAACGGGCGCGCCGGTGAAGATGCGCGCCGCCGTGCCCGGCTGCAACGGCGCAGCGGCGCTGCCCGCCGCAATGCGCTGCGACACCGGCAGCACCGCGCCGGGCGCGGCCACGTCGGCACAGCGCAGGGCGTAGCCGTCCATGGCGCTGTTGTCCTGGGGCGGCACTTGCAGGGGCGATGTGGCGCTGTGCAGCAGCACGCGGCCATCGGCATCGAAGGTAGCGACGGTGTCGGCGCCCGGCAGCAGCGTGGCCTGCGCCAGCAGTTCGGCCAGGGCGGTGTCCAGGGGTTTGAGCGGCGCTCTCATGAAAGTAACCCGGCGTGCAGATCCCAGTCGTACTCCAGGCGGTCGGCGCTGGCCAGCAGCCACTCGGCCACCTGTGACGGGGCATTGAGATCGAGAATGGGCAGTTGCGTGGGCTGGGGCAGCTGCGCGGGCAGCTCGGTGGCCACGGCGATGACGAAATCGTCTTCGGGGTAGCGCACGGGCCAGGGCGACTGGCCGGGCTCGGGGGCGCGCCAGACTTCGATCTTGGGCAGGTCGCTGTCCTTGAAGCCCTCCACCAGCACCCAGTCCACGCCCTGGTACAGCTCGGCCAGCAGGTGGTGGACGCTGAGCTGCGCGGGCCGCTCGAACTCGCGCATCAGCGCCAGGCGCTGGTCTGAGGCGATCACCACCTCGAAGGCGCCTGCCTGGCGGTGGCGCCAGCTGTCTTTGCCCGCGTGGTCGATGTCAAAGTGGTGGTGCGCATGCTTGGCCACCGAGACGCGCAAGCCACGCAAGCGCAGCTCGGGGATGAGCTGCTCGACCAGGGTGGTTTTGCCGCAGCCAGAGAATCCGGCAAAGCCGACAACCTTCATACCAAGCCCTCGTTGCTATTGATTAGATAGCTGCTTGCGCTTACCAGGTAAGCGCTGCAGCCGTTTTTGACCATTAATCGCAGTGGCGTGCAATGTAGGCCTTGACCACGTCGGCATCGGCGGGCATGACCTGTACGCGCTTGGGCAGGTCTTCAATGCCAGCGAACTTGGCCGGGCGATCGGGCGCATGGCCCAAGGCTTCTTCAATGGTCTCGGCAAACTTGATGGGCAGGGCGGTTTCCAGCACCAGCATGGGCACACCGGGCGTGGTGTGTGCGCGCGCCACTTTCACGCCGTCGGCGGTGTGGGTGTCGATGGTCATGCCAAAGCGCTGGAAGGTGTCGCGGATGGTGGCCAGGCGGTCGGCGTGCGTGCTCTTGCCGCTGACGAAGCCGTAGCGGGCGGCGGCATCGGCAAAGGCCGGGTCGGCGCTGAGGTCAAAACGGCCCTCACGCGCCAACGCGTCGCCAAACAGCGCCTGCACGCGGGCACCGTCGCGGCCCAGCAGATCAAACACAAAGCGCTCGAAGTTGCTGGCCTTGCTGATGTCCATGGAGGGGCTGGAGGTTTCGTGCGTATCCGCGCTGCCACGCACGCGGTACACGCCGGTGCGGAAGAACTCGTCGAGCACGTCGTTCTCGTTGGTGGCCACCACCAGCTTGTCGATGGGCAAGCCCATGCTGCGCGCCACATGGCCCGCGCAGACGTTGCCGAAGTTGCCGCTGGGCACGGTGAAGCTGACTTTTTCGTGGTTCTCTTCGGTGGCCTGGATGTAGCCCGCAAAGTAGTACACCACCTGCGCCAGCAAGCGCGCCCAGTTGATGGAGTTGACGGTGCCGATCTTGTACTTGTGCTTGAAGGCGTGGTCGTTGCTCACGGCCTTGACGATGTCCTGGCAGTCGTCAAACACCCCTTCGATGGCGATGTTGTGGATGTTCTCGTCTTGCAGGCTGAACATCTGCGCCTGCTGGAAGGCGCTCATGCGCCCGTGCGGGCTGGTCATGAACACGCGCACCCCGGCCTTGCCGCGCATGGCGTATTCGGCCGCGCTGCCGGTGTCGCCGCTGGTGGCGCCCAGGATGTTCAGCTGTTCGCCCCGGCGGGCCAGTTCGTATTCGAACAAGTTGCCCAGCAGCTGCATGGCCATGTCCTTGAAGGCCAGCGTGGGGCCGTTGGACAGGGCTTCGAGCCACAGGCTGTCTTCCAGGTGGCGCAGGGGCACGATCTCGCCGGTGCCAAAGACTTCGGCGGTGTACGTTTTGGCGCACAGGGCCTTGAGGTCGGCAGCCGGGATGTCGTCGATGTAGAGCGACAACAGCTGGAACGCCAGCTCGGCATAGCCCTGCTCGTGGTAGGCCGTGCGCAGGCGGGTGAGCATGGCGTCATCCACTTGCGGATAGTGCTCGGGCAGGTACAGGCCGCCGTCGGGCGCCAGGCCCTCCAGCAAGATGTCGCAGAAGTGCTTGCGGTCGGGGTGGCCGCGGGTGGACAGGTAGAGCATCAGTTCAGCTCCTCCTTGCGGATGCGCGTGATCGTTGCCAGCACGGTGGGCAGGGCCTGCATTTGCGCGATGGCCTGGTCCATGGTGCCCTCGCGCGTGTCGTGCGTGAGGATGATGAGGTCGGTTTGCGTGGAGCCTTCGCCGCCCACTTCATCGGCCTCGCGTTGCAGCAGGGCGTCGATGCTGATGCCAGCGCCAGCCAGAATGCCGGTCACTTTGGCCAGCACACCGGCCTGGTCGGCCACGCGCAGGCGCAGGTAGTAGCTGGTGACGACTTCGCTCATGGGCAGCACGGGCAGGCTGTCCATGGCGGCGTCCAGCGTGTGCGGCTGGAAGGCCAGGTGCGGCACGCGGTTGAGCGGGTCTACGGTGTGCAGGCGGGTGATGTCCACCAGATCGGCAATCACGGCGCTGGCGGTGGGCTCGGAGCCCGCGCCCTTGCCGTAGTACAGCGTGGTGCCCACGGCATCGCCATTGACCATCACGGCGTTCATGGCGCCTTCGACGTTGGCGATCAGGCGCTTGGACGGCACCAGGCTGGGGTGTACGCGCAGCTCAATGCCCTTGTCAGTGCGCTTGGTGATGCCCAGCAGCTTGATGCGGTAGCCCAGCTGCTCGGCGTATTTGATGTCGGCGGCGCCCAGCTGGGTGATGCCCTCGACGTAGGCCTTGTCGAACTGCACCGGAATGCCAAAAGCGATGGCGCTCATGATGGTGGCCTTGTGCGCGGCGTCCACGCCTTCGATGTCGAAGGTGGGGTCGGCCTCGGCGTAGCCCAGGCGCTGCGCTTCCTTGAGCACCACGTCAAAGTCCAGGCCCTTGTCGCGCATCTCCGAGAGGATGAAATTGGTGGTGCCGTTGATGATGCCGGCCAGCCACTGGATGCGGTTGGCCGTGAGGCCCTCGCGCAACGCCTTGATGATCGGAATGCCCCCGGCCACGGCGGCCTCGAAGGCCACCATCACGCCCTTGGCGCTGGCAGCCGCAAAAATCTCGGTGCCGTGCACGGCCAGCAGCGCCTTGTTGGCCGTGACCACATGCTTGCCCGCCGCAATGGCTTCGAGCACCAGGGCCTTGGCCACGCCGTAGCCGCCGATCAGCTCGACCACGATGTCGATATCGGGGTTGGCGATGATGGCGCGGGCGTTGTTCACCACTTGCACGCCAGCGCCCACTACGCTCTTGGCACGCTCCACGTCCAGATCAGCCACCATGGTGATCTCTATGCCCCGGCCCGCACGGCGGCGGATCTCTTCCTGGTTGCGTCGCAGTACGTTGAAAACGCCGCTACCGACGGTGCCGATGCCCAGCAGGCCTACTTGGATGGGTTTCATGGGTTTTACCAGTCAAAAAAGGCTGTAGCGCTTGATGGATATGCGCCAACAGCTATCAAAAAATGAGTATCAATCGGTACCGTGGCGTTTGCGGTACTGCTCCAGGAACTTGGCTACGCGGCCAATGGCCTCGCGCAGGTCGGCCTCGTGGGGCAAAAAGACGATGCGAAAGTGGTCGGGCGCGTTCCAGTTGAAGCCCGTGCCCTGCACCAGCATGACGCGGGTTTCTTGCAACAGTTCCAGGAAGAACTGCTGGTCGTCCTCAATGGGGTACACCTTGGGGTCGAGGCGCGGGAACATGTACAGCGCCGCCTGGGGCTTGACGCAGCTCACGCCCGGAATTTGTGTGATGAGCTGGTGCGCCAGATCGCGCTGTTTGCGCAGGCGCCCGCCCTCGCAGACCAGCTCGTTGATGCTCTGGTGGCCGCCCAGCGCGGTCTGGATGGCCCACTGGCCCGGCACGTTGGCGCACAGGCGCATGTTCGAGAGCATGTTCAGGCCCTCGATGTAGTCGCGCGCAGGCTTTTTGTCGCCCGACACCACCAGCCAGCCCGCGCGGTAGCCGCAGGAACGGTAGGCTTTGGACAGCGAGTTGAAGGTGAGCGTGAGCACGTCCTCGCTCAGGCTGGCCAGCGGGGTGTGTTTGGCGCCGTCGTACAGCACCTTGTCGTAGACCTCGTCGGCAAAAATCACCAGACCGTGTTCGCGCGCAATGGCGACGATGCCCTTGAGCAGCTCGTCGGAATACAGCGCGCCCGTGGGGTTGTTGGGGTTGATGACGACGATGCCCTTGGTACGTGGCGTGACCTTGGCACGGATGTCATTGAGGTCAGGCATCCAGCCGTTGGCCTCATCGCACAAATAGTGCACCGGGGTGCCGCCCGAGAGGCTGGCCGCCGCCGTCCACAGCGGGTAGTCGGGCGATGGCAAGAGCAACTCATCGCCCGTATCGAGCAGGGCGTTGGTGGCCATCACGATCAATTCGCTGGCGCCGTTGCCCAGGTAAATGTCTTCCAGCGTCACGCCCTTGATGCCCTGCTTTTGCGTCTCGTGCATCACGGCTTTGCGGGCGGCAAAAATGCCTTTGCTGTCGGAGTAGCCCGCCGAAGTAGGCAGGTTGCGGATCATGTCCTGCTGGATTTCTTCGGGTGCATCAAAACCGAACACGGCCAGGTTGCCGATGTTGAGCTTGATGATCTTGTGGCCGTCTTCTTCCATCTGCTTGGCCGCATCCATGATCGGGCCCCGGATGTCGTAGCAGACGTTGGCGAGCTTGGCGGATTTCTGGATGGGTTTCATGCGCGGATGTGACAACAAAGGGCCATGGACGCGCCAGAGCACTCGGCTACCTGGCGAAACCTATAATTTGACCACAGTTCAGCCTCCGGCCAGGGCCTTGCCCCGCGCTCTTGCCCCATCCCTTTCTTCCCATGAAATTCCAACCCGACAGAACCGACGCACACAGCATCACTGGCTACGGCCCCGGCTGGATCAGCGTGGGGGCTGAAAAGATCACCTCTAGCTTGGTACTGGGCGCGCGTGGCCTGCGCATGCCCTGGCCCTGCGCCCGCTTTGAAGACCTGGCACCCGCGCACTTTGCCCAGCTGGCCGAACTGGACGCCGAACTGATCATCTTTGGCAGCGGCGCACGCGGTCGTTTTGCCCCCGCACAGTGGCTACAACCGCTGATGCTGCGGCGCATCGGCATCGAAACCATGGACACCCCGGCAGCCTGCCGCACCTACAACATTCTGGCGGGAGAAGGCCGCAATGTGATCGCGGCACTGATTCTTGAACAGCCTGCCCAGCAGGGCTGAAAACGTTTCGGGGTAAAATGCTGGGTTGCGGTCGGGGGCATCCAGCAGAAGAAAACACCACATCCTCCGGCTTATCAACGACCACACCCTGAGAGATTGAAGTTATATGGCGATCGTTGTCAACAAGCCCCTCCCCGAATTTGAAGCCAACGCAACCGGCGGGATCAAGGTGTCCAACACATCCCACAATGGGCAAGTGATGATCCTGTACTTCTATCCCAAGGACAACACGCCCGGCTGCACCACGGAAGCCATGCAGTTTCGCGACAAGTACAAAGACTTTGTCAAGGCCGGCGCAGCGGTGTTTGGCGTGTCGCGCGACAACATGAAGTCGCACGACGAGTTCAAGGAAAAGCTCGAACTGCCCTTCGAGCTGATCGCCGACACCGAAGAAAAAATGTGCCACATGTTCGGCGTGGTCAAGAACAAGATCATGTATGGCAAGAAGGTCAAGGGCATCGAGCGCAGCACCTTCCTGATCAACGAAGAAGGCATCCTCACGCACGAATGGCGCGGCCTGAAAGTGCCCGGCCACGTGGAAGAAGTGCTCAAGGCCGTCAAATCGCTCAAGGCACTGAAAAAAGCCGCTTGAGCTGCGCTGGCGGCCTGCGGCAGCGGTCAGGGTGGTGGTGCCGTGCACACCGTCACTGCTGCCATGCATAATGGCCCGATGCCGCTGCCCCCTGCGACACCCTCTTCACGCGACCAAGCCGCCTGGGCATCCAGGCGGCTTTTTGCTTTTTGAACCTCTTGATACCGAGGCTTTTGACCATGCCCTTGCCCCCTGCCCCCACCCGGCGCGCTGCCCTACTGGCTCCCGAGGACTACAACACCCCCGCGCGCAAACGCACCAGCACACGCACAGCAGCCACTGAGCACCCCGCTACTGCGGCGGTCGATACACCCGCTGTATCCACAGAAACTGCCGCTGTTGCCAGCCCCACGGCCAGTGCAGACCAGAGCACGGTGCGCAGCAGCACCTCAGCCCGATCAGGCCGTGGTCGCCGCACCACCAACGCAACCGGCACCGCCGCAACGCAAGCCGCCGCCACCAGCACGCGCCCCCGCCGCGGCACCAGCGCCACGGCCGCACCGATGGTAGCAACCGAAGTCGCCACCCCGCTGGCCGCACCCACTGCCGCGACCCCAACGCCCACCCCAGCAGTCGCCACGCCAGCACCCGCACCGCGCAGCCGCAAGCCCCGCGGCACCGGCCCCAAAAAGCTGTTCGTGCTCGACACCAACGTGCTGCTGCACGACCCCACCTGCCTGTTCCGCTTTGAAGAACACGACATCTACCTGCCGATGATCGTTCTCGAAGAGCTGGATGCGCACAAAAAAGGCATGACCGAAGTGGCCCGCAATGGCCGCCAGGTCAGCCGCTCGCTGGATGCGCTGGCCGCCACACAAGGCGCCGACATCGGCAAGGGCCTCAAGCTGGATTCCACCGGTCAGCGCGCTGCGGGCGGCTGCCTGTTCTTCCAAACAGCGGCACTGGACTACCAGCTGCCCACCAGCCTGCCCCAGGGCAAGGCCGACAACCAGATCCTGGGCGTGGTTGAGGCCCTGCGCCAACAGCACGCGCCGCGCGAGGTGGTGCTGGTGTCCAAAGACATCAATATGCGCGTCAAGGCCCGCGCGCTGGGCCTGCCCGCCGAGGACTACCAGAACGACAAAGCCCTCGAAGACGACGACCTGCTGTACTCGGGCCTGCTGGCCCTGCCCGCAGACTTCTGGAGCCGCAACGGCAAAGCGGTAGAAAGCTGGCAAAGCGGCCCACACACCTACTACCGCATCAGCGGCCCCATCGTGGCGCAACTGATGATCAACCAGTTTGTCTATTTTGAAGCGCCCGGCGAGCCCAGCCTGTACGCCCGCGTGAGCGAAATCCGCGACAAAACCGCCGTCCTGAAAACCCTCAAAGACTACGGCCATGCCAAAAATGCCGTCTGGGGCGTGACCACCCGCAACCGCGAGCAAAACTTTGCCGTCAACCTGCTGATGGACCCGGACATCGACTTCGTCACCCTGACCGGCACGGCAGGCACCGGCAAGACGCTGATGGCGCTGGCTGCGGGCCTGACGCAGGTGCTGGACGAGCGCCGCTACACTGAAATCATCATGACCCGCGCCACCGTGAGCGTGGGCGAGGACATCGGCTTTCTGCCCGGCACCGAAGAAGAAAAAATGGGCCCCTGGATGGGCGCGCTGGACGACAACCTGGAGTTCCTGGCCAAGGGCGATGGCGGCAACGCGGGCGAATGGGGGCGCGCGGCTACCAACGAGCTGATCCGCAGCCGCATCAAGATCAAGAGCATGAACTTCATGCGCGGGCGCACTTTCATGAACAAGTACGTCATCATCGACGAGGCGCAAAACCTCACGCCCAAGCAGATGAAAACGCTCATCACCCGCGCCGGCCCGGGCACCAAAATCATCTGCATGGGCAACCTGGCGCAGATCGATACGCCCTACCTGACCGAGGGCTCCTCGGGCCTGACCTTTGCCGTAGACCGCTTCAAAGGCTGGCCACACAGCGGCCACATCACGCTGGCACGCGGCGAACGCTCGCGCCTGGCCGACTTTGCCAGCGAGGTGCTGTAAGCGCGCTGCCGCATTGCGGCTTTGAAACCAAAAGAGCTGCCAGGGCACGTACAGCGTGCGCTGGCAGCTCTTTTTTTTATAGCAAACTTAACTCTGGCCATCTACGCCATGCCATACCCGATGGCGATGGTCTGGCCCGCAAGCCATGCCTTCATTGCTATATAAAACATAGCTGTTAGCGCGCACCACGCAAGGGCCAGAGCCTTGTTTGATTAAAAATCGTCGCTCGACCCCATGGCCAGGCTTTCAAAGCGCGTCTGCGACTTCTGGAAGAACAGCTTGACGGTGCCGGTGGGGCCATTGCGCTGCTTGCCAATGATGACCTCGGCCACATTGGGCTCCTTGCTGTCTTTGTTGTAGTAATCGTCGCGGTAGATGAACATGATGATGTCGGCATCCTGCTCAATCGCACCCGATTCGCGCAAATCCGACATCATCGGGCGCTTGTCGGTGCGCTGCTCCACGCTGCGGTTGAGCTGCGACAGCGCAATCACCGGGCATTGCAGCTCTTTGGCCAGCATCTTCAGACCGCGCGAGATTTCGCCCAGTTCGGTGGCACGGTTTTCCCCTTGCGAGCCCGCCGAACCGCTCATCAGCTGCAGGTAGTCCACCACAATCAGGCCCAGCTTGCCGCACTGGCGCGCCAGGCGCCGGGCATTGGCGCGCAGCTCACTGGGCGTCAGACCGGGGGTTTCATCGATGTGCAGCGAGACGGTGCGCAGTTTTTCGATGGCCTCGGTCAGGCGCGGCCACTCGTCATCGGTCAGCTTGCCGGTGCGCAAATGCCCCTGGTCGATGCGGCCAATCGAACCCACCACGCGCACCGCCAACTGCGCCGCCCCCATTTCCATCGAGAAAATGGCCACTGGCAGGCCCTCATTGAGCGCCACATGCTCGGCAATGTTCACCGCGAAGGCGGTGTTGTGCGTCACCACATCGTCGTTGGTGATGTACAGGCGCTGCGGATGGCTGACGGCAATGCACTGGCAGGGCGCCTGGCGCACCGGCTCAATGGCGCTGATGGTCAGGCGCCGCTGGCGCGTCCACTGCTGGGGCGCGCGCGCTTGCTTGTCGGACAGCAAAAACAGCGACTGCGGCTCTGGGTGGGCAATGTTGCAAACATAGGCCGGCAAGCCCGGCACCCGCTGCCCGGCCACGTTGGTGTAGTGCGGCTGCTTCTGCGCGATGGAGCACCACGCCCCCAGCGAGCGCGCCAGCGCGGCCACACCCTGCGCCAGCTGGGCGCTGGTGGTGCAAAAGCGCACGCTGCCCCAGCGCTCCACCCAGCCATCGGTATCGAGCAGCCCGCGCAGCAAGTCCAGGCGCGCTGCGCGGTGGGCCTCCAGGTACAGCGGTGGGACGAACTTCTGGTCGCTGGTCAGGCCCGACAGGCGCAGGCCCTCCAGCGCCACGCGCAGCGGGTTGGGCTGCATGCCCACCCAACCTTTCACACGCGCGCGGTCGCGGCGCACCACGCGGTAGTCGTAGGCTTGGTCATGTACCACCTCCAGATCGTCATCCAGACGCTCTTGCAGGCGCTGCAGCATTTCGGCAGAGGCAGTGGAAAACTTCACCGTGCCAGTGCCGCTCAGGCCGCCATCGCCCAGCAGACTGCCCAGCACCCAGGGGTCGATGGGCAAGGGGTCATGGTGGCCAAAATCGCCCGAAGCCGACTCTATCCAGAGGCGGTTTTGGTAGCGTTTGCGCTCCAGCAGCGCCATCAACTGCGCAGTGCTGAGCACGCGCGGCTGCGGCCAGTGGCGGCACAGCACACGCCACAAATGCTCGGCGCAACATTCAGCGGATCGGCCATCAGAAAACCGCACCCGAAACACCTGCCGTACCCCTTGCGGAAAGATGCCAGTGACGATGGACGGGCTTCCGTCCACCGAGGCCAGGGCATCGCCCACCTCCAGATCGCCCATGCGCTTCCAGCCACCCCGGGTGCGTACCTGCGCATCCAGCGGTTGCGCCTTGCCCATGGACGGGCGCGCCGCCAGCACCACCATATCGCCCGCTTGCAGGCCCGAGGTCATGCGATCGAGGTCGATGAAACCGGTGGGCACGCCGGTGATGTCGTTGGGGTTGTCGGCCATCTCCTGCACGCGGTCCAGCAGATCGACCACCAGGGTGTCCATGGCCTGAAAGCCCTGCTTCATGCGCGAGCCTTCCTCGCCGATGTTGAAGATTTTTTGCTCGGCCTCGTCCAGTATCTTGTCCACTGGCCGCCCCTGCGGGTTGAAGGCGTTGGTGGCGATCTCGTCGCTGGCCGTCACCAGTTTGCGCAGGATGGAGCGCTCGCGCACGATTTCGGCATAGCGGCGGATGTTGCTAGCGCTGGGCACGTACTGCGCCAGCGAGTTCAGGTAGGCCAGGCCACCTATTTCCTCGGCCTTGCCCAGGCTTTGCAGCTGCTCGTACACGGTGATCACGTCGGCGGGCTTGCTGGCGTTGATCAGCTTGGCAATGGCCGCAAAAATCAGCTGGTGCTCGTGGCGGTAAAAGTTGTCCTCGACCAGCAAATCGCCTACGCGGTCCCAGGCGTTGTTGTCCAGCAGCAGGCCACCGAGCACGCTCGACTCGGCCTCGATGGAATGCGGCGGCACGCGCAGCTGCGAGATTTCGCGGTCATAGGGCGGGGCAAAGTCGCCCTCGGGGGGCATGAAAGCATCAGACATGGGGTTCCTTGAGGCTGGCCGGGGATGCTAGTCCTGCGCCGCCCGCCTGTCATCGGACAACCCTGCGGACAAGCGGTGGAAATGCAGTGGCAAAAACAAAAAACCGCCCGAAGGCGGTTGCTGGGTGGCGCAGGGCGCGATCAGGCGGTTTCGCCGTACACCGAAACGGTGAATTCCACGACCACGTCGGTGTGCAGTGCCACGCTGACCGTGTTGTCGCCAATGGTCTTGATGTGGCCATTGGGCAGACGGATTTGCGATTTGGCAACCTTGTAGCCTTGCTTGTTCATCTCTTCAGCGATGTCGCTGTTGGTGACCGAACCGAACAGACGGCCATCCACACCAGCCTTTTGCGTCAGCTTGAACACCTTGCCGGCGATCTTTTCGCCTTCGGCTTGGCACTGGGCCAGCTTCTCAGCAGCGGCTTTTTCCAGTTCGGCGCGCTTGGCTTCGAACTCGGCCTTGGCAGCTGCCGTGGCACGGCGGGCGCGGCCCGTGGGGATCAGGAAGTTGCGGGCGTAGCCGTCTTTGACCTTGACCAGGTCGCCGAGGTTACCGAGGTTCACAACCTTGTCGAGCAGGATGATTTGCATGGGTTGTGCTCCTTAGATCTTGTGCTGGTCGCTGTAAGGCACCAGGGCCAGGAAGCGGGCACGCTTGATGGCGGTATTGAGCTGGCGCTGGAAGATGGCGCGCGTGCCGGTCAGGCGTGCGGGGATGATCTTGCCGTTTTCAGCGATGAAATCGCGCAGGGTGTCCACGTCTTTGTAGTCGATTTCTTCGACGCCAGTGACGGTGAAGCGGCAGAAGCGCTTGCGCTTGAACAGCAGCGATTGGGTATTGCGCTTGGGGCGCTTGTCTTTGTTGAATTTCTTGAACGTGGCCATTGCGGACCTCTTGAAAATTAATCTTGTTGAATATCCTGAACGTGGAACACGGCATGCTTGCCGTTGCGGGGAGTGGCCAGAAAGCCTGTGAAGCGCCAGAGGCTACCCATGGGCTGCTTGGCCAATCGCTCGGCCATCGCACCAAAAGCCACTGCTTTCACGGCGGCCTTGACTTCGCGCTGCTGCCCGGCTTCTTGCTGCGAAGAGCTGTGCTCCAGGCGCAGTTCAATGGCGGGCAATCCGGCGGGCGTGAATCGCAAGGCTTGGGCCTCAGCGATGCAGGCAGTCAGGACAACGTGGTTCTCCACTCCCTTGGCAAGCCTGGTGCTCAGCGTTCGCCGGAAGCGGCGTATTCCGCTTGGCTGGCCTTGCGGGCTTCTTCGCGCTCGACGGTCTTCATCATGGAAGAGGGGCCGGTCTCAGCCTTCTTCTTTTGCACGGTGAGGTGGCGCAGCACGGCGTCGTTGAACTTGAAGGCGTGCTCCAGTTCAGCCATCACAGCCTGGTCGGCTTCGATGTTCACGCACAGGTAGTGGGCCTTGGCCAGCTTGTTGATCAGGTACGCCAGTTGACGGCGGCCCCAGTCTTCCACGCGGTGGACTTGGCCACCACCGGCGACGATCATGCCCTTGTAGCGCTCGAGCATGGCAGGAACCTGCTCGCTTTGATCCGGATGGATCAACAAAATGATTTCGTAATGACGCATGCATACTCCTTCTGGTTTAGGGAGCCACCCACTGCGTCTGTAGCGGTGTGGCAAGGCAAAGCCGATGATTATAGTCTAGGCGGCAAGCACCTGTACACTTACACGGCCTATGGCACAGCCACTGCGGGCCAGTGGCGGCCACCGCAGACCACCCTCTGCTTGAAATCCACGGCGACAGCCCCAGATGTGCCATGCACATTGTTTCTTTGCCTCCACCACAGAATCTTCGACATGTCTGAAAACACCTCTTCCGCTCCCGCCGCCCAGGCAGCCCCTGAAGAAATGGAAGCCGCCATGGCCGCCCGCACGTCGGACGAAATTGCGCGCCTGCAATCCGAACTGGCTGAACTCAAGGCCAAAAGCGCCGATCTGGCCGACCAGTTCCTGCGCGCCAAAGCCGAAGCAGAAAACGCCCGCCGCCGTGCTGAAGACGAAGTCTCCAAAGCCCGAAAATTCGGCATTGAGGGGTTTGCCGAAAACCTGTTGCCCGTAGCAGACAGCTTGGATGCGGCCCTGGCCCTGCCCAATGCCACCGCCCAACAGCTGCGCGAAGGCACGGACGCCACCTTGCGTCAGCTGCACTCGGCCCTGGAGCGCAACAAGGTAGTGGCCATCAACCCGGCTGCGGGCGAGAAGTTCGATCCCAACTTCCACCAGGCCATCAGCGTGGTGCCGGCAGCACAAGAGGCCAACACCGTGGTCAGCGTGTTGCAAAAAGGCTATGTCATCGCAGACCGCATCCTGCGCCCCGCGCTGGTCACGGTCACCGCGCCAAAATAAAAAACGCTCCCAGTGGCTTGAACCTGGCCAGGTCAGCCACACGTTAGAAACCATCCATTCATACAAGCATCGCGGAGAAAAATATGGGAAAAATCATCGGTATTGACTTGGGCACGACCAACAGCTGCGTGGCCATCATGGAGGGCAACACCACGCGCGTGATCGAAAACAGCGAAGGCGCCCGCACCACGCCCTCCATCATTGCTTACCAGGAAGATGGCGAGATTCTGGTCGGCGCCTCGGCCAAGCGCCAGGCCGTCACCAACCCCAAAAACACCATCTACGCTGCCAAGCGCCTGATTGGCCGCAAGTTCACTGAAAAAGAAGTGCAAAAGGACATCGACCTGATGCCCTACTCCATCGTGGCTGCCGACAACGGCGACGCCTGGATTGAAGTGCGCGGCCAAAAGCTGGCACCGCCCCAAATCAGCGCCGAAGTGCTGCGCAAGATGAAGAAGACTGCCGAGGACTACCTGGGCGAACCCGTCACCGAGGCCGTCATCACCGTGCCCGCCTACTTCAACGATGCTCAGCGCCAAGCCACCAAGGACGCTGGCCGCATCGCTGGCCTGGATGTCAAGCGCATCATCAACGAGCCCACCGCCGCTGCACTGGCCTTTGGCCTGGACAAGGCCGAAAAGGGCGACCGCAAGATTGCCGTCTACGACCTGGGCGGTGGCACGTTCGACGTGTCCATCATTGAAATTGCCGACGTCGATGGCGAAAAGCAGTTTGAAGTGCTGTCCACCAACGGCGATACCTTCCTGGGCGGCGAAGACTTCGACCAGCGCGTGATCGACTTCATCATTGCCGAGTTCAAGAAAGACCAGGGCGTTGACCTGTCCAAGGACGTGCTGGCCCTGCAACGCCTGAAAGAAGCCGCGGAAAAGGCCAAGATCGAGCTGTCCAACTCGGCCTCCACCGACATCAACCTGCCCTACGTCACCGCTGATGCCTCGGGCCCCAAGCACCTGAACATCAAGCTCACGCGCGCCAAGCTCGAAAGCCTGGTCGATGAACTGATCGAGCGCACCATGGCCCCTTGCCGCATGGCCATCAAGGATGCGGGCATCAGTGTCTCGGACATCAACGATGTGATCTTGGTCGGTGGCATGAGCCGCATGCCCAAGGTGCAGGAAAAAGTCAAAGAGTTCTTTGGCCGCGAACCCCGCAAAGACGTGAACCCCGACGAGGCCGTGGCCGTGGGCGCTGCCATCCAGGGCCAGGTGCTGTCGGGCGACCGCAAGGACGTGCTGCTGCTGGACGTGACGCCACTGTCCCTGGGCATCGAGACGCTGGGCGGCGTGATGACCAAGATGATCACCAAGAACACCACGATCCCGACGAAGTTCGCGCAGACCTTCTCCACCGCTGACGACAACCAGCCTGCCGTGACTATCAAGGTGTTCCAGGGCGAGCGTGAAATCGCGGCAGGCAACAAGCTGCTGGGCGAGTTCAACCTCGAAGGTATCCCGCCCGCAGCACGTGGCACACCGCAAATTGAAGTCTCTTTCGACATCGACGCCAACGGTATCCTGCACGTGGGCGCCAAGGACAAGGCCACAGGCAAAGAGAACAAGATCACCATCAAGGCCAACTCGGGTATTTCGGAAGAAGAAATCCAGCAAATGGTCAAGGATGCGGAACTGAACGCTGCCGACGACAAGAAAAAGCTCGAGCTGGTGCAAGCGCGCAACCAGGGCGAAGCGGCCGTTCACAGCGTCCACAAGAGCCTGACCGAGCATGGCGACAAGCTCGATGCCGGTGAAAAATCGGCCATTGAAGCGGCGGTAAAAGCCCTGGAAGAAGCCCTCAAGGGCGACGACAAGGCTGCCATTGAGGAAAAGACCACGGCCCTGATGGCCGCCAGCCAGAAGCTGGGCGAGAAGATGTACGCTGACAGCCAGGCAGCACAAGCTGCCGCTGGTGCCAGCGCCTCAGATGCGCAAGCTGGTGGCCACGCCTCCTCCGGCGCCAGCAAGGCCGACGACGACAACGTGGTAGATGCTGAAGTCAAGGAAGTCAAAAAGGGCTAAGCAGCGCTTGCGTTGACCCCAAGCCGCCGCGCTGGGCCCTGACAAGGGCGCCCAGCGCGGCGTTCCTGTTCCAACCGAGCCCCCATATCCATGTCTAAAAGAGACTATTACGAAGTCCTCGGCGTTGCCAAGAACGCCTCTGAGGAAGAGATCAAAAAGGCGTATCGCAAGCTGGCGATGAAGCACCACCCTGACCGCAACCAGGGCGATGCCAACAAAGCGGCCGAAGAAAAATTCAAAGAGGCCAAAGAAGCCTACGAGATGCTCTCGGATGCGCAAAAACGCGCTGCTTACGACCAGTACGGCCATGCGGGTGTGGACCCGAACATGCGCGGCCCGGGCGGTGCGGGCGCGGAAGGCTTTGGTGGTTTTGCCGAGGCTTTTGGCGACATTTTTGGCGACATGTTCGGCCAGACGGGCGGGCGCGGTCGCGGTGCGGGTGGCCGCCAGGTGTACCGGGGCAGCGACCTGAGCTACGCCATGGAAGTGACGCTGGAAGAAGCGGCCAAAGGCAAGAACGCAGAAATCCGCATCCCCTCGTGGGAGTCCTGCGACACCTGCCACGGCAGCGGCGCCAAACCCGGCACCAGCGCCAAAACCTGCGGCACCTGCGCAGGCAGCGGCACGGTGCAGATGCGCCAGGGCTTTTTCAGCGTGCAGCAAACCTGTCCGCACTGCCGGGGCACGGGCAAGATCATTCCCGAGCCCTGCACCACCTGCCAAGGCCAGGGCAAAGTCAAAAAGCAGAAAACGCTGGAAGTCAAAATCCCGGCGGGCATTGATGACGGTATGCGCATCCGCAGCACCGGCAACGGCGAGCCTGGCACCAACGGCGGGCCACCGGGCGACCTGTACATCGAAATCCGCCTGAAAAAGCACGACATCTTCGAGCGCGATGGCGACGACCTGCACTGCCAGGTGCCCGTGAGCTTCATCACGGCAGCGCTGGGCGGCGAGATTGAAGTGCCCACGCTGGCAGACAAAGTGGCCATCGACATCCCCGAAGGCACGCAGGCGGGCAAGCAGTTCAGGCTGCGCGGCAAGGGCATCAAGGGCGTGCGTTCCAGCTACCCCGGCGACCTGTACTGCCACATTGCTGTGGAAACACCCGTCAAGCTGACCGAGCACCAGCGCAAACTGCTGCGCGAACTGGACGAGTCGCTCAAAAAAGGCGGCGGACGCCACTCGCCCAGCGGCGAGAGCTGGGCCGATCGGCTGAAGAACTTCTTCAAGCCCTGAGCCACCGCTTCTGCGGGCGCCCACCCCAGCGCCCTGCCCCACACACCGCCCGTGCCAGCCAGCCCGGGCGGTTTTTGCTTTCAGCAGTAGCGCCGCATGGCCCTTTGCTGCCACAAGCGATAGGATGGCCCGCACACACTTGAAGGAGCCTTGCCATGCCCGTCCGCATAACCTTCCTCGGTGGCGCCTGCACCGTCACCGGCTCCAAGTACCTGGTCACACACCAAGGCCAGCGCCTGCTGCTCGACTGCGGGCTGTTCCAGGGCTACAAGCCGCTGCGCCTGCGCAACTGGCAACCGCTGCCCGTGGCGCCCAGCCAGATCGACGCCGTGGTGCTCACGCACGCGCACCTGGACCACAGCGGCTACCTGCCCCTGCTGGTGCGCGATGGCTACACCGGCCCCATCCACAGCACGGCGGGCACGCGCGACCTGTGCGCCATCTTGCTGCCCGACAGTGGCCATTTGCAGGAAGAAGACGCCGCTTTCCTCAACCGCCACCAGCTCTCGCAGCACACGCCTGCGCTGCCGCTCTACACCCGGCTGGATGCGCAGCATTGCCTGCAACAGTTCCAGGCACACGCCTTTTCGCAGCCGTTTGAGCCCATTCCCGGCTGGCGTGTGACCTTCTCGCCTGCGGGCCATATCCTGGGCGCAGCCACCGTGCTGCTGGAAGTGGGTGGGCGGCGCATTCTGTTCTCTGGCGACCTGGGCCGCCCCGACGACCTGATCATGAACCCGCCCGAGGCGCCGCCCCAGGCCGATACCGTGCTCATCGAGTCCACCTACGGCGACCGCCAGCACCCCGCCGAAGACACCTTGCATGCGCTGGGCGAGGCCCTGCAACGCCTGGCCCGGCGCGGCGGCGTGGCCGTGGTGCCCGTCTTTGCCGTTGGCAGGGCGCAAACGGTGCTGCACGCCATCCATCTGCTCAAGGTGCAAGGGGTGGTGCCCGCAGCGCTGCCAGTGTTTCTCGACAGCCCCATGGCCGTCAGCACCACCGGGCTGTTTGAGAAGCACCTGGGCGAACACCGCCTCAGCGCCCGCGAAGCGCGGGCCCTCTCGCACGGCGCCACCATGGTGCAGACCACCGACGAATCCAAAGCCCTGGCGCGCCGCCACGGCCCCATGGTGATTTTGTCGGCCAGCGGCATGGCCACCGGCGGGCGCGTGCTGCACCACCTGGCGCTCTACGCCAGCGACCACCGCAACATGGTGATCCTGACCGGCTACCAGGCGCCCGGCACGCGCGGTGCGCGCATTGCCAACGGCGAGAAAACCATCCGCATCCACGGCCAGGATGTGCGCATCGGTGCCGAAGTAGTGCAGCTCAGCAGTGCCTCGGCCCATGCCGATGCCGACCAGACGCTGGCCTGGCTGCGCCGCATGCCGCACGCGCCGCAGCAGGTGTACGTGGTGCATGGCGAAATCGGTGCCGCCGACACGCTGCGCCAGCGCATAGAACATGAGCTGCGCTGGCACGCCAGCGTGCCCGAGCACGCCAGCACCGGCCCGGCCTGAACACGGGCCATGCCCTGGCGGCGCGCGCCAGCCGCCCCAGCCATATCAAAAAGAGGAGCTGCTGGCGCTTATCAGGCAAGGATTTGCAGCATAAAACATTGCCAAACCCAATAGATACGTGCGCCAGCAGCTCACTTTTTTGAGAGCACGGCGCCCCTGCCGCCCGCGCCACCGCGCTGGCGCAAGATGAAAGCCATCGCACTTTGAGATGGATAAAGGCATCAACATCGCAGAAAATACAAAGCCTTCTCCAATCGAGAAGCCAAGTACACCCCATGAAAAACTCCGAGCGCAGCTTTGCGCGCCGCATTGACCTGACATCGCTGCAATTGTTTGTGGCGGTGTGCGAGCTGGGCAGCATTGGCCGCGCCGCCGAGCGCGAGTTCATTGCCGCCTCGGCGGTGAGCAAGCGGCTCTCGGAGCTGGAGGCCGCAGCCGACACCACTTTGCTCTACCGGCACAGCCGGGGCGTCACGCCCACCCCGGCGGGCCAAAGCCTGCTGCACCATGCCCGCACCGTGCTGTTTGGCCTGGAGCGCATGCAAGGCGAGCTGAGCGAATACGCCGACGGCGTGCGCGGCCATGTGCGCATGCACGCCAACATTTCGGCCATCGTGCAGTTTTTGCCCGAAGACCTGGGCGCCTTTTGCCGCGCCCACAGCCAGGTCAAGATCGACCTGCAAGAGCACCTGAGCAGTGCCGTGCTGCACGCGGTACAAGAAGGCGCCGCCGACCTGGGCATTTGCCACGCCAGCGCCAGCGACCACAGCGCCAGCGCCCTGCCCAACCGCCCCTACCGGCACGACCATTTGGTGCTCGTAGTGCCGCTGGGCCACGCCCTGTCTGCGCGAACAGCTATTGTTTTTGAAGAGGTGCTGGACTGGGACATCGTCGGCCTGCACGCGGGCAGCAGCATCAGCCTGGCCATGCGCGCCGCCGCTGCCAACGCTGGGCGCACGCTGCGCCAGCGCATCCAGGTCACTGGGCTGGACGCCATGTGCCGCATGATCGACAACGGCCTGGGCGTGGGCCTGCTGCCTGACCGCGCCTTTGCCCTGATGCACGGCGTGGGCCGCCTCAAGGCCATCGCGCTGCAAGACGCCTGGGCGCAGCGCGAACTGCGCCTGGTAGCGCGCGACTTCGACACCCTGCCCGTGACAGCGCGCCTGCTGGTCGAGCACCTCTCGGCCAGCGCCAGCGCACCCGCCGCCGCCCTGGAAACCACCCCGCACAGCGCGGCCTAAAATCCCTTTTCCCCACTGAAAGCAAAGAGACCACCATGGGACGCACCCTGTACGACAAGATCTGGGACGAGCACGTCGTCCACACCGAAGAAGACGGCACCGCCATCCTCTACATCGACCGCCATCTGGTGCATGAAGTGACCAGCCCGCAGGCGTTCGAGGGCCTGCGCCAGGCAGGGCGCAAGGTCTGGCGCGTCAGCTCCATCGTGGCCACTGCCGACCACAACACGCCCACCACCGGCTGGGAGCTGGGCTACGACGGCATCACCGACCCCATCAGCAAAGAGCAGATCACCACGCTGAACGCCAACATCGCTGAAGTGGGCGCGGCGGCGTTCTTCCCGTTCATGCACCAGCGCCAGGGCATCGTCCACGTCATTGGCCCGGAAAACGGCGCCACCCTGCCGGGCATGACCGTGGTCTGCGGCGACAGCCACACCTCCACGCACGGCGCCTTTGGCGCGCTGGCCCACGGCATCGGCACCAGCGAGGTCGAGCACGTCATGGCCACGCAAACGCTGCTGGCCAAAAAAGCCAAGAACATGCTCGTCAAGGTCGATGGCGAACTGGCCCCGGGCGTGACGCCCAAGGACGTGGTGCTGGCCATCATCGGCAAGATTGGCACGGCGGGCGGCACGGGCTACACCATCGAGTTTGCCGGCTCGGTGTTCCGCGCCATGAGCATGGAAGGGCGCATGACGGTGTGCAACATGGCCATCGAGGCCGGTGCCCGCGCCGGTCTGGTGGCCGTGGACGACAAAACCATCGACTACGTCAAGGGCCGCCCGCTCTCGCCCACCGGCGTGGAATGGGACCAGGCCGTGGCGTATTGGAAGACGCTGCACTCGGACGCCGACGCGGTGTTCGACACCGTGGTCACGCTCAACGGCGCAACCATAGTGCCGCAAGTGACCTGGGGCACCTCGCCCGAGATGGTGCTGGGCATTGACGCCCGTGTGCCCGACCCGGACAAGGAAAAAGACGCCAACAAGCGCGACGCCATCGAACGCGCCCTGCACTACATGAACCTGCAACCGGGCAAGCCGCTCAACGACATCGTGATCGACAAGGTGTTCATTGGCTCGTGCACCAACAGCCGCATCGAAGACATGCGCGAAGCCGCTGCCGTGGTGAAAAAGCTGGGCCGCAAAGTGGCTGCCAACGTCAAGCTGGCGCTGGTGGTGCCCGGCTCGGGGCTGGTCAAAGCCCAGGCCGAGCGCGAAGGCCTGCACGACATCTTCAAGGCCGCTGGCTTTGAGTGGCGCGAGCCCGGCTGCTCCATGTGCCTGGCCATGAACGCCGACCGCCTGGAGCCGGGCGAGCGCTGCGCCTCCACCAGCAACCGCAACTTTGAAGGCCGCCAGGGCGCGGGCGGGCGCACCCACCTGGTCAGCCCGGCCATGGCTGCTGCCGCCGCCGTGCATGGCCACTTTGTGGACGTGCGCACTTTTGCCTGACCCCCGCAGGAGTTTGACCATGCGCAAGAGCACCTCCTTTATCGTCCTGTCCATCGCTTTGGTGCTGGCTGGCTGCAACACCGTCAAAGGTGTGGGCCAGGACATCGGCAAAGCCGGCTCGGCCATTGAACGCGCCGCCAAGTAACCCACCTACCGCCATGCAGAAATTCAACGTACACCAGGGCCTCGTCGCCCCCATGGACCGCGAGAACGTCGATACCGACGCCATCATCCCCAAGCAATTCCTCAAGTCGATCAAAAAGACCGGCTTTGGCGTGAACCTGTTTGACGAGTGGCGCTACCTCGACCACGGCGAGCCCGGCCAAGACCCGGCCAGCCGCCGCCCCAACCCCGACTTTGTGCTCAACCAGCCGCGCTACCAAGGCGCCTCCATCCTGCTGGCGCGCAAAAACTTTGGCTGCGGCTCCAGCCGCGAACACGCGCCCTGGGCACTCGACCAGTACGGCTTTCGCGCCGTGATTGCGCCCAGCTTTGCCGACATCTTCTTCAACAACTGCTTCAAGAACGGCCTGCTGCCCATCCAGCTGCCCGAGGCCACTGTGGCCCAGCTGTTCGATGAAGTGGCGGCTTTTCCGGGCTACCAGCTCACCATCGACCTGGAGCGCCAGGTCATCGTGCGCCCGCAGGGCCAGGAGATTGCGTTTGAGGTGCAAGCCTTCCGCAAATACTGCCTTCTCAACGGTTTTGACGACATCGGCCTGACCCTGCGCCAGTCCGACAAAATCCGCGCCTTCGAAGCAGAGCGCCTGGCCACCAAGCCCTGGCTGGCCCACACCATGGCCGCCTGATCAATTTACAGCAAAATCGGCCTCCAGCGCCCGTGCAATGGTCGCTACCAGCTATCAAAACAGAAGCAAAATCATGAAAATCGCAGTTCTGCCGGGTGACGGCATTGGTACCGAAATCGTCGCTGAAGCCGTCAAGGTGCTGGGCGCCCTGGACTTGAAGTTCGAGATGGAAACCGCCCTGGTCGGCGGCGCCGCCTACGAGGCCCACGGCCACCCGCTGCCCGAATCGACGCTGAAGCTGGCCCAGGAATCCGACGCCATCCTGTTCGGCGCCGTGGGCGACTGGAAGTACGACAAGCTCGACCGCCCGCTGCGCCCCGAGCAGGCCATTCTGGGCCTGCGCAAGGCCATGGGCCTGTTTGCCAACTTCCGCCCCGCCATCTGCTACGAGCAGCTGGTGGACGCGTCCAGCCTCAAGCCCGAGCTGATCGCGGGTCTGGACATCCTCATCATCCGCGAGCTGACCGGTGACATCTACTTCGGCCAGCCGCGCGGCCGCCGCATTGCCACCGATGGCCACTTCCCCGGCGCCGAAGAAGCCTTCGACACCATGCGCTACAGCCGCCCCGAGATTGAGCGCATTGCCCACGTCGCCTTCCAGGCCGCCCGCAAGCGCAGCAAAAAAGTGACCAGCGTGGACAAGGCCAACGTGCTGGAAACCTTCCAGCTCTGGAAGGACGTGATGACCGACGTGGGCCAGCAGTACCCCGACGTGGAACTGCAGCACATGTACGTGGACAACGCGGCCATGCAACTGGTCAAGGCGCCCAAGGCGTTCGACGTGGTGGTGACCGGCAACATGTTTGGCGACATCCTCTCCGATGAAGCCTCGATGCTGACGGGCTCCATCGGCATGCTGCCTTCGGCCAGCCTCAACAGCAAAGGCCAGGGCCTGTACGAGCCCAGCCACGGCAGCGCGCCCGACATCGCGGGCAAGGGCGTGGCCAACCCGCTCGCCACCATCCTGAGCGCCGCGATGATGCTGCGCTTCAGCCTGAACCAGGAAGCCGCTGCCCAGCGCATCGAAGCAGCCGTGCAAGCCGTGCTGGCGCAAGGGCTGCGCACGCCCGACATCTACAGCGAAGGCACCACCAAGGTGGGCACCGCGCAAATGGGGGACGCGGTGGTGAAAGCACTGGCTGCCTGAGGCAGCTGCGTCTTTCACGCTGGGGGTCTTCACCGCTGGTGATGGCCCGAAAACAAAAAAGCGCCGGCGTCCGGCGCTTTTTTTCGTCAGAAGACGTGAACAAGGCAAGCTAGAGCCAGCCGTTGTCCACAAACTCCATGACCGAGTAGCACCGGGACTCAAGGGGATGGGATTGCACGGCAGCAACGATTTTCGCCACGCCGTGCGCATACGGGGCCTCGCCATAAACCCGCGTTTCCAGCTTCACACTGCACAGGCCATCGTCGATCAGTACCTGGTGGTAGGCATGGCGTGGCAGATGTTCGTCAGGAATGTGCAACTCCTTGCGCTGTACACCGGCATCACGCACGGAATGGATCTGCCCGGCGGGCAATCCCAGCGCATGCGCCATGCTGACGGCTGTGCCTGGCACTGAGGTTTTCTGGGCCTGATGCGACTCGATGAGACGGACGCGCTGGTTCTGAGAACCACCCCTTTCAAGGTGTTTCCCGCCCAGCCTTGATAACCCGCGCGGTTGCCACATGCGAGCGAGCGAGGCTGCCGTCCACGAACCCTTTGGGAGC
>NZ_SLXH01000002.1 GCF_004341365.1 Simplicispira metamorpha | reverse complement strand
AAAACCCAGAAAACTTTTTCAACCACCTTCGCCACCCAAACAACACCGGAAAAACCAAAGCACCGGGTAGCGAAGCCCTCTACTGTAACACAGAAAAAGCCACGGAAGCTTAAACCATCCACTTCTCTAGTAATTTTTCGGGATCCAGGCTGTCATAGGCCTCAAACGGCTGATGAATCCATGGATTCGTGGACAAGAACTCCACAGAGTAGTCAGGAGTGAAGTTTGATATGCCTTTTGTCCATATCACAGCACTGCGCAACTCCGTAATTGGAGCATAGCTGTTTTTGAGCATGCTGATGACAGCATTCAAAGTGTGCCCAGAGTCGGCCAAGTCATCCACTAAAAGCACTTTTCCTGCAATCTCACCCTTAGGTGTAGTGATAAAACGTGCGATGTCTAGGTGCCCTTGCAAAGTTCCTGCTTCTGCGCGATAGGAACTGGTCGACATGATGGCCAGGGGTTTATCAAAAATGCGGCTCAAGATGTCACCCGGGCGCATACCACCTCGTGCCAAGCACAGAATTGTGTCGAATTCCCACCCGGATTGGTGCACCTTCAACGCCAGCTTCTCAATGAGGTTGTGGTACTCGTCATAGCTCACGTACAGGTGCTTGCCATCTTCGGTCAACATTTATAGCTCCTAATTTTGTAGCGATCAGCGCCCACTGGACATCACTGAAAGCTGTTTTTAGTTTTATTCTGAAAAGTAAGGATGCTGGATCATGATGGTGTGATCCCGATCAGGACTGGTCGATATCACTGCCACAGGTACACCGGTCACATGCTCAATACGCTGCAAATACAGGCGCGCGTTCACAGGCAACTTGTCATACTGAGTCACGCCTACTGTCGACTCACTCCACCCCCCCATCGTTTCGTAGATTGGCGTACAGCGTGCTATGTCATCCGCACCCATAGGCAGCAAGTCAATTTGCTGGCCATCAAGCTCGTAGCCAACGCACAATTGCAACTCTTTCAGCCCATCCAAAACGTCAAGTTTGGTGATACACAACCCAGTCAAACCATTGACCTGGGCGCTACGCTTGAGCAAAGCTGCATCAAACCAGCCACAACGGCGGCTGCGTCCTGTGGTAACACCTTTTTCAGCGCCCACAGTGCTCATGTGGTATCCAGGAGTGCCAGGAGTTTCCCAATCCAACTCTGTGGGGAAAGGACCTCCACCCACACGGGTGCAATATGCCTTGGTGATGCCCAAGATGTAGTGCAACATGCCAGGCCCCACTCCAGCACCGGCAGCAGCATTTCCCGCAACACAATTGCTGGATGTGACATACGGATAGGTGCCGTGGTCAACATCCAATAACGTGCCCTGAGCCCCTTCAAAGAGCAAATTGGCACCTTGCTGGTGTGCTTCGTTCAATTCCCGCGATACATCCGCCATCATTGGCTTGAGCATTTCAGCGTGGCGCATCGCTTCTGCAAATACAGGCTCGAACTGCACCTCACCATCACGAATGTAAGGAGCCAACGTTGCACCAAAATCAAACCGCGCCGAGCCCAAGAAGGTGCTGAGAACATGGTTGTGCAGCGCAAGCAATTCGCGCAGCTTGGTCGCGAAACGCTCGGGGTGCTGAAGGTCTTGGACACGCAACGCACGACGGGCAATCTTGTCTTCATAAGCAGGACCGATACCACGCCCCGTAGTACCGATCTTCTCAGTGCCACCTTGCTCGCGTGCCGCTTCGCGAGCCACATCCAGCGCAGCATGAAACGGCAAAATAAGTGGGCATGCTTCGCTCACACGCAAGCGCGAACGCACTTCGACACCTGCTTTTTCCAAGCCTTCAATTTCCTCGAAAAGCTTGGCAGCAGAAAGCACCACACCATTGCCGATGTAGCACTTCACGCCAGCCCGCATGATTCCACTGGGTATCAAGTGCAGGGCGGTCTTCACCCCATTGATCACCAAGGTGTGACCAGCATTGTGTCCGCCCTGAAAGCGCACCACACCTTGGGCACTTTCAGTCAACCAATCAACGAGTTTCCCCTTGCCTTCGTCACCCCACTGGGTACCGACCACAACTACGTTACGACCTTTGGTATTTTTCATCTCAAACCCGATTCAATTGTCAAATACATCAAATGGCGCGCACGATCCAGCGCCCTGCAGCATGCACTAGTTCGCGATCGCAGAAAAATTCGTCCGCATCACTCTCATGACCAGGCAAAACACACACCACGGTTTCACCTTGGCGCCGCAGTTCAGCTACGGCTTCAGAGGCCCCAAGATCTTCGCCCCAAGGCGCCCGAATGGCAGACTTGAGCGGACGCACAGGCGCGACCTCAGCCACCTGTTTCAGATCAAGACTGAAGCCTGCGGCAGGTCGATTACGCCCAAAAACGGCACCCACCTCGTCATAACGCCCGCCACGCACAAGCGCGTCGCTCACTCCTTCTGCGTAAACAGCAAAACGGGCACCGCTGTAGTAGGCATATCCACGCAAATCCGCCAGATCAAAAGTAACGCGCACACCATCAAGGCGCTCTGATATCCACTTCAAATTCGATAGCACATTGCGCACGCCTGGTATGCTCTGGAAAGCTTTTTCGGCCTCATAAAGCACAGACGCATCACCGTACATTTGCAATAAAGCTTGCAGTCCTTGCCGAGAGGCATCAGGAAAATGGCGGGTGATAATGGCCAACTCGCTGGCATCCTTGGCTGCCAGAGCCGCATGCACTTGGCGCAAAACTTGTGCATCTACGACCACGCCAGCGAGCAACCCACGCACAATGCGCACGTCCGCCAAGTCAACACTGATTTGACTAACACCTGCTGTACGCAGGCAATTCAAGGCCAACTCCAAAGCCTCTAAGTCGGCTTCTACGCCCAAATGACCATAAATTTCTGCACCAAACTGCAATGGTTCACGTGTGGCATGAGGTCGATCTGGCCACGTATGCAAAACAGGTCCGCAATAACATAGGCGCGTGACGCCACGTCGATTCAAAAGGTGTGCATCGATTCGAGCAACCTGTTGCGTGATGTCAGCGCGCAGACCCATCATGCGACCGGAAATCTGATCAACTAACTTGTAGGTTTGTAGGTCAAGTGCTTCACCTGCTCCTGTCAATAAGGATTCTAGGTGCTCCAAGAGCGGTGGCATGACCAGCTCATAGCCATAGCTACAAGCCGTGTCGAGCAAGCCGCGACGGAGTTCTTCAATGTGCCGCGCCTCAGAGGGCAAGACATCGGCAATGTGATCCGGCAGGACCCAAGCAGACATGGAGTATGGTGTAGCTGTTAAAACGGTGATTCTACCGGTAGCCATCCCGCTCTTTCAAAGCAACGACAACAACCGGCAGGAATTAGGCAACGACCAGACTGCCGACAAAAGCGGAAAAACCTCAAATCACCTACAAAAGCTGGCTTCTGCTCTTACTTGCGCACTGCAGGCTGCACTGGTGCAGCACCACGGAAAGTTTTGAAAAATTCGGATGATGCAGGGTCTAACACCATTAGGTCGCTCTTCTTGCTAAAGCTTGCTTTGTACGCATCAAGACTGCGGTAAAACTGCGCAAACTGAGGGTCTTTGCCGAAGGCTTCAGCATAGATACGTGCCGCTTCTGCATCGCCTTCACCCTTCACTTTTTGGGCATCTCGATATGCGTTGGCGATCGTGATTTCTCGCTGGCGATCAGCATCGGCACGGATCTTTTCGCCCTCAGCCGCACCAGTAGATCGAAGCTCATTGGCAACACGTTTTCGTTCCGCCTCCATACGTCGATACACAGATTCCGTAATGGCTTCTACGTAATCTACGCGGGTGATACGCACATCCACAACATCGACACCCCACGGTTTGGCACCTCTCACCGACTCAAGAACCTCCCGCTTGACATCAGCCATCAAGTCTTCACGCTTGAGAGACAGTAATTCTTTGACTGTGCGCTTATTGATTTCTTCTTGAAAAGCGTTGCGAACTACGCGATTGAGTTGCACCGATCCAGCATTTTCATCCAGACCGACGTTGCGGATGTACTCTGACGGCTCACTGATACGCCAACGCACATACCAATCGATTACGACACGCTGCTTCTCGGCTGTCAGCATAGGTTCCGCATCTGTACTATCGAGAGTCAACAAACGTTTGTCTATGTAAGACACGTTCTGGAAAGGTGGTGGCAACTTGAAATTCAATCCAGGTTCCGTGATGACTTCCTTGATTTGCCCCAACGCATACACAACACCAAATTGACGCTGGTCAACCACAAACAACATGGAACTGGCCAAAGCCAACACCACAAGAATTGAAGAAGCAAAAAATCCAACTCGATTCACGTGATTCTCCTAGCGCGATTCACGTTCACGCGTTCGACTGGTGTCACGCGCACGGGTATCGTTCGAAAAATTGGGAGAAGAAGGCGCTGGGGTAGCAGGCTGGCTTACAACGGGCACATCCCCAACTACAGGCAAAGCTCCCGTCTGCAACAACTTGTCAAGCGGCAAATAGAGCAAATTGGAGCCTTGGCGAGAATCAACCATAACCTTGGTGACGCTGCTATAAATTTGCTGCATCGACTCAAGGTACATGCGATCGCGCGTGACTTGTGGTGCTTTCTGGTATTCAGTAAGAACTGCACTAAAACGCTGTGCATCACCTTGCGCTTGAGCAACTATGCGTGCTTTATAAGCATCTGCTTCTTCCTTCAATCGAGAAGCAGACCCAACGGCTCGTGGAATAACGTCATTAGCATAAGCTTGCGCTTCATTTTTGGCCCGCTCGCGCTCTTGGCCTGCCTTCAGCACGTCATCAAAAGCAGATTGAACCTGCTCAGGCGGCCGAACACCGCCCTGCTGCAAGTTAATTCCAACGACTTCAACCCCAACTTTGTAGCGATCCAGGATCGTCTGCATAAGTACACGCACACGCGGAGCAATCTGATCACGCTCTTCCGCCAATGCTGTATCCATCCTCATCTTTCCAACCACTTCACGAACAGCCGTTTCAGCAGCCTGGACTACAGCATCAGCAGGATTTTTACTCTCAAACAACCAAGCACGCGCATCATTGAGCCGATATTGAACAGCAAACTTGATCTCAACAATATTTTCATCTTCGGTCAACATTGCCGATTCGCGTAGTCCTGTCGACTTTATAACGCTATCTCGGCCAACATCAGCTGACCTTATTTGTGTCACGAATACCAGTTCATGGCGTTGTATAGGATATGGCAAGCGCCAATTAAAACCTGCCCCTACGCTAGTTTTGTATTTTCCGAACTGCGTAATGACAGCTTGCTGGCCTTCCTGAACGATAAAAAATCCAGTCCCCAACCAAATCAATACAGCAATTGCTGCAATAACCCCGACCCCGACTCCAGCATTTTTCATATCCGGCTGAAAATTACCATCTCCTCCAGGAGGAACCCGGCCGCCATTATTTTTTCCACCAAATAAACCAGCCAACTTCCGATTAAGATCGCGCCAAAGCTCATCTAGATCTGGAGGCTGCCCTCCAGATCCTTCGTTTCGCCCTTTCTGGCCTGATGGTGATTGAGACAATCCGCTACTACCTGGTTCCGGCTTTTTTTCATTGCTTGAGCCATCTTCTCCGCGCCCCCAACGGGGGTCATTCAGGTTAAAGATACCCCTGATACGCGCTTGTAGACCCCCAAAAAACTGGGTTTGAAGTAATTGATTCATGCAAAATTCTCTGATTTTAATTTTGACAATGGTATTTTGCCTAATCAAGGATTACCGCTATGCCATTCAACGGCATCGCATGAGGATAATTGCTGCGAAGATAAAACAATCTCACTTAACGCCAACCTCAAAGCATCGATTCCCAAACTATCTCGAGCACTAAGAAAAAATCGAGGAACAGAACGACCTTCAAGATCGTAAAAATCTTGAAACAAAGTTGGCTGACTTGATGGCGCCAATAAATCGATCTTATTAAAAATAAGAATCTGATTGACTTCAGAAGCTCCAATTTCTTTCAAAACCTTCTGAACTTGTGCAAGTTGCTCAGAATAATTCTCGTTTGATGCATCAATTACATGAAGCAATAAATCAGCATCGATAGATTCCTGCAAAGTGGCCTGAAAAGCACTAATAAGAGTATGTGGTAAATCTCTTATAAATCCTACAGTATCAGAAAGTGAAACCAAGCGGCCTGCTTTCTCAAGATACAACTGACGGGTTGTAGTATCTAGAGTAGCGAAAAGTTGATCTGCTGTATAAGCATGCGCTTTCACCAAGGTATTAAAGAGAGTAGATTTTCCAGCGTTGGTGTAACCTACCAAAGAGATACGAAAAGCATCACGACGCTCTCTCTGCCGTCGCTGCGTAGCATGCTGACGTTTTACCTTGGACAGTCTATCCTTAGTCCGCTTGATGGATTCGCTAATCATGCGACGATCAAGCTCAATCTGGGCCTCACCAGGACCACCACGAGCACCAATTCCACCACGCTGTCGCTCCAAATGCGACCAACGACGCACTAAGCGAGTACTCAAATACTGTAAACGCGCCAATTCAACCTGAAGCTTACCTTCGTGACTTAGAGCACGCTGCGCAAATATTTCTAATATCAAAAGCGTACGGTCATTGACTGGAAGCTCAAGGTAACGCTCAAGATTTCGTTGCTGGGCTGGACTCAACGCTTGATCAAAAAGTACCTCGCTAGCTCCATGCAAGCGGGCCAAACTTCGGATCTCATCAGCCTTACCGGAACCAACAAATAGAGCCGCATCAGGAGCTTTACGTTTGCAAGTGATATGAGCAACCGGCTTCATTCCAGCCGTTTCTGCTAGAAGATGAAGCTCTTCAAGATCCACATCAAAATGCGGCAATCCAAAGTCAACACCAACCAAAAGAACTGAAGTCTGGTTGAATGCAGAATTATTAATAGATTTCAAGACATTCAACCAAAAATATTAAATGAAAAATATTTTTATCCAACAACCTTCTAAGAAGCATTTTCTTCAGAAGAAGCCATGTCAGTGACAGAAAAATTTACTGCACGACCAGGCACTATGGTTGAAATAGCATGCTTGTATACCATTTGCGTTACCGTGTTACGTAACAAGACCACATACTGATCAAAAGACTCTATCTGGCCTTGCAGCTTGATTCCGTTAACCAAATATATAGAAACTGGTACGTGCTCCTTACGCAATGCATTAAGAAACGGATCTTGAAGAAGTTGACTTTTATTGCTCACGATATACTCCGTGTTCAAACATGTTGTTGTAAACCGACACCTTACCACAGCACAGAACAACTGTGATAAGTTTTATGAAATTAACCCTTCAGCACACCCAGAAAACCATGCCTTAGGCATCAATCAGATTTATCTGTAAACGGGTTGTGTGACGTTTTCATCTCTATGCGCAGAGGCGTACCTACAAGGTCAAATTCTTTACGAAAACGCCCTTCTAGAAAGCGTTTGTAGGCTTCAGTCACGTGCTCAAGCGAATTTCCATGAACCACAATCACAGGTGGATTACTCCCACCCTGATGCGCGTAACGCAACTTGGGTCGAAACATACCAGCCCGCTTAGGGCTCTGAAACTGAACCGCTTCCAGCAGCAATCGCGTCAACACTGGTGTTGACATCTTGCGCGTAGCAGCGCTGTGTGCTTGAACAATTGCAGCCCATACAGGAGCTATACCTTGCCTTCTTTTTGCAGAAATAAAGTGAAGCGATGCAAATTTCAAAAAAGCCAATCGAGTTTCTATAGAACGCTCTACTAATTTACGTTGGTAGTCATCAATAGCATCCCATTTATTCACAGCAACCACTACTGCACGACCACTTTCCAAGATGTATCCAGCAATATGTGCATCCTGGTCTGTCACACCCTGTGTAGCATCAAGCAACAATAAAACCACATTAGCAGATTCAATTGCTTGTAATGTCTTAACTACTGAAAATTTTTCAATTGCTTCAAAAACCTTTCCTTTTCGACGCAAACCTGCCGTATCTATGATTTCAAACTTCTGACCGTTACGCTCTAACGATACAGATATTGCATCTCGGGTGGTTCCTGGCAAATCAAAAGCAACCAATCGCTCTTCACCCAACCATGCATTAATCAATGTAGATTTACCTACATTAGGTCGCCCAGCTACGGCCAACTTAATACAATTTTTGCCATCATCATCTACGATATCTTCAGATTCTGATAGACCTAAAGGCTCTAAAGCAATTTCAACAAGACCACGAATTCCTTGCCCATGCGCAGCAGAAACTGCATAAACCTCTCCCAACCCCAACTCATAAAACTCTGACAACTGAGTCCCTTCACGCATACCTTCTGCTTTATTAGCAGCCAGAACGCATGTTTTTCCAAGACGACGTAAATAGTTAGCAATATCGTAATCTTGACCTGACAACCCAGCACGAGCATCTAGAACAAAAATGACAACATCAGCTTCAGCAACTGCTTGCTGAGTCTGACGTGCCATTTCCCGATATATTCCACTGGAAGCATCAGGCTCAAATCCACCAGTATCTATAACGATATATTCGTGTTGCCCTTGCTTTCCAGAGCCATAGTGACGATCACGCGTTAATCCAGCAAAGTCCGCAACAATAGCGTCCCTTGTTTTTGTCATACGATTAAAAAGTGTCGATTTTCCGACATTTGGGCGCCCAACTAAGGCGATGACTGGTTTCATTTTTTACTTTAATCAGTCTGGACGGAAACCGTAGACATACCCGGCACGACTTACCACTACCAAAGTATCAGCAGCAACTACAGGAGAAACTGATACCCCAGAACTATCTGTGGTTAACCGATTTAACGGTGAACCATCTTCACGAGACAAGAAATGAACTTCACCTCCGTCATCACCAAATACTACCGATCGCCCTAGCAACAATGGCGCAGTCAATCTACGATGTCGAAGCCTGTCAGTCATCCAAACTAGAGTGCCATCAGTCCTACGCCAAGCCAGAACGGCACCATTACTCTCGCTACCGTACAACAAGGTATCATCACCATCGACACCATCAAAACCATTTGCTTTCTGAATCCACGAGACTACACCTCGAGAAATATCCACACATCCAACAGCAGTTTGAAATGAACGGACGCAGAAACTATCTCCAAGCCGACTAGGATTTCCAACTAAATCGACCAAACGCTCAACATCGTTAGTACCTCTTGGCACAGAAAATGGAACATCCCAACGCACCGTTCCAGTATCAGGATCCAATCCAATCAATCGCCCTGAAATACCAGTAACAAGCGTATTACCAACAGCGATAAAAACACTTGATTGACGCAATGCTAGGTTCCCACCTGTTTTCTGTTGTGCCCAAAGATGTCGCCCATCTTTTGCATCAAAAGCCATAATTCCATATTCAGCAGTCAACACAAAAACACGCCTACCAGCAACCAAAGGCGAAGTAAAGACCTGTGCAGTCAATCGCTGTCGCCATTTTTCATGACCAGCCTCAAAAACCACTAGATCATTAGCGCTGGAAACCACCGCAGCAAACTGTCCGTCACTACCAACCCCAGCATTTAACGGCTCTTTCAACATAGCACGCCAAATATCTTTACCAGTACGGACATCGATAGCAGCAATCACACCATCAGCAGATGCAACAGTTACCATCGCACCATTCACACGGACAGCCAATGGCATTTTATCGACAGCACCGATTTTCGCAGACCACACCTGTTTTACAGGGAAAAATGGGACATTAACACCTAGATCCTGAGATTTCAATTCCGGATTTTTCTCGCCAATAAAAGAGCATCCTGCGAGCAGAAAATTTACTGCCAACAATAAACTAAAAAAGAAAAATTTGTATTGATGAAAAAAATAATTCATAAATTAAATAAATTAATCACCGTAAGATTCCAGTAGACGAAACATCTGAAATCACAAAAGAGCGATTTGGAACACCAAGCGAATTGAGCTTAAATTCTATTAATTTACGATAACCCAAATTATCGTCATATTTCTGATATGCAATTAAATAATCAGAAATTGCATCTTTATTATTTTCCCGCATTAACATCAGATCAGCTCGACGATCTTTCCCCAGTCCGTCAAAGGCACCGGGGAAAGACATGGAAAGATTTTCAAATGCTTCATCGTACTTTTTTTCTTCAAAAAGAATATTAATCAACCTCAAGTTCGCAACTACTTTCTGATTTACATCAGAACTATTATTAATCACTGACAAAAGTGCAGACTTAGCAGCATCATTCTCTCCCCTATCATAATTAACCTTTGCTACCAATAAACCTGCTTGAGCAGCCTGAATAGTTTTTGGACTTTTACTTTTAATTTCTGAAAATGCTTGATCCACTCTAGATAAATCTCCAGAGACAATAGAAGTCTTAATTAATTCAAGTAGCATTGAAGCCTGAACAGCTTGGCGGTTTTTCCAGTAGCCATACATATTCCAAGCAGTAACACTAAAAATAAAAATAAAAACCACAGCACTGATAAATCCGCCCCAAGATTTCCAGAAGTGTTTTAACTGATCAAGCTGTTCTTGCTCTTCAAGATCGAAATGATTTGCCATAGCCACAATCAAAAGTTAACAATTTTTTAAGATTTCAGCCAAATCATTGATGGCATCTAAAGAATGTTCTGATTGAGAACCATGGCCATCTCTCAGCATTTTAACAGTCAAACATTTTCGAGAAATCTCTTCCTCACCAAATATAAGTGCATAAGTTGCGCCACTAGAATCAGCTTTTTTTAATTGAGATTTCATACTACCCATGCCCTCTCCAGACTGAATGGAGCTATGCATTTGGACACTGACGCCTAAAAAACGCAACTGCTGGATTACTTGAATAGCAATTAAAATATTATTTACACTTGGAATTACAGCATATACGTTGGGAATAAATTTCGGAATTATTGCCCCTTGCTCATTCAAAAGTTCAAGTACGCGTTCAACACCAATTGCCCACCCAACAGCTGGGGTTGGTTTTCCACCAACTTGCTCAACAAGATAATCATATCGCCCTCCACCACAAATAGTTCCCTGAGAACCAAGGCGATCAGTCACAAATTCAAAAACAGTTAGATTGTAATAATCCATTCCTCGAACTAGACGTGGATTTAATTTCCAAACCACACCAGCCGCATCAAGAATTGATTTAACAGCATCAAAGTGAGCAATTGATTCATCACTTAAGAAATCGAGTAAACGCGGAGCAGCATTTACCAGTGATTGCATATCAGGATTCTTAGTATCTAAAATACGCAATGGATTACTGTAAAGACGCCGACGGGCATCATCATCTAAAAGATCAATATTTTTTTCAAAATAAGAGATTAATGCATTTCTGTGAGCTTTTCGATCATTTGGTTGCCCCAAACTATTGATTTCAAGCCGAACCCCATCTAATCCGAGAATTTTCCAAAGTGAATCAGCAAGTAAAATTAACTCTGCGTCCAACTCAGGACCAGGAAAACCAATCGCCTCAGCTCCAACTTGATGGAACTGTCGATAACGCCCACGTTGAGGCCTTTCGTGACGAAACATAGGCCCCATGTAATAGAGTCGTTTACCTCCGTCATACAGCATCGAGTGCTCTACTACCGCTCTCACCACACCGGCAGTACATTCTGGTCTTAGTGTCAAATTTTCTCGATTAAGTCGATCCTCAAAAGAGTACATCTCTTTTTCGACAATATCCGTCACCTCTCCTAAGCCTCTAACGAACAACGCAGTAGACTCAACAATTGGAGTTCGAATATTACGATAGGAGTAAATATTCATCAAGGATCTAATTTTTTCTTCCAACCAATCCCAACTAGCAGAATTAGGTGGAAGAATATCATTCATCCCCTTAATTGCTGTTATTTTTTCAGACTTAGACGCGTATTGTTTTTTTTGAATGTTCACAACAATTTATACATTAAAGTTAATGTGCTGCACTAAAGCCAAATCTTTTATGCACGTAGTTTTCAACTACTTCTTGAAAATTCTCTATAATATTTTCACCACGCAGCGTCATGGCTTTCTCACCGTCAATAAAAACAGGTGCAACTGGTGATTCTCCTGTTCCAGGGAGACTAATTCCAATATCTGCATGTTTACTTTCACCAGGTCCATTGACGATACATCCCATCACAGCGACTTTCAATGCCTCAACCCCAGGATACTTAAACTTCCACACAGGCATCTGTAATCGCAAGTAATCATCAATTTTTTTTGCCAATTCTTGAAAAGTAGTACTTGTAGTACGCCCACAGCCAGGACACGCAGTCACACTAGGAGAAAATAACCGCAAACCCAAAGCCTGTAATATTTCAGAGGCAACAATTACCTCTTGCGTACGTGATTCAGCAGGAAGAGGTGTTAAAGAAACACGTATAGTATCTCCAATACCTTCTTGCAACAAGATAGATAAAGCTGCAGCAGATGCAACAGTTCCCTTGGTTCCCATTCCTGCTTCAGTTAATCCTAAATGCAAAGAATAGTCACATCTACGAGACAATTCTCTATAAACAGAAATTAAATCTTGAACACCACTAACTTTACATGACAGAATAATATTATTCTTATCGATCCCTATATTTTCTGCAAAATAAGCCGAATCTACAGCAGAAGTAATGAGTGCCTCATACATTATTTTCTGAGCACTCCAAGGCTGTACGCGATGGCTATTTTCGTCCATTAAACGGGCAAGTAAATCTTGATCCAGACTACCCCAGTTAACTCCTATGCGAACTGGTTTATTCCAACGGATAGCCGTTTCAATCATTTGTCCAAACTGAAGATCTTTTTTCTCTCCCCGACCTACATTGCCAGGATTAATTCGATATTTTGATAAGGCTTCTGCACACGCGGGAAAATCTTTTAACAACCGATGTCCGTTGTAATGAAAGTCGCCAACCAGCGGTACATCTATATTCATGCGGTCTAACTGCTCTCGCACATAAGGGACTGCAGCTGCAGCTTCAGGCGTATTAACAGTTATTCGAACTAGTTCTGATCCGGCAAGCGCCAGCTCTTTGACCTGTATAGCTGTTGCAATTGCATCTACAGTATCAGTGTTAGTCATGGATTGCACGCGTATAGGAGAATTACCCCCTATGCTAACTACACGCGTCCCCCAGATAACGTCTGTCTGTCTAGTTTTCCGAATAAATGGAGTAGCTGTAGGCATTATGTTTTTTGATTCAAAATTTATCACTAATTGACCTCAAATCTGGCCACATTGTTTCTAGAAAAAGATATTAAATCAAAAGGCAATCCACGAACAAAAACATCTGTCATATCAGCTCGACCAACAATGACAAAAAGAGGGAACTTATCAGACACTTCAATAGATTCTCCTGCCATCAAAGTACGCTGCAATATAACAACACCTTCTTTATTTTTTACTTCAATCCAAGATGAATTACGGGCCCTGAAAAACATGCCATCTAAATATTTTTCTCTAGAATCAGAAATTTTATTATTTACTTCAGATTTTTCTTTACGATTATTTTCAACTAGTATATTTTTTTGATCCTCATTAGATAATTTTTTACTACCGGAATAATCTAACGAATTCAATTCAAAATCACCACTATCAATTGAAAAAAAATTCCTTTAAAATAATCAATGGAGGAATTTAAAGAGTAATAATGATCGTCTATTTTTTTTGAAATAAAAAATAAAACAGAAATCAAAAGAAAAACAGATCCAATTACAAAAAATAAAAAATATTTATTTTTAGATTTATAACTTAGATTGGTATTTACACTTTCTTGATCAAGAGGCAGTCGAGCCTGCGCACCATTTGGCATAAGTGCAAGAACGGAAATGCTATCGACACCCAGGCTTCTACAGACGCTCGCAGCAAGGGCTCGCATGAAAACCACGTCAGGAAACACAGAAAAATCATCAGACTCTAAAGCTTCTAATTTCTCAACTGAAACTTTTAGCGAACTTGCAAGCTCCGTGAGCTTTAGTCCAGATGCTTGACGTGCTTGACGCAGAATTTTTCCAGAGGAAAACTCTCCCGAATGATGCTCAGAAAGATTCTTATGATCTAAAGCCGACATGTGCTCAGTCATTAAATTTCTTACTCTCATAGAGAGTAAGCTCACGTGATTCAGGAAAACGTTTACGCAATTGTTCTGCGAGTTGTTGCATGGCAATGTTATCGCCAAGTACACGTTCCACCTTCAAACCAAGCCATAATGTTTCTGAATTGGACATTCCACTATTATTTAAACGCCGAATGTAGAATTGCGATCTTTTAAAATCACCACGCTGAAATAATAAGGAAGCCAAATTATAAGAAACAATAGGATTTAAACTATCGATCTCATAAGATTTTAGGAGTGTTTTTTCCGCCTCCTTGTAATCTTTTGCACTCAATTGACAAAGTCCCTGTGCCATAAGCGTTTTTCCTAAAGAAGAATACCCTTTACTAGAAATAGCTATATTAAAATAGCGGTCTGCTTCGGAATATTTTTCTTGTACACACAAAAGCCACGCATAATTATGCGCAATATTTGGATCTAATGACTTTATATTTAATGCTCGCCGAAAACTTTCCTCTGCTTTATTGAATTCGTTGAGATGCATATAAATTAAGCCCAACATATTGTATGCATCTGCATAAGATGGATCCGTTGCCAACGCTTGTTTTGTCTCATCTAATGCAACTTGCACTTGACCGGATTCAAAATAGTTGGATGCCAACTCCAAGCGAATGCGGGCACGCTTGCGAATTTCAGCGTCATCAGAAGATGACAAAATATCAGTATCTGAAACAGAATTTGTTGCCACAGAGCAACCTACCATCGCAATCATGCAAATGATTGAAGCAAGAAATGCCCATAAAAAATTTTTTCTTTTCATTTTTCAGGACTTATCATAATTGTGCGGCGCTTTTTCATACGCTCTATTACACCAGTACGATCCTGAACTTCTCCTGCAAGTTGCCCACATGCAGCGTCAATGTCATCACCACGAGTTTTACGAACAGTAGTAACAATGCCGGCATCTGTCAGTAGCTTGGCAAAAGCAATAATATTGCTATCTAAAGAACGCTGCAAACCAGATGCAGGAAATGGATTAAACGGAATAAGATTAAACTTGCACCAAGTATTTGAATTTTCTTTAGATTTAATCAAATCAATTAAAGCTTTTGCATGCTCTGGCTGATCATTAACTTCATCTAACATGCAATATTCAAATGTTATAAAGTCTCGTGGTGCATATTTGAGATAACGGATACATGCATCCATCAACTCAATCAGGGGATATTTTTTATTCAGCGGAACAAGATCATTCCGCAAAAAATCTGTTGGCGCATGCAATGAAACAGCCAGCGCGACAGGGCAATCCAGCGCAAGACGATCTATCATCGGGACAATGCCAGATGTGGATACAGTAACTCGCCTGCGTGACAATCCATAACCATGATCATCAAGCATCACATGCAAAGCAGGCAAAATGGCCGCATAGTTCTGTAATGGTTCCCCCATTCCCATCATAACGACATTGGAAATGACCCGATCTTGCGCGCCTGATCGCGCGCGCAATGTGTGTTCAGCAAACCATAACTGAGCCAATATCTCGCTTGTGCTTAAATTTCGACTAAATCCTTGATGTCCCGTAGAACAAAAACGACAACCTACGGCGCAACCAGCTTGAGAAGAAATACATAATGTGCCTCGACCATCTTCGGGAATAAAAACAGTCTCAACAGCGTTGCCAGCACCCACATCAAACAACCATTTTATAGTTCCATCTGATGATTGGTGTTCGCTAATAACAGGGAGCGGTGAAATGCATGCGCACTGAGAAAGCTTCTGACGCAATGATTTTGCCAAATCACTCATCTCGGAGAATTCACCAGCACCCCGCTGATGAATCCAGCGAAAAAGCTGAGTAGCACGAAAGCGCTTTTCACCCAGCTTATCGCAAAATACAGCTAAGCCCTCAAGATCGAAATTCAACAGATTAGTTATCATTTCTTTATAAAGGCTTTCATATTTTGAACCCACGCACTGCAAAATATTTTCTAAAGTTACAAAGCATGGGATTAGAAAATTACCGTGCGTAAATGTTCATGCCCGGGAAGAAAAAGGCAATTTCAACAGCAGCAGTCTCAGGCGCATCAGAGCCATGAACAGCGTTGGCATCAATGCTGTCAGCGAAATCTGCACGAATAGTACCTGGCTCTGCTTTTTTCGGATCAGTTGCTCCCATGAGCTCGCGATTTTTGAGAATCGCATTCTCACCTTCGAGGGCTTGAATCATGACAGGTCCAGAAATCATGAAGCTCACAAGATCATTGAAAAATGGACGCTCTTTATGCACCGCATAAAACTGCTCTGCCTCTAAACGAGACAGGTGTGCCATACGTGCGGCAACCACCTTGAGACCAGCAGCTTCAAAACGCGCGTAAATTTGCCCAATCACATTCTTTGCAACGGCATCAGGTTTGATGATGGAAAGCGTACGTTCGATAGCCATTTTTAACTTCCTAAGTAAATAATATTTTGCTGAGCTTCTTGGTACAGAAACACAGCTTTTCATTCTAACTCGACACAGAGTGAAGGTAACGCAGTTACCTTTTCCGCCCCACGGAACTTCGCCGTTGCTCTTGCCGGTACCGGGCAAGGCTGTCGGAACCAATATAGCCGACAGAAGTCTTCATAGGATCTGGCTGACTCTGAGTCCTTTGCTGTGACCCAGCTTTTCTCTGCTGGTTACTACTTCCCTGGCCGACAATAGTGCCACTTGGAGCTCTACCAACGCCATCACGGCGTCGATCAGCAATGGCTGGCGCATCGCGCACCTTCTGATAACTATCGGTCACAGTGGACGCTTGCATCAATGCATTGATATCGCGCTCACCGAGCTCAAGCCATGCACCGCGTTTGAGACCGCGAGGCAAAACCATAGCACCGTACCGAATGCGAATAAGTCGGCTGACTGCATGTCCGACAGCTTCCAACATTCGCCGAACTTCGCGATTTCGTCCTTCAGAAATGGTAACGCGATACCAGCAGTTGGAACCTTCCCCGCCACCATCTTCAATTGAGCCAAATGATGCAACGCCGTCATCAAGTTGCACACCATTCAGAAGCTGCTGCTTCTCATCGTTGCTCAACGCCCCAAGAACGCGAACAGCATACTCGCGCTCTAGACCGAAACGGGGATGCATAAGCCTGTTAGCAAGTTCGCCAGAACTTGTCAACAGCAAGAGCCCCTCCGTGTTCAAATCAAGTCGCCCGACAGATTGCCATTTACCTTGCATCAGTCGCGGAAGCTTACGAAATACAGTAGGTCTATTCTGAGGATCATCGTGGGTCACAACCTCACCCACAGGCTTATGGTAAGCAATCACCCGTGGCGGAGGTGGCTCAATCCGAAACCGGATGGGTTTTCCATTGACTTTGACAACATCACCGTATTGAATCCGCTGGCCAACATGAGCGGGTTCGCCATTGACAGAAATTCTCCCCTCAAGAATTAAGCGCTCCATCTCCAATCTAGAGCCCATTCCAGCCTGAGCCAACACTTTGTGCAACTTGGGATTTTCAACTTGCGGAAGTAGCACACGCTTAGAAGGCGCTACATCAACACTTACTTCGTCGGTATCAAACTGTCCAGAGACAACATCTGCAAACTGGTATCCCTGCATCTTCTCCTGCTGTATCCCGTTTGCTCCAGTCTGAGCAAGCGACGGATGTTTTACTGCGCCGCGCACAACGCTGCGATCAAAATTTTTCCCGGAACTATCGGGTCGAGTGGATTTTTTCATGTCTAGCATTCCGGAATGCTGGGTCAAGCATTCGCTTGATATTTAAAAAATTACGCCCAATCACATGGACGGAACACAAGATCGGGAACAGAACCTAGACTTCCAAACGAAGACAACGGCCTATGCTCGTCTGTAAGACGTATCAATCAACGCACTAGACAGAGTCGAGTCCCTGCAAAATTTCTGTATGACTGGCCGAAACATCGATCGCAGGCAACTGCTCCAAAGAATGCAGCCCCAAATCATCAAGAAATTGGCGGGTGGTGACCAGCAAGGCCGGACGGCCGACCGTTTCACGGTAGCCAATGACCTCAACCCAACCGCGATCTTCTAGCTGCTTAACGATCAAGCTGTTGACTACAACACCTCGAATATCTTCAATATCACCACGTGTGACTGGCTGACGATAAGCAATGATGGCCAAAGTTTCCATGGTAGCTCGGGAGTACCGGGGAGGCTTCTCTGACTTTAATCGCTCCAGAAAACCCCGCATCTCTGGCTTGCTCTGAAACCGCCATCCCATGGCAACCTGAACAAGCTCTAGGCCTTTTTGCGACCAGTCATGCTGTAACTCCAACAGCAACGACTTGATAGTGTCTGGACTCAACTGCTCATCAACGAGCATCCGCAGGTCGCGCAAAGTCAGAGGATTTGGCGCACAAATCAGGGCAGTCTCGATGACGCGTTTGGCATCCATAGAATTCATTGTTTGCGTTCTTCCAGAGAAAAGGCTATTGAAGCCACAATGTCAAACGCTACAACACCGAAATGGACTTACCAACGCATGCAGGATGAGTTGTATTAAGTCACCAACAGACTAGCCCTAATGCTACGATCCTTGCGTCGATTGGGCCCCATTGTAGCCTAGGCCCCACGCTGCCAATGCCTGCTGCATATCCAGCGGCAGTGGTGCATACAGATCCAAGGGCTGATCAGTCACGGGATGAACGAAAGACAGCCGAAAAGCATGCAATGCCTGGCGCCCCATGACAGCAAGAAGGGTTCCACCGTATAAGGCATCGGCAACCAAGGGGTGTCCTATCAAGGCCATATGAACCCGAATTTGGTGTGTGCGACCAGTGTGCAAAGTGCATTTGACCAAACAGCCAAGATCGTTTCCAGTCAGAAAATGCACATCGGTTCTGGCCAGTTTTCCTGGATGCACGGTCATATCCACTACCGCCATGCGCAGACGGTTCCTGGGATCACGACCAATCGGCGCATCGACAGTGCGGTCAGCACTTCCTTGCCACGGACGGTGCGCCAAGGCCAGGTACTGGCGGCTTACTTTACGATCAGCGATCATGCGAACCAAAGCATCCATGGCATGGCGGCTGCGTGCAACCACCATGAGGCCGCTGGTATCTTTATCCAAACGATGAACGATACCCGCACGGGGCAATAAGGAAGCCCGTGGATCGCGCGCCAAAAGACCATTGAGCAGCGTTCCACTCCAATTACCAGGTGCAGGATGAACCACTAGCCCTGCGGGTTTGTGAAGAACCAAGAGGTGCTCGTCTTCATACGCAATCTGAAGATCCATGGGCTCGGGACGAAAGGCCTGACTTTGCAAGGTCTCACGCATTTCGACACAAACTCGGTCACCGACCTTGACACGTTGTGCAGCCTTGGAAACGACTTGGCCATTCAGACTGACGGCACCTTGTGCCAATAGCTGCTGAAGATAGTTGCGGGAGAACTCAGTCACCGCATCGGCCAGCGACCGATCCAGACGCTGCCCATGCTGTGCAATCCCTATCTGCAAAGTCCGAATCTCTGCGTGCTCAGCAGCGTCTGAATCGACTTCAGCGAACTCGTCGACATGATTCGACGCCGCATCGACAACCCGAGATCCATCTGGACAGTTTAATGTGACAGGCAAGACGCCCCCTCAAACAAAAGCATACGAGGCTGCAGCCAAAGGCAGTCTGTTTGGAACAGGCACTGCCCCTAAGAGCGCTTGCTCTGGAATCACAGGGAAGAGATGGCGTCCAGCACCCACTCACACCCCTTTTAGCGCGCAGGCAAATAACGCGATGGATCCACCGGTTTGCCTTGACGTCGAATTTCAAAATGCAGTTTCACACGGTCAGCATCTGTGCTGCCCATTTCCGCTATTTTTTGGCCTCGCCGAACTGCTTGATCTTCTTTGACCAACAAAACCTGGTTATGTGCATAGGCTGTCAAAAAAGTGTTGTTGTGCTTAAGGATGATGAGATTACCGTAGCCTCGCAGGCCTGCTCCGGCATACACCACTCGCCCATCTGCAGCGGCGAGTACGGGATCACCGGCCTTACCCCCGATGTCATACCCCTTGTTGCGTGCCTCATCAAAGCCAGCAATCAATGTGCCACTGGAAGGCCAAATAAAGCCCAGATCGTCATCACCGGAGGTTGCAGGCGCCGCAGGAGCAACGGGTACTGGCGCAGATGCGGCCGCTTGCGCCGAAGCAGCAGGAGCAGCAGGAGCAGCAGGCTTTGCTGCACTGGCAGCAACTGTAGGCGCCACAACAGCAGCCGTCACGGGACGCGCCACCACACCGCTGTTATCCGCAGGACTCTGACCGACCCCAATGGCTGTGGGTGGAGCCACTCTCAGCACTTGACCGACCTCAATGAGGTTGGCATTTTCCAAGCTGCTCCAACGCGCAATGTCTTTCCAGCTCTGCCCGGTCTCCAGCCCAATGCGAATCAGGGTATCTCCTGGCTTGACGGTGTAGTAACCCGGTTTACCGGCATTTTCCGCACCAGGCAATGGCTTGATCTGCGCCACCACTACGCCTTGCTGCGGCGCAGAAGATGCCACAGAAGTTCCCCGGTCTTCCACCGGAGCCCTGTTGAGCCGGGTGCCACAGCCAGACAACACAAGTCCAACCAGCGCCATAGAACCCCAGACCACAAGGCCACGCGATACCAGCATAAATCAATCCCTTCAGGCAATCCCCGATTTTAGAGGGACAAAATGCACGGACTCGAGCACGCTTTGTTTCAACCCGTGTGCCGTCTTGTCTACTACCAGCAACACTTGTTGGCCACCCGCAACCACCGTAGGGGCCACCAAGCGTCCACCAATGGCCAATTGATCGCACCAATCTGTCGGTAAAGAGGCGCCACCTGCGGCAGCGATGATGCCAGCGTAAGGAGCTCCCTTCGGATAACCCAGCATGCCATCACCCAGCATCAGGTGGACATTCATCAGGTGCAAGGGACGCAAGTTGACTCTCGCCCGGTCATGTAATCCTCGCAACCGTTCCATGGAATACACCTCGCGGGCCAAACGGCTCAGCACAGCAGCTTGGTATCCACAGCCGGTACCTATCTCCAGCACTCGGCCCAACACACCGCTTTCACGGGCGATTTCTGCCCCCAGCAGCAACTCAGCCATCCGGGCAACAATGCTGGGCTTTGAAATGGTCTGACCCAAACCGATGGGCAGACTGGTGTCTTCATAGGCTTGATTGACCAACGCGCTATCAACAAAACGGTGCCGCTCCACTGCGCCCATGGCTTGCAGCACCAAGGGCGAAGAAATGCCCGCGCTAACCAATCGCTGCACCATGCGCGCGCGCACTGCTGCAGAATCCAATCCCACCCCTACAGGGGCGGACACCGGCATGACTACGGGCTTGCGCGGTGGCTGTAACCCAGACGCCAAGGGATGCGTGCCCGAAGGCAGCGCAATACGAGCAGGAAAACCAGGTCGACGTTGCATCAGGCACCTGCACCAGCAGCCACATCCACGGCGCAGGCCGTACCACTGGCACAGCACACTGTCGCCCAACCAGCCAGGCTCTCATGGTCCGTCAAATCCACCTTCAAAGGTGTCACAGCCACATGGCCCTGTGCAGTGGCGTGGAAGTCCGTTCCCTCTGCATCATCTTTGGCTGGGCCCGCACCGCCAATCCAATACATGGTTTCGCCCCGAGGACTGTTCTGGGTGATCACGCGCTCGGCTGCATGGCGACGCCCCAGGCGGCACAGCTTCAGAGGCCGCATAGCCTCCAGGGGAAGGTTGGGGATATTGATGTTCAGCAACCATGGATTCCCCCCCAACCATTGTTGCGCCTGCATTTGCAACACCATTTCACGCGCTTTCTGGGCAGCCGCCTCAAGCTCACCCCAGCCCTTATCCACTTGCGAGAAAGCCATGGAAGGAATGCCAAACAGATAGCCCTCCATTGCAGCGCCTACGGTGCCTGAATAGATGGTGTCGTCTCCCATGTTGGCGCCGTTGTTGATGCCGGAGACCACCAGATCGGGCCTGTACCCCAATAACCCAGTCAGTGCGATATGCACGCAGTCTGCAGGCGTGCCGTTGATGTACCGGAATCCATTGTGTGCCGTGTGGACGTACAGCGGAGAGTGCAGCGTCAAGGCATTGGACTTGGCACTGTTGTTGTGTTCGGGCGCCACCACTTCCACCTCGGCCACCGTTGCCAATGCCGCATGGAGCGCCACGATGCCCGGCGCCTGATAGCCGTCGTCGTTTGAAATAAGGATTTTCATGGGTGCTGAAGAGGTTGCAACGGATTGTAGGCGCCGAACCGGGCCCTGCGGTCTTTCACCCGGAGGCTTTGCAAGCCCACAAGCCTCTGTCACACTCGCCCATCTTTGTCCCCCACCACTGCACTGGTGCCTGCCAATGGCGGAACGACCTCCTTCGGATATAGCACGCGACACTCTCAAGCAATTGGCAGTTCGCAGGCTCCCACCTACCCCTGAGAACTACCAGGCCCTGTACGACGAAATCGCTGGAGGCCATACACCGGTGCCCTTTCCGGAGGGGCCACTGCGGCATATCCTGCGCGTCATCCCAGGCCAGACACCGGCACAAAAACGCTTGCTGGGTCAATTTGAAGCAGCGGTCGCACAGCGCGACTGGTCTGCACTGCAAAACGTCTTGGTGGGCTACGCCAAGCTGGGCTTGCACACCACGGACACCACTGCAACCACCGAGTCGACCTCCACTACGGCAGGTGCGGTTGTCTTGCCTGACGAGCTGGCAGAGCAAATTGCCCGCATGGTCGAATACACCATGCCCGCCTTGGACAGTGACGATGCCCGTGTTCACTTGCTGGGCACCCAACTGGTGCAGTTTTTGCGCCAGCCCTCACCACCAGCCAGCACCCTGCAAATGCTGCTGAGCAACTTCAGCTACCGCCTCTCGTTTGCCACCGAAGACCAATCGGCCATTCGCGGGATGTTGCTGGAGTTATTGCACATGGTGTTTGAGAATATTGCTGCACTCAGCACAGATGACCGCTGGCTGCACGGCCAGGCCGAGGCACTGATGGCGGCCACCTCACGCCCCCTTTCGCTGCGCCACCTCGACGATGTACGCCGCCGACTGAAAGACGTCATCTTCAAGCAAACAGAAGCCAAGGGGCGGCTGGTGGAAGCCCAGGAGCAGATGAAGGAGATGCTCACCGCCTTCATCACACGCCTGAGCAGCATGACCCAGGCCAGCGGCACCTACCAGGAGCGCATGGAGCGCTGTGCCACGCAGATTGGCAAAGCCACCACACTCAATGAAATCACTCCGGTGCTCCAGGAAGTCATGGGTGCCACACGCGCTATGGCGCTGGACAGCAGCATGGCGCACGGCGAACTCACCGATCTGCGCGAACGCACCGAGGAAAAGCAGGCAGAGATGGTGCGCTTGCAGCAAGAGCTTGACCGCGTCAGCGCCCAGGCGCGGCACGACCCACTGACAGGCTCCCTCAACCGCAAAGGCCTCGATGAAGTGCTGGAGCGTGAAATAGCCCGCGCCCGCCGCACCGAAACGCCGTTGTGCGTGGCACTGCTGGACGTGGACAACTTCAAACAGGTCAACGACCGGATGGGCCACGAGGCTGGAGATGCTGCCTTGGTACACCTGGCCAACGTGGTACGCGATGTCATGCGCCCGCAAGACATGCTGGCGCGCTACGGTGGCGAAGAATTCATTCTGGTGCTGCCAGACACCCCATTGGACGTGGGAGTACAGGCCATGCAGCGCCTGCAACGCGAGTTGACCAAACGCTTTTTTCTGCAAGGCAACGAAAAACTGCTGATTACCTTCAGTGCCGGCCTGGCCCAGGTAGCCACTGACGAGAACAGTACCGACACCATACGGCGTGCAGACCAGGGCATGTACCTGGCCAAACGCAACGGAAAAAACCGGGTGGTGGCAGTTTGACCCAGGCAAGCGGCCCACGTACCGCGGCACCAATCACTACCAAAAACGTAGCTGCTTGCGCACGCCACACAAGGGCTTGAGCCTTTTTTCATCAAAAAATACAGGCTATCTTCAGGGGCCCGACAAAAAACCTGCCAGCCGCGCACTGAGCACGTAAAACGACGGCAAAGCATCACGCTGGCGTGCCACAAAATCACGCTGCAAGCCCACGGCCATCTCGTATGGCGGCGTGGGAGATGGCAGCGCAGTCCCCCTGCCTGCCAACGCCATCTGCGCCAGCATCTCTCCTCGCTGCTCGGGCGCTTGTAACAAAACCATGTCGGCGCCCAGCTCCAGGCTTTCGAGCCGAGAGGCCAAAATCGGCTGGGGCGTGGCCAGGCGCAGCGCCCGCAACCAACTCGCCTGCGGCAGGCCACCCACGCTATCGCGCCCACGGCCTAGCGTGCGGCCCACAAACACCAGGTCTGCTCCAAGCTGGCGCACGGAGCGCTCCAGCATGGATGGTTCCAGAACCGTGTTTTCGGCCAACGGCTGAAGATGCAAACCAGCCACGCGTGCAGCATCCGTCATTAGTTGGTATTCCAGCAGTCCCTCGGGGTCGCTCCCGTACAACACCAGAAGCCGCTGCCCTGGCTGGGCCAGATCAGACAAAACCTTGCCCCATGCCGCCACATGGCGGCCCTGATCCACCACCTGGGCAGGGGTATCTGGCATGGCCACCACCGGGCTTGCTTGCCGGGGTTGGCTGTCCAGACATTGGCGTGCGCCAGCGCCTTCGGCTATCACCGCATGGGGATCAAAAGCCTGCATTTGGGCCAACACACGCTGGCAAACACTGGAATCAAAAGCCAGATATTGGTGGCGCAACTTGAGGCGTGAGAGCTGCCCCAACACAGCCCCAACCCCACGGCCAAAGGCATTTGTGGAAGCACTATCGGCAGTGCCCTCATGCAACACCAGAATACGGCGACTGTTCATGTTGGTCACTACAGCCCCCGCTGCCAACAGCAAAAAAAGGGCCACCCACGCCCAGCGCATGGCACGACTCATCGCAGGTACCCCAAGTGGTGCCAATAAGGAATCGAGACTGCCAAGGCAGCCATGCGGCAGGCCTGGATGCGGGCATTACGCTTCAACATCCCAGCGCCCTGGTTTTCAGGCATGCCCAAAGACTCGCGAAACAGGAGGTAATCTGTGCTCTGGTGTGGAAAAAACCATACCTCGCTGGCGGTCAGCACAACGAATCCGACCACCAATGGATGCATACCATGGGCGTCTGCCAAAGGCAGCAGCACGGCACACAGCGTGGTAATGCACACCACCGCTGGCAACACCATCCGCAGCAGCACCACCACGGCCCCCAAGAGCAGCAAAAAATACACCTGCGCTTCACGCAAGAGCTGCTCCAGTTGCCCGACATGCGCCACGATCCAATCCTGGATACCCATGTGCGTGAACCCACGTGCAAATCCTACCGTGCAGACCAGATAAATCAGGATAGGCCAATGGATATCGCTGTGCAGCTGGTTCAGGGGCAACACCCCTGTGGCCATGAGCAACAGCAATACAAACAGCGCCAGCCACGCTGTCTCGATGTGATGGACATTGCCCAGTGCCACCCCCAGCGTGAGACAGGCCAAAGCCACGGCAGTCACCACTTCGGCTGACGAGATACCCGGTAGGGGAGCCGGTTTTTCTGCCACCGCTGGTGCATCTTGACACTGCGCACGACCACTGCCCCACACCACATCAAGCGCCAGAAGAACGCCCAAAACCAGCGTATAAACCACGGCGCATTGAAACCAGGTAAGCCAGTTGACGTGGGGCTGCCAATGCTCTGGCAGGATGCCCAACACAATGAAATTAGCCGGGTTTCCCAACAAAAAAGCCGTAGAAAACAACGTACTACCTGAAAGAGCGGCAAAGGCCAGCGCGGTGCTGTTGCCGGGCTGGGCCAGTACCTTCACCATGGGTGCCACGAGTTGCAACCGACCCGAAGTGCTGGGAATGAACAAAGTCATCACCACCCCGACCAGCACCAGACAGGACTGGAGCACACGGGAGGTGTGCGGCAGGCGCCGCAACAGCACCCCCAAAAGGCGCTGCATGAGCCCACTGCGCTGAATCGCCACGCTGATGCCAAACATGCCCAGCAGCAGGAAAAAACTGCCACTGGTAAAACCCGCCAGCGCCTGGCCCAGCGGCAAGTGGTTGCCCGCCATCATCAACAGCAGCGACAGCAACGCGCCCACAAAAGGGGGGGCCAATCCCAGTACCCAGACGCACAACCCCGCGCTGATCGCCGACAGAAAGCGCAACCACTGTGCCAAGGTATCGCTGCGATCGCCCAGAATAACCATGGCCAAAACCGGTAGCCCCAAGGCCAGCAGCCATCCCACTGCGGCACGCAAACCCAAGCTGGGAGCGGTGTCTGTCGAATGGCTGTCCACGGGCGCACCGGTCACGCCAGAACCTGCGAGTGCGCACTCCAGGTAGTGTCGGCAGGCATCTTGATCCTGCACCAGAACACGCAAAGCAGCACAAGGAACCAACCAGCCTCGTGCAGCCGCACCGGCAGGCGGTTGCGACGCATCAAACACCAAGGCTTGCCCATTGGCCGACCAGCCCAGCACCACGGCCTCCTGGGCCATGCCCACCAACGCAGGCACGTCCGAACAAGCCACCGTTTGGGCCATCGCCTCCAACATGCGGCGGCTGGAACGATCCAGGCCACGCCACAAAGGATGCTCTTGCAGCGTGTGGGTCATTGCACACCGCCGCCCAGCAGCCGCCCAGAAACCCGTGCGTAGTACGCATCCATGGCGCCAATCGAAAGGCGACGGAGTTCCATTTGCCGACGATTCACCACCAGGGCAAAGTCTTGTGTCAGCGCATGCTGCCCACGCTCGGCGGAAAACTCAGAACCACTGCTGCGGGAGACTTGAACTGCCATCTGCGCAGCCACTTCACCTTGCTCAAAGGGCGACGGCAAAATCCCCATCGGAATACCGTCTGACACGGCATAGGCCGACAGTGCCGTCATCGGGATCTTCAATCGTTCCAGCGCAGCCTGCGCTAACAACCGCCTCCAGACGGAAGCGGAAAGGTTGCCGGGCCCAGGCAAGTTGCGATAGTCACCGATAACCACCATATCCGCCTGCTGGGCAATCTCACCAAGCGCCTGCTGCCACTGATCCAACGTCGCACACCGCCACACACCCACTGGCTGCGCTCCTTGCCATCTATGCGATGCAAACCCTCTGGCTTCTTCATCGGCAGCAGGGCCCGCATCAGAGATCAAAGCGATGCGACGGGGATGTGCTGGCTCCTGCACCTGGGCATCACTGAGCTCTGTGAGCCGCAGTAAAGAGCGCTCAACGATGCCCCAGGGGGTACGTTCTGCAATGCCACGGATGTGGGTGCCCGGGGTACGTGCCAGCGTTCTTTGCGCATCCTCAATTCCGCTATAAACGATTTGCGGTCGATCACCAGCGACATACGCGCCCCCCACACGGGCCTGTGCCAGATCGTCCACCAACAAGAGCACATCGGGTCGCCAACGCGCAATCAGGCCATGTGCTTGCACGATCTGCGTGCTCACCCGTTCTTCGCTATGGCCATAGAGATAGATGCGCTGCAGGCGGATTGCGCTGCTTTGGTCAATGACACGGTCAATTCCCGCATCAATGCCACGAATCCAGGGAATACGTTCATTCTGGCTGTGAACCACCAAAACCGAAGGGCGGCTGGCACCGGACCACACCAGGCCCGCCACCAGCGCCATAGCAGCGGCCACGATCCAAAAACGAGGCCAGAACGGCGATGTGTTCTGCGCCGCTACCATCCACACCATCTCCACCAGAGGTAGTACACAGCACAGCCTGCCCACGTCACAGGGCTGCGCACGGTGGCCCAGGCCACAAGCATGCGTGCCTGGCTGCCAGCGCCAGTGTGGCGTCGGAACATGAAATCCACCATGTGGAAGGCCACCAATACCGCTATCGCGGTATCGAGCAGATCATGCCCCTGCACCGAAGACCAGGATGTTGCCAGCACCAGCGCCGCCACGATGGCGACACCCGAGGGCACCACCATCCTCAGGCAGAAGAGGAATGGCAGTGCCAGTGACGTACTCCCCCATTCCAGGCCCCAGGCAGGTATGGCAGCGGCAAAACTGGCGATGAGCCCGGGCAACACCGTCGCACAGACAAAGAGCGGCCAATCTACACCCCAGTGGTAGCTCTGGGGCGTCAACACTTTCGTGGCAAACAAAACCACCATAGCCAGCAGAGACACCAGACCGGGGGAAAAGCCATGCAACGGTTGCAACGCCACCATAAGCACCATCACAGCAGCAATACCCACAACGCATTGCACCGCGAAACGATCTTCAGACAGTTCTCGCGATCCAAGCACCACCTGCGGTAGAGGAGTAACACCACCCAGAGCGGGTCGCGCGCACCATTGAACACAGCTGGCATAGGCCAGCGCCAGCGCCAGCAACGGCCAAGTGTGCTGTAACCAATACGCAGGGACAAATCGATCCACCCCGCCCGCAGGCAGCAGTGCCAAGACCAGCAGATTGGCAGGCTGTGCCGGCAGCCACGCCAACGCCGCCCCCAACTGCGCCGCACTGACCACATCACGCGGCACCTGTCGTGGTGTAGACGAGGGCACCAGGCAAAAGCTGTACGCCCAACGGCGTGCCTGTGCGGACGATGGCAGCAGTGCGAAAACCATGGCCAACCACCACACGGCAGGTGCACGCGGCCAACGCGGTGTGTGCGGGGCTTGCAAACTGTGCAGGGCACGGGCCATCAAAGCCCCCGTCAATCCGGATTGCCGCGCCGCTACGGACAAGGAAAAAGCGCCCAACCACCACAATGCTGCATCACTGACCGCACCCGACAAGAGCACAGCAATCGGCGCAAGGTCAAACAAGCTCATGACCAGCAATGCCAGCAACACCGCAAACAGCGGTGGCAGGGAAGGCACCATCCACAGCCCCACCAGCAAAGCTATGCTGAGCCAAGTTCCCACCTGCCTGGGCGTTAGCCCCCAGGAAAGCACACTGGACTCAAAACCATAAGCCAGCACCCCCAGCAAGGCGCATATGGCACAGACTACCCATGCCATGGGATCTTCGAGACTGTGTGGCGGCATGTTCCGCACAGTCCCGGTGCTCCCCCCGCGAACGCTCATACCACTTCGACGATCTGCATCATTCCCATGTCTTCATGCGCCAGGATGTGGCAATGCATCACAAAAACACCGGAAAAGTCGGAAAAACGGGTGCGGAACGTCACCGATGTGGGGGCCTCGGGTGTACCGCCGCGTGGCAACCCGATGGTGTCTGACCAGAAGGGCTCGACTGGAACACCGTTGATCTTGACCACCTCAAACGGGTTGATGTGGATATGGAAAGGGTGCTGCACTGCATTCATGTTGTAGACAGTCCACTCCTCCACGCTGTTGAGCGCCACCGTCTGGCGGATCGCACGGTGCGACTGAAACGGCGCCAGACGCTGTGGCATTGCCGGGGTCACGGACGCCGCAGAGCCACCAGCCCCCATCGTGAAAGCGGTATCCGCCATGAAAGTCGCACCGGTCTGGTACTGCCATTGGTCAAGCTCACCGGGAGGCAAATCCAGCGCATCGACTGCGGGCGGCGTATCCAGCGGGGCCCCACTGTTGTTGAACACGGAACGCAAAACGATATTGCGGCGCAATCCACCATGTGCAGCCAGTTCTTCATCACGGATGGGAGCCAGCGCATCAGGCACCGGCAAAGGCGCCTTGGGCAATGCCATTGCGATCGGCTCACCCTCCACCACGATTTCGGCCAGAACGTCCTCGGCCAGCGGCGCAGGAAAGCCCATATCGTAGGCCTTGGTGCGCAGCACATAGCGCCCTGGTGCCCCAGCCTGCACCAGAATATCAGCACGGTTGCCGGGCGCCAGCACCAAACCTTCGGCAGCGTTGGCAGAAAAGGTTTTGGGTTGGCTGCGGGGGCAAGAGTCCAGTGCAATCAAATGCAGATCGTGCCCTTCCAGCGCCAGATGAAGGTAATTCGCAATGCTGGCATTGACCAGCCGCCAGCGCTCCACTTGGCCAGGGCGCAGCACCAAGGTGGGACGACGTACACCATTGATCAAGAACGGTGGCTCTGCACCAGGGTTGGCAACCTGGGAGAAGCTCTCCAGCTCCCCTTTGGCATCGAAAATCGGCGCCTGGAACATCATGACGCGGTCACGGGCTGCGGCAATCTCGGGTACATCGTCCAACGGGCCCGTGACCACAATGGCACCAGCCATGCCACTGGCCACTTGCACTGCGGTCGCACCGTGCAAGTGGGGGTGGTACCAAGAGGTGCCAGCCGGGTGGTCGTCCACGATCGCATATTCATGCTGGCGCGACTGCCCAGGCTGCACGGCAGACTCTGCTGAATCGATCACGTAGTCGCCATAGAGGTTCTCGCCCACCAGGCCAGGTGCCACATGCAGACCATGGGTGTGCAAATTGGCACTGTTCATGTAGCGCAGATGCTCCACCGGCTCCACGCTGGACGGATTGGGCGGCAGATCATTGACCACGCGAATGCGCAAGGTCTCGCCCGCACGCACTTGCAGCGTGGGTGCAGGCACCATGGCGTTGTAGGTGCGCAAATGCACACGCTGACCGCGCAGATTCAGATCCGCATAAGCCATGCGCAAGGTGTAGTCCAGCACGCCGTTGCTGGCCAACAAGCGCGGTGGCTCTACAAAGGTTTCTGGTGTCCCCGTACCACCGCCACAAGAGGCCAATGCGGCAGGCAAAACAGCACCGGCGCTGAGTTTCCAGGAAACATTCAAAAAATCACGGCGTGTATAGGCTTGGCTCATGTTCTGGCTTCTTCGTGGTTGATGGAAACTGCATCGTCGAGTTTGCGGGGTGTTGCCTGATACAGCGCGGCCTGGCCCAACTGGCCTGCACGGTTGTCACCCCATGCCCACACATGCCAACCATCACTGACCAGCACATGACCCTGCCCTGCCACTATTTTCTTCAGCGCAGGCAAGTGCGCCAACACTTGCACACCGTGCAAGACCTCGGTATGGCCTTGCCCCAATTGGCCCCGGGCGTTCCAACCCCAGGCGTACAAACGCCCAGAACGGCCCAGCGCATAAGACACATATTGGCCTGCAGCGACCTGGATAGCCCCTTCAGGCAACGCCACCTGGTGCGGGGTTGTGCGGTACGCTGGCGCACGTTCGCCAAGTTGGCCATGTTGGTTGCTACCCCATGCCCAGACCTGGCCACGGACGTCAATCGCCAGACTGTGGCTCGCACCCGCTGCCACAGCCACCATCTTGCGTGGCATGGGCACGCGCGTTGGCTCGCTGTAATCCTGGAGGTGACCCGCACCCAGCTGACCGGCTGTGTTGGCACCCCAACCCCATACGCGCTGTGCACCGTCCAGCAAGAGGGCATGGGCTACGCCAGCACAGCAATCGGCGATGGCTGGCACACCGGCTACACGCAAAGGTCCCGCATTGCGCGCCTGCGCTGAACCTGGCGCAAGCCCCCAGTGATAGAGGCCGCCGTCCCGGGCACGGGCCAAAGTAAAAAACTCACTGCCGCGCAACTGCGCCAAGGCGGGCAAACCAGCCAAAGGCTTGGGCTGCTGCGCCACGATATGTGAGAGCCGACCACCAAGCCCTGCCCGATTGGCACCCCAGACATACGCCATCCCCTGCGCATCAAGGGCCAGACTCATGCCAGCGCTGGCTGTGATATGGCGCAACTCGACATCGGTGGGCACATACACAGCGCCGCTCTCTGATGAAGGTGCAGAGCACACCCCCAGCGGGGCGGGGAACCGTCCGGTACCGTCGCCGCCCCAGCCAACAAGCTGCGCACCACTGCGCAGCACCAGGCTGTGATCCCGGCCCGCTGCCAGATCAAGCACTTGCGCCGCAACGCTCATGGTTTTTTGGTTACGACCAACAAACCACGGGCCTTGCCGCTCACGCTGTCAGGGTCTTGCGCACCGCGCAATAAATCTGCCAGCGGCACCCACACGGGCGGGTACTTGTAGCGCGCCACGTCCATCAGCAGCACCGAGTCACTCGCCTCATGGTAGGCCGCCAGCGGCGACCAATGGCCACCGCCCACCTCACCGATAAAACGGCGGTTGAAATTGAAAAGAACAAAGCGGTCTTGCTCACGAAGATGCTTTTTGAGCAGTTGGCGCAATTGGTCTGCATCGAGTGTGTCCGCAGAAACCTTGTCGATGTGCACCGGATACTGGCCCAGGACGGTTGCCAGCTGATCCAGCGTCATACCTTCTTTGGACACCACCTCAGGGTCTGCGATACGTTTATCCACCACAGTGAAAAAGTCTTGCTGTGTGAAAAACGGAAAGTCCGGGTACAGCGTTGTGGCCGGGCGTGGCAGGCCCAGTGCGTTGAGCGCAATCACCGAGGTGGCCACCGAACAATAGGCTTGGTTGCGCTGGGTTTCAAAGTAGGTAGCCAGTGGCCAGTAGGCCTGGCGGTAATCGCTCTGGATCAAGCGCTGCTGCCCAATCGGGTGCGACAGCGTAAAAAGATGGTTGGGAATCTCCAGCGGTTGCCCGGCCACTGCGGCGGCGGGTGGCTGTATAGCCACCGTGCGCGCCATGGTGGTTTGGGGCGTGGCCACCACGGCAGCCGTGAGCAGCCCCGCCAGCAAGGCGTTGCTGCTCCATGAGCGGGTCAGACGGAGAAAAGGTACAAGTTTTTTCATGGCAATGGCATCGTTCGTTTGCAATCAGGAAGGCTGCCGCTCAGGCTTTGGCGGTCGCAGTGCGCACTTTTTTGCGCGCTTCCACCAAAGCAGCCAGGGCGTTATCAATAGAGCCTGGGTCGGTAAACACCGACAACGTGAAGAACTTGATGCCCACAATAGGCTCGCCGTAGCTGGTGCTGCGGTAGCGGCTGGTCTGCACGAAAACGGGGCTTTCGCCGGATTCAGCTGCTTCGCGCGTGCTCAGGTACACCGCCTTGTTGAACTCGTTGTGCTCCAGCAAGGCTGCGCGCTGACCAGCGTTGCTTTTCTCGGCCCGGTAGGCTGCGTCGGCATCCACACCGTCGGGATAGACCCGGATTACCACCACTGCGCCATGGTTGTCTTCGTTGAGCACCGTCAGCCATGGCAAATCGCGCGCCTTCTGGCGCAACAGGTGCGACATCTGCACGCAATGGCTGAGCAAACCACGGAAGCCGTCCTTGCCCAGCAGCATCAGGTTAGACAACGCTGCCAGCACTGGCCCGCCCGAACGCGAGCACTCCAGGGTGTAAATACCAGGGTCGTACTCACCAAACTGGAACAGATACGGCATGGCTACCTTGTCGCGGCGCACCGGGTTGAGCAGCTGTGCATCACTGGCCAGAAACAGGCTGGACGCGTAGGGCGTATAGCCGCTCTTGTGAAAATCAATGCCCAGCGAATCGGCCAACGGCAGGTGGCGCATGCGCTCACGCAGCAGCTTGAGCGAATGCAGTGCCTCAGCGGGAATCCCCAGCGGATTGGCATCGAACTCATAGTCGTTGAACACCGAATAGGCCCAGCCGATCACAGCATCAGCATGGAGGTAGGGCATGTAGTCAAGGCGGTACTCCTTGACCAGGCGCTGGCGCAGCGCGTGCACGGCCTCGATGTCGTCCACGCCAAAAGCGTCGGTACTGCCCATGGTGACGACGATGGCGGCAATGCGCTCGCCTTTTTCGATACTCTGGCGCAGGGCTTTTTCCAATGCAGCCACATCCATGGCGTTGTCATCGCCCGTCGGCACGGAAATGGCTGCCTGGCTGCCCAGGCCCAGCCACGCCGAGGCACTGAGCTTGGCATAGTGCGCCACATCAGAACCAAACACGCGCAAGGGCTGGCGCATGCCCTCGGTGAACAGTCCCGGTTGCGCGCGCTCGGCGCCCAATTTGATGCCATAGAGCGTCGTACCGGTACCACCAAAGGTGAAAAGCCCCAACGCTTTTTCAGGGTCGTAACCGACCAGTGCTGCACACATGGCGGATACGCGCACCTCAGCTTCTGCGGCTTTGTGCGATAGGTCGTCCCACACCGTATTGGGATCCACCAGGGAGCCATACAGTTGCCCGATGATGGACACCGACGTGGACGATCCATGCAAGCGGTGAACATCCGGGTGGCTCCAGGTGAACTGGCCTTCCAGGTAACGCGCGGTTTCGCGGATCGTGCCGCGCATGTCGCCCATTTCCTTGTTCACCCGGGATTTGCGGGCACCGGCGTAGTCCAGCGGCTTGCGCTCGCCCAGAAAAGTGCGATGCGTCTTGAGCTTTTCGTACTCGGACAAGGCATAGGCCATGACGCGCGAGAAGCGGCTGTCGGCAGCCGCAGAGTTCGTGGGCGAGGGAAAGGTGTCTCGAATGGAACGAACGATGCGCTTGTAGCCTTCCGGGCCGACGGTGACATCCGAATGGTGTGTCGTCATAGCCGTTTTGGCCCGTGCGGGCAAAGCAACCACTGCGGAGGCAAGGGCTGAAACCTGGAGCCAGGAGCGTCTGAGCATGGAATTCTCCAAATGTGAATCAGGCGACAGCGGCAAACCGCCCTGTCGAAAGGTCTTTGCGCAAGGCGGGCAAGGCACGCATGCCCAACGCCGCCGCAGTCAAAGTGGGGGCATTGATGGGCATGGTCGGAAAGTTGGCTGTTCCGACCACAAACAAGTTGGCATGGTCGTGGCTGCGGCACCAGGGATCGACCACCGACTGGCGTGCATCCGTGCCCATGCGCGCCGTACCGGCAATGATGGCCGTAGCCACCGATGGCTCGTCGCTGACCACATCCGTACAGCCCAGGGCTTTGGTGATGTCGTTGTGGCGCTGGCGTGCCTTTTCAATGGCGCGCAGGCTGTATTCATCCACCGTGAAGCTCACCCGTGGACGTGGCATGCCACTGCTGTCACGCAGCTCAGGGTCAGGCTGGACACGGTTGTGCGCCATGGGCAAGGTTTCCACCGAGCTGTTGATCGCCAGCTCACGCGCGCATTGGTCGTTCAGCGCAGCCGTCAGCTCGCTGCCACGCAAGCCGGCCTTGATCAAGTGGGCGCTGCGCTGCATGGGCCCCAGGCCAGTGCGCCAGCCCCGGTTCAAAAACGAGGTGCCGATGGCAGCATGCTCCTTGCGCACGGGGCCATCGCGCAGCTCCAGAATGCCAGCGGTGGTAGTGGGTGCGCGGTAGGTGTAGAGGGGCTGGCGCGTGAGGGCACGGGTGTCCAGATCGACCTGCCCCATCAGGTAGCGCCCCACCGCATCGCTGCGGTTGGCCACGCCTTGGGGCGCATGGGGCTGGGCGGAGCGCAGCAGCAGGTTGGGCGTCTCGATGGCGTGTGCTGCCAACACATACAGTTTGGCGCGGGCCGTGGTGCGGCTGCCGTCGGCACGGCGAATCCGAACGCCCTGGATCAGGCTATCGGCACCCACCTCGATGTGCTCGACCAGCGTCTGCGCCAGCAGGCGTGCGCCCGCAGCCTCGGCCTTGGCGACATGGACGCTGGCGTCGTATTTGGCACCAATAGGGCAAATGGGCACGCAGCTGGCACTGCCGCAGCAGGGCGGACGCCCATCAAATGGCTCCGAGTTGCGGGCATGGCTGAACGGCCCCACGGAGTAGCCCAAAGGCGCCAGCGCATCGCGGATCAACTTGTCAGCGTAGGTCATGGGCACGGGCGGCAGGGGAAACGGTTTGCCGTGGCGCGGCCCGCCCTGGTCAAACGCGTTGTCCCCGGCGGTGCCCCATTCCCGCTCGATGAACAGGTAGTGCTCCAGCAGGTCTTCATAGGCCAGGGGCCAGTCCTGGCCCACGCCGTACAGGGTTTTGGTCTTGAAGTCGTCAGGCCGAAAACGCGTGGAAAAACCCGTCCAGTGCCAGGTGGTGCCGCCCACCGCGCGCATGAAACTGCCGCCAAACACTTGGGGGCCCGCCTGCACCATGTAATCGTGCGCGTCCATGGGGTGCGGTGCGTAGGGCTGGCTGGGGTATGGCGCGTTGGGGCCTTTGACCGCAGAGTCGTAGAAATGCTGAGCCGCGCTGGCGCGGTCGATGCGCGGCCCGGCTTCCAGAATCAGCACGTTGGCGCCTTGGCTGGCCAATTGCCAGGCCATCAGGCCACCGACGGCGCCTGCACCGATCACGATGACATCGGCCGACAAGGATTCACTGGGGTTGTTCTGGGAGTTCATAGCAGGACAGAAGTGTGGAAAAAAGACCCGGGCCCACCATTCAGGCCGGTGCGTCTGCCCAATAGCCAAAAGCGCCACCACAGACACCCGGCGGTTTGGTGAACGACAGGGTGGACCACACCGGTGCATCCAGGTAAGTCAGCACGCGGTCATTGCCGACCATGCCGGACATCCACAACTGCAAAGCGAATTCGGCCACCTCGCGCAACGGCTTGCGCAGGGATGCGGCAATCTGCTCACCCGCAGGCAACTGGGCCAATGCGAGCAGTGCCTCCCGTTGCGCGCTGTCCAGGTGCTCTACCAAAACTGCGAGGTATTGCCGTGCCAACGCCTCGTTGGCAATGCGGGTGCCTGCCAGGGCATTGCACACTGCCGTGAAGGCTTGCACCTGGCTGGCAGAGATGCTGTCCGCACCAGTGGCCGCCCAGGCCCCGGAACTGGTGGGTGCAGCAATGGCTGCCACGCAGCCCGACAGGGCCAGCAAAAATCGGCGACGCGAAGCAGGGTCTGGCAAAGGCATCCGGGGTTCCTTGGAAAAGTTGAACTGACAGGGGTCTTGGCGTGTGGATTGGGTTCAGTTTTTACATGCTCTCACACTGCAAGCCAACAAGAGATTGCACCAAACACCATTGCAGCGCACCAAAGCAACAGTCTTAAATAGTATGTTTTTGGCCTCAAATCCTTTTGCAATAAGCGCCTACAGCTCCTTATTTAGGAGCAAAAGAAATCCTCCGATCCAAGCTGCACCGTGGCCCCTCACCGCCGCCACACAGGCACCAGTCAGGCATGCCAGGCCAAAGCCAGGCGATGCCATCGCCGCAGATGGATGGCCGTTATTTACACTCCCCGACCCCGCAGCGCTGCCCGGCTACCCGCACGGCGGCTCGCCCTGCCCCATGCGGCCCTGTGCAGCGCCTGCTTTCCGAACCCCATACCCACCCTTTTATGCATTTGAGTTTCAGTACCTACTACACCTTGATATCGGCCGCCCTGGTCTTGCTTGTGGGCAAGTTCCTGGTGCAAAAGATCAAATTTCTGCGGGACTTCAACATTCCTGAACCCGTCGCTGGCGGGCTGGTGGCTGCGGCGGCACTGTTCACGCTGCACCAGGTCACGGGCGCCACGTTCAGCTTCAGCAGCGATCTGCAAAGCGGCTTCATGCTGGTGTTTTTTTCGTCCATCGGACTGAGCGCCAATTTCTCCAAGCTGCGCGAAGGCGGCAGGGCGCTGGTGCTTTTTCTGCTGGTCATCGCCGTGTTTATCGTGGTGCAGAACGCCATCGGCATCGGCCTGGCAAGCGCCTTGGGCCTGGACCCGCTGGTGGGGCTGATCGCCGGCTCCATCACTTTGATTGGTGGCCATGGCACGGCGGGGGCCTGGGGCCAGGTGCTGGAGCGCGACTTTGGCGTGCAGGGTGCCGTCACCCTGGGCATTGCCTGCGCCACCTTTGGTCTGGTCATTGGCGGCCTGATCGGCGGGCCGCTGGCCAAAGCGTTGATCACGCGCTACCAGCTGTCCACGCGCAGTGGGCAGACGCACGACAACCAGGCGCCGCTCACGGAGGCATCGCCCAACGCCGAATTCGAGTACCCCGACCAAAACCGCCTGATCACGGCCAACGCTGCCGTCGAAACCCTGGCCCTGTTTGCGGGCTGCCTGGCGTTTGCCGAGTTCATGACAGGCTATTCCCAGGGCAAGTTTTTCCAGCTGCCCACATTTGTCTGGGCGCTGGGTGCGGGCGTGCTCATCCGCAATACGCTGGACTACGTGTTCAACATCAAGGTGTTTGACCGCGCCATTGACGTGTTTGGCAACGCCTCGCTGTCGATCTACCTGGCCATTGCGCTGTTGTCGCTCAAGTTGTGGGAGCTGGCGGGCCTGGCGGCGCCGCTGATGGTGATTTTGGCCGCGCAGACCATCGCCATGGGCCTGTACGCCGCGTTCGTGACGTTTCGCATCATGGGCCGCAACTACGACGCCGCCGTGCTGGCCGCCGGGCACTGCGGTTTTGGCATGGGCGCCACGCCCACCGCAGTGGCCAACATGCAGGCCATCACCAACCAGTACGGCCCTTCACACAAGGCTTTTCTGATCGTGCCGATGGTGGGCGCTTTCTTCATCGACATCGTCAATGCCGCCATGATTCAGGTGTTTATCAAGCTCCTGCACTGATGGGGCCATGGGGCTCTGCCCCAGCGCCGGGCCATGCTGCCTCGCGCTGGCCCGGCAGCCCCATGCGCATATCGTTGCCGCTGGGACTTTGGTACAGGCGCAGACCAAACTCGGGCAGGATGGCCAGCAGGTGGTCAAAGATGTCGCCCTGCGTGGCCTCGTAGGCCACCCAGGCCGTGGTGGCCGTAAAGCAATACAACTCCAGCGGCACACCCTCGGGCGTGGGCTCGAGTGTGCGCACCATCAGCGTCATGTTCTGGTGGATGCGCGGGTGGGCGCGCAAATAGGCTTCAACGTAGGCCCGGAAGGTGCCCAGGTTGGTCAGGCGCCGCTGGTTGGCGGGCAGATCGGCCTTGTCGCCCAATTGTGCGCGCGCCTGGGTGTTGGCCTCTTGCACGGCCACGGTCTTGGCGCCCATGTAATCGTGCAGCAGCTCAAAGCGCGAGAAATAGGCCATCTCGGCCACATCCAGAAAGCGCACCGAGCTGGCGTCCAGCCGCAGCGTGCGCTTGATGCGTCGCCCACCCGATTCGCTCATGCCACGCCAGTTCTTGTAGCTCTCGCTCACCAGCCGCCAGGTCGGAATGGTGGTGATGGTTTTGTCCCAGTTCTGCACCTTGACGGTGTTCAGGGCAATGTCGATCACATCGCCATCGGCGCCCACCTGCGGCATTTCGATCCAGTCGCCCAGGCGCAGCATGTCGGTGGACGACAGCTGCACGCCCGCAGTGAACGACAGGATGGTGTCCTTGAACACCAGCATCAGCACCGCCGACATGGCCCCCAGGCCCGACAGCACAATCAGCGGCGAGCGGTCCAGCAGCGAAGCGATGGTGACGATGGCGCCCGCCAGCACCAGCACCAGCTTGCCCAGCTGCACATAGCTCTTGATGGAGCGCGCCTTCAGCGCCTCCGCCTGCCCGTCCTGCGGCGCACTGCCTTGCTGCTGCAACAGCAAAACGGCGTCCAGCATGGCCATGAGCGCACGCACCACCTGCACCACCATGAACGCCATGGCCACGTTGCCGACCACGGTGGCAAAGGTGGGGTCGAGGTGCGGGATGCGCTCCACGCCCAGCTGCACCACCAGCGAGGGCAGCACGCGGGCCATGCCGCGCAGCACGTCGTCGTGCAATGCCACTTCGGTCAGCCAGGTCTGCGCCTGCTGGCGCACGCGCCGCAGCACGGGCATGAACAACAGCAGCGCCAGCAAGCGCGTGGCCGTGGCCAACAGCAGCAACAGCGCCAGCCCGGCGGCAGCTTGCACCCAGGGCTCGTAGCCGGTCAAAAAATTCAGTGGCAGTGGTGATGGCAACGGGGGCTCCTTTCGGGGGCAAAAAACCGGGTGTGACCCGCCCAGGCGGGCGCCGGTTCCATGCACCGCCGAGCATCTGCCCGCCCCAGGCAGCCTGCCACGCCTGCCTTTATTAATGATAAAAGAAGGCTCTAGCGCCCGCAGGACGGGCGCTAGCAGCTATGCTTTCAGGAGCAAATCAGACGTTGATGGCAGCGGCTGAACCGGCTTGTTTGCGCAGCTCGAACTTCTGGATCTTGCCGGTGCTGGTCTTGGGCAGTTCGCCAAACACCACGGCGCGCGGCACCTTGAAGCCAGCCAGGTGCTTTTTGCAGTGCGCCACGATGTCTTCCACGGTGGTCTGGGCGCCCATCTTCAGTTCGACAAAAGCGCAGGGCGTCTCGCCCCACTTGGCATCGGGCTTGGCCACCACGGCCGCCGAGAGCACATCGGGGTGGCGGTACAGCACGTCTTCGACCTCGATGGAGGAGATGTTCTCGCCGCCCGAGATGATCACGTCCTTGCTGCGGTCTTTGATCTTGATGTAGCCATCGGGGTATTGCACGGCCAGGTCACCGCTGTGGAACCAGCCGCCCGCAAAAGCGTCCGCCGTGGCTTCGGGGTTTTTCAGGTAACCCTTCATGGCGATGTTGCCCTTGAACATGATCTCGCCCATGGTTTCGCCATCGTGGGGCACGGGCTGCATGGTTTCGGGGTTGAGCACGCTGGCGGCGCGTTGCAGGTGGTAGCGCACACCCTGGCGCGCGTTGAGGCGGGCGCGCTCGCCAATGTCCAGCGCATTCCAGTCCTCGTGCTTCGCGCACACCGTGGCCGGGCCATAGACCTCAGTCAGGCCGTACACGTGGGTCAAATCGAAACCCAGGGTTTCCATGCCCTCGATCATCGACGCCGGTGGCGCAGCGCCTGCCACCATGGCCTTGACGCCAGCGGGCACGCCTTCTTTCAGGGCTGCGGGCGCGTTGACCAGCAACCCGTGGACAATGGGCGCGCCGCAGTAATGCGTGACGCCGTGCTGGCGGATGGCATCAAAAATGGCCTGCGCATCGACGCGGCGCAGGCAAACGTTGACGCCGGCACGCGCCGCCACCGTCCACGGAAAACACCAACCGTTGCAGTGGAACATGGGCAGCGTCCACAGGTACACGGCATGCTTGGGCATGTCCCACTCCATGACGTTGGAGATGGCGTTCAGCGCCGCACCCCGGTGGTGGTAGACCACGCCTTTGGGGTTGCCGGTGGTGCCTGACGTGTAGTTCAGGGCGATGGCATCCCATTCATCTGCGGGCAGCTCCCAGGCAAATTGCGCGTCACCGCTGGCCACAAACGCTTCGTAGGTGGTGCTGCCGACTTTCTGGCTGGCGGGGCCGTACACCGCGTCTTCCACGTCGATCAGCAGCAGCGGCGCGGTGCTTTGGCGCAGCGCCAGGGCCTTGGCCATCACGCTGGCAAATTCGGGGTCCACGATCACGGCCTTGGCCTCGCCATGGTCGAGCATGAAAGCGATGGTTTCCGGGTCGAGCCGGGTGTTCAGGGTATTGAGCACGGCGCCTGACATGGGCACACCAAAGTGCGCTTCGACCATGGGCGGGGTGTTGGGCAGCATCACGGCCACGGTGTCGTTCTTGCCAATACCAGCGCGCTGCAAGGCGCTGGCCAGCTGGCGGCAGCGGGTGTAGGTCTGCGCCCAGGTCTGGCGCAGGCTGCCATGCACGATGGCCAGGCGCTCAGGATAGACCTCGGCAGTGCGCTCGATAAAGCCCAAGGGCGACAAGGAAGCAAAGTTGGCTTCGTTACGGGACAGGTTCTGGTCGTAAATAGAGGTCATTGCAGTATCGATAAGGGTAAATGCCGATGACAATCCTAGCGCGTGTAATGCGAAGCACCTCAACTCCTTTGCGCAGACAATACGCACCGTGACCATCCCTCAGGCTTTTATCCAGGAACTGCTAGCGCGCGTAGACGTGGTGGATATCGTCGGGCGCTATGTGCCTTTGAAAAAAGGCGGCGCCAACTTCATGGGGCTGTGCCCCTTCCACGGCGAGAAGTCGCCCTCTTTCAGCGTCAGCCCCTCCAAGCAGTTTTATCACTGCTTTGGCTGTGGCAAAAACGGCAACGCCATCAGCTTTTTGATGGAGCACGCTGGCATGGGCTTCCCGGAAGCCGTGCAAGACCTGGCCCAGCAAGTGGGCCTGCAAGTGCCGGACGATGACATCACGCCCCAGGAAAAAGAACGCGCCGCAGCGCAGCGGCAAAAGCAGGCCACACTGACCGACGTGCTGGAAAAGGCCGCGCAGGCGTACGCCCAGCAACTGCGCACAGCCCCCCGGGCGGTGACATACCTGAAGGGCCGGGGCGTGTCGGGCGCCATCGCCAAACGCTACGGCCTGGGCTATGCGCCCGACGGCTGGCGCCACCTGGCCAGCGTGTTTGCACACTACGACGACGCCTTGCTGCAAGAAAGCGGCCTCGTCATCGTCAATGAAGAAGACCACAAGCGCTACGACCGCTTCCGCGACCGGGTGATGTTTCCGATCCGCAACGTCAAGGGCGAGTGCATCGGTTTTGGTGGCCGCGTGCTGGGCGATGAAAAACCCAAATACCTCAACTCGCCTGAAACGCCGGTGTTCCACAAAGGCCAGGAACTGTACGGCCTGTTTGAAGCCCGCACCGCCATCCGCGAGCAAGGCTTTGTTCTTGTCACCGAAGGCTATATGGACGTGGTGGCGCTGGCACAACTGGGTTTTGCCAATGCCGTTGCCACCCTGGGTACGGCCTGTACACCCGAGCATGTGGGCAAGCTGTTTCGCTTCACCGAGAGCGTGATTTTCAGCTTTGATGGCGACAGTGCGGGCCAGCGCGCCGCGCGCAAAGCCCTGGAGGGCGCCCTGCCCTACGCCAGCGACACACGCAGCATCAAGTTCTTGTTCTTGCCGCCCGAGCACGACCCCGACAGCTTCATCCGCGCCCATGGCAGCGATGCCTTTGCCCGCCAGGTAGGCCAGGCCATGCCGCTGAGCCGCTTCCTGATCGAAGCTGCGTCGGTGCAATGCGACCTGGGCACCCCCGAAGGCCGCGCGCACATGGCCAGCAATGCACGCCCGCTGTGGTCGGCCTTGCCCGACGGCGCGCTCAAGCGCCAGTTGCTGGGTGAGCTGGCCACCCTGGCGCAGCTGCCCACGCACGACCTGGCCGATCTGTGGCGCCAAACCACAGAGCGCCAAACTCCCCGCACCCAGACCAGCGCCAGCGACACACGCCAGCACCACGCTGAAGACGCGCCGTGGAGGTACGGCAGCAGCAACCAGGCACCCACCGCCCAGACTGGTACGGGGCGCAAAAACTTCAATCGCCGCAAAACAACGGGCAGCACACCGGCCTATGGCGGCCATGGCCACCCCAGCCCCGGTAGCCATACGCCCCCCGTGAGCCGGGCAGACCATGCGGCACGCTTGCTGCTGTCGCACATGGATTTTATCGACGAGCTCTCGCACGAAGACCACGCCACGCTGTGCGCCAGTGGCGAGCCCCATACCGCCTTGTTCATGTGGCTGGAGGGCCAGTTCCATGAACATGGAGCGCAGCCCTGGGCGGTACTGCGTGAGAGCTTGCGCGGCAGCGCCTGCGAACACCTGGCCGTGCGGCTGATGACCGGTGCCCATGCACAAGCCGAAGGCGAAACCCGTGAACTGCGCCAGGAACTGCGGGGCTTGCTCAACCGGATGCTGGCCGAACAACTGCGCACGCAAGAAACCCAGGCTCTGGCCGCTGCCCACAGCGACCCGGCGGCACTGCAACGCTACCGCGACCTACAGACCCGGCGCGTGGCCCTGGAGAGACTGGGTCACCAGTCCTCTTGAAATCTGCTGCGCAGGTACAATGTAGGGTTTTTTCGGCAAGAGCGACAGCAGCACCTCCGGGCCTGGCCACCGTGACACACACGCACAACCGCCCCACCACCGCAAGGACTGCACACCAAATGTTCGCCCAGACATCTTGCCGTTGAGGGCCTGCCCCTCCCGCGGCAAAAGCCTGTGCTTTTGCCCTGCCCCTGCGCCAACAGCTTACCGTGGCGCTTGCGCTCTCTTTGTGTTCATCTTTGACCCCGAGGTTTTCCCATGCCCGCACCAAAGTCCGCGAAGTTGCCCAAGCCCGCCCCAGGCACTGGCGCCGAGGAAACCCCTGCAACCCATCCCAAGCTACCAGCGAATGCGGCACCTGCCTCCACCGTGCCACACCAGCCCGTAGCGGCACCGAAAGCCCTCACCGTGACCAAGTCTGCTGCCCTCTCTCCTGAAGACGTTAAAACCACTGCCGACGAAGCGCCAAAAAAGCGCCCAGGCCGCCCAGCCAAAGCTGCGGGCACCAGCGCCGCAGCCAAAACACCTGCCAAACGTGGACGCAAGCCCAAGGCAGACGCGGACAGCGATTCCGCTGACGATGCTGATCTATCGGACATCGAAGCCGATCTCGAGGGTGAAGTCGAAGCAGAAACCACCGCTACGCCCACCGCAGAAAAAGTCAAACCCCTGCGCATGAAAATCAGCAAGGCCAAAGAGCGCGCCTTGATGAAAGAGTTCGGGCTGGACGAAACCGTGCTGTCCGAAGAGGACATGGCCAAGCGCCGCTCACGCCTGAAAACCCTGATCAAGCTGGGTAAAACACGCGGTTACCTGACCCACGCTGAAATTTCCGATCACTTGCCCGACAAGCTGATCGACCAGGAAACGCTGGACGTGGTCATCGCCATGCTCAACGACATGGGCGTGGCCGTCTATGAGCAAACCCCTGACGCCGAAACCCTGCTGCTGACCAACACCGCGCAGACCGCCGCCACGGAAGAAGAAGCCGAAGAAGCAGCCGAGGCCGCCCTGTCCACAGTGGACAGCGAATTTGGCCGTACCACAGACCCCGTGCGCATGTATATGCGCGAAATGGGCACCGTGGAACTGCTGACCCGCGAAGGCGAAATCGAAATCGCCAAGCGTATCGAAGGCGGCCTGCAGGCCATGATGGAGGCCATCAGCGCCTCACCCGCCACCATCGCCGAAATCCTCAACATGGGCGAGGAAATCCGCGAGGGCAAGGTCGTCATCTCCACCATCGTCGATGGCTTCTCCAACCCGAACGAAGCCGACGACTATGTGGCCGAAGAAGACTTTGACGAATTCGACGAAGCCGACGACGACGACGGCAAGGGTGGCTCCAAGGCGCTGACGAAAAAGCTCGAAGAGCTGAAAAAGCAGGCACTGGAGCGCTTTGACAAGCTGCGCGAGCTGTTCGAGAAAATCCACAAAATCTACGAAAAAGAAGGCTACGGCTCTGCGGCCTACGTGAAAACACAGCAAGCCCTGTCGGCCGAGCTGATGACCATCCGCTTCACGGCCAAGACCATCGAAAAGCTGTGCGACATGGTGCGCGGCCAGGTGGACGATGTGCGCAAGAAAGAGCGCGAACTGCGCCGCATCATCGTGGACAAGTGCCGCATGCCACAAGAGACATTCATCAAGGAGTTTCCGGCCAACCTGCTGAACCTGGAATGGGTGGAAAAGCAGGCCGCAGCCGGCAAACCCTGGAGCGCCGTGATGGCGCGCAACATCCCACCCGTGCAAGATTTGCAGCAAAAGCTCATCGATCTGCAAACCCGCGTGGTGGTACCGCTGTCCGAGCTGAAAAGCATCAACAAGCGCATGAACGAGGGTGAGGCCACCTCGCGCAACGCCAAAAAAGAAATGATCGAGGCCAACCTGCGCCTGGTCATCTCGATCGCCAAGAAATACACCAACCGGGGTTTGCAGTTCCTGGACCTGATTCAGGAAGGCAACATCGGCCTGATGAAAGCGGTGGACAAGTTCGAATACCGCCGGGGCTACAAATTCTCGACCTACGCCACCTGGTGGATTCGCCAAGCGATTACGCGCTCGATTGCCGATCAGGCGCGCACCATCCGCATTCCGGTACACATGATCGAAACGATCAACAAGATGAACCGCATCTCGCGCCAGCATTTGCAGGAGTTTGGCTTTGAGCCCGATGCCAGCGTGCTGGCCGAGAAGATGGAGATCCCGGAAGACAAGATCCGCAAGATCATGAAGATCGCCAAGGAGCCTATCTCCATGGAAACCCCCATCGGCGATGATGACGACAGCCACTTGGGCGATTTCATTGAGGATGGCGCCAACACCGCGCCAATCGACGCCGCCATGCAGGCCGGCCTGCGCGACGTGGTCAAGGACATCCTGGACGGTCTGACGCCGCGCGAAGCCAAGGTGCTGCGCATGCGCTTCGGCATTGAGATGTCCACCGACCACACGCTGGAAGAAGTGGGCAAGCAGTTTGACGTGACGCGTGAGCGCATCCGCCAGATCGAAGCCAAGGCGCTGCGCAAGCTCAAGCACCCCAGCCGCTCGGACAAGCTGCGCAGCTTCATCGACTCTCTGTAACTGCCTGGGCTGGCCCCTGCGACGACGGCTATGAAAAAAACATCTCTGTGGGCGTTCGTTTTCAGCGCCATCGTCCTGGTGGCTGTGCTGGGCATTTACCTGCCAGGGTTGCACAACGAGTTGCTCTTTGATGACCAGCGCCTGGTGGAAGGCACGATTTTCGAAGGCTATGGCAGCTTGTTGGCGTTCAAGCAGCGGATGCTGTCTTATGGCAGCTTTGTCTGGGTGCAAGAGGTGTTCGGGACAGGCTGGTGGAAGCAACGGCTGGTCAATATCGCACTGCATCTGGCCACCGTCGCGGCACTGTATGCGCTGCTGCGCGAGCTGCTGGCACGGGTACGCTTTCCGTCGGAGTTCGAGGCCAGCGGGTATTTCGAGGACTCGCGCACCGCAGCGCTGCGCATGGGGGTGGCGCTGTTTGCCGTCCACCCGGTGGCAGTGTATGCCGTGGGCTATCTGGTGCAGCGCTCCATCCTCATGGCAACGCTGTTGTGCGTGCTGGCATGCTGGTTTTATGTGCGCGGTCTGCTCACCCATGCCAAACACTGGTATTTGTGGGCACTGCTCAGCTACGTGGGCGCCGTGTTGTCCAAAGAGCATGCCTTTTTGCTGGCAGTGATGGCGTTGCCCCTGTACATCTTTATTCGCCGCCCAAGCTGGAAAAAGACCCTGCTGATGGCCGTGGTGTCTATGGCTGTTCTGGGCGTGGCCAGTGCCGTGCTGTGGTCGATTTACGGCAGTGCCTTCGCCACGGCGTTTGATGCCCGCTCACAGGAGTTCATCCGCCAGTTGGAGCTGCTCAGCCCTGGCATCGGTGGGCGCATGTACCCCTTGAGCATCCTCAACGAGGCATGGCTGTTTTTTACCTACGGCGCGCTATGGTTCTTCCCGAACGTGGGCTGGATGTCCATAGATTTGCGACCGGTCTTTCCGCTGTCGCTCACATCGTTTCCGCACATCGTGGGCGGCGCAGGCTATGTGGCGCTGCTGGCCGCCTCGGTGTGGTTCTTCTGGCGTGGGCGCGGTGCGCTGAGCTTTGCCGCACTGTGCCTGCTGTTTCCGCTGCTGCTGTTTTTCACTGAATTTGCCACGGTCTGGGTGCAAGACCCGTTGGTGTTGTACCGCAGCTACCTGTGGGCGATAGCAGTGCCCGGCCTCATCGCCGTGGTGTTAACAGGGTTTTCGCCACGCACCATCTACACCGTGGGCGGTGTGCTGGCACTGCTGTTGTCCGGACTGGCCGCAGAACGCAACCTGTCGCTGCGCGATGGTTTAACGGCTTGGGCCGATGCCGCTGAAAAAATCGACACCAAAGCCCCCGCCAACGCGGTGGGGCGCTGGCAGGCTTTCCTCAACCTGGGTGGCTATCACGTGGAGCAAGGCTCGCGGGCTGAAGCACGCAAGGCGCTGCACACCGCCCTGGCACTGGGCGAAAACAATGGCTATGCCCTGTTCAACCTGGGACTGGCCGACCAGTACGATAAAAAACATGCCCAGGCACTGACCTGGTTTGCACGCTCCGAAGCCAAGGGCTTTGCCATGCCCATGCTGCACTACCACAAGGGCGAATCGCTGTTTGCACTGGGACAATGGGAGCAGGCCTACCAAAGCCTGTCCCAGTCGCTGACCACGCCGCTGAGCCCGCCAGAGCACACCAAATACCGCACCTTGCGCGCAGAAGCTGCCTTGGCCGCGCAGCAGTACGACGTGGCCATCGCCGACTTTGAACTGCTGCTCAAAGACACCCCACGGTCCAGTCGCCTGCTGCAAGGGCTGGGACTGGCCCAGGTGGGCAAAGGCAATGCCCCAGCGGCCTTGGCCATTTTCAACCCGCTGGTCGCCCAAAGCCCCAACGCAGCGGCCTACTATGGCCGTGCCATGGCCCACCTGAAAGCAGGCAACAAAGAAGCCAGCCTGAAAGACCTGGACCAGACCATTGCGCTGGAGCCGGGCAACCCACGCTACCGTGACATCCGCGCCCAAATCGCCGCCGACCGCGCGCCACGCTGACACTATGGGCACCACCGTATTGCACATAGGCAAGTTCTATCCGCCCCACCGAGGCGGCATGGAAGTTTTTCTGGCCGATCTGGTGACCGCCCAGCGCGCCCAGGGCCTGCACGCGTGCGCCTTGGTGCATGGCGACCCGCTGCCCGATGACCCCGATTGGCTGGTACGCGTGCCGGTGCAAGGCCATCTGGTCTATGCACCAATTGCCGTCGGATTTCGGGCCGCGCTGGCGCGTGCGATTCGCCAGTTCCGACCCGACGTATTGCACCTGCACATGCCCAATAACTCCGCCTTCTGGGCGCTCACGCTGTCCGAGGCCCGTGCCATTCCGTGGGTGGTGCATTGGCATTCGGACGTGGTGGTATCGCGCATCCGTGCCGCTGTGGCGCTGGCCTACCGCGCCTACCGCCCATTTGAACAGGCGGTGCTGGAGCGCGCTGAACGCATCATGGCCACCTCGCCGCCGTATTTGCAGGCCAGTGAGCCCTTGCAGCCCTGGCGCAGCAAATGTGCCGTGGTGCCGCTGGGCCTGGGCCATGTGGCCAGCGCCGCGCCTACCTCACCAGACACTGCGGCAACCACCCCATGCACCGGCCCTTGGCGCCCCGGCACCCTGCGCCTGCTATCGATCGGTCGGCTCACCTATTACAAAGGCTTCGAAACACTGGTCGAAGCCGTGGCCGATATGCCCGGCGTGGAGTTGCTGATCGTCGGCGATGGCGAACTACACGCCCCATTGCAGGCACTGATAGCGCACACCACGCCCACCGGACAGACGCCCGCCGTGCGCCTGCTCGGCAGCGTGAGCGATGCCGAAAAAAACGCATTGCTGCAAAGCTGTGATGTGTTCTGCCTGGCCTCGCGCGAGCGCACCGAAGCCTTTGGCGTGGTACTGCTCGAAGCCATGGCCCATGGCCGCCCTTGCATCGTCTCGCAACTGCCGGGCTCGGGCATGCCGTGGGTCATAGAACAATCGGGGGCTGGTCTGCACGCGGCGCCACAAGACCCGGCCAGCTGGAAAAATGCCATCGCTCACCTGCAACACCAGCCAGCCCTGCGCCAACAACTGGGCCAGGCCGGACAACGGGCACTGCAAGCGCACTTCACTATCGCTGCCTGCGAGCGCCAGGTAGCCGCGCAGTACGCACTGGCCGCCCCCGCCAGCTGCCCCCCCGACCCACGCAAAGATGTGCTCATCGTCATCCCTGCGCGCGACGAAGCCACCACCATTGGCGCCATGCTGGAGCGGCTCCAGACGGCCGGATGGACTGATGTGCTGGTAATTGACGACCAAAGCAGTGATGCCACCGGCGCCATTGCCCGCCAGGCGGGCGCCATTGTGCTGCGGCCCACTTTATCCATGGGCGCCTGGGGCGGCATGCAAACCGGCATACGCCACGCCCTAGCGCACGGCTACCAGGCCGTCATCACCATGGACGCCGACGGCCAGCACGAGGTGGAAGAAATCCCTACGCTGCTACAGGCGCGCCAAAGTGCGGATTTGGTGATCGGCGCCTTCCCAGAGCGCGCCAGCGCCCTGCGCCAACTGGCCTGGCGCTGGTTCCGTGAACTGGCAGGCTTTGACCTGCGCGACCTGACATCGGGTTTTCGGCTGTACAACCGCGCCGCCATGCGCGTGCTGGCCACGCGCGAAGCTACTTTGCTGGATTACCAGGATTTGGGCGCACTGATCATGGTGCGCCGCGCCGGGCTGCATATCACCGAGGTACCCGTCACTATGAACCTGCGCGTGGCAGGCCAGTCGCGCATCTTCAATTCATGGCTCAGCGTGGGTCGCTACATGGCAGCCACCACGCTGCTGTGCCTGGCGCGCTGGCGGCGCTGACGGCGGCGCTGACGGCGGGGCTGGACGCGCGCCGCAGGCGCCACACCAGGCCCAGGCCTTGGTCACTGCGCCAGCCAGGTGTTGACTTGGCGAATGCTCTCCAGCCTGTCCTCCCCCGCCAACGATTGCAGACGCATCTGCGACACCAGGTACACATACCGCGCCTGGGCCAGATCACGCAGGGCCATGGTTTTTTGCTGCTCGGCGTTAAGCACATCAATCGTGGTGCGCACCCCAGCCGCAAAAGAGCGGCGGTTGGATTGCACGGCCTGGTCTGCCGAGCGCACGGCCTGCTCCAGCGCCTGGATGCGCAGCACGCCCTCGGTCATGGCCCGGAACTCGCGGTGTACACGCACGCCCAAATCACGCCGTGCGGCCTCCAGCATCTCACTCGCCCGCTCTTGCCCGGCCACTGCCTGGCGCACTGTAGAACTGACATAGCCACCGCCATACAGCGGCACCGACAACTGCAAACCAATCGTTTTGTTGTCGTAGCGCGAGTTCACGCTGGTCACGCTGTCGCTGTTGGTGCGAGCCCATTGCGCTACGGCATCCAGGGTGGGCAGATGGCCTGAGTTCGCCTTGTCCACCTCCTGGCGTGCGGCCTCCAGCTGGGCGCGCAATGCGCGCAACTCGGGACTGCCCTGTTCGGCACGTTCCATCCAGGCATCCACCGAGGTGGGTACAGGCTGCGTGGCCTGGAAGCGCTGTACATCCAGGCGTGCCAGCGTGTCCATGCTCTGCCCGGTCAGCACCTCGATGCGATGGCGGGTGAAGTCCAGGTTCTGCCGTGCTTCCAGCTCCTGCGCCACCGTCATGTCCAGGCGCGCCTGGGCCTCATCGACATCGGTGCGGGTACCCGTACCGGCGGCAAAGCCTTTGCGCGCAGCGTCCAGTTGGGTGCTGTAGGTGGTTTTTTGTGCCAGCACCAGCTCCAGCTGGTCTTCGGCCAGCAGGGCATCGAAATAAGCCTCACCCACGCGCACGACCAAGCTTTGCTCGTCGCGTTCCAGCGTGGCATCAGCGTCTTCCACTTGTGCCTCGGCCTGGCGCACCGACGCACTCTGGTACGGGCGGTACAACGGCTGGCGCACAGACAAGGTCTGGTTGCCAGAGTAATACTCGTTTTTGCTGGTAGTGGGCTGACCGGCAAAGTTGCGACCCTTGCTGGTCAGGTCGTTGTGGTTGCGGCCCACGCTGAGCGACACGTTAGGCAGCAGCTGAGCGCGCGCCTGCGGCAGGCGCTCACGGCTGGCCTCGGCGCCCGAGCGCGCAGCGCGGATTTGCGCGTCGTTGGCATAGGCGGCTTCATAGGCCTGGCGCAAGTCCATGGCATGGGCGGTGGTGGACAGCAGTGCCGCGCACGCGCTGGCCACTGCGGTGCGCAGCACCCAGGCACTGCGGCACGGGGCCACAGCAGGAAAGTGGAAAAAACTTATCAACACCGCTCACTCCTCTTTCATGGAGGCAGACACGCGCTTGAGCAACGGGTGCAGCAAATACGTCAGCATGGAACGTTCGCCGGTCTTAAATACCACCTCCACCGGCATACCTGGCTGCAACTGGCGCTTGCCCAGTGTCTTCATGCCCTCGGGGGTTACCTGCACGCGTGCCAGGTAATAGGTCACGCCAGTCTGCGGTTCAGTGAGCAAATCAGCCGATACCGACACCACCTGCCCCTGCACCACCAACTGCGGCGAATGCGCAAACGAAGAAAAGCGCACATCCACCGGCAGCTGTGCATGCACCCTGTCGATCAGGTGCGGCGCCACATGGGCTTCGAGCAGCAAGGGCTCATCACCAGGGACGATGTCCATGAGCTTCTGCCCCGGTTGCACCACGCCACCCACGGTCTGCACTGCCAGACTCACCACCTGACCCGCTGCTGGCGCCTTGATCTCGGTACGCTCAAGGTCGTTGGTCACGGCCTTGAACTTTTGTTCCTCAGACAACACCTCGCGGCTGACATCGGCCAGCTGCGTCTCCACCTCACGGCGGAAGTCCTGCTGGCGCGACATGGCACGCTGGCGCAGCTCGCCAATGGCGCGCTGGGCACGCACGGTATTGCCCTGCAAATCGGCGATCGCAGAGCTGGAGTCAGCCACCATGCGCTCCATCTCCAGCTGGCGGTTGCGCGGTGCATAACCCTCTTTGACCAGCCCGCGCAAATTGCCCAGCTCCTCGTTGATCAAGGCCAGCTGGCTGCGCCGGTGGGTCAACATGCTGGCGTAGGCAGTCAGCAGCCCTTGCTGGCCCTGGATGTTTTCTTCAATCGATTGCAAATCCGAGCGCAGCAGGTTGCGCCGGGTCATGAACAATTGCTCCTGGTTGAGCATTTGCTGACGGATCAGCGGATCGGACGCAGCCGCCTCCAGATCGGCATGGAAGCGCACACTGGCACGGCCCAGTTGCTCGGCCTCCAGACGCGCTTGCATGGCGCGCAAGCCCAGGTAGCGCTGGCGCGAAGATTCGTGGTTGGCGCGCGCCACGGCTTCATCCAGGCGCACCAGCAGCTGGCCCTCTTTGACCACATCGCCCTCGCGCACCAGCACTTCCTTGACGATGCCGCCGCTCAGGTGCTGCACCGCCTTGCGCTTGGTGTCGATGGCCACGAGGCCCTGGCCTGGCACGCCCTCGTCCAGGGGCGCCAGCCCGGCCCACAGCAAAAATCCGCCAAACCCGATGGCCAGCGCCCACAGGCCCGCGCGGCCCACGCGCCGGGCATCTGTAGCCGGGGCAGGCGCTGCACCAGCGCCAGGCACGTCGGCAACCGCACCAGCAAGGCTTTTGCCGGCAGAAGAAGAACTCAAAAGTGGTGTACCCATGTCAGAACTCGACAAAGTTGGATGTCATAAAAGCAGAAAACCGGCGCAGCGATCAGACTGGCTGGGGCGCCACTGCAGTACCAGCGCCCGAGCCGCCTTGCGCTTGCGCAGCCTGTGCAGCGCGCAGTGCCGCCAGCACCTGGTCGCGCGGGCCATCGGCCTGCACCTGGCCATCGCGCAGAATGAGCAGGCGGTCGGCCACGGCCAGAATGCCGGGCCGGTGGGTAATCAGAAACACCGTGCGCCCCTGGGCCTTGAGCTCCTGCACGGCACGCACCAGGGCGGCTTCGCCCACGTCGTCCAGGTTGGCATTGGGCTCATCGAGCACGACCAGTACCGGGTCGCCATACACCGCCCGCGCCAGCCCGATGCGCTGGCGCTGCCCGCCTGAGAGCAGGCCGCCGGCTTCGCCAATCGGGGTGTCGTAGCCTTTGGGGAAACGCAAAATCATTTCGTGCAGCCCGGCGCTGCGCGCGGCGGCAATCACCTTGTCGGACACCACCTCGCCAAAACGGGCGATGTTCTCGGCAATCGTGCCCTCGAACAGCTCGATGTCTTGGGGCAAGTAGCCCAGGTGGGGGCCCAGCTCGGTGCGGTCCCAGCCGTTGATGGGCAGGCCGTCCAGCAGCACCTCGCCCGAGACATCCGGCCAGATGCCCACCATGCAGCGCGCCAGTGTGGACTTGCCCGAACCCGAAGGGCCAAGCACCACCGTGACGGTGCCCGCCTGCACTGCCGTGCTCACCCCCTTGAGGATGGGGGTTTTGCGGCCCGGCGCGGTGGCTACCACATCGCGCAACGTCAGTGCGCCTTGGGGAGCCACGCGCGAGAGGGCTGGATCGCGCTCGGGGTAGTCGCGCAGCAAGGCTTCGAGTCGCTCGAAAGCCGAACGGGCGCTGATAAACCCGCGCCAAGTACCCACCAACATGTCGATCGGCGAGAGCGCGCGCGTCATCAACACGTTGGCGGCAATCATGCCCCCGGGCGAGAGCTGACCGTCAATCACCAGCAAGGCCCCGGCACCCAGCGCCAGCGATTGCTGCGAGTAACGGATGAACTTGCTCAACGCTGTGATGCGCCCCGTGATGGCCTGCGCCGCCGACTGCAATTGCAGCGTCTGCTGGTGGCGCTGCGCCCAGTGCGGACGCAGGTTGCTCACCATGCCCATGGATTCGAGCGTTTCCGCGTTGCGCAGCTTGCTTTGCAGGTAGGAACCCGATTCGCTGCTGGCCTTGGATGCCGCTTCAGCGGGCGCTACGGTGCGGCTGTGGCCCAGCCAGGCCAGCGCCATTTGCACCAAGGCAAAACCAATCGCCAGCCACCCTAGCAAAGGGTGCAGAAAAAACAACACCGCCAGATACACCGGTGCCCAAGGCGCATCAAAAAAGGCAAATATGCCGTTGCCAGTGATGAACTGGCGAATCTGGATCAAATCGCCAAAGGCGCGCGCCGGGCCGGTGCCGGACTGGCTCAGGTACGACTCAAAGCTGGCATTGAACACCCGCGTGCCCAGCACCGCATCCAGCCGCACGCCCGTGCGCACCAGCACCCGCGAGCGCATCCACTCGGCAAAGGCCATCACGCCAAACAAAAACAAAGTGATCAGCGACACCGCCAGCAGCGTCAGCTCGCTGCGGCTGAGCATGACGCGGTCATAAACCTGCAACATGTACAACGTGGGCGAGAGCATCAGCACGTTGGCCACCATGCTGAACAAGCCCACCATCAGGAATTCGCGGCGAAAACTCCACAGCACCTGCGTCAGTTCGCTGCGGTCAAAGAAGGCAAATTTTTTCATGGTCTTGGTTTCTGGCGTGACTCAGGCGACACCGGCGATGCGCGTAGCCGCTGTGGGTGCAGCCTGGGGCCGTTGTTGCGGCTGGGCGGCCTGCTGCAGCGCAGCCAGCACCTCGTCGCGCGGTCCAAAAGCCTGCATTTGCCCATCGCGCAGCACCAGCATCTTGTCGGCCACGGCCAGCACGCTGGTGCGGTGCGTCATCACCACAAAGGTGGTGCCACGCGCCTTCAGGGTGGCGATGGTGCGGGCCAGGGCTGCGTCGCCCTCTTCGTCCAAGCTGGAGTTGGGCTCGTCGAGCACGACAAACACCGGGTTGCCGTAAATAGCCCGTGCCAAGCCGATGCGCTGGCGCTGGCCACCTGACAGGCGCGCGCCGCCATCGCCCACCGGGCTGTCGTAACCCTGGGGAAGGGTCAGAATGAATTCATGCAGGCCCACGGCGCGGGCTGCGGCCTCGACCTGGGTGTGATCCACCTGGCCAAAGCGGGCGATGTTCTCAGCCACCGAGCCCTCGAACAGCTCCACGCCCTGGGGCAGATAGCCCACGCAGGGGCCCAGCTCGGCTTTGTCCCAGGTGAACACATCCACGCCATCCAGACGCACCTTGCCCATGGCTGCAGGCCACAGCCCGGTCAGCAGACGCGCCAGCGTCGTCTTGCCCGAGGCCGAGGGCCCGACCACCGCCAGCACCTCACCCGGGGCCAGCGCAAACGCTACGCCTTTGAGGATGTTGCCAGCCTGTGTGCCGGGCGCACCGGCTACCAGTTGCTCGACCTGCACAGCGCCGCGCGGTGCGGGCAAAGCCATGTTCTCGGGGCGCGGGGGCACGGCGGTCAGCAGGTTATCGAGGCGCGTCCAAGCGTCGCGCACATTGACCACGGCCTGCCACTGGGCCACCACCTGCACCAGCGGCGCCAGCACGCGCCCACCCAGCACCGAAGCAATGATCATCATCCCGTCGCCGCCATTGAGGCTGTTGTGCAACAGCAACCAGCAGCCCAACCCCAGCAGCAGCGAGCTGAGGACGGTTTGCAACAATTTGGACACCGCCTGGTAGCCACCGGCAGCCTCAGAGGCCTTGGCCTGCAGGTTCAGGAACTCACGCTGCTTATCCATCCAGCGGGCATGAATATCGCGCAACATGCCCATGGACTCGATCACCTGTGCGTTGCGCAGCGAGCCATCGGCATACTGCTGGGCAGCGATGGCGCTGCGGTTGGCCTCCATCAGCGTGGGCTTGGTGCTGCGCTCGTTGAACCAGCCCACCACCGTCAGCACCACGGCAAACGCCAGCGACACCCAGCCCAGCACCGGACTGATCAAAAACAGCAGCACCATGAAGACCAGTGCCACTGGCGCCTCCATCATGGCCAGCAGCGCAGGCGAGGACAGAAAATCGCGCACCTGCCGAAAATCGTTCAGCGGCTGCTGGGTGCCACCGGAAATGCGGCGCAGGTTGGCCTCAAAAATCGCCTGAAAAATGCGCCCTGACAGGCGCGCATCCAGCGCCAGGCCCGCGGCGCGCATCAGCTCGCCACGCGCCCACTCCAACACCTCCATCAGCACATACACGCCCAGCACCAGCAAGGTGAGCATGACCAGCGTCAGGTGGTTGCGGCTGGTAACCACGCGGCTATATACCTCCAGCATGTAGCCCGAAGGGGCCAGCACCAGCAAGCTGGCCAGCACACTGAACCAGCCAGCGCGGACAAAATAAGGGCGCAAATCGGCCAGGGCCGCGCGCAGTTCAGACGGGGGTTTATTGGGGTTCATGCCACTTCTTCAACCATCACATACTCGGGAATTTCGCCACCGTCGGGCAAGGCAGGGCTGCTGGCCACGGCGGGCTCATCGGGATCGACCAAAAAGAACGACAGCACGTACACGCCATCAGGGCTGCGGGCCAGCACGATCTCGCGCAGTTTGCTGGCATGGAACGCCGCCTCGTCTTCGGGGCGCAACGCCAGCTGAAAGCGCATGCGCCCGTCCAACGTGAACATGGACAACTGCCCGCCCTTGAGGCTCAGGGTGTGCCGGTCAAAGTACACGGGGCAGCTGGGTGCAAAGCGCAGCCGCGGCAGCGGCTTGTCGCCCAGGCGCGTCAGGTGAAAGGGGCTGGCCGGGTGCTGAAACACCAGCCGGCAGGTGCGCGAGACGGAGTAAATCGCGTTGCACACCATCTGCGAGCCCATCTCGGGAAACTGCTCACGCAACTGCCGGTAGGCCAGGTGGTGCAGCGCCACCCGGTTCCAGATGCGCGTTTGCTGCACCAGCGGCGCCAGTGCGTTGCACACCTGCGCAAAGCCCTGCTGCAAAGCCTGCAGGCGCTGCACCTGTTCAGGCGAAGCATTGAGCGGAATGCGCAGTGTGGAATTCATATAGGAGGCGCAGTGTAACCGCCTCCTATATGAAATTCATATAGGAACCTGGATTTTTTTGCCAGCCATGGAAAGTGGCTGGTGATTTCTTCAAAAATGATAGCTACTAGCGCTTACCCAGCAAGCGCTAGAAACCTATTCGGCACTCAAAAGTGATCACAACGCATGCGCGCGCAAATGCTCGGGGCTGTGCGGCGACAGCAAGCCCGGCGCCACGTCCAGCACCGTTTTGGCGCCGTACTGCCCCTGCTGGTGCAGGCGGTACACCGCACGGGCATAGGCCACCAGCACGCTGGCGGTGAACTCGGGGTTGCTGTCCAGCGTGAGGCCGTACTCGATCACCTGGCCGTTTTCGGGCGTGGTGTTGCCGCTGCGAATGACAAAGCCGCCGTGTGGCATGGCGCTGTGGTCGCGGCGCAGTTCCTCGTGGGTGATGAAGTGAACCTGCGTGTCGTATTCATCAAAGTAGTGCGGCATGGTGACGATGGCGCGGCGCACGGTGCCGGGGTCTGCGCCGGTTTGCAGCACCACAAAGCATTCGCGCCGGTGCTTCTGGCGCGTGCTCAGCACCGGGCGGGTGCCGCTGCGCACCTGCTCCACCGCTTCGGGCACAGGGATGGTGTATTGCACGCCCGCCGCCACGCCCGAGATGCGGCGGATGGCGTCGGAATGCCCCTGGCTCAGGCCCTTGCCCCAGAAGGTGTAGGTGGCGCCATCGGGCAACAGCGCCTCGCCCATGACGCGCTGCACCGAGAACATGCCCGGGTCCCAGCCCGCAGAAATCAGCGCGGTTTTGCCGTGGGCACGGGCGGGCGCGTCCACGGCAGCAAAGTATTCAGGGATGCACGCGTGCGTGTCAAAGCTGTCCACCGTGTTGAACAGCGCTGCCAACGCGGGGCCTTGCTGGGGCAGGTCGGTCTTGGAGCCGCCGCACAGAATCAGCACGTCGATCTGGTCGGTGTGCCCGTGCAGGGCGCCCATGGCGTACACCGGGGTTCCCGCTTGCAGCGGTGTGATGCGCTCAGGCGCGCGGCGGGTGTAGAGGCCCACCAGCTGCATATCGGGGTTTTTGGCCAAGGCGGCCTCCACACCTCGGCCCAGGTTGCCGTGGCCAGCGATAGCGATTCGGATGGGTTGATCCATGTTTCTTCCTTTGGTGAGTGATTGAAAAAAACCAGTACATGGCCCCGCCCGGAACATGTTTGCGCACTCAGCGCCGTATCACGGTGCGGTCTTGGCCAGCGCCTGGGGTGTGTGCCACAGGCGCCACACGCCTTCGAGCACCAGCACGCCCACAGCGGCAAACACGAAGGCATATGTGGGCCACTGCCCCGGCGCCAGCGACTCGCCCAGCAGCAGCGCCACCAGCACCAGCAGCACCGGCTCGACATACGAGAGCAGGCCAAACAGCCCCATGGGCAGCCAGCGGCTGGCGGCCATGTACAGCGCCAGCGCCACCGCGCTGACCAGCCCCAGCGCGGGCAGCAACAGTGGCAGCGCGGGGGTGTCCGCCACCAGCGGCCAGCTCGTCGGCGCCCGCAGGGTAAACCACAGCGCCGCCGGGGCCAGCAGCAGCATGTCCAGCCAGTGGCCTGCCAGCCCTTCGGTGCGCAAAAAACGCCGTAGCATGAAATACGCCGGATAGCCCAGCGCCACCAACGCCGTCTCCCAGGAAACGCCGCCCACGCGCAGCAGTTCGTGCGCCACACCGGCACCGGCCAGGGCGCTGGCCAGCAGCTGGGCCCGGCCCAGCTGCTCGCGGTAAAACAGCCGCCCCACCAGCACCAGTGCCAGCGGCAGCAAAAAGTAGCCCAGCGACACCGGCAGCGCCCGCCCTTGCAGCGGCGCCCACATGAACAGCCACAGCTGCACACCCAGCAGCGCTGCACTCAGGCACAGGCCCAGTGCCAGCACCGGGCGCTGGCACACCCGAATGGCCAGCAGCCGCACCTGCGCGCCCTCACCCCACCACAGCAGCAGCGCCGTCGTAAAGGGCAGTGTCAGGAGCACGCGCCAGCCAAAAATCTGCTCTCCGTCGAGCGGCGCCAAAAACGGCGACAGGTAATAAATCGCGCCAAACAACAACGACGCCAGCACGGACGCCACAAGGCCCTTGATCACAGGAATACGGCTTTCAACAACAAGGCAGCAAAAAAGAGGAAGGGCGCAGCGCCGCAACGGGGCATTGTCGGCGATGCCCACCTGTGCGCAGCCCCCGGCCCCCAGCTTGTCCCCCGCAGCTGTGCGCCAAGCTGTGGACAACTACCCGGACAAGTGCGCCAAACCCGCACCAGCACTGGGTTTGCCAGCACCGCCCAAAAAACAGGCAAAGCGCCGCTGCCATGCCGCCACTGCGCCCCGTCCGGCCTTTGAATTGACTATTTTGATAGCTGCTCGCGCCCAGTGCGTAAGGCTTTGAGCCAGTTTTGACTAAAAATTGACCGCCCCCACCAGCCCCACCTACCCCACACCGGCCACAAGCCACCCGCATCCAGGCACCCCGGCAGGGCCCACAACCGCCGCCTATTTGTACCCAGACACTGTGGGCCAATCTGTGGATAACTTCGTGGACAAGCGCGCAAAGCCGCGCCAGCATTGGGTTTTGACGCAGCGCCTAAAAATAAGGCAATCGGCACACGCGCTGCCAAGTACGCGGGCAAACGCTATAGTTCGCCCCCCGCCCACGGCGCTGGGCGGTGGCCATACGGCACCGCCTGCGGCCCTGGCCCGTTTTGCTTGCTGTCTTTTTGTCTCCCGTGTCCCTTGCCGTCATGCTGTGCCTGGTCGTCGCCGTGAGCGATGGCGACACCCTTACCGCCCGCTGCAACCAGCGTGGCGCCTACGCCCAACCCGTCAAAGTGCGCATTGCCGCCATCGACGCCCCCGAAAGCCGACAAGCCTTTGGCAGCCGTGCGCGGCTCAACCTGCTCAAGCTGTGCGCCGGGCGCACGGCCACCATACAGCCGCACGAAACCGACAGATATGGCCGCACCGTGGCCAGCGTGCGCTGCGGCAACACCGACGTGGCCACGGCCCAGGTGCGTGCAGGCCTGGCCTGGGTGTACACGCCCTACGCCAAGCAGCACCCGCAACTGGTGCCCCTGCAACGCGAGGCCCGGGCCAGCAAAGTCGGGCTGTGGTCGCAAGCGCGCCCGCTGGCGCCGTGGGACTACCGCCGCCGCTACCAGCGCCGCTGATGCCACACGCCAGCGCACGATGAGCAACCTGCCACCACCGCCCCTGCCGCCCACCAGCCCGGCACCGCAGGCGCACGACCGTGCCGGTACCGATGCCAGCATCCCCGGCCCGCTGCACATCCTGTGGCGCGATGAACATCTGGTGGCGGTATACAAGCCCGCAGGCTGGCTGGTACACCGCACCGGGCTGGACGCGGGCGAAACCCGCTTCGTGCTGCAAACCCTGCGCGACCAGCTGGGCCAGCGCGTGTACCCGGTACACCGGCTCGACAAAGGCACCTGCGGCGTGCTCGTGATGGCGCTGCACAGCGATGCCGCCCGCGCCCTGGGCCTGGCCTTTGAGCAGCAGCGCACGCACAAACGCTACATCGCCCTGGTGCGCGGCTGGTTGCCGGAACACGCCGACGTCCACCACCCTCTGCGCCCCGACGATGCGCCCCCGGATGCGCCGGTGCAAGACGCCCACACCCGCTTTCGCTGCCTGGCGCGCCTGGAGTTGAACGCGTGCTTTGATGCGCGCCACCCCACCACGCGCGCCTCGCTGGTCGAAGCCGTGCCCACGACCGGGCGGCGCCACCAGATCCGGCGCCACCTCAAGCACCTGGCCCACCCCATTTTGGGCGACGCTACCCACGGCAAAGGCCCGCTCAACCGCTGGTGGGCAGAGCAACTGGGGCAGACACGGCTGTGGCTGCACGCGCAATCGCTGACCGTGCCCCACCCCGCCACCGGCGCACCGCTGGAGCTGGCCTGCGACTGGAACGCCCTGCAAGCCCACGTGCCTGATGCCGCCGATTGGCTGCGCCTGCAACAGCAATGGGCCTGGCACTACCTGGGCAGCTGACCCGCCGCACCGCTCTGCCCGGACGCCCCGGCACGATTCAGGCCGACAAAAACCGCTCGGTCAACCGCACCCAGTAGGCGCTGCCGATGGCGATGTTGCCGTCGTCAAAATCGTAGTTCGGGTTGTGCACCATGCAGGCGCCGTGGCCGCCGCTGGCCGCGTCGCCGTTGCCAATGAACAGATAGCTGCCCGGCACCTGCTCCAGCATGAAGGCAAAGTCCTCGCTGCCGGTCAGGGGGGCCGTTTGCAGCACCACCTGGTCGGCCCCCAGCAGCTCCAGCGCTACCTGGCGCGCAAACTCGGTCTCGGGCTGGGTGTTGACCAGCACCGGGTAGCCCCCCTGAAAATCCACCGTGGCCTGGCAGCCGTAGCTGTGCGCCTGCGCCTCGACCAGCTCGCGGATGCGGCGGTTGAGCAGCTGGCGCACCGCGCGGTCTAGCGAGCGCACGCTCAGTTTCAGCGTGGCCGTTTGCGGAATCACGTTGTTGGCCTCGCCCGCCTGGAAAGCGCCGACGGTGATCACCGCCATGTGCAGCGGCGGCACATTGCGCGCCACGATGGTCTGCAAGCCCATCACGATGGCCGCACCGGCCACCACCGGGTCGATGGCCACGTGCGGCATAGCGCCATGGCCGCCCTGGCCTTGCAGCGTGATGGTGATGTTCTCGCTGGAGGCCATGGTGGCGCCCTCGCGCAGCAGCAACTGGCCGCGCGGAAAACCCGGCATGTTGTGCATGGCAAAAATGGCGTCGCACGGAAACTGCTCAAACAGGCCGTCTTCCATCATCTTTTTGGCGCCGCCCAGGCCCTCCTCGGCAGGCTGAAAGATGAGGTTGAGCGTGCCATCAAACTGGCCGTGCTCGGCCAGGTGCTTGGCTGCGGCCAGCAGCATGGCGGTATGGCCGTCATGCCCGCAGGCGTGCATCAGGCCAGCGTGGCTGCTGGCGTGCGGCAGGCCGGTGGCCTCCTGGATGGGCAGCGCATCCATATCGGCGCGCAGGCCCAATCGCTTGCCGCCCTGGCCACACACCAGCTGGCCCACCACCCCCGTACCCCCCAGGCCGCGCGTGACGCGGTAGCCCCAGGAGGCCAGCCGCTGGGCCACCAGCTCACTGGTACGGAACTCCTGGTAGCCCAGTTCGGGGTGGCGATGGATGTCGCGGCGCAGCGCCGTGAACTCCGCCGACAAGGCGTGCAAGGCCGACAAGGTGCCGGGGCTGCGGGACAGGGAGCCTGGCATGGTGTTACTGCGCCTGCAAATCGATGGACTTGGCAATGGCACGGAACTGCGCCGTACCGTCGGCATAGGCCTTGCCCACCGCCGCCAGCGGCAGCGGCTTGGCCGTCAGCTGGCTGCTGGCCTCCAGGCCGGCGTGGACGGTCGGATCGCTCAGCGTGTCGGTGATGGCCTTGTGCAGCACCTGCACGATGGGCTCGGGCGTGTCTTTCTTGACGAAGTAACCCGTCCAGATATTGAAATCAAAGTCCTTGAGCTGCTTGCTCTCGGTGATCAGGGGGTATTGCTTGGTGCTTTCTTCGCGCGTCTTGTTGAGCATGGCCAGGATCTTGATCTTGCCGTCCTTGTACAAGCCTTCGTACATCTTGCCGTAGGGCCCCAGGAAGATATCGACCTGGCTGGCAATCAAATCCTGGCTGGCGGGCGCGGCGCCTTTGTAGGGCACATGCGTCATGGCAATGCCGGTGGTTTTGGACAAATGCTCGCCCAGCAGGTGGTAGAAGCTGCCAGGCCCCACCGAGGCGTAGGTGACGGGCTTGCCCTCTTTGGCCATCTTGCGCGCGTAGTCCAGAAACTCATCGACGCTGTTGGCCGGAATGTCTTTGCGCGCCAAAAACGCAATCTGCGCCGTGGCAATCATCTGCACCAGGCGGAAGTCTTCGCTCTTGAACTTGATGGACGAAATGGCCAGCGGCGCCAGGATCAGCTCGTTGGGCGAGCCCTGGAAAACCATGTGGCCATCAGCTGGTGCGTTGAGTACCTTCTGCGCGCCGATGGAGCCGTTGGCGCCGCCCAGGTTTTCTACCACCACGGGCTGGCCCAGCTGCTTGGAGAGCGCGTTGTTCACCGTGCGGGCAATCACGTCCGAGATGCCGCCCGCCGGGTACGGCACCATCAACGTGACGGGCTTGGCAGGAAAACTCTGCGCCATGGCACCAGCGGCCAGGCCCAGGCCAGCGAACCAGGCAGCACTGTGCTGGAGAAAGCGGCGTTTGCAAAAGGTCATGTTTGTCTCGTCGTTGTGGTGGGTTGGAAGCGCCATCGTAGGGCGGCGTTTTTTATGCGTCTAATGCATTATTTTTCTGATAAATATTCTTTGAGCGAATAGGTCAGCATGAATATCAAACACCTGGAGCATTTGCTGGCGCTGGCCGATACCGGCTCGTTCAGCCGGGCGGCAGAGCAGTGCTTTATCACGCAGTCGGCGCTGAGCCGCAGCATCCAGAACCTGGAAGAAGAATTGGGTGGCAAGTTGCTCGACCGCATCGGCAAACGCAACGAGCTGACGCCGCTGGGCTGCGAGGTGGTGGTGCGCGCACGGCGCATCGTGCTGGAGGCTTCGGAACTCCAGCGCAGCGCCGAGCTGCTGCAAGGCGGCGGCGGCCAGATTCGCGTGGGCCTGGGATCAGGCCCCGGCGCCTTGCTGACCACGCCGCTGCTGTGCCATGCCGCCGGGCAGCACCCCGACCTGCGCGTCTCGATCACGCGCGGCTCCACCGAGCTGCAACTGCTGCAATTGCGCGCACGCCAGCTGGACGCGCTGGTGATTGATGCCTACCGGGTGGCGCCGGCCCCCGACCTGCACATCACGTCGCTGGGCTACCAGCCAGCGGGGTTTGTCTGCCGCGCCGACCACCCACTGCTGCAACTGCCCTGCGTGGGCATTGCCGATGTGCTGCGCTACCCGGTGGCGTCCACCCCGCTGTCGGACGAGGTGGCACGCCTGCTGGTGGCGCAGTACGGCAGCGCTGCCGACCCGCAGCGCATGGTCACGCTGCAAGGCGAAGAAGTGGCCAGCCTGATCGCAGCGGTGGAGCGATCGCTGGCGGTGTACCTGGGCATCGTGGCCGCAGCCCGCGAAGGGCTACAGACCGGGCGGCTGGTGCAGCTGGACTTGCAGCCCGCCCAGCGCGCGCAGGCGCACTTTGCCTACATCACGCTGCAAGGCCGCACCGAAGCCCCGGCACTGACCTGGTTCCGGGGGTTTGTGGCGCAGGTGTTTGCCACCGCGTAAGCACCTGCTGCTGCGTCAGCCCGCTGCCGGTGGCTGGGCGTTGAACACGCCGCCCAGCAACTCGGGCAGGCGCTCGGTGCCCATCTTGAAGCCGCAAGCCTGCGCGTGGCCGCCACCGCCCATGCTTTCGGCCAGCGGAATGCAATTGAACTCGCTGCGCGAGCGCAAGCCCACTTTGACGCCTTTGGCGCCCGTGCTCCACATCAGCGCAAAAGTGCCCGACTGGCGCGCCAGCAGGTCACCCACCAGGCTGTGAAACACGCCGGGCACATTCACCATGAGGCCGGCCACGCCGTTGAAGACCAGCGGTTGGGCGTTTTCCGCCAAATCGGTACACAGCTTGCGGTATTTCTCGTCCATGGCGGTGCCGCGCGCCATGAAGGTGGCCAGCTGCTCGGGGCTGAAGGCGGCAATCTCCTGCCAACGGGCAAAGTCCTGCGGCTCCATGTCCAGGGCTGACAAAAAGCCTGCGCTCTCAGGGAACTCCCATTTCCAGATATCGCGGTCTTCGATGTAGGCAATCAGGGCGGGCAGCGGCTGCTCGGGGTGGAAAAACTCCCACGCCAGCCGCGCGCCCGACTTGCTCATGTCAAAGTGGACAACGCCGCAGCGGCAGGCAAAGCCGGTGAGTTTTTCAGCAGCGCTTTTGTGGTGGTCGAGCATGACCAGTTTGGCAGCGCGCTCCTCGATGCCGCGCAGGATGTCGGCAGAGAACGAAAAATCCAGGATATAGACGGCCCTGCCCTCGGTGTCGGGCAGGTCGGCCAGGGTTTGCACATCGCCGTGGTCCAGCCCGACCAGTTCGGCCTGGCCGCCGTAAAACAGCCAGGCTGCCAGCGCGGCGCCAAAGCCGTCGGGGCAGCGGCGGCCATGGTAAAGAATGAGCGGGCGGGGATCGTTTTTATCGGGGGCCACCAGCAGTTGCAAAGGAAGAATGGTTTTCATGGTGGCGCCCATTGTCGCCCTATGTCGGCGCAGCGTGCGCTTTGCGCATACCATCGCTGCCTCACCTACTCGCCCCTTGGGCGTGGATTGAAACATCCCGAAACCCGCACGGAGAAACACATGGCCAAAGGACAGATGCACAACAACAAGATGGCGAAAAAACCGAAGAAGGACACTTCGCCGCCCCGGGAAGGCAGTGGCTCTGACCGGCCCATGCCCCCCGTCACCTCCGTCATCCCGCGCGGAAAAGACAAGAACAAATAAGCCCGCGCTCTACCAGCTGCGCGCCCCCGGCAGCTGGTTTTTTGCTCTTTAATTGATAGCTTCCAGCGCTTGCCCTGCAAGCGCTGGAGTCGTTTTTGGCCTCAAAAAAGCAGAAGACAAAGGGGCGCAGCGGGCTGCGGTACGGCGGGTTACGGCGCTTCGGGCGCTTTGCGGCCCTTTTTCTTGCTCGCCCGGGCCTGTTTTTTGGCTTCGCGCTCGGCGTCTTGCAAGGCACCAGCGGCGCGCCAGGCTTCAAACTCGGCGGGCGTCTCCAGCGTGATGCGCCCCAGGATGGCGGCGCGAAAGTCGGTCATCACGATCTCGGCCGTTTTTTGCAGGTTGACGCGACCACCGCCCAGCATGGCGCCGCGTTTGCGGCCAATGGCTTCGAGCAGTTCGTCGTCGCGCAGCTGGGCCACGGCGCCTTCGGGCAGGCCCAGTTTGTAGCGCGCCTCCAGCAGCGGGGCGTAGTGCGTTTGCAGGCGTTGCAGCAGCTCCAGCGCCACCAGCTCTTCGTCGTAGGCGTTGCGGCCAATGGCGCCACTGGCGGCCAGGTTGAAGCCGCTCTCGGGTGCGGTGATGCGCGGCCAGAGCATGCCGGGCGTATCCCACAGATAAAAGTCATCGGTCAGCGTGATGCGCTGCTCCAGCTTGGTGATGCCAGCCTCGTCGCCGGTCTTGGCATGGCGCTTGTTGGTCAGCGTGTTGATGAGCGTGGACTTGCCCACGTTGGGCACGCCGCAAATGAGCACGCGCATGGGCTTGGCCATGCCGCCCCGGTTGGGCGCCAGGCGGTGGCAGCCGTCGATGAGCTTGCGCGCGGGCGCGGGCTCGGAGGCGTCCAGCGGCACGGCAGCGGTATCGCTTTGGGCGTTGTACCAGTCCAGCCACAGCGCGGTGCGCTCGGGGTCGGCCACGTCTTGTTTGTTCAGCACCTTGAGCGTGGGCTTGTGGCCCGTCAGCTCGGCCAGCAGCGGGTTGGCGCTGGAGCCGGGCAGGCGCGCGTCCAGCACCTCGATCACCACGTCGATGTCTTTGATGCGTTCGGCAATTGCCTTCTTGGTCAGGTGCATGTGACCGGGAAACCACTGGATAGCCATGTTCGTGTTCTTTCAAAAATTCCAAATTCCAAGCGACAGCGCCACGCCGTGCACCAGCACGGCGGCAATGCCCAGCACCAGGGCCGGGCGCAATCGCGCAGGCTGGGCACCATGGCGCAGCAGCAAAGTGCCCGCCACCAGCGCCAGCGGCGCCGCCAGCCACGCCCACAGGGCCGTGGGCGGCAGTACGCTGGCCCAGACCATCGCGCCCACCCAGCCATGCGCCAGCACGGCCAGCAGCAGGTACAGCACAGCCGCCCCACGCGGCCCCAGGCGCACGGCCAGGGTGCGTTTGCCCACCAGCGCATCCGAGGCCGCATCCGGAAAGGCATTGCCCACCAGCACATTGGCGCTCATCAGGCCAAAACTGACCGCTGCTGCCGCAGACACCCCGGCCCACTGGCCGCGCTGTACATAGTCGGCGCCGACGGCAATCAAGGCCCAGGAGCATGCCACTGCCAGCTCGCCCAGGCCACGCGCCATCAGGGCCAGCGGCGGTGCCGAATAGGCCCAGCCCAACACCAGACCCACGGCGCCTATCCACAGCAGCCCCGGGCCGCTGTGCCAAGCCAGCCACAGCCCGCCGGGCACCACCAGCACCAGCAGCGCCAGGGCCAGGCGGCGCATGTCCTGCACCTGCACGACGCCGTTCTGCACCAGGCGCGATCCGCCGGTGAAGGGATACAGCCCCTGCACGTTGGCCGCGTCGGCGCCATTGAGGGCGTCGGCGTGGTCGTTGAGCAGGTTGGCCGCTGCATGGGCCAGCAGCGCCAGCACCAGCGTGGCCAGCGCGGCGGGCAGCGACAGTGCCACGCCCGAGCCGTGCGCACTGGCCAGCCCCACCAGACAGCCCACCGCCGTCATCACCAGAAACCCCGGGCGCGTCATGCGCAGGCACAGCGCGGCGCCACGCGCCCAGCGGCCCCAGGTGGCAGTAAAAGGCAGGTGTTTCGAACGGCGCATGGAAGCAGCAGGCGGTAAAGAGGGGGCTGATTGTCCTGCACCGCAGGCCACACCCCCAAACCACACCCCGGCACCAGAGGCCGCACAGCCCCTGCACCCCACATGGAACGCAGCCCGCGCCGATAATCGCGCGCCGGGCGCACTGCGCCCCACGCCGCCATTGCCCCACTGCACCCCTGCGCTCACCCGCCGCTGACTGCCATGAACTCACCCGACCGCACCCCCACCGCGCGCCAGCGCAAAGCCGACCAGGAGTTGTTGTTCAAGGGCGTGACCTGCGCGCTGATCGGGCTGATCGTGCTGCTGGCGCCGTACTTTGCCCGCTCGGGCAGCGTGCGCGAAATGATGCACCAGGCCGCCGTGGTGGGCTGGTTTGCGCTGGTGCTGGGCGTGGCTTTTCTGGTGCAGTACGGCCTGCGCCAGCGCGCTGCCCAGCGCCGCCAGCCATGAGCGGCACCGCACCGCCCGCAGCGCCCGTGCCCGAGGCCGCCCCCACCGCACCCGCACTTTCGCCCGTGCCCGGCACCGCTCCCGTGGCGACTCCCGCCCTGCCCGCCCCCGCCAACGATCTGCCCAGCGCCCGGCGTCTGTTCCAGCAACTGCAGCAACAGGCCGATGCTGCGGGTGTGGCACTGCGCGCACCACCACCCGAGCCCACCAGCTGCTGCGGACGCGGCTGCAACGGCTGCGTCTGGGAGGGGTTTTACGCGGCCACAGAATACTGGCGCCAGGAAGCGCTGCTACAACTTAGTGAGCTGTAAGCGCCCGCTGTACAAGCTTTAGAGGCCAATTCGATCTAAAAATGGGCCCCAGAAAAAATCAGCCCAGCTCCTCCACCGCCACATAGCGCTGGCGCCAGTCCTCGAAGGCCAGGGTGTCGGCGGCCTCGATGGCTTTTTGCGCGGCGATGGATTCGCGCGCCAGGGCCTCGAAGTGCTGTTGCTGTGCGGCGGGCCAGGGTTGCTGCAGCAGGGCGTCGCGGGCGCGCACCGACTGCTGCAAAGCAAACGCGTTGAAGCTGTTGCCCTGCGCCGCCATCTCTTGCAACACCCGCGCCGAGGGCGTGCTCTCGGGCTGTGCCAGCCGCGCCTGCGCCGCCTGCAAGGCCACGCTGTAGGCGTCGGTGGCGTGGGCCGCGTCCAGCGCGGCGGCCAGCGGCGCGCACTCGGCCAGGATGTCGGCGCCCCAAGTGGCCAGCGCCACCGGCTGGCCCTGGCGCTGCAAGGTCAGGCCCGGCTCGCGGCCGCGCTCTGCCGTCAGGTGCTGGTTGTGCTTGATTTGGGCAATCTCGGCGGGCGTGTCGGGCGGGCTGTCCGAGAGCAGGCAGTGCAGCAAAAACACGTCCAGAAAGCGCATGGTCTGGGCGGCAATGCCCACCGACTCGAAGGGATCGAGGTCCATCAGGCGCACTTCCACGTATTCCACACCGCGCTCGCGCAGGGCATGCAGCGGGCGCTCGCCGGTGCGCACGGTGCGCTTGGGGCGGATGGTGCCGTAGAACTCGTTCTCGATCTGCAGCAGGCTGGTGGCCAGCTGGTTGTAGTCGCCGCCGGGGTTGCGCACGCCCACGGCCTCGTAGGCGGGGTACGGCTGGGTCAAGGCTTCGTGCAGGGAGTTGGCGTAGCCCTCCAGGCCGTTGTAGCTCACGGCCAGACTGGCCTGGGCGTCGCTCTGGTAGCCCAGGCGGCCCATGCGCAGCGACGTGGCGTGCGGCAGGTAGAGCGAAGCGCCGCTGTCGCCCAGCGGCTGCAAGGCGTGGTCGCGCCCCTGCACAAAGCACGGGCACAGCGCAGGCGAAGCGCCAAACAGGTACAGCAGCACAAAGGCGTGGCGGCGGAAATTGCGGATCAGCGCAAAGTATTGGTCGCTGGTCACGCCCGGCAACGACCAGTTGTAGTGCAGGCCCGAGATGGTCTGCATGCGCCGCCCGTAGCGGTGGCCCAGGCCCATGCGGTACACGCTCTTGGCGCGGCCCACGTTGGAGCTGCCGTAGCGCGCCAGCGGGATGGTCTCGTCGGTGGGCAAGCCGCAGGGCATGCTCGACACCCACAGCATCTCGCCGCCCTGCGCCTGCAGCGTGTGGTACACAAACTGGTGAATGGCCGTCAGCTCATCGAGGCACTCTTGTACGCCCAGGCGCGCGCCGGTGATGAGCTCGATTTGCGACTCGCTGTAGTCGGTGGTGATGTGCGGGTGCGTCAGCGCTGCGCCCAGCGCCAGCGGGTGGGGCGTCAAGGCCAGGCTGCCGCTGGGCAGCACGCGCAGGCCTTCTTTTTCAATGCCACGGCGCATGCCCGTGAGCTGCTCCAGGGTGGGCGCGATCATTTTTTTCTGCAAGGCTGTCATGTGTCATTGCCTATCTTTTGTTTCGGGCCGAAACTTAACACGGCCAGACCACGGCTTGCTGACGGCCCTGGCCAAACCCGGCGCGTACCATCGCCCTTGCCTCGCGGCCTGGGCGCCCAGCGCCGGATGCAGTATGTTTTTGATAGCTGCTCGCGCGCACTGGGCGGGCGCTGGAGCCATTTTTAACCTTTAACCCTGACGAGGAGAACCCATGAAAGCCATCTGGAACGGCGTGGTGGTCGCCGAGAGCGACGACACCATACTGGTCGAAGGAAACCACTACTTTCCCGAGAGCGCACTGCACCGCGAATACTTCACCTTCAGCAACCACAAAACCACCTGCCCCTGGAAGGGCCAGGCCACGTATTTGTCGCTGCTGGTGAACGGCGAACTCAACCCCGAAGCGGCCTGGACGTATGCCGACCCGCGCCCCGAGGCCGAACATGTGCGCGGCCATGTGGCCTTCTGGAAGGGCGTGTCGGTGGCCTGAAACCGGGGCAGGCGCCAGCGCGCGGTTATCCCTGCGCGCACTGGACAATCCTGTGGACAAGTTTTGACAAGCCTTGTATGAGCTACGCAAGTGCTTGATTTTTAATGAAATTCAACGATATGCCTATTTTTTAGGCAACTTCGCACACCCACCGGACTAGGGTTATCCCTTGTTCCGTTGGACAATCGTGTGGATAACTCTGAAAAAGTCTTGCATTAGCGCGCTAAGTCATTGATTGATAAGGCCCTAAAACGCATTGCCTATTTTTCAGGCACACCCGCATGACGGGGGGTGGGCATAGCACAAGCCACAGAACGCTATCAATTAAATAGCTGCTAGCGCCCGCCACGCAAGGCCACAGTCCACTTTTAACTATTTATTTCACCATGACCACTGCCTCCGCTGCACCGCATGCCGTCCCGTTTTTTATTGCCCGCACCCACCCCGATGGCCAGCAGTGCGACGCCTGGCCCGAGCAGCCGCTGCTGGTGTCGCTGGAGCAAGGCGGCATTGACTGGCCCAGCTCCTGCCGCAACGGCACCTGCCGCACCTGCATAGGCCAGCTGGCCAGCGGCCAGGTGCGCTACAGCGTGGACTGGCCGGGCCTGTCGGCAGAAGAGATCGCCAGCGGCTGTGTGCTGCCTTGCGTGGCGCACCCGGCCTCGGACGTGGTGCTGGAAATGCCCGGTATATAGACCGCCCTGCGCGCACGGCCCACGCCACGGCGCTAAAATCCAGCCTTTTTGGGCCCGCGTGCCAACCACGCACCGGCCCACCGTGCGGCGGTGCTGCAACGCGGCCCACCCCCTGCGGCCCACCGAAGAAAGCCCCCATGACAACCCCCCTGACCCCCGCACCCATCTCGCCGGTGCAAGAGATCGTGGCCGAAATGCGCGCCGGGCGCATGGTCATCCTCGTCGATGAGGAAGACCGCGAAAACGAAGGCGACCTGGTGCTGGCCGCTGACCACGTCACGCCCGAGGCCATCAACTTCATGGCCCGCTTTGGCCGTGGCCTGATCTGCCTGACGCTGACACGCGAGCGCTGCGAATTCTTGAAACTGCCGCCCATGGCGGCGCGCAACGGCACCGTCTACAGCACCGCGTTCACGGTGTCCATCGAGGCCGCTGAGGGCGTGACCACCGGCATCAGCGCAGCCGACCGCGCCCGCACCGTGCAGGTGGCCGTGGCCCAGAGCAGCCAGCCCACCGACCTGGTGCAGCCAGGCCACATCTTCCCGCTGCAAGCGGTGGATGGCGGCGTGCTCATGCGCGCAGGCCACACCGAAGCGGGTTGCGACCTGTCGGCCCTGGCCGGCTGCAGCCCCGCTGCCGTGATCTGCGAGATCATGAAAGACGACGGCACCATGGCGCGCCTGCCCGATCTGCAAGTTTTTGCCGCCGAACACGGCCTGAAGATTGGCACCATCGCCGACCTGATCGAGTACCGCAGCCGCACCGAATCGCTGGTCGAAAAGGTGGGCCAGCGCACGCTGCAAACGGCCTACGGCGAGTTCACCGCCCACGCTTTCCGCGACCAGCCCAGCCAGGCCGTGCACCTGGCGCTGGTCAAGGGTGCCTGGGCGCCCGAAGACGTGGTGCCCGTGCGCGTACACGAGCCCCTGTCGGTACTCGACGCGCTGGAAGTCAACCGCTCCATGCACTCATGGGGGCTGGACAGCAGCCTGCAATACATCGCCAGCCAGGGCAAAGGCGTGGCCGTGCTGCTCAACTGCGGTGAAAGCGCCGCACAACTGCTGGAGCAGTTCGAGGGCAAGGCCCGCTCGGCACAGGCCCCCGAGCGCGGCCGCATGGACTTGCGCACCTACGGCGTGGGCGCACAAATCCTGCGCGAATGCGGCGTCCAGCGCATGCAGCTCATGGGCCAGCCCCGGCGCATGCCCAGCATGATGGGCTACGGCCTCGAAATCACCGGCTACATCCCCAAGGAGTAAACCCATGTTGAACGCAGACAAAGGCACCGCCAACGGCCTCGATGGCAGCAAGCTGCACATCGGCATCGTGCAGGCACGCTTCAACGAAGGCATTACCAACGCGCTGGCCGAGGCCTGCCGCAATGCCCTGCAAGACCTGGGCGTAGCGCCAGAGCACATCACCCATGTGTTCGTGCCTGGCGCCCTGGAAGTACCGCTGGCCCTGCAAGCCCTGGCCGAGCGCGACGAGTTTGACGCGCTGATTGCGCTGGGCTGCATCATCCGCGGCGAAACCTACCACTTCGAGCTGGTGGCCAACGAATCGGGTGCGGGCGTCACGCGCGTTGCGCTGGACTACCAGCTGCCCATTGCCAACGCCATCCTGACCACCGAAAACCTCGACCAGGCCGTGGCCCGCCAAACCGAAAAAGGGCGCGACGCCGCCTACGTGGCCGTCGAAATGGCCAACCTCCTGGGAACCCTGTCATGAGCGAGCACAACCCCGCCGCCCCCGCGCAAGCGCCCCGGCAATCGCGCACCGGCCTGACCAGCACGGGCGCACGCAAGGCCGCCGCCAAGTCGGGCCGTACGCGCGCCCGTGAATTTGTCCTGCAAGCGCTTTACCAGCACCTGGTGGGTGGCAACAGCGCCGAGTCCATCGACGCCTTCACGCGCGACCTGTCGGGCTTTCACAAGGCCGACGCAGCGCACTACAACGCCGTGCTGCACGGCTGCATCAGCACCGCTGCCGACCTGGACGCGCTGATCACCCCGCTGCTAGACCGCAAGATGGCCGAGATCTCGCCCATCGAACACGCTGCCATGTGGATTGGCACGTTTGAATTGCAGCACTGCCACGACGTGCCCTGGCGCGTGGTGCTGAACGAGTGCATCGAGCTGGCCAAGGAGTTTGGCGGTACCGACGGCCACAAATACGTCAACGGCGTGCTCGGCGGCCTGGCACCGCGCCTGCGCAGCGCCGAAGTGGCCCGCGACGCCGCAGCCCCTGCACGCGGCGCTGCACCGGCCCGTGACAACGCCAGCGCGCACACCAGCGACACCCCGGTGGACAACGCAGCCGCCAGTGCACCTGCCGACGCACCTGTCGACGCACCTATCGGTGATGCTGCCAGCGCTGTCGCAGCGCCCAGCGCGCCTGCGGCCTGACGCGCCCAGCACGCGCCATCGCCTGCGCCGCCACCCCCACGGCGGACAGGCGCTACGTTGGCCACCCTGCCCTTTTTTGCCCCGAAAGACTGCGAATCTTTGCGCCGCTGCGGCCCACCTGCCCCATGAAAATCTCCACCCGCGCCCAGCGCATCGAACCGTTTTACGTGATGGAAGTGGCCAAGGCCGCCCAGGCCCTGGCACGCGAGGTGGCCGACACGCGCGAGCCGATGGTCTTTTTGAACATCGGTGAGCCCGACTTCACCGCGCCACCCCTGGTGCAGGAGGCCGCCCAGCGCGCCATCCAGAGCGGCGCCACGCAGTACACGCCATCGCTGGGACTGGAGCCGCTGCGCGAGCGCATCAGCGGCTGGTACGCACAGCGCTTTGGCGTTGATGTGCCAGCGCGGCGCATCGTCGTCACCGCCGGCGCGTCGGCGGCGCTGCAACTGGCCTGCCTGGCACTGATCGACGCGGGCGACGAAATCCTGATGCCCGATCCCAGCTACCCCTGCAACCGGCACTTTGTCAGTGCGGCAGAGGGCAAGGCAGTGCTCATCCCGACCACGGCCGCCGAGCGCTTTCAGCTCAGTGCCGACAAGGTGCGCGCCGCCTGGAACGCGCAAACGCGCGGCGTGCTGCTGGCCTCGCCCTCCAACCCCACGGGCACCTCGATTGCGCCCGATGAGCTGCGCCGCATTCATGCCGTGGTGCAAGAGCGCGGCGGCGTGACCATCGTCGATGAGATTTATCTGGGCCTGGGCTACGACGACGCCTTTGCCCAGACCGCGCTGGCCATCGACGAGAACATCATCAGCATCAACAGCTTCAGCAAATACTTCAACATGACCGGCTGGCGCCTGGGCTGGATGGTGGTGCCCGATGCGCTGGTGCCAGTGGTCGAGCGCCTGGCGCAAAACCTGTTCATCTGCGCCAGCACCGTGTCACAGCACGCCGCGCTGGCCTGCTTCGAGCAAGGCAGCATCGCCGAGTACGAACGCCGCCGCGCCGAGTTCAAGGCGCGGCGCGACTACTTCATCCCGCAGCTGCAAGCGCTGGGCCTGGACGTGCCGGTGCAGCCCGACGGCGCCTTCTACGCCTGGGCCGACTGCACCCATGCTGCGCACAAGCTGGGCGTGCAAGGCAGCTGGGACTTTGCCTACGAGCTGATGCGCCGCGCCCACATCGCCATCACGCCAGGGCGCGACTTCGGCATGGCCGATACGCAGCGCTTTGTGCGTTTTTCCACGGCCAGCTCCATGGCGCAGCTGCAAGAAGCCGTGGCGCGCCTGCGCGCGCTGCTGGGCTGAAGGGCACACCACCATGGCAGCGTTTGCGTGGCCCGTGCGCATTTACTGGGAGGACACCGATGCGGGCGGCATCGTGTTCTACGCCAACTACCTGAAGTTTTTTGAGCGCGCGCGCACCGAATGGCTGCGCTCGCTGGGCCTGGGCCAGCAGCACCTGCGGGAACAAAATGGCGGCATGTTTGTCGTTACCGATGCGCGTGTGCGCTACCTGCGCCCGGCACGGCTGGACGATGAACTCCTTGTTACCGCAGAGCTACAAGCCCACGGTGGGGCCTCCCTGACCATCGTGCAGCAAGCACTCCTCAAGCCAGAGCCCATGAACACCACCCCCACGCCGCTCCTCAGCGAAGGCACCATCCGCATCGGCTGGGTGGACGCCACCACGCTGCGCCCTGCGCGCATCCCTAGCACCCTTCTGGAAATACTTTCATGAACTCCCAAGACATGTCCATCGTCAACCTGGTGCTGCATGCCAGTTGGGTGGTGCAACTGGTCATGCTGCTGCTGCTGTGCGTGTCCGTGGCCAGCTGGGCAGCGATTTTTCGCAAACTGATTGCCTTGAAGCGCGTCAAGGCACTGAACGAAGACTTCGAGCGCGATTTCTGGTCGGGCACCAGCCTCAACGACCTGTATGCCAGCGCCACGCAAAACGCCAAGCACGCTGGCCCCATGGAGCGCATTTTTGCCAGCGGCACGCGCGAATACCAAAAGCTGCGCGAGCGCCGTATCCAGGACACGGGCACGCTGCTCGACGGTGCCCGCCGCGCCATGCGTGCCAGCTTCCAGCGCGAGATGGATGTGGTCGAATCGAGCCTGTCGTTTCTGGGTTCGGTGGCCTCGGTGTCGCCGTATGTGGGGCTGTTTGGCACCGTCTGGGGGATCATGCACGCCTTCACCGGCTTTGCCGGCATGGAGCAAGTCACGCTGGCCACGGTGGCGCCCGGCATTGCCGAAGCGCTGGTGGCCACAGCGCTGGGGCTGTTTTCGGCCATCCCGGCGGTGATTGCATACAACCGCTTTGCCCACGACTGCGACCGCGTGGCCAACCAGCTGGAAACCTTCATCGAAGAGTTCTCCAACATCTTGCAGCGCAACCTGGGCGCGCAGCCCGCCAGCTCGGCCTCAGGCCATTGATACAGGAGGCTGCCCATGCCCGCCACCACCTCGCGCCAACGCGGTCGCCGCACCATGAACGAGATCAACATGGTGCCGTTCATTGACGTGATGCTGGTGCTGCTCATCATCTTCATGGTGACGGCGCCCATGCTCACGCCTGGCATGGTCAATGTGCCCACCGTGGGCAAAGGCAGCAAGCCGCCCAAAGCCTTTGGCCAGGTGATCGTGCAAAAAGACGGCACGCTGCAACTCAAAACCGATGGCCAGGAGCGCCCCGTCACCCTGCAAGAGCTGGGCCGCACTGCCAAAACCTGGCAGGCCAGCCAGCCGCCCGATACGCCCGTGCTCATCAGTGCCGACAAAACCGTGGCCTACGACAACGTCTTGCAGGCCATGGATGCCCTGCAAAAAGCGGGCGTACAGCGCGTAGGCCTGTCGGTCAAACAAGGCGGCTGACGCACAGACCCCACACCCACACCGCATGCACAGCCACACCGAACGCGACCACTTTGCACCGCCGCGCCCCCCGGGGCGCCTGCGCGCCATCGCCCTGGCGGTGCTGGCGCACGCGGTGCTGATCGCTGCGCTGACCTGGGGCGTGAACTGGAAAACCAGCAGCGACGACAGTGCCAACGATGGCGGCGAAAGCGCCCTGCAAGCGCAGCTGTGGTCAGCCCTGCCCCAGCAGGCCGCACCGCGCACGGCACCACCGCCACCACCGGAGGTGGTGCAGCCCACCCTGCCCCCGCCACCGCCGACCGAACCCGTGCGCGCCCCCCCGCCGCCGCCGCCGCCCCCCGTGCTGCCCACGCCCGCACCGGCACCCGTGCGCCAGGCCGTGCCCGACACCCGCGAGGCCGACATCGCCATCGAGCGCGAGAAAAAACGCCTGCAAAAAGAACAGCAAGAGAAAGAACGCCAGCGCCAGCAAGAGCGTGAACAACGCGAACGCGAGAAAGAGCGCAAGGAAGAAGAGCGCCGCGACCGCCTGGAGCAAGAGAAAAAAGAGCGCTTGCAAAAAGAAAAAGAGAAAGAAAAAACCCAGAAAGCCGACAAGGCCGAGCGCGAGAAAGAACGCAAGGAAGAAGAACGCCGCGAGCGCCTGGAGCAAGAGAAAAAAGAACGCCTGCAAAAAGAAAAAGAGAAAGAGAAAGAGCGCGAAAAAGCCGACAAAGCCGAACGCGAAAAAGAACGCCAGGAAAAACTCGAAAAGCAAAAACAGCAGGCAGAAGAGAAAAAACGCCAGGCCCAGGAAGAGCAGCGCAAGCAAGAGGCCCTGGAAAAAGCCAGCGCCAAAGCCTCGGAAGCGCGGCGCCAGGAAGCCCTGCGCCGCATGCAGGGCCTGGCTGGCGCCACGGGCGACGACGACGCCACGGGTAATGCCAAACACAGCAGCAGCCCCAATGCCGGTGCTGGCGGCAGCGGCACGGGTGCGGGTGGCAAAGGCCAGGGCAGCGGCAGCGGTGGCCCCTCGGCGGGCTACGGCGGCAAAGTGGCCGCCAAGGTCAAGCCCAACATCGTCTATCCCGACGCCCTGACCGGCAACCCGCGCGCCGAAGTGGAAGTGCGCACCGCCCCCGATGGCACCATCGTCGGCACGCGCCTGGTGCAGTCCAGCGGCAACAAGGCCTGGGACGAGGCCGTGGTGCGCGCCCTGCAAAAAACCGAAACCCTGCCACGCGACGTGGATGGCCGCGTACCCAACCCGCTGGTCATCGGCTTCCGGCCCAAAGACTGAAAGCGCTGCGGCCCGCGCGCCGCAGCCCTCTCCCCCATCACTGACACTGACCCTGGTGCGCCCCCCGCGCCCCGCCCAAGGACACCGCCATGCAACCCAAAAGCCCCGAACTCCTCCTGCCCGCTGGCTCGCTCGACAAAATGCGCGCCGCCTACGACTTTGGCGCCGACGCCGTGTACGCGGGCCAGCCGCGCTACAGCTTGCGCGCGCGCAACAACGAGTTTCGCATCGAGCAAATCCAGCAAGGCATACAAGAGGCCCACGCGCGCGGCAAAAAGTTCTTTTTGACCAGCAACCTGCTGCCGCACAACGACAAGGTGCGCACCTACCTGCGCGACATCGAACCCATCATCGCCATGGGGCCGGACGCCCTCATCATGGCCGACCCCGGCCTGATCATGATGGTGCGCGAGAAGTGGCCACAGGTGCCGATTCACCTGTCGGTACAGGCCAACACCGTCAACTTCATGGCCGTGAAGTTCTGGCAGAAGGTGGGCGTGACCCGCATCATCCTGTCGCGCGAACTGAGCCTGGACGAGATCGCCAAAATCCGCCAGGAATGCCCCGACATGGAGCTGGAAGTGTTTGTCCACGGCGCACTGTGCATTGCCTACTCGGGCCGCTGCCTACTCTCGGGCTACTTCAACCGCCGCGACCCCAACCAAGGCACCTGCACCAACGCCTGCCGCTGGAACTACGCCACGCAAAGCACCGCCACCGACCCCAACACCGGCGAGGCCATTGCCCAGCCCATGGAAGGCGACTTCGACTTTGCCAAGGCCCAAGAAGACGAGCACAGCGCCTTTGCCGCCTGCGGTGGCGGCGCGCGCCACCCGCTGGCCGACCAGGTCTATCTGCTGGAAGAAAAAGAGCGCCCCGGCCAGCTCATGCCCATCATGGAAGACGAGCATGGCACCTACATCATGAACAGCAAAGACCTGCGCGCCGTCGAGCATGTGCAGCGGCTGGTGGAGATTGGTGTCGATTCGCTGAAGATCGAGGGGCGCACCAAGAGCCAGTACTACGTCTCGCGCACGGCGCAGGTGTACCGCCGCGCCATTGACGACGCCGTGGCCGGGCGCGCCTTCAACCCCGAACTCATCACCGAGCTGGAGGGCCTGGCCAACCGGGGCTACACCAGCGGTTTTCTGGAGCGCCGCCCGGCCAACGATTACCAGAACTATGAAACCGGCAGCTCCGGCGCGCGGCGCAGCCAGTTTGTGGCCGAGGTCAAAAACGCCACCGACGGCTGGGCCGAAGTCGAAACCAAAAACCGTTTTGCCGTGGGCGACACACTCGAAATCATCCACCCCAGCGGCAACCGACTCGTGCAGCTGACGCAGATGCGCGGTCTGGAAGGCGAGGAACTGCAAGTGGCCGCCGGCAGCCCGCTGCGTGTGCGCATCCCGCTGGACGGCCCCGCCGAGGGCGCGCTGATTGCCCGGCTGCTGTAAGCGGCGCGCGCTCCCGGCGCCCTGTGGCAGCCCGCAAGGGCTGTACGGGCGCTATGTATTCAATAGCTGCTAGCGCATATCCTGCGTGGCTTTCAGCATCAAAACACCCTGAAAACCTTGCGCAGTGCGCGCTAGCAGCTCTCATTTTTGCACTGAACACCGTATGAATATCGTCGTCAATCCCGATCTGCAAGCCTATATCGACCCGCTCACGCCCGAGGAATACACCGCCCTGGAGCGCAGCATCCTTGCCGAGGGCTGCCGCGATGCGCTGGTGCTGTGGGGCGAAGTGCTGGTCGATGGCCACAACCGCTATGGCATTTGCCAAAAGCACGGCATTACGTTCCAGACCGTGCAAAACACGCGCTTTACGTCGATGGAGGACGTGCACCTGTGGATGATCGAGCAGCACCTGGGGCGGCGCAGCGTATCGGACTTCCAGCGCGGCGTACTGGCGCTGCGCCAGCGCGAAATCGTGGCGGCGCGCCGCGAGCGCGCACTGGCCCAGGCCCCCGCAGATGCGCCCGATGCCGCCCCCGGCACCGATGCCACCGCGCCGGATGGCGTCACCAGCACGGCGCCCGAACCGCTGCCCAGCCGCGAGGCCATCGCCAAGGCCGCGCGCATCAGCAGCACGCAGGTCAAGCTGATCGAAACCATCCAAAAGCAGGCTGCGCCCGAGGTGGTGGCCGCCGTCAGGTCGGGCACGCTGTCGATCAACGCCGCCGCTGCCGTGGCCAGCCTGCCCGCCGAGGAGCAAGTGGCCGCCGCCAGCGCGGGTGCCGATGAACTCAAGCAGGCCGCCAAGCGCGTGCGCGAAGCCAAACGCAAGCCGCGCACCACGCCCGCCGCCAGTGAAGACGCCACCGACCTGCCCGACACCGTGCCCGCCCTGCAACAGCGCGTGCTGGAGCTGATGGCGCAAAACGACGCCCTGCGCCAGCAAGTGGCCGCGCTGCAAGCGCTGCTGCCCTGAGGCGGATCCGCGATCCGTGCAATGAACACCCTCTCAGCCTTGCACCTGAGCGGTGATCCCATCGACTGCACCGTGCGGGCACCCACGCCCCTGCTCCCCGCCGTGGCCAGCCCATGAAACGCTACGAAGCCCTGGCCGCCGACATCGAAGCCTCTATCTGCGCAGGGGTGCTGCGCCCGGGGGACAAACTGCCCTCGGTGCGCCACACCTGCACCAGCCGGGGCGTGAGCGCCTCGACCGTGTTCCAGGCGTACTACCTGCTGGAGGCGCGCGGCCTGGTACAGGCGCGCGAGCGCTCGGGCTACTTTGTGCGTGCGGGCCTGCGCCGTGCGCCACCCGAGCCTGAACAGGCTTCGCAGCCCACAGGCCAATCGATTGCCGTCGATGTGAGCGAGCGCGTGTTCGAGGTGCTGGAGTCCAGCATGGCGCGCGATGTGGTGCCACTGGGTTCGGCCTTTCCCAGCCCGCTGCTGTACCCGCTGCAACGCCTGGGCCAGGCACTGGCCACCAGTGCCAAGTCGCTGGACCCGTGGCGCTCGGTGGACGACCTCACGCCCGGCCATGCCGACCTGCGCCGCCAGATCGCGCTGCGCTACCTGGCGGCGGGCATGCCGGTGTCTGCGGACGACATCGTCATCACCAACGGCGCCCTGGAAGCACTGAACCTGTGCCTGACCGCCGTCACGCGCGCGGGCGATGCGGTGGTGGTGGAATCGCCCACGTTTTACGCTGCCTTACAGTCGCTGGAGCGCATGGGCCTGCATGCCATCGAGGTGCCCACCCACCCGCGCGAGGGCATTGACCTGGCCGCGCTGGAGGCGGCCATCGTGCGCCACCGCCCCAAAGCCTGCTGGCTGATGACCACCTTCCAGAATCCGCTGGGCAGCCTGATGCCCGAAGCCAAGAAAAAAGCGCTGGTCGCCTTGACCACCCGCCACGGCGTAGCACTGATTGAGGACGATGTGTACGCCGAGCTGTATTTTGGCGACCATCGCCCACTGCCCGCCAAGGCGTTTGACACCGAAGGGCTGGTGCTGCACTGCGGCTCGTTCTCCAAATCGCTGGCGCCGGGCTACCGCATCGGCTGGGCCGCGCCGGGACGCTTTACCCGCGCCGTGGCGCGGCACAAACTGACCAGCACGCTGAGCGCCTCGGCACCGGCCCAGGCGGCACTGGCGCTGTACCTGGAGCGCGGCGGTTTCGACAAACACCTGCGCAAGCTGCGCGCGGCGCTGGCGGCGCAGCAGGCGGTGTTTGCCCAGGCCGTGGGGCATTACTTTCCCCCTGGCACGCGGGCCACGCGGCCCGAGGGCGGCTATTTTCTGTGGGTGGAACTGCCCGAAGGCTGCGATGCGCTGCACATCCACCGCCAGGCGCTGGCGCAGGGCATCAGCGTGGCGCCGGGGCCGATTTTCTCGGCCTCGCACGCCTTCACCAACTGCCTGCGCCTGAACTATGGCCACACCTGGAACGCGCGCACCGAGCAGGCGCTGGCCACGCTGGGCCAGATCAGCGCAGCAGCGGCGTAGGCCGCTGGAGCCGCGCGGCGGCTGGCGGCAGCTCAGCGCGGCACCAGGAAAGTGGTTTTCTCACGCAGCTGCACTGCTGCATCGCCCGTGGCCGTGATCTCCAGCACCACGGGGTGCGATCCCGCTGCGGCCACCACACCCGCAGGCAGGCGCAGGCGCACCACCACCCAGCGCGCCTCGGCGGCGGCCACGTCCACCTCGGTGTCCGAAGCCACATGCAACCCCTCCAGGCCGCTGGCCGCCAGACGGTAGCGCTGGGGCACCTCGGTGGCGTTGGCGATTTGCAGGCGGTACACGTTCTCGATCTGCCCGCGCTCTACCTGGCGCGCCAGCACGCCACGGTCACGGATCACGTCCACCTTGAGCGGGGTGCGCACCACCAGACTGCTCACCATGGCCAGCGTCAGGGCCAGGAGCGCTGCGCTGTAGAGCAGCACGCGCGGGCGGGCTACGCGGCGCAGCACCTGGCGCGGGCTCCAGCGCTGGGCCAGGGCGTTGGGCGTGGTGTAGCGGATCAGGCCGCGCGGGTACTGCATCTTGTCCATGACGGAGTTGCAGGCGTCCACGCACAGGCCGCAGCCAATGCACTCGTACTGCAGGCCATCGCGGATGTCGATGCCCACCGGGCAGACCTGCACGCACAGTGTGCAGTCAATGCAGTCGCCCAGTCCCTGCGCCTTGTAGTCCACTGCCTTGGTGCGCGGGCCACGCGCCTCGCCACGTTCGGTGTCGTAGGTGACGATGAGCGTGTCTTTGTCAAACATGGCGCTCTGAAAACGCGCATACGGGCACATGTATTTGCAGATTTGCTCACGCAAAAAGCCGGCATTGCCGTAGGTGGCCAAGCCATAAAACAGCACCCAGAAAATCTGCCAGCCGCCTTGCAGCGCCATCACCTCGACGGCCAGGGTGCGGATCGGCACGAAGTAGCCGACGAAGGTAAAGCCCGTCCACAGCGACACCGCCACCCACAAGAACTGCTTGAGCGATTTGCGCCACAGCTTGTCCGCCGTCCACGGCGAGGCATCTAGGCGCAGGCGCGCGCTGCGGTCGCCCTCCACCCGGTGCTCGATCCACATGAAGATTTCGGTATAGACCGTCTGCGGGCAGGCAAAGCCGCACCACAGCCGCCCCGCCACCGCCGTGAACAAAAACAGCGACAGCGCCGAAATGATCAGCAGTGCCGTGAGGTAGATGAAATCCTGCGGGTAGAGCAGCAGCCCGAACAGGTAAAAGCGCCGCTGCTCCAGGTCAAACAGCAGCATCTGCCGGTCGTTCCACTGCAACCAGGGCACGATGTAGAAGAACAACTGGGTGACCCACACCATGGCCCAGCGCCAATTGGCAAACACGCCGCGAATGGAGCGCGGCTGTATCTTGACCTGGGCTTCGTAGAGCGAGCCAGAATCGGCTGCCGGGGTGATGGGGATGACTTTGCGCGGCGATTTCCCGCGCGGTGGGGGGGGAGTGTGGGACATGCAAGCCTCAAAACAACAACCAGGGGCGCTGCGCAGCGCCCCTGTGCCAAGGTCTTGACTATGGCGCAGCCCGCACCGCAATCACAGCAGCAGATGCGGCAATCCGGGGCGTATCAGATACAAAAAAACCCGCCGAAGCGGGTTTTCAAGGAGCGCAACAGGCGGCTCAGGCGGCAACGCCCTTGGCCACGTCGGCGTACTCTTCGATCTGGTCGAAGTTCATGTAGCGGTACACGCTGGCCTTGTCGGCGTCGATCACGCCCATCGCGGCCAAGTACTCTTCCTTGGTCGGCAGCTTGCCCAGCTTGGAGGCAATGGCGGCCAACTCGGCCGAGCCCAGGAACACGTTGGTGTTCTTGCCCAGGCGGTTGGGGAAGTTGCGCGTGCTGGTCGAAATGACCGTGGCGCCTTCACGCACCTGCGCCTGGTTGCCCATGCACAGCGAGCAGCCGGGCATTTCGGTGCGCGCACCGGAGGCGCCAAACGCGGCGTAATGGCCTTCCTTGATCAGCTCGGACTGGTCCATCTTGGTGGGCGGAGCCACCCACATCTTGACGGGGATGTCGCGCTGGCCGCCCAGCAGCTTGGCGGCAGCACGGAAATGGCCGATGTTGGTCATGCACGAACCGATGAAGGACTCGTCAATCTTGGTGCCAGCCACTTCAGACAGGAACTTGGCGTCGTCCGGATCGTTGGGGCAGCAGACGATGGGTTCCTTGATGTCAGCCAGGTCGATTTCGATCACGGCGGCGTATTCGGCATCCTTGTCGGCTTCGAGCAGGTTGGGGTTGGCCAACCAGGCTTCGACCTTCTCGATGCGGCGGGCCAGCGTCTTGGCGTCGGCATAACCGTCAGCGATCATGTTCTTCATCAGCACGATGTTCGAGCGCAGGTATTCAGCCACCGGCTCTTTGTTGAGCTTGATGGTGCAGCCCGCAGCGGAGCGCTCGGCGGACGCGTCCGACAGCTCAAACGCTTGCTCGACCTTCAGGTCGGGCAGGCCTTCGATTTCCAGGATACGGCCCGAGAAGGCATTGACCTTGCCCGCCTTGGCCACCGTGAGCAGACCTTGCTTGATGGCGTACAGCGGAATCGCATGCACCAGATCGCGCAGGGTCACGCCAGGCTGCATTTCGCCCTTGAAGCGCACCAGGATGGATTCAGGCATGTCCAGCGGCATCACGCCCGTGGCGGCACCAAAGGCCACCAGACCGGAGCCTGCGGGGAAGGAAATGCCGATGGGGAAGCGGGTGTGCGAATCGCCACCGGTGCCCACGGTGTCGGGCAGCAGCAGGCGGTTGAGCCAGCTGTGGATCACACCGTCGCCGGGGCGCAGGGCCACACCGCCACGGTTGCTGATGAAGGCAGGCAGTTCGCGGTGCGTTTTCACGTCCACCGACTTGGGGTAGGCGGCGGTGTGGCAGAACGATTGCATGACCAGATCGGCCGAGAAGCCCAGGCAAGCCAGGTCTTTCAGCTCGTCGCGGGTCATGGGGCCGGTGGTGTCTTGCGAACCGACGGTGGTCATCTTGGGTTCGCAGTAGGTACCGGGGCGCACGCCCTGGCCTTCGGGCAGACCGACGGCGCGGCCCACCATTTTTTGCGCCAGCGTGAAGCCAGCCTTCGACTCTGCCGGGGCAGTGGGCAGGCGGAACAGCGTAGAAGCGCTCAGGCCCAAAAATTCACGGGCCTTGGCGGTCAGGCTGCGGCCAATGATCAGGTTGATACGGCCGCCGGCGCGCACTTCGTCAAACAGCACGTCGCTCTTGAGCGCGAATTCAGCCACGGTTTCGCCGTTTTTGACGATCTTGCCGTCGTAGGGCAGCACGTCGATGACGTCACCCATTTCGAGCTTGGAGACGTCCACTTCGATGGGCAGCGAGCCCGAGTCTTCTTGCGTGTTGAAGAAGATGGGAGCGATCTTGCCGCCCAGGGTCACGCCACCAAAGCGTTTGTTGGGCACGAAGGGGATGTCTTGGCCGGTGGCCCAAACGATGGAGTTGGTGGCCGACTTGCGGCTGGAGCCCGTGCCCACCACGTCGCCGACGTAGGCCACCAGATGGCCCTTTTTCTTCAGGTCGTCGATGAACTGCATGGGGCCGCGCTTGCCGTCTTCTTCGGGCTTGAAGGCTGCGTCAGGGCGCGTGTTCTTCAACATCGCCAGGTAGTGCAGCGGGATGTCGGGACGGCTCCAGGCATCGGGCGCAGGCGAGAGGTCGTCGGTGTTGGTTTCGCCGGGCACCTTGAACACGGTGACGGTGATTTTCTTCTCGACTTCGGGGCGGCTGGTGAACCACTCGGCATTGGCCCACGATTGCATCACTTCCTTGGCTTTGGCATTGCCCGCCTTGGCTTTGTCAGCAACGTCGTTGAAGAAGTCGAACATCAGCAGCGTCTTTTTCAGCGCTTCGGCAGCCACGGCGGCCACATCGGTGTCCTCCAGCAGCTCAATCAGGGGGTGGACGTTGTAGCCACCGACCATGGTGCCCAGCAGCTCGGTGGCCTTGGCCTTGGAAATCAGCGCAACTTGCACGTCGCCGTGGGCGACAGCGGCCAGGAACGAGGCCTTGACCTTGGCGGCATCGTCCACACCAGGGGGCACGCGGTGCGTGAGCAAATCGAGCAAGAAGGCATCTTCACCAGCGGGCGGGTTCTTGATCAGCTCGATCAGGTCGGCTACTTGCTTGGCATCCAGGGGCAGTGGGGGAATGCCCAGCGCTGCGCGCTCGGCCACGTGGTCACGGTAGGCTTTCAACATCGGTTTCTCCGGTAGTTTTTGTGAAGTGGGGCAACACCAGGACTTACCTGGCGTTATTGGGCAGCGCGTCCAACACGCTGGGTGGGGGGTTTTTCTTGATGGCCTGGGCCACTTGGTACTGTGCCGGGCTCATGCACTCATCGGCCAGGCGCTGGCCGCGTTTTTGGTCCATGAGCATGGATTTGTTGGCAATCTGCAACCAGACGGCCCCGGCCTTCTGGTCTTCCAGGCGCACGGCGCCGGTGGTGGTGGCCACCGGCGCCATGTGGTATTTGAAGCCTTTGCCATCGACATGGAAATGGCCTGGCGCGTTGGCGTCAGCGGTCACGTTGACCGAAGCCCCCAGCTCACAAGGGATGTGGCCGACGTGAACCTGCTCGGCGATCGACAGCTCTTGCTGCGTCAGCCCTGCGGCGGCGACGCCCGCTGCACCGACGGCACCCGCTGCCACAGCGCCGACGGCCACGGCCTTGGTGCGGCTGGGTTGCGCCTTGGCCACCAGAACTTTGTCATCGGCCTTGGCAGTGGTTTTGGCGCGGGGCTTGGCAGCGGCTTTGGCAGCACTGCTTTTCTTGGCGGCAGCGCTGGACGCATTTTTGGCGGGACTCTTGGGCGCAGTGGCTTGCGCCTGGGCCAGCACCACGGCGGGGGCCATTGCCAACAGGGTGATTGCAAACAGATTTTTCATGGCGGACAACTCCAGCGGTCAATTCGGGTCAGGAACAGGTGGGCGCAAACCAGGGTTGTACCGCAACTGGCAACGCTTGCCCGGTTTGGTGGGCGCGCTCCAGCACCTGCCAGAAATAACGGTAGCTGGCACGGTCGTGCAATACACCCTCAAAACTGATGGGAGCCCAATCTGCACCTGCGCCAGCAGCTATGATTTTTGCAGCAGACTCGATCTCATTCTGGGCGGGTGCAAAGGCCGCCAGAATGGGGCGGATCTGCGCGGGGTGGATGCTCCACATGCGCGTGTAGCCCAGATCAAAGGCGGCGCGGTGGGCGGCTGACTGCATGGCAGCGGTATCGCTGAACTCAGTGACCACGCAGTGCGACGGCACCTTGCCATGGGCATGGCAGGCCGAGGCAATTTCAAGCTTGGCACGCACCACCAGCGGGTGCGTGAACTGCCCGGCAGATGTCATGCCCGAAGCTGGAATGGCACCGCCATGGGCCGAGACAAAATCCATCAGGCCAAAGCTCATGCTTTGCACCGACGGGTGCGCGGCAATCTCGAAGGCACGGTGTACGGCAGCGGGCGACTCAATCAAAACATGTAGCGGCAGGCGCCCGGCGGACGCGGCTTGCAGGGCTTTTTCAGCCAAAAGTACGTCGTCCACCGACTCGACCTTGGGCAGCATGATGTGGCACAGCCGGTGGCCAGCCTCGCCCACGATGGTGGCGATGTCGTTGGCAAAAGCGGGGTGATCGACGGGGTGAACGCGGGCTGCCACACGGGCGCCGGGGGCGGCATCGCGGGCCAGGGCCGCTACCAGGGCGGCGTGCTGCGCCTCGGCACCGACGGGGGCGCCGTCTTCGCAGTCGAGGGTGACATCAAAGACGCAGGTGCCGAATTCTTCGGTCATTTCGGCCTGCAATTGCAGGCTTTTGCGCATGCGCACTTCCACGCCGCTGTAATGATCACAGACGGGCAGGAAGCCTGCCTGCGCTTGGGCACCCAAAAGAACGTCGCGGGGATGGGTCATGGCATCAAAAGCGCAGGCAAAAAGAGAGGAAAAAGGGGCAGCGCAAATTGCAACGGATGGCTCACCATCCGGGCAACCTGCGCTGTCAGGCGCGTTTACAGCAGGTGCTTGACGCCGTCGGCTTCGCCTTGCAGCTCGGCCAGGGTGATGTTGATGCGCTCTTGCGAGAAGGCATCGATTTCCAGACCTTCAACGATTTTGTATTCGCCGTTTTCAGTCGTCACGGGGAAGCCAAACACGATGCCGGCAGGAATGCCGTATTCGCCGTTGGAAGGCACGCCCATCGTCACCCATTCGCCGTTGGAGCCCAGGGCCCAGTCGCGCATGTGGTCGATGGCAGCGTTGGCAGCCGAAGCAGCCGACGACAGGCCGCGCGCTGCAATGATGGCCGCGCCGCGCTTGCCCACGGTGGGCAGGAAGGTGTCAGCGTTCCAGACTTGGTCGTTGATGGTGTCTTTGACCGAAGCGCCGTTGATGGTGGCAAAACGGTAGTCGGCGTACATGGTGGGCGAGTGGTTGCCCCACACCGTCAGCTTGCGGATGTCGCCCACGGCAGTGCCGGTCTTGGCAGCGATTTGCGAGGCAGCGCGGTTGTGGTCCAGGCGCAGCATGGCGGTGAAGTTCTTGGCCGGCAGATCGGGGGCCGACTTCATCGCGATGTAGGCGTTGGTGTTGGCGGGGTTACCGACCACCAGCACCTTGACGTTGCGGCTGGCGACCTTGTTCAGGGCCTTGCCTTGCACGGTGAAGATGGCAGCGTTGGCGGCCAACAGGTCGGCGCGCTCCATGCCGGGGCCACGGGGACGGGCACCGACCAACAGGGCGTAGTCGGTGTCTTTGAAAGCTTCTTCGGGGTTGCTGTGGGCTTCGATGCCAGCCAACAGCGGGAAGGCGCAGTCTTCCAGTTCCATGATCACGCCCTTGAGCGCGTTCTGGGCTTTTTCGTCAGGGATTTCGAGCAGTTGCAGGATGACGGGCTGGTCTTTGCCCAGCATTTCGCCGGAGGCGATGCGGAACAACAGGGCGTAACCGATTTGACCTGCTGCGCCAGTGACGGCCACGCGAACGGGTGCTTTGCTCATGGTGAAAACTCCAGGAAGTGAAGAAAAACAGGGAGGGGTGCAGCGGTTGCCACCTGCGCCTGTTACCAGCAACATGTGCCCCGCAAACAGCCGCCGATTCTACCGTTGATTTTCGTGCCGCGCCAATTTGTCTTATGTCTTATATAAGATATGATGCAGCCGTGCCATGCCTGGCGTTGCCGGGTCGCATGCCCGCATTGCCTGCGCCACCATGTCCTCCCTGCCCCTGCCCACCCCCGACAACCAGCCTTCGCCCTCCAGCGCAGCAAGCCTTCCCGCGCCAGCCTTCAGTCCCCTGTACCAGCAGATCAAGGGACTGATCCTGCAAAGCCTGCAAGCGGGCGAATGGAAACCCGGCGAGGCCATCCCCAGCGAAATGGAACTGGCCGCCCGTTTTCGCGTCAGCCAGGGCACGGTGCGCAAGGCCATTGACGATCTGGCCGCCGAACACCTGGTGATTCGCCGCCAGGGCAAGGGCACTTTTGTCGCCACCCATGCAGAGCAGCATGTGCAGTACCGCTTCCTCAAGCTGCTGCCCGACAGCGGCGATGCCAGCGTGGAAGGCCCTGCCGAGCGCAATATCCTCGATTGCAAGCGGGTGCGCGCCAGCGCTGAGGTGGCCCGCGCGCTGGGCCTGCGCACGGGCGACCCCGTAGTGCAGGCGCGTCGCATTTTGTCGTTCAGCGGCGTGCCCACCATTCTGGAAGACATCTGGCTGCCCGGCCAGGCCTTCAAGGGCCTGAGCGCCGCACAAATGGCCAGCTACCCCGGCCCCACCTACGCCATGCTGGAGCTGGACTTTGGCGTGCGCATGGTGCGCGCCGGAGAAAAACTCCGCGCCGTTCTGCCCGACGAAGAGCAGGCCAGGCTGTTACAAGTTACCCCCACCACACCGCTGCTGAGCGTAGAACGCATTGCTTACACCTATAACGATGTTCCCATGGAGTTACGCCGTGGTCTTTACCGCACAGACACACACCATTACCGCAACGAATTGAGTTGACAAAGCCCGTCTGTAAGCGCCACACAAGCAAAAAGCTGAAAATACAGCCCGCGCCAAACCCCTGCTTGCTGCATTGCAATAGAATTTTGGCTTCCCCCGTCCGCGCGAAATTACCAAGCAGTTACATCCACGAAAGCATTTGCCATGACCGAGCTAGCCAAAAAGCGGCCTGAATTCCGCAACATCAACGCCTTCAAGGACCTGACCACCTACCGCATGACGGCTGCTGCATGGGTTTCCATCCTGCACCGTGCCAGCGGCCTGATCATGTTCTTGTTGCTGCCCTTCATCATCTGGATGTTTGACACCTCCGTGTCTTCCGAGATTTCCTTCGGTCGCTTCACGTCTGCGTTCAGCGCAGGGCTGGGCTTCGTGCCCGGCTGGTTCGTCAAGCTCGCCGCACTGGCCCTGATCTGGGCCTACCTGCATCACCTGCTGGCCGGTATGCGCCACTTGTGGATGGACGTCAGCCACGACGCCGTCAGCAAAGAGTTTGGCAAGTCTTCCGCCACCGCCGTCCTGGTGGTGAGCATCGCCCTGGCGGTGGTGCTGGGCGCCAAGCTGTTTGGTCTGTACTGATGAACTGGCGGTGCCAGCCACTGCGGCAGCACCTGTGATCGACTCAAGAGGAAACTAACTATGTCCGTAAATTACGGTTCCAAGCGCATCGTCGTCGGTGCCCACTATGGCCTGCGCGACTGGCTCAGCCAGCGCGTGACGGCAGTCCTGATGGCCTTGTTCACCCTGGTGGTGCTGGCGCAAGTGGTGTTCAGCAAAGGCCCCATCGGCTACCACCTGTGGGCAGGCATTTTTGCCGCCCAATGGATGAAGGTACTGACCTTCTCCGTCATCGTGGCGCTGGCATGGCACGTCTGGGTTGGCGTGCGCGATGTGTTCATGGACTACATCCAACCCGTGGGTCTGCGCCTGACGCTGCAGGTCTTCACTATCGTCTGGCTGGTCGGCTGTGCTGGCTGGGGTTTCCAAGTTTTGTGGCGTCTCTGATTACCGCGACTGAAGGCAAATAATGAGCTACACCAACGCTAACATCACCAAGCGCAAATTTGACGTCGTCATCGTCGGCGCCGGCGGCTCCGGCATGCGCGCTGCCCTCGAACTGTCCCGCGCAGGCCTGAACGTGGCCTCGCTGTCCAAGGTGTTCCCCACCCGCTCGCACACTGTGGCAGCGCAAGGTGGCGTGAGCGCATCGCTGGGCAACATGTCCGAGGACAACTGGCACTACCACTTCTACGACACCATCAAGGGCTCCGACTGGCTGGGCGACCAGGACGCCATCGAGTTCATGTGCCGCGAAGCCCCCAAGGTCGTGTACGAGCTGGAACACTTCGGCATGCCGTTCGACCGCAACCCCGACGGCACCATTTACCAGCGCCCCTTTGGCGGCCACACCGCCAACTACGGCGAAAAACCTGTGCAGCGCGCCTGCGCCGCCGCTGACCGTACTGGCCACGCCATGCTGCACACGCTGTACCAACAGAACGTCAAGGCCAAGACCAACTTCTTCGTCGAATGGATGGCGCTGGACCTGATCCGCGACGCCGACGGCGACGTGGTGGGCGTGACCGCGCTGGAAATGGAAACCGGCGACCTGTACATCCTGGAAGCCAAGACCGTGCTGCTCGCCACGGGTGGCGCCGGCCGCATCTTCGCTGCCTCGACCAATGCCTTCATCAACACCGGCGACGGTCTGGGCATGGCGGCACGCGCCGGCATTCCGCTGCAGGACATGGAATTCTGGCAGTTCCACCCCACCGGCGTGGCCGGCGCCGGTGTGCTGCTGACCGAAGGCTGCCGTGGCGAAGGCGCCATCTTGCTCAACAGCAACGGCGAACGCTTCATGGAGCGCTATGCGCCCACCCTGAAAGACCTGGCACCGCGTGACTTCGTGTCCCGCTCCATGGACCAGGAAATCAAGGAAGGCCGTGGCTGTGGCCCCAACAAGGACTACGTGCTGCTCAAGCTCGACCACCTGGGCGCCGACACCATCCACAAGCGCCTGCCCTCGGTGTACGAAATTGGCGTCAACTTCGCCAACGTGGACATCACCAAAGAGCCCATCCCCGTGGTGCCCACCATCCACTACCAGATGGGTGGCGTGCCGACCAACATCAACGGCCAAGTGGTCACGCAGGCCAACGGTATCCACAATGCCGTGGTCAACGGCCTGTACGCGGTGGGCGAATGCTCGTGCGTCAGCGTGCACGGCGCCAACCGCCTGGGCACCAACTCGCTGCTGGATTTGCTGGTGTTCGGCAAGGCCGCTGGCCGCCACATTGTCGAGTTCAACGACAAGAACAAAGAGCACAAGCCTCTGCCCAAGGACGCGGCCGACCGCACCCTGGAGCGCCTGAACCAACTCGACAAGTCCAGCGAAGGCATCTATGCCCAAAGCTTGGCGGGCGACATCCGCACGGCCATGCAGCAACACGCTGGCGTGTTCCGTACACAGGCCAGCATGGACGAAGGCGTCAAAAAGATTGCTGAAATCCGCAGCCGCGTGGGCAAGGTCACCCTGAAAGACAAGTCCAAGGTGTTCAACACCGCCCGCATCGAAGCGCTGGAAGTGGACAACCTGATCGAAGTGGCCCAGGCCACCATGGTGTCTGCCGCCGCCCGTACCGAATGCCGTGGCGCCCACACCGTGTACGACTACGAGCATGGCGCCGACCACGCCGAGTTCCCGCTGGGCCGCAACGACAAGGAGTGGCTCAAGCACACCCTGTGGTACAGCGAAGGCAGCCGCCTCGATTACAAGCCGGTCAACCTCAAGCCCTTGACTGTGGACAGCGTGCCGCCCAAGGTTCGCACGTTCTAAACCAGTAGCACTTCAAGAGAAGAACCATGCAAAAACGCACATTCCAAATCTACCGCTACGACCCGGACAAGGACGCCAAGCCCTACATGCAAACCGTCGAAATCGCACTCGACGGCCACGAGCGCATGCTGCTGGACGCCCTGGTCAAGCTCAAAGAGCAAGACCCCACGCTGTCGTTCCGCCGCTCCTGCCGCGAAGGCGTGTGTGGTTCCGACGCCATGAACATCAACGGCAAGAATGGTCTGGCCTGCCTGACCAACATGAACACGCTGCCGGGCGTCATCACTTTGAAGCCCCTGCCGGGCCTGCCCGTGATCCGCGACCTGATCGTGGACATGACGCAGTTCTTCAAGCAGTACAACTCGATCAAGCCCTACCTGATCAACGAAGGCCTGACTCCCGACAAGGAGCGCCTGCAATCGCCCGAAGAGCGTGAAGAGCTCAACGGGCTGTACGAGTGCATCTTGTGCGCCAGCTGCTCCACCAGCTGCCCCAGTTTCTGGTGGAACCCTGACAAGTTCGTCGGCCCCGCTGGTTTGCTGCAAGCCTACCGCTTCATCGCTGACAGCCGCGACGACGCCACCGGTGCGCGCCTCGATAACCTCGAAGACCCCTACCGCCTGTTCCGCTGCCACACCATCATGAACTGCGTGGATGTGTGCCCCAAGGGCCTGAACCCCACGCGCGCCATTGGCAAGATCAAGGAATTGATGGTGCGCCGCGCCGTCTGATCTGCCACGACAGCCAACCACCATGGGTGAAACTCCATCCCACAGCCTCGACGCAGCGGCCTCGCCGCTGCTCGACGAGCGAGCACTCAGCAAGCTGCACTGGCGTTGTCGGCGCGGCTTGCTGGAAAACGACTTGTTCATTGAACAGTTTTTCACCCGTTTCGAGCCCCAATTGACCCAGCGCCATGCCAGCGGCTTGTTGGCATTGATGGACTTGGCGGACAACGACCTGCTGGATCTGCTGCTGCGGCGGCGCGAGCCAGAAGCGCCATTGGACACCGAAGAAGTTCGTGAAGTGCTTGGCATGCTGCGCCAAGGTGGCAGCGGGGCAGCCACGCCATCGCACTGAATTCACCGCCCCAGCCCGACCATCGGCAACCTACCCAAGGAAATTAGCAATGAAGTTAGCTGACAACAAAGCCACCCTGTCGTTCTCCAACGGCAGCCCCAGCGTGGAACTGCCTGTGTACCAAGGCAATATCGGCCCGGACGTCATCGACATCCGCAAGCTGTACGGCCAGACGGGCATGTTTACCTACGACCCTGGCTTCCTGTCCACCGCGTCGTGCCAATCGGCTATCACCTACATCGACGGCGACAAGGGCGAGCTGCTGTACCGTGGCTACCCCATTGAGCAGTTGGCCACGCAGTGCGATTACCTCGACACCTGCTACCTGCTGCTCAAGGGTGATCTGCCCAACGCCCCCCAACGCGCTGACTTCCACAAGCTGGTGCTTGACCACACCATGGTCAACGAGCAGATGCAGTTTTTCCTGCGCGGCTTCCGCCGTGATGCGCACCCGATGGCCGTGCTCACAGGCCTGGTGGGCGCCATGTCGGCCTTCTACCACGACAGCACCGACATCAATAACCCCCAGCACCGCGACATCGCCGCCATCCGCCTGATTGCCAAGATGCCCACGCTGGTCGCCATGGCCTACAAGTACGGCAAGGGCGAGCCCTACATGTACCCGCAGAACCACCTGAGCTACGCAGGCAACTTCCTGCGCATGATGTTCGGTACGCCCTGCGAAGAGTACAAGGTCAACCCGGTGCTGGAACGCGCCCTGGACCGCATCTTCATCCTGCACGCTGACCACGAGCAAAACGCCTCGACCTCCACGGTGCGCCTGTGCGGCTCTTCGGGCACCAACCCGTTTGCCGCCATCTCCGCTGGCGTGGCCTGCCTGTGGGGCCCTGCCCACGGCGGTGCCAACGAAGCCTGTCTGAACATGCTGGAAGACATCCAGCGCCAAGGCGGCATCGACAAGGTCGGCGAGTTCATGGAAAAGGTCAAGGACAAGAACTCCGGCGTCAAGCTGATGGGCTTTGGCCACCGCGTCTACAAAAACTACGACCCACGCGCCAAGCTCATGCAAGAGACTTGCGACGAAGTGCTGGCAGAACTGGGCCTGCAAAACGATCCGCTGTTCAAGCTGGCCAAGGCACTCGAAAAAATCGCCCTCGAAGACGACTACTTCGTCTCGCGCAAGCTCTACCCGAACGTGGACTTCTACTCGGGCATCGTGCAGCGCGCCATGGGCATTCCGGTCAACCTGTTCACCGGCATCTTCGCGCTGGCCCGCACCGTCGGCTGGATCGCCCAGCTGAACGAAATGATCAGCGACCCCGAGTACAAGATTGGCCGTCCACGCCAATTGTTCACCGGCTCGGTGCGCCGCGACGTTCCTGCCCTGGACAAGCGCTGACAGGCAGCGCGCTGCACCCGCAGCGCGCCCAGCCTCTCACCCAGCCCGCCCACTGGCGGGCTTTTTTTATGCCTGTCCGCCTATTCCCGCAGGCCCTGCGGACACCACACCCATGGCCTACAGTAGCGGCTTCGCTCCTTCTGCAACCCCTTCAAAGATCCACCCCATGAAATCCAAAGCTGCTGTTGCCTTCAAGGCCGGAGAACCCCTGCAAATCGTCGAAATCGACGTGGCACCGCCGCAAAAGGGCGAGGTGCTGGTCAAGATCACCCACACCGGCGTCTGCCACACCGATGCGTTCACGCTCTCGGGCGAAGACCCCGAAGGTGTGTTCCCCGCCGTGCTCGGCCACGAGGGCGCGGGCATCGTCGTCGAAGTGGGCGAAGGCGTGACCAGCGTCCAACCGGGCGACCACGTGATTCCGCTCTACACCGCCGAATGCGGCGAGTGCCTGTTCTGCAAAAGCGGCAAGACCAACCTGTGCGTGGCCGTGCGCGCCACCCAGGGCAAGGGCCTGATGCCCGACGGCACCACACGCTTTTCCTACAACGGCCAGCCCATCTACCACTACATGGGCTGCTCCACCTTCAGCGAATACACCGTGGTGGCGGAGGTGTCGCTGGCCAAAGTCAACCCCGACGCCAACCCCGAACAGGTGTGCCTGCTGGGCTGCGGCGTGACCACCGGCCTGGGCGCCGTCAAGAACACCGCCAAGGTGCAAGAGGGCGACACCGTGGCCGTGTTCGGCCTGGGCGGCATTGGCCTGGCGGTGATCCAGGGCGCCAAACTGGCCAAGGCCGGGCGCATCATCGCCATCGACACCAACCCGGGCAAATTCGATCTGGCTCGCACCTTTGGCGCCACCGACTGCGTCAACCCCAAAGAGTTTGATAAGCCCATCCAGCAAGTCATCGTCGAGATGACCGGCTGGGGCGTGGACCACAGCTTCGAGTGCATTGGCAACGTCGATGTGATGCGCGCGGCGCTGGAGTGCGCGCACCGGGGCTGGGGCCAGAGCGTCATCATCGGCGTGGCCGGGGCGGGCAAAGAGATTTCCACCCGCCCGTTCCAGCTGGTGACGGGGCGCAAGTGGCTGGGCTCGGCCTTTGGCGGCGTCAAGGGCCGCTCCGAGCTGCCGGGCATGGTCGAAGACGCCATGAGCGGCAAGATCCAGCTCGCGCCCTTTGTCACGCACACCATGCCACTGACCGAGATCAACACCGCGTTCGACCTGATGCACGAGGGCAAGTCGATCCGCTCGGTGGTGGTTTATTAAAAACCATAGCGCATAGCGCACGCCCTGCAAGGGATTGCACATCAAAATAATGTCAAACTCGCAGAAGACGTGCGCTAGCAGCTATCAAAAAAATAGCACCATGACTTCAGATGCTCTGGAACTGCGCAGCGAACACGCCTGTTTTGGCGGCGTTCAGCGCTTTTACCGCCACGCCTCGCGTGAAATCGGCCTGCCCATGCAGTTTGCGCTGTACCTGCCGCCGCAAGCGCTGGCGGGTGCGCAGGTGCCCGCACTGCTCTACCTGGCGGGGTTGACCTGCACCGAAGACACCTTCGCCACCAAGGCCGGTGCCCAGCGCCTGGCCGCCGCGCTGGGCCTGGCGCTGATCGCCCCCGACACCAGCCCGCGCGGCGCGGGCGTGGCGGGCGAAGCCGACGCTTGGGACTTTGGCATGGGCGCAGGCTTTTACCTCGATGCCACGCAGGCGCCGTGGGCCACGCACTGGCGCATGGAAAGCTATGTGCTGCACGAACTGCTGCCGCTGCTGGCAGCCACGCAGCCCATCGACGGCGATCGCCTGGGCATTTTTGGCCATTCGATGGGTGGCCACGGCGCGCTCACGCTGGCGCTGCGCCACCCGGGGCGCTTCCAGAGCCTGTCGGCCTTTGCGCCGATTGCCGCGCCCTCGCAGTGCGCCTGGGGCCGCAAAGCCTTCAGCGGCTACCTGGGCAACGATGCCAGCGCCTGGCAGGCGCACGACGCCAGCGCGCTGATGGCCGCACAAGCGCACGTGCCCTACCCCGGCGGCATCCTGATCGACCAGGGCCTGAGCGACAACTTTCTGGCCCAGCAGCAACTGCAGCCCGAAGCCTTCGAGGCCGCCTGCGCCGCCATCGGCCAGCCGCTCACCCTGCGCCGCCACGCGGGCTACGACCACGGCTACTACTTCATCCAGAGCTTCATGGCCGACCACCTGGCGTACCACGCACAACAGCTGGGTCTGGCGCGTAGCGCAGATTAATCTGCACTTAAGGCAGCGGCCCAACAATCGCTGTCCATGCCCCACACACTGACCCGCTGGTTGCCTTTTTTGAACAGCCGCCGCACCCCTTCCCATTCCCTGGACACGGCCAACGCGCCCCAGGCTTGGCACCCCGCCTGGCTGGTGGTGCTGGTCAGCGTGTGGCTGGCCACGGCCTGCAACGTGCCGCTCTGGCGCGAAGTGGCGGCGCTGCCTGACCACACGGGCCTGCGCGGCGCCAGCTTCGGGCTGGCGTTTGCCGTCATCGTGGCGGCAGGCAACGTGGCGCTCTTGAGCCTGCTGGCCTGGGGCCGGGGCCTCAAACCAGCACTGGTTCTGGTGGTGTTGATGGCAGCGTTGGGCACCTACTTCATGCTCAGCTACGGCATCGTCATCGACGCCAGCATGCTCACCAACGTGCTGCAAACCGATGTGCGCGAAGCCGGTGATTTGCTCAACTGGCGCCTGGCCGCCACGGTGCTGGCGCTGGCCGCACCGCCGCTGTGGTGGCTGCTGCAACGCCCGGTGCGGCCACTGGGCGCACTGCGCCATGTGGCGCACAACGGCTTGCTGTTGCTGGGAGCGGTGGTGGTGCTGGTAGCCAGCTTGCTGCTGGTGTTTCAGGACTTTGCCTCCACCATGCGCAACCACACCCAGCTGCGCTACCTGATCAACCCGCTCAACAGCGTGTATGCACTGGGCCATATCGCCACCAAGCCCTTGCGCATCGACACCAGCACGATGCTGCCTCTGGGACGCGACGCCCAGCTGGGTGCCAGCTACGCCGGGCAAACCAAGCCCCCCCTGCTGGTGTTGGTGCTGGGCGAAACTGCCCGCAGCGCCAACTTTGGCCTCAATGGCTATGCCCGACCCACCACACCGCTGCTGTCGGCACGCAGCGATCTGGTCAGCGCTACCAACGCCTGGTCGTGCGGCACCAGCACCGCCGCCTCGCTGCCATGCATGTTCTCGCACCTGGGGCGCGATGGTTTCGAAGGGCGCAAAACCAACTCCGAGACCCTGCTGGATGTGTTGCAGCACGCCGGTCTGGCCGTGCTGTGGGTGGACAACCAGTCGGGCTGCAAAGGGGTGTGCGACCGCGTGGCCCAAACCAGCACCACGGCCTTGAAAGACCCGGTCTTGTGCCCCGATGGTGAGTGCAGCGACCCCATCATGCTCAAGGTACTGGAAGAGCGCATTGCTGCCCTGCCCGCCGAACAGCGTGCGCGCGGCACCGTGGTGGTGCTGCACCAGATGGGCAGCCACGGCCCCGCTTACTACAAGCGCTCGGACGCATCGCTCAAACGCTTTGGCCCCGAATGCACCTCCAACGCGCTGCAAGAGTGCGATCAGGCCCAGGTGGTCAACGCCTACGACAACAGCATCGTGGCCACCGACCATTTCCTGAATGCCACCATCCAATGGCTGGAAACGCAGGCAGACAAAGCGCAGACTGCTATGGTTTATGTATCAGACCACGGCGAATCGCTGGGCGAGGGCAACCTCTACCTGCACGGCCTTCCCTATGCCATTGCCCCTGATGTGCAAAAGCAGGTGCCCTGGATTACCTGGCTGTCACCGGCAATGCAATCGCGCAGCGGCGTGGCCACAGCCTGCCTGCAAAAAGACCTGGCCCAGCGGCGCATCACGCACGACGGCTATTTCCACGCTGTGCTCGGGTTGATGGACGTGCAAAGTACCGTCTACCAAGCCGAACAAGACATCTACGCGCCATGTCGCAACACCCGGCAGGCGCCCATGGCAGCCACCACCGCACCCAACACCGCACACGCCCGCAGCTGAAGCCGCCCCGGCGCCAGGGCCACATTTGCCCATGCGCCCGCGTGCGAGATCGGCGATAGGCTACATTGCCAGCCTGTCAATTTTTCGAGGTCGTCATGGCAAGAAAGCCCCAGCTCATTCTGTCTTCCCTGGATCTGGATCGGATCGAAGCCCTGTTGGCCGCGATTCCATCGAGCGCGTTTGCAGGCAAGGCTGAATTGCAAGCCGAGCTGGACCGCGCTGACGTGCTGCCGCCCGAGCAGATGCCGCCCAACGTGGTCACCATGAACTCCACCGTGCAGTTCTCCATCGTCGAAACCGGCAAAGAGCTGCGCCTGACGCTGGTGTACCCGCGCGATCTGGACGGCAGTGCCGACAAGGTGTCCATCTTCGCCCCGGTAGGCAGCGCGCTGCTGGGCTTGTCGGTGGGCGATGAGCTGGCCTGGCCCGGCCCCGGTGGCAAGGCCATGACGGTGCGCGTGACAGACATCCTGTTCCAGCCCGAGCGCGCGGGCGAACTGCACCGCTGAAGCCACGCCGCTGCTGCGGCGCTGCTGCGACTTCACCCCGCCATGCACCGCAAGCCCTTTCTGCACCAGCGCCCCAAGGCCCTGGAGCGGCGCATGGCCCATCGGCCCCAGTGGTTCAGCACTTTTCTGGCTGGCAACCACCGCGAACAAAACCGCCTGCGCCGTGAAATAGCCACCATGAAGGGCTCAGTGGTCTGGCTCCTGCGCCAGCGCCGCCAGGGCCAGTGGAGCCTGGATGAGCGCACCCGCCTGCGCGAAGTCATGCGCTCGGCCTCGGCGGTCAGCCCCTACCTCATCATCTGGGCGATACCGGGCTCGCTGCTGTTGCTGCCGTTTCTGGCCTGGTTCATTGACCACCGCCGCCAGCGCAATGCCCGCACCAGCAACAGCGCCGCGCCCGCAGACAGCGCTGCACCCAGCAGCACCAACGCCAGCGACACCCCCCTCACACCACCGGCCTGAGCAGTGCTACCAGCCAGCCGCCGCCCACCAGCGCGGCCTGCCAGCGCAAGGCCAGCGCCACGTCGGGCACATGGCGCTCCACATGCAGGTACAAGGGCCGGGCCGCCCACAGCGACAACCCGAAAGCCGCGCACATGCCCAGTGCATTGGCCCACGGCGACTGCGGCCAGCACTGCGCCACCAGCGCATTGACCAGCAGGCAGACCGAAAAGTGCAGCAAAAACACCGAATACGACATCTGCCCCAACTGCTGCAATGGCCGCACCAGAGCCTGGACACCACCCTGCGGCCAAGGCCGGCGCAGCGCCCAGACCAGCCCCAAAGCGGTCAGTAGCGCTACCAGAATCCGGCCACGAAACTCCAGCGCCAGCGCCACGCCCCCCAGCATCGCCATGGCCACCAGCCAGGGCAGCGCACGCGGCGCACGCACCGCCCAGTGCGCCAGCATGCCCAGGCCGTAGGCGCCAAAGAAGTAAATCGCCCACATGTCCAGACCGGGCACGCGGTTCCACCACCACAGTGAGAGCGCACACCCGGCCAGCACCAGTGCGCGCCCCAGCAGCACCGCGCCAGCGCCATGGCCCGCCAGCCAACGCGCCAATGCCAGCACCCCGACAGCCAGCGCAAACAACTGAAAATCAATGGCCACGTACCACACGCCCGCCGATAGCGCTTCTTCGCCCACCACGTCTTGCAGCAACAGCGCGTTGGCCAATAGCTGCGACAAATGGGGTTCGGCGGGCACGCTGGGGTGCTCCAGCCAAGGCCGCACCAGCGCCGCTGCCAGCACCGCCACCAAGAGTGCCACGGCATAAGGCACCACCAGGCGCACAAAACGCTGGGCGATTTTGTGCGCTGGGCTGCCAAAGCGCGCTACGCCCTCGGGCGCCAGGCTGGCAGCGGCCAGATAGCCTCCCAACACCAGAAACACCTGCACCGCCATGCGGCCATAGTCGTAGAGCCAGGAGATCAGCTGCGGAAACAGTGGCTGGGCCGTGTCGGACATAGGCCCGTAAAAAGCCAGATGGTGCCAAACGATGGCCGCACAGGCCAAGCCCTTGATAGCGTCGATCAAGGGGTTGCGGGAAATGGGGGAGTTCATAAAGAGGCGGACTGAGAGACAGCCACACCGAAAGCAAATGCCAACGCTCAACGTCCGGGCCTGTCATCCGGTTGACACACCAAGCTGGCGCATTTTTTGCTTTTTCTGGTGCACCAACGGGTGCTCTGCACCAAAACAGTGTTCATTGCCTGCGAACAGGCCACGAGAGACTCATGGAATCACTCCAACAGGGCACCAACACCCTATTCATCCTGCTCGGCGCCATCATGGTGCTGGCCATGCACGCCGGTTTCGCTTTTCTGGAACTGGGCACGGTGCGCAAAAAGAACCAGGTCAATGCCCTGGTCAAAATCCTGGTCGATTTTTCAGTCTCTACCGTGGTGTACTTTGCCGTGGGTTATGGCGTGGCCTATGGCACCCATTTTTTTGTCAGCGCCGATGTGCTGGTGCACAAGAATGGTTTTGAACTGACGCGCTTTTTCTTTCTGCTGACGTTTGCCGCTGCCATTCCGGCCATCATTTCGGGGGGCATTGCCGAGCGGGCCAAGTTCTGGCCCCAGCTCATTGCCACCGCCGTGATCGTGGGCCTGGTCTATCCCTTTTTTGAAGGCATTGCCTGGAATCACCATTTTGGGGTGCAAGACGGCATCAAGGCCCTGACCGGCGAGGAGTTTCACGACTTTGCCGGCTCCGTGGTGGTGCATGCCGTGGGCGGCTGGATTGCCCTGCCTGCCGTGCTGCTGCTGGGTTCGCGCGCCAACCGCTACCGCAAGGACGGTGCCATTTCCGCGCACCCACCCTCGAACATTCCCTTCCTGGCTTTGGGAGCGTGGATTTTGATCGTCGGCTGGTTTGGTTTCAACGTCATGAGCGCGCAAACGCTGGACAAGATTTCCGGCCTGGTCGCCGTCAACTCCCTGATGGCCATGGTCGGCGGCACCTTGGCGGCCTTGGTGCTGGGCAAGAACGACCCCGGCTTTGTGCACAACGGCCCCCTGGCTGGCTTGGTAGCGGTGTGTGCGGGCTCCGATGTCTTGCACCCGCTGGGGGCGCTGGTGGTGGGTGCCATTGCGGGCGGCATCTTCGTGCAGATGTTCACCCTCACGCAGAACAAATGGAAGATTGACGATGTGCTGGGCGTCTGGCCCCTGCATGGCCTGTGCGGTGCCTGGGGGGGCATTGCCGCCGGTATTTTTGGCCAATCGGCACTGGGTGGGCTGGGCGGCGTGAGCTTCTGGGGCCAGCTCATCGGCACGCTGATGGGCGTGTGCTGGGCCTTGCTCGGGGGAGTGCTGGTTTATGGCGCGCTCAAGGCCACGCTGGGCCTGCGTCTGTCGCAAGAAGAGGAGTTCGATGGCGCCGATTTGTCTGTGCACAAAATCAGTGCCACCCCCGACCGGGACGCCAGTTGGTAATCCCCACAATGGTGCAATCAGCCGCCTTTATCCTGGCTGCTGTGCCTGCACCCAGGCGCTGATGGTGCGCTGGTCAGTCAGGGTGCGCACCGCTTGGTAAGCCTCCTCGGCCTGCGCGAAGCGGCGGCGCAGCAGGTTCAGCCACTGCTTGAGGCGCCCGGCCCGCTGGCGCGGCTCCAAGTCTTCGCACACCAACTGCCAAAAGCGGGCGATATGGGGCAACAGCTCGGGCCATTGCACCGGCGCTGATGGGGCCTGTGCGGTGCCAGGCAGCGCATCGGCAGCGCGGATGGCCCAGGCCAGGCCGGGGTCGGCCACCATGCCGCGCCCCAGCATCAGCGCGTCGCAGCCCGAGACGGCGCGGCAGCGCTGCGCATCCTGCACCGTCCAGATTTCGCCATTGGCCACCACGGGCACCGACACGACAGCGCGGATGGCCGGAATCAGCTCCCAGTACGCGGGTGGGCGGTAGCCGTCGAGCTTGGTGCGCGCGTGGACGACGATCTCGCAGGCGCCGCCGTCCTGCATGGCCTGGGCACACTCGCGCATCAGGCTGGCGTCGTGGTAGCCCAGGCGCATCTTGGCGGACACCGGCAGCTGCGCGGGCACGGCACGGCGCACCGCCGCCACCAGCGCGGCGATGCGTTCAGGCTCTTGCAGCAGGGCTGCACCGCCGCCGTGGCGGTTGACCACCTTGGCCGGGCAGCCAAAGTTCAGATCGATGCCCTCAGGGCCCAAGGCCGACAGGCGCGCGGCGTTTTCGGCCATGCACACCGGGTCTGACCCCAGCAGTTGGGCGCGCACCGGCACGCCCGCCAGCGTGCGCCCGCCGTGGTGCAGCTCGGGCAGGTAGCGCAAAAACACTTTGTCGGGCAGCAACGTGCCCGTGACGCGGATGAACTCGGAGACGCAGCGATCCACCCCACCCACCCGCGTGAGCACGTCGCGCAGCACAAAATCCAGAAGCCCCTCCATGGGGGCCAGCAGCAATGTCATGGGACGGTGCCCACCGGGGCTATGGGTAATAAATAGTCAAAACAGGCTCAAACGCTTGCTGAATAAGCGCGAGCAGCTATCAAAAAGATAACAGGCGCCTGCTGGGCCCACGCCCAGCGTCGCCCATCACCATCAGGCCGCAGCCAGTCGCCACAGCGAGGTGACTTCGGCTGCACGCGCCTGCGCCAGCGCATCGGCGGCCTCGGTGGCCTTGGCGTGCTGGGGGCGCACGTCATGGCGCTCCAGCACGCGCAGGCCGCCCTCGGCGATCCACGCCAGCAGTTGCTCGCGCGGGCGCAGGCCCAGGTGCTCAGCCAAGTCCGACAACACCAGCCAGCCCTCGCCGCCGGGCGCCAAGTGCGCCGCCAGCCCCGACAAAAAGCCGCGCAGCATGCGACTGCCTTCGTCGTACACCGCGCGCTCGATGGGCGAGCTGGGCCGTGCCGGCACCCAGGGCGGGTTGCAGACGATGAGCGGCGCCTGCCCGGCAGGGAACAAGTCCACGTCTTGCAGTTCGACCTGCTTTTGCAGGCCCAGGCGCTGGAGGTTGTCCTGGGCGCAGGCCAGCGCGCGCGGTGCGTTCTCGGTGGCCACAATGCGCTGCACGCCCCGGCGCGCCAGCACCGCCGCCAGCACGCCGGTACCGGTGCCGATGTCAAACGCCAGCGCCTTGGAGGGCAGCGGCGCCTGGGCGACCAGATCGATGTATTCGCCGCGCACGGGCGAGAACACGCCGTAGTGCGGGTGAATGCGGTTGTGCGGCTCTGCGCCCAGGGCGGCAATTTCTACGCCCTTCTTGCGCCACTCGTGCGCGCCGACCACGCCCAGCAGCTCGCGCAGCGACACCACCTGCGCCTCGCCCGTGGCGGGGCCCCAGGCTTCGGTCAGGGCTTCCGTCCAGTCGGGGGCGCGGCGCAGCTTGATGCGGTAGTCGCCCTCGACCCGGATGACGATGGCCGCCAGCGTGCGCGCCCGCTGCGACTGCGCCTGGCGGTGCAGGTGAAACACTTCTTCGGGCGTGGACTGGGCGATTTTTTGCGCCGCGCGGGCCGCCGCCTTGGGCGGCTTGGCTTCAATGCGCCGCTGCAAGGCTTGCAAGAGCAAACGCGCGTTCTGGAAATCGCTGCGCCACAGCATGGCAGTGCCAGCGCAGGCAAAGCGGTAGGCAGAGTCGGCGGACAAGGTGTCGTGGGCCAGCTCGACGCGGCGCGGCGCACTGGCGCCGCTTTCGGAACGCCAGCGCGCTGTGCGCACCTCGCCCTGTTCGTTCCATTCAATCATGGTGTCTTTCAGTTCAGTGGTCGTTTGAGGCGGACTTCTTCAATCTTCACGCTGCCGACCACGGCGGTTTTGGCGGTGGTCATTTCGCGCTTGAAGCCAGCGAGTTCATGGAAACGGATGGCACGCTCGTTGCGCAGCGGCACCCAGGCGGTGACGTTGGTGCAGCCTTCTTCTTGCAGTCCTTCACGGGCAGCATCCCACAGGGCCAGGCCAACGCCCTGGTTCCAGTGGCTGGGGGCGGCGTAAATGGCCCAGATTTCACCCGTGGTGGGGCGCGATTTTTCATCGCGGGAGCGGTCGTAACCGACAAAGCCGACGATCTTTTCGTCTTCCACCGCCACCTGCACCTGGGGCTCGCAGTATTCAATGGCTTCACGCCAGTAGGCCTGGCGTTTTTCTACCGACATGGCTTTGAGCTGTTCGTCAGGAATCAGGCCTTTGTAGGCCGTCTGGGCAGACAGGGTGTGGAGTTGGGCAATGGCTTTGGCATCGCGAAGCGTCGCGGGGCGTACCTGAATGGACATGGAGAAAACCGAACGGAAACAGGGGAAAAATTCAAAAGGACGCGCATTGTCGCCGCAAACGAATTTCCGCCCAATACCCTCAGGAGCGCTAGCACCCACTGCGGCCCGGGCCTATGGCGGCAGGTGCTGCCAATAACGCGCGCGCTGTTGGCGCTCGCACTGCACCTGCGCCGGTTGCGTCGAAGACCAGGTGGCCGCGCCGCAGTGTGCCGATTGCACCAGCGCCATGCCGCGCGCCTGTACGCGCTGCACCACCTCGGGCGCGGGGTGGCCAAAGCGGTTGCGGTAAGCCGCCTGCACCCAGGCGCTGCGCGCGCCCACGGCATCCAGAAACTCTGCGCTGGACGATGTTTTGCTGCCGTGGTGGGGCAGCAGCAGCACATCGGCGGCCAGTGGTGCGCCCGCTGCCACCAGGGCCTGCTCTTGCGCGCGCTCGATGTCGCCCGCCAGCAGGGCTGCCGCGCCCGTGGCAGCAGTGATGCGCAGCACGCAGCTGTGCGCGTTGGTCTGCGGGCGCCGGGCGCTGCCGGGGGTGTGGGCCGTGGCAGGCTGCGCGGGGTGGATCACAGCAAACTCCACGCCATCCCAGTGCCAGCGCTGGCCCGCCACGCAGGGCTGGGCCGGTGGCAAGGCCGCTGGTGCCGTCTCCGGGGCGATGGAGCCAGTGAGCAGCGCCTGGGGCTGGGCGGCCAGCACGGCGGGCGCGCCGCCAGTGTGGTCGCTGTCGCGGTGGCTGAGCATGAGCACATCCAGGCGCTCGCCCAGCGCGCGCAGCAGCGGCACCAGCACGCGCTCGCCGGCATCGCTGTCGAGGCTGTAGCGCGGGCCAGCGTCGTAGAGCAGGCTGTGGCGGGCCGTGCGCACCAGCACGGCGCTGCCCTGGCCGATGTCGGCGGCCAGCAATTCAAACTGGCCGGGCGCGGGCCGCAGCGGCTGCCAACACAGCACGGGCAGCAGCAGCGGCAGGCCCAGCGCGCGCACTGGCCACGGCAGGCGCAGCGCCAACAGCGCGCCGCCCAGCACCCCCGCCAGCCCGGCCCACAGCGGCGCCTGGGCCAACCACAGCGATGCCCAGGGCACACTGGCCAGCGGCTGCAAGAACGCCACCAGCGCCTGCACCGCCCAGCCCGCCAGTTGCCACAGTGGCGCCCACAACACACCCAGCAGCGCCAGCGGCGTAACCACCAGCGTGACCCACGGAATCGCCAGCAGATTGGCCCCCAGTGCCACCAGCGACATCTGGCCAAACAGCAGCAGCCCCAGCGGACTCAAAGCCAGCGTGACCACCCACTGCTCACGCAACATCAAGATAAATCGACCTCTAACGCCCGCTGGACGTGCGCTGGCAGCTCCTGAATCAGTAGCAAACAAAATCCCCACGGCGACAAAGCTCAGCCAGAAACCGCTCTGCCACAGCGCCCACGGGTCGGTCAGCACCACGGCAGCGCAGGCCAGCAGCCACACCTGGGGCCAGGGCCAGCGCAGGCCCGCCAGACGCAGCAGCGCCAGCACGCACAGCATGGTCACGGTGCGCTGGGCGGGCACCCCCCAGCCGCTGAACAGCGCATAGGCCGCCGCCAGCGCTGCGCCACCCACCAGCGCCGCAGACGGCGCAGGCACTGCCAGCGACAGCCGCGCCGAGCGCCGCCACAGCCACTGCACCAGCGCTGCCGCCAGCCAGGCAAACAGCGTGATGTGCAGGCCCGAAATGCTCATCAAATGGGCCACGCCGGTGGCACGGAACACGTCCCAGTCGGCGCGGTCGATGGCGCGCTGGTCGCCCGTGACCAACGCGGCCACCACGCCCGCCACCTGCGCGCCCTGGCCACTGCCGGGGCCATCACCGGGGGCGGCCAGGGCGTCCAGGATGGCGTCGCGCACCGACTGGCGGGCCTGCTCCACGGGGTATTGGGCGGTGGCCTCCAGGCGCACGGGAGGCACATCGCGGGCGCCGGTGCGCACGTAGCCCACGGCCTGCACGCCCTGCTCCCACAGCCACAGCTCGTAGTCAAAGCCGTGCGGGTTGCGGGCGCCGTGCGGTGCTTTCAGGCGCACGGTCAGGGCCCAGCGCTCGCCCGCGCGCAATGCGGGGGCCGGACGCGCTGCCGCATCGCCTGTACCGTACAGCGTGCTGTGGTACCAGCCCAAATCGATCAGGGTGGGCAGGCGCACTGGCTGCCCGCCCAAGGCGGCATCTGCCGTGGTGTCTGCCGTGGCGCCCGCAGCAATGCCTTGGGGCGCGTCCACAGAGGGGGATTGCACAGCACCGCGCCGCGCGCCCTGCGGTGGCGCCAGCTGCGCCGACTCCACCGCCAGCCGAAAGCGCAGGCCCACGGCGCTGGGCTGGGGCATGGCCACCACGGTGCCGGTAACGCGGATGTCGCGCCCCTCCAGCGCGGGGGACAGGGCCTGCGCCGCAAAATGCGCCGCACGCAAACCAGTCACCCCGGCCATGGCCAGCGCAGCCGCCAATGCCACCGCCCCCGTCCGCAACCCGGCGCGCCGCCACCACCCCGGCGCACGCACCAGTGCCAGCGCCAGCACACCCGCCACCAGCCCCAGCAGGCCATAGGCCCAGGGCGGCCACAACACCGGCTGGCGCACCTGCCATGCAGCCCCGGCCAGACCACCCACCAACGCAGCCGGCAGCAGCCACGCCGGGCGCAGCCCTGCGCTACCTGCATCGCCAGCATCGCCCACAGTCTGCGCGCCCGCGCTGCCCAACGGCACCACGCCAGACAACGGCGAAACGCGCGCAGATGGCGACAGCGCAGGTGCTGGCGGTGGTGCAGACGGCGGCAAATCCATGTCGGCATGGTAAGGGCGTGTGCAACACTTGCGGCCCCTCTACCGCACTGGCCTGCACCGCCGCGCTCAGGCGCCCCATGGCAGGCACAGGCGGACTCACCTACTGTTTGAAAGGTCACCCATGAACGTGTACGACAAGCTCAACGAACTGGGCATCACCCTGCCCCCCGTGGCCACGCCCGCCGCCGCCTATGTGCCCTATGTGCAAACGGGCAAGCTGCTCATGCTCAGCGGCCACATTGCGCGCAAAGACGGCAAGCCCTGGGTAGGACAACTGGGCCTCAACATGAACACCGCAGAAGGCCAGCTGGCTGCCCGCGCCGTGGCCATTGACCTGCTGGGCACGCTGCACGGCGCCACCGGCGACCTGAACAAAATCCAGCGCATCGTCAAGCTGATGAGCCTGGTCAACTCCACGGGCGACTTCACCGAGCAGCACCTGGTGACCAACGGCGCCAGCGAGCTGCTGGGCCAGGTTTTTGGCGAACGCGGCGTGCATGCGCGCAGCGCTTTTGGCGTGGCGCAGATTCCGCTGGGCGCCTGCGTGGAAATCGAACTGATCGCTGAACTGGCCTGAGCCACCAAAGTGGCCGCAGTGCGCGGGGGCGCCAGCCCACGCACCACGCTCAAGAACGCGCTGTGGCCACCGCGCCTTGGGAATCCACCCGGAACACCGACACCACCTGCGCCAGCTGCTGGGCCTGTTCGCGCAGGCTTTGGGCAGCGGCGGCACTTTGCTCGACCAAGGCAGCGTTTTGCTGCGTCATCTGGTCCAAGCTGCCCACGGCCTGGTTGACCTGGGACACCCCCGCGCTTTGCTCAGTGGCGGCGGCGGTGATCTCGCCAATCATGTCGGTCACGCGCTGCACCGACTGCACGATCTCCTGCATGGTGGCGCCCGCGTCTTCCACCAGACGCGAACCCGCCTGCACCTTGTCCACCGAGGTGCCGATGAGCTGCTTGATCTCGCGCGCGGCCGCAGCGCTGCGCCCAGCCAGGCTGCGCACCTCACTGGCCACCACGGCAAAGCCCCGACCCTGCTCACCCGCGCGGGCGGCTTCCACGGCAGCATTGAGCGCCAGGATGTTGGTTTGAAAGGCGATGCCATCAATCACGCCGATGATGTCGGCAATTTTCTGGCTGCTGTGGTGGATGTCGTGCATGGTGGACACCACCTGCGCCACCACCTCGCCGCCGCGCTGGGCCACCGCGCTGGCCCCCACGGCCAGGCTGCTGGCCTGCTGGGCGCTGCTGGCGCTTTGCCCAATGGTGCTGGCAAACTGGTCCATGGCCGAAGCGGTTTGCTGCAAATTGCTGGAGGTCTGCTCGGTGCGCACCGACAGGTCGTGGTTGCCGCTGGCGATCTCGGCGCTGGCGGTGGCGATGCTGTCGGTGCTCTGGCGCACCTGCGACACCACACGGCCCAGCGCACTGGCCATGGTTTGCAACGATCGCAGCAAATCACCGAACTCGTCGCCCCGGGTGACGCGCTCGGTGGCGCTCAGGTCGCCCTGGGCAATGCGCTCGGCCCACTGCGTGGCCTGTGCCAGCGAGCGCTGCATGTCCCGGATGAACCAGAAAGCGGCCAGCACAATCAGCACCACCAGCACCACAATGGCCGCCGTAGCCATCTGCGCTGTGTGCGCCCGCGCCCGCACCTGTTCTTGCTGCCAGGCCTGGGCAGCATCGCGCTGCATCTGCACAAAGTCGCGCAGGGTTTGCAGGTAGGCGCTGGTTGCCGGGTTGTACGACTGGCTGATCAAGGCCAGGGCCTGCTCGTGCTGGCCCTCGGCCTTGAGCTTGCGCGCCTGGCCGCGCAGGTCGATCATGGCCTTGCGGGCGGCAGCCACCTTGGCCATTTGCGCCTTGTCGGCCTCGGTCAAGGCCATGGCCTCAATCGACTTTTGCACCTCGCTGATCTGTGCCGAAGTGGCGGCGATCACGTCCTTGAAGGTAGCTTCCACCACCGGGTCAGCGCTGGTAATCAGGGCCTGGGTGCGCGCAGCATTGGTTTGCGTCAACCCCATCCAGCGGTTGGCTGCGTCCAAACGTGTAGCCAACTCCTGGGTGACCGTATCGCCCCTTGCTTGGAGCGTGGCCGTGCGATAACCCGAAAAACCAACGATCACCACCAACATGGTGATGGTGAAAACCACAGCCAGCCATAGCTGGTGCGCAATGCGCAACTGATTCAACATCCAAATCCCCTCACAACAGCATTGATTTGCGAACCATGTTGCGCGTTTTCTCAGGTTTGTTCAACCGATACTAGACACACTTTGCTCCACACACCGCAGGAATCGGGGAGTCTGTGGTTTGCACGCAGCGCTGAATCACACCACCCGCGCCACGGTGGCAGGCTTGAAACCGAAGTTGGCATCGCGCCCCTTGCGCGCGCGCACCGCCTGGGCGTTGTTCAGGCTGCGAATCTCCAGCGTTTCCTCGCGTGCCTTGCCGCCGCGCCCCACACCGGCAATGCGCACGCTGCGCGTGTAGGCGGCAGCGCCCGCCAGCTGGTCTTTGTCTTCCAGGGCCATCAGCATCAGGCCGCGCCCGCCTTTTTCCATGGGTTTCAACTCGCTGATGTCAAACGTCAGCAGGCGCCCGCCCACCGTGGCGCAGGCCACGTGTGTGGCCGCTGGCAGCGGTGCGCTGGCGCTGGTGTGGGCGGCGTGCGAGGGCACGCACACCGTTTCGCCCTCGGCCAGGGTGATGAAGGCTTTGCCGCTTTTGTTGCGCGCCACCAGGTTGTCCACGCACGCCAGAAAGCCGTAGCCGCCGCTGCTGGCCAGCAGCAACTGCGCCTGCGCCGGGCCGGCAAAGTAGTGGGCAATCTGGGTGCCCGCTTCCAGCTCGATCAGCGTGGTGACGGGCTGGCCATCGCCCCGGCCACCGGGCAACTGCGCCACCGGCACCGAATACACCCGGCCATTGCTGCCAAACACCACCAGCGTATCGACGCTGCGGCACTCAAAGGTGCCATACAGCCCATCGCCCGCCTTGAAGGCAAAGCTGCCTGCCTCGTGGCCGTGGCCGCTGCGCGCGCGCACCCAGCCTTTTTCGGATACCACCACGGTCACCGGCTCGTCCACCACTTTGACCTCGGCCACGGCTTTCTTCTCGGCCTGGATCAGGGTGCGGCGCGCGTCGGCAAACTGTTTGGCGTCTGCCTCTATCTCTTTGACCATCAGGCGGCGCAGCGCAGCGGGGCTGCCCAGAATCTCTTCGAGCTTGCCCTGGCTCTCGCGCAGCTCTTTCAGCTCTTGCTCGATCTTGATGGCTTCGAGGCGCGCCAGTTGGCGCAGGCGGATTTCCAAAATGTCTTCCGCCTGGCGCTCGCTCAGGGCAAAGCGGGCCATCAGCGCGGCCTTGGGCTCCTCGGCCTCGCGGATGATGGCGATCACCTCGTCGATGTTGAGCAGCACCGTCTGGCGCCCCTCCAGGATGTGGATGCGCGCCAGCACCTTGTCCAGTCGGTGCTGGCTGCGCCGCGTGACCGTGGTCTGGCGAAACTCCACCCACTCCAGCAGGATTTGCCGCAGCGACTTTTGCACCGGCTTGCCATCAATGCCCACCATGGTCAGGTTGATGGGCGCCGAGGTTTCCAGGCTGGTGTGCGCCAGCAGCGCCGTAATCAGCTCTTGCTGCGGGGTTTTGCCGGTTTTGGGCTCGCACACCAGGCGCACCGGGGCGTCTTTGCTCGACTCATCGCGCACGCCATCGAGCACCGCCAGCACGCTGGCCTTGAGCTGGGTCTGGTCTTGGCTCAGGGCTTTTTTGCCCGCCTTGATCTTGGGGTTGGTCAGCTCTTCGATTTCTTCCAGCACCTTTTGCGTGCTCACGCCGGGCGGCAGTTCGGTGACGACCAATTGCCACTGGCCGCGCGCCAGTTCTTCGATCTTCCAGCGCGCGCGCACCTTCAGGCTGCCCCGGCCGGTGCGGTAGGCGTCGGCAATGTCAGAGGCACTGCTGATGATCTGGCCGCCACCGGGGTAGTCGGGGCCGGGAATCAGCGCCAGCAGTTCTTCAGCAGGCAGTTGCGGGTTTTTGATCAGCGCCACGCAGGCATCAGCCACCTCGCGCAGGTTGTGGCTGGGGATTTCGGTGGCCAGGCCCACGGCAATGCCGCTGGCGCCGTTGAGCAGCGTGAACGGCAGGCGCGCGGGCAGCTGGCGCGGCTCGGTGGTGGAGCCGTCGTAGTTGGGGATGAAGTCCACCGTGCCTTCGTCGATTTCGCCCGTGAGCAGGCTGGTGATTTTGGCCAGCCGCGCCTCGGTGTAGCGCATGGCGGCGGCGCCGTCGCCATCGCGCGAGCCAAAGTTACCCTGGCCGTCGATGAGCGGGTAGCGCTGGGCAAAGTCCTGCGCCATGCGCACCAGCGCATCGTAGGCCGACTGGTCGCCGTGCGGGTGAAAGCGGCCCAGCACATCGCCCACCACGCGCGCGCTTTTCACTGGCTTGGGCGCGGTGTTGCCCGAGTAGCCCAGGCCCATGCGCTCCATGGCGTACAGAATGCGCCGCTGCACGGGCTTCATGCCATCGCACACGTCGGGCAGCGCCCGGCCCTTGACCACGCTGAGGGCGTATTCCAGGTAAGCGCGCTGGGCGTAGGCGCCCAGGCTGTCGGGGTCGGCGCTGGCAGGGGTGGGCGCAGGGGCGGCGTGGGCGGGGTCTGAAAGATGGTCGGTCATGGAAATCAATTGCTCTGTTTTTGATAGCTTCTTGCGCTTATCTGGCAAGGCCTGGAGGCCAAAAACACTTAAATATCCAGCTCCACGCTGTCGCCGTGCAGTTCCATCAGCGCGCGGCGGGCGGCGGCTTCGCCTTTGCCCATGAGCTGGGTGATCAATCCCTCGGTGGCGGCAAAGTCCAGGTCGCCCAGCTGCACCGGCATGAGGCGGCGGGTGTCGGGGTTGAGGGTGGTTTCCCACAGCTGCTCGGCGTTCATCTCGCCCAGGCCCTTGAAGCGGCTGATCTGGCATTTGTCGCGCGCCACGCCTTCTTTGGCGCATTTGTCGAGGATGGCGGCCAGCTCGCCCTCGTCCAGCGCGTACAGCTTACTGGCGGGCTTTTTGCCGCGCGCGGGCACATCCACCCGAAACAGCGGTGGCCGGGCCACATACACATGGCCCGCCTCGATGAGCTTGGGAAAGTGCCGGAAAAACAGCGTCAGCAGCAGCACCTGGATGTGCGAGCCGTCCACGTCCGCATCACTCAGGATGCAGACCTTGCCATAGCGCAGGCCGCTCAAATCGGGCGCGTCATGGGGGCCGTGCGGATCGACGCCAATGGCCACCGAGATGTCGTGGATCTCGTTGTTGGCAAACAGCCGGTCGCGCTCAACTTCCCAGGTGTTGAGCACCTTGCCGCGCAGGGGCAGCACGGCCTGGTTTTCCTTGTCGCGGCCCATTTTGGCGCTGCCGCCGGCGCTGTCGCCCTCTACCAGAAAGACTTCGTTGTAGGCCGTGTCACGGCTCTCGCAATCGGTGAGCTTGCCCGGCAGCACGGCCACGCCCGAGCCTTTGCGTTTTTCGACTTTTTGCCCGGCCTTTTGCCGCGTTTGCGCCGCCTTGATGGCCAGCTCGGCCAGTTTTTTGCCGTATTCGACGTGCTGGTTCAGCCACAGTTCGAGTGCCGGGCGCACAAAACCGCTCACCAGCCGCACCGCATCGCGCGAATTCAGCCGCTCTTTGATCTGGCCCTGGAATTGGGGGTCGAGCACCTTGGCCGAGAGCACGTAGCTGGCACGGGCAAACACGTCTTCGGGCATGAGTTTCACGCCCTTGGGCAGCAGGCTGTGCAGCTCGATAAAGCTTTTCACGGCCTGGAACAAGCCATCGCGCAGGCCCGATTCGTGCGTGCCACCGGCGCTGGTGGGAATGAGGTTGACGTAGCTCTCGCGCACCGGCGCGCCTTCTTCGGTGAAGGCCACGCACCAGGCGGCGCCTTCGCCTTCGGCAAAGCTGTCGTTCTGGCTGTCGGCAAAGCCCTCGCCCTCGAACAGCGGGATCACCGGGTCGGTGACCAGCGTCTGCATCAGGTAGTCGCGCAGGCCGCCTTTGTATTGCCAGGTTTGCGTATCGCGGGTTTTTTCGTTGATGAGCGTGACCGACACGCCCGGCATCAGCACGGCTTTGCTGCGCAGCAGGTGGGTCAGCTCGCCCATGGGGAGCGCGCTGGATTCAAAGTAGCTGGCATCGGGCCAGGCGCGCACGCTGGTGCCCTGGCGGCGGTCGCCCTCGGCCTGGGGGCGCAGGCTCAGGGGCTCGACCACATCGCCACCGGCAAACACCAGGCGGGCGACCTGGCCTTCGCGGTGGCTGGTCACTTCCATGCGCTGCGACAGCGCGTTGGTCACGCTCACGCCCACGCCGTGCAGGCCGCCCGAGAAGCTGTAGGCACCGCCTTTGCCCTTGTCAAACTTGCCCCCCGCGTGCAGGCGGGTGAACACCAGCTCGATCACGGGGGCGTTTTCTTCGGGGTGCAGGCCAAACGGAATGCCACGGCCATCGTCGTCGATGCTGACGGAGCCATCGGCGTGCAGCGTGACCTTGATCTTTTTGCCGTGCCCGGCCAGGGCTTCGTCGGCGGCGTTGTCCAGCACTTCTTGCAGGATGTGCAAGGGGTTGTCGGTGCGGGTGTACATGCCCGGGCGCTGTTTGACGGGCTCCAGGCCCTTGAGCACGCGGATGGAGTTTTCTGAATATTCAGGGACGGTTGCGGGGGTGGGTTTGGCTGCCATGGGCGCGGATTGTAGTGCTGCACTGCCGCAAGACTGGATATAAAACCAGCCCTGGCACAGCCACCCGGCCCTGTCCGGCAGGCGTCAAGCACAATGCACTGCCCATCGCTACATTCGACCCATGCAAAACGAACCGCGCAAACTTTCTATGTTCCAGGTGCTGGCTTGCGGCGCCGCCATCGTCACGTTGTCCATGGGCATTCGCCACGGTTTTGGCCTGTGGCTGCAACCGATCACCCAGGAGATGGGCTGGACGCGCCAGTCGTTCGCGCTGGCCATGGCGATTCAAAACCTGTCATGGGGCGTGATCGGTGTTTTTGCCGGCATGGCCGCCGACCGTTTTGGCGCGTTCCGGGTGCTGGTGGTGTGCGCGGTGCTGTACGGGCTGGGGCTGGCGGGCATGGCCTGGTCGCCCACGCCCACGCTGTTTGCCCTGACGGCGGGCGTGCTGATTGGCGCAGCCCAGGCGGGCACCACCTATGCCGTGATCTACGGCGTGCTGGGCCGCCAGATTGCCCCGGAAAAACGCTCTTGGGCCATGGGCGTGGCGGCAGCAGCGGGCTCGTTCGGCCAGTTTCTGATGGTGCCGGTGGAGGGCTTTTTGATTGCCACGCTGGGCTGGCAAGAGGCATTGCTGGCACTGGCGCTGATGGTGCTGCTGATCGTGCCGCTGGCGCTGGGCCTGCGTGAGCCCGGCTTCAAGGGCGCAGCGCCGGTGCGGCGCGAGCAGACCATCGCCCAGGCGATTGCCGAGGCGTTCCGCTACCCCAGCTTTTTGCTGCTGACGGCGGGCTACTTCGTCTGCGGTTTTCAAGTGGTGTTCATCGGCGTACACATGCCCAGCTACCTGCGTGACCACGGCCTGTCGCCCCAGGTGGCCAGCTACGCGCTGGCGCTGATCGGGTTGTTCAATGTGTTTGGCACCTACATTGCGGGCACGCTGGGCCAGCGCCTGCCCAAGCGCCATATCCTGTCGTTTATCTATTTCGCGCGGGCGGTGGCCATCAGCCTGTTTTTGTGGGCACCGCTGACGCCGTTGTCGGTGTACGTGTTCTCGGCAGTGATCGGGGCGCTGTGGCTGTCCACGGTGCCGCCCACCAACGCCACCGTGGCGCAGATTTTTGGCGTGCAACACCTCTCGATGCTGGGCGGGTTTGTGTTCTTCAGCCACCAGTTGGGCAGCTTCATGGGGGTGTGGCTGGGCGGCTACCTGTACGACCGCACCGGCAGCTACGACATCGTCTGGTACCTTTCGATAGCGCTGGGCGTGCTGGCCGCCCTGGTCAACCTGCCCATCAAAGAACACCCGATCCAGCGCCACGCTGCACAACCTGCCTCCTGATTGATCTGATTTCTTATGTCTATCGCTATTCCACCCATGTCGCCCACCCGCCGCCAACGCATACGCAAACGCTGGCTGGCGCGCTTGGCTGGCGCTGCGGCTGTGCTGGCGCTGCTGGCGGTGTTTGCGCTCTACACACAGCCAGAATTCATGGTGATGCTGGCCGATCAGGTGTGGGCCTGTTTTTAGGCATTAAACAGGGCTTTAATGCACGCCCACAGGGCGTAACCAGCTACCAAAATCATAGTGAAAAACAATCCACCCCTCGCCTGTACAGCGCCACCCTCGGACTGGGTGCAGCGCTGGTCGCACCTGGTGCCTGCGGGCGCGGTCGTGCTGGACGTGGCCTGTGGCCAGGGGCGGCACCTGCGCTGGTTCCGGGCGCTGGGCCACCCGGTCACGGGCATTGACCGCGACGTGCAGGCCGTGCAATCGGCCAGCGAGGTGGGCGAGGCCATCCTGGCCGACATCGAGGGCGCGCCCTGGCCACTGGCGGGGCGCCAGTTTGGCGCCGTAGTGGTCACCAACTACCTCTGGCGACCGCTGCTGCCCACGCTGCTCGCCAGCGTGGCCGAAGGCGGCGTACTCCTCTACGAAACCTTTGCCCACGGCAACGCCAGCGTGGGGCGGCCCGCACGGCCTGATTTCTTGCTCCAGCCTGGCGAACTGATCGCCGCCTGCACGGGGCTGCGCGTGGTGGCCTACGAGAACGGCTACCTCCACGCCCCGGAGCGCTTTGTGCAGCGCATTGCCGCCGTGCGCGTGCCAGCGCACGCCGACACGGGCGCACCACCGCGCCACCCATTGGCGCCCCCGCTCTAGTTAGAATGCCCTTTTACCGTTTACCACTACGGACATGACCTCTTCAAGCGCCCTTCTCACCGGCAGCATCGTCGCCCTCGTCACCCCCATGCACGAGGACGGTAGCGTGGACTACCCCCAACTTCGCAAACTGATCGACTGGCACATCGCCGAGGGCACCGACTGCATCGGCGTGGTGGGCACCACGGGCGAGTCGCCCACGGTGAACGTCGAAGAACACTGCGAAATCATCCGCGTCGCCGTCGAACAGGCTGCCAAGCGCGTGCCCATCATGGCCGGCTGCGGTGCCAACTCCACGCGCGAAGCCATCGAGCTGGCCCAGTTCGCCAAAAAGGTCGGCGCCGACAGCCAGTTGCAGGTCGTGCCTTACTACAACAAGCCCACGCAAGAAGGCCAGTACCAGCACTTCAAGGCCATTGCCGAGGCCACGGGCGACCTGCCCATCGTGCTCTACAACGTGCCTGGCCGCTCGGTGGCAGACATGCTGCACGACACGGTGCTGCGCCTGGCCCAGGTGCCCGGCATCATCGGCATCAAGGAGGCCACGGGCAACATCGAGCGCGCGCAGTGGCTGATCCGTGACCTGCCGAAAAACTTTGCCGTGTACTCGGGCGATGACCCCACCGCCGTGGCCCTGATGCTGTGCGGTGGCCACGGCAACATCAGCGTCACCGCCAACGTGGCGCCGCGCCTGATGAGCGAGCTGTGCGCTGCTGCCCTGGCCGGTGATGCCCGCCGTGCCATGGAAATCCAGTTCCAGCTCATGCCCGTACACAAGCACCTGTTTGTCGAAGCCAACCCCATTCCCGTGAAGTGGGCCATGGCCCGCATGGGCCTGTGCGGCGGCACCCTGCGCCTGCCCATGACACCCCTTGCCGCCAGCAACGAAGCGGTGGTCGAAGGCGCGCTGCGCGCCAGCGGCCTGCTGTAAACCCCGCCCACGTCACCACCACCGCCAGTATTTCCAAGGATTTCTGCGTGAACCTGCCCCCTACTGCACGACTGGGCCTGCTTGGCCTGACCCTTGCCCTGTCCGCCTGCTCTGCGCTGGAGGGCGACAAGATCGACTACAAGAGCGCCAGCAAAGGCTCGACGCTGGAAGTGCCGCCCGACCTGCAACAGCTCTCGCGCGAGACGCGCTACGCCACGCCCGGCGCAGTGGTTTCGGCCAATGCGCTGCAAGCGGGCCAGGCGGTGCAGCCCTCAGGCCCCAGCGCAGCCATCGACAGCCTGGGCGATGTGCGCATCGAACGCGCGGGCAACCAGCGCTGGCTGGTGGTCAACCGCCCCGCTGACAAACTCTGGGAGCCGGTACGTGAGTTCTGGCTGGAAAACGGCTTTACCCTGATGCTGGACCAATCCAACCTGGGCATCATGGAAACCGACTGGGCCGAAAACCGCGCCAAGATCCCGCAAGACATCATCCGCGCCACGCTGGGCAAAGTGCTCGATTCGCTCTACTCCACGGGCGAGCGTGACAAGTTCCGCACCCGCCTGGAGCGCAACGCCAGCGGTGGCACGGAAATCTATGTCAGCCACCGGGGTATGGCCGAGGTCTACAGCAGCAGCGCCAAAGACGCCACCGTCTGGCAAGCCCGGCCCGTAGACCCGGAGCTGGAAACCGAATTTCTGCGCCGCATGATGGTCAAACTGGGTGCCAGCCAGGAGCAAGCCAAAGCCGTGGTGGCTGCATCGGTACAGCGCCCGGCAGCAGCGCGCGTGGCCACGGTCAACAATGTGCCGGTGGTGCAGTTGGCTGAAGGCTTTGACCGTGCCTGGCGCCGCGTGGGTCTGGCGCTGGATCGCACCGGCTTCACGGTCGAAGACCGCGACCGCAGCCAGGGTGTTTACTTTGTCCGCTACGTGGCCCCAGGCACAGACAAAAAAGAACCGGGATTTTTCAGCAAGCTGTTCAGTGGTGCGCCAGCGGCAACACCACCGCTCAAATACCGCATCGTTGTGCGCAGCGAGGGCGAAGCCTCTACTGTCTCGGTTCTCAACGCTTCGGGAACACCGGAAACCTCTGCCAACGCCGAGAACATCGTGCGCGTGCTGGCCGATGACCTGAAGTAAAGCGCAGTACGCACGTAAAAAAGCCCCGCATCCAAAAGGTGCGGGGCTTTTGCTTTGCAGTCCCGGGGTGCAAACCCCGAGACTCAAGACATTAATTACTTGGCAGCAGAAGCGGCGCCTGCGGCAGCGGCAGCAGCGGCGTCAGCAGCAGCTTTGGCGGCATCGCCAGCAGCAGCAGCGGCATCGCCAGCAGCGTTGGCAGCACCAGCTGCAGCATTGCCAGCAGCTTGAGCGGCATCACCAGCGGCGCTTGCAGCGCCAGCAGCGGCGTCAGCAGCAGCAGCAGCGGCAGGTGCGGCTTCAGCAGCAGGTGCTGGTGCGGGAGCTGGCGCTTCCACGGGAGCGGGTGCGGGAGCAGGAGCGGGTTCTTCTTTTTTGCCGCAGGCAGCCAGGGCAGCGGCAGCGATCAGGGAGGCGATGACAAGGGTCTTGTTCATTTCAGTTTTCCTAGTTGGACAGTCAAAATGGGGGATGCCGCAACGTCAAGCCTCTTTCAGCCCGGCTACGCTTTGGCAGATTGTGCAATTGCTTGCGGCTTACTTAAATCAGCCGGTGATTATATTGTGTATTCGTCAATAGTGAATAACACCAACAAGGGCCGGAGAACGTGAACCGTTGCAATTGACTGACACCTTTCAAGGCACCACTTATGCCTCTCAAGGTGCCGCGCAGCCACCGTGGTTACAACCCCAAAGTGGTGGCGGCAAAGCCGGGCACGCTTTTATTGCGCAGCCATTCATTCAAGGTTTCACGCAGCAGCACGCGCCGCTCGGGTTCGCTGCCCGCTACGCCCACACAACGCTCAGAATCAAGGCGTTGCAGCACCCAGCCGGGCGACCAGATGGCGCTGGGAATATCCAGCAGATCGCCTCCCGGACAACGGCGGCAGGTGAGGATATGGTCCCAGACGCCGCGCCAACGCACAAAGCGCGCGTGCCGCCGCACCACGTCGTCGTAGCTGCACGCCAGCAGCGTCATGCGCCGCCCGGTGCGGGCCCAGGCCTGTAGCGACTCAATCACGGCACGCTCGCCCAACGGCCAGTCATGAAAATTGGCATCACTGAGGATGATGTCGCTCCAACCATCGCGGGCAGCGGTGGCAAAAGCGTCGCGCACGGCCTGCTGGAACACCTCACGGCCACTGAAACGCCCCTGCAACAGCGCGGGGGCAGGCACATCCTGTGGCGCCTCCATAGTCAACGCCCCGGGCTGGGTTTTTGTGCGTGCATCCAGCCCGCGTCGCACCACGACGACAGCAATTCCAGTGCGCCATCGCTGGCCCGGGCCAGATCTCGCGGGCCCAGTGTGCGCTGGTCGGCCAGCTGGCGCATCAGGGTGGCGTCGCGTCCGGCAGCGCGGTAGCTTTCACCGTTGATGAAGACATGGTCAGCGTCGTACATCATGCGCGTGCGCCGATCCAGCACCGCCTGCTCCAGCAGCACGCCCTCGGGGCCAGGCTCAAACCAGACGTTGAACTTGGGTTCGGTCAGGTATTCGCCCAAAGCCCGCTCCAGGGCGCGGGGCTGCGCCAGAGCACGTTGCAACGCATCGCGGGCAAATTCCTGCAAAGTGGCGGGGATTTCTGCGGGCTGCGCCACGGCGGGCTGCTTGGCATCGCGGTACAGCAGTGCAGCCGTGGCGCCGTCGTCTTCGTCGGCCAGACGCACCAGCAGCTCTTGCGCCAGATCAGTGCGCTCGGGCACGCGAAAGCCTACCGAGTAGGTCATGCACTCGCCCTGGGCAATGCCATCGTGCGCCCAGCGTGGGGGCAGGTAAAGCATGTCGCCGGGCTCCAGCACGTATTCTTCTTCGGGCTCAAAGTGCGACAAAATTTTCATCGGCACATCGTCGCGCAATGACAGGTTTTTTTGTCTGCCGATGCGCCAGCGCCGCTGACCGTGGGCTTGCAGCAAAAACACATCGTAGCTGTCAAAGTGCGGGCCCACGCCGCCACCATCGCTGGCGTAGCTGATCATCACATCGTCCAGGCGCGCATCGGGCACAAAGCGGAACTGCTGCATCAGCGCATGCACGCTGTCGTTGTGCAGATCCACGCCCTGCACCAACAGCGTCCAGTCGGGCCGTTGCAGCGGCGGCAAGGCCCGGCGCGCGAAGGGGCCGTGCTGCAACTTCCAGACATCGTCCGTCTGCTGCACCAAGCGCGACTCCACGCCCTCCTGGCCAGCCAGCGCAAACAAATCGGCGCGTGGCAACGGCGCCGTAAAACCGGGGATGGCCTGGCGCACCAGCAGGGGTTTTTTCTGCCAATGGTGGCGCATGAACTGGGCCGGGGTAAGTCCGCCCAACAGGGCGAGGGGTTGCTTTGTATCCATGAAACGGCTCCGCCCGGCAAAGGGCCATTGGTCAAACTGCGACAATTCTCCTATGGAAATCACAGAACAATGCGTGGTCGCACTGACCTGGACGCTCACCGACACTTTGGGCGAGGAACTGGACATACTCGATGAGCCAGTGGAATTTTTGGTAGGCGGCACTGACCTGCTGGGCCGCATCGAGGAGGCCTTGCAGGGCCACACCGAGGGTGCAACGCTGTCATTGCACATAGAACCCGAAGAAGCCTTTGGTGACTACAACGACCAATTGATTTTTCTGGAGCCCCGGACACTGTTCCCGTTGGAACTGGAAGAGGGCATGGTGCTGGAGGGCAACGCACTGCCCACAGGCTCCAACCCCGATGCGCCGCGCGACGTGCTCTACACAGTGTCAGAAATTTACCCCGAGCATGTAGTGCTGGATGGCAACCACCCGCTGGCAGGCATCGCCATCCGGCTGCACCTGAAGGTCTGTGGCGTGCGCGAAGCCACTGAAGCGGAAATTGGTCAGGGCAGTGCAGGCACGGGCTTCTTCCGCATCCAGCCCCAAGCCCCCGGCAACGACTTGCTGCACTGAAAACTACCGTACCGCGCGCCACCACCAAGTAGCGGCGGCGCGTATGGCAGTGTGCTCAGTAGCGCGAGATTTGGCCGTTGTACACGCGCACGCGGTCGCCAGTGCGCAAATCGCCCACCGAGCCCACGTCGTAGGCGCGGTAACCGCCCCGGTCAAACTGTATGGTCAGGCGATAACTCTGGTCGGCACCAGTGCCACCGCTGCTGCCCTCAATAGCGTTGCCAGCCACTGCACCGCCAATCACACCCACGGCGGTGGCTGCGGCCCTGCCGCTGCCCCGTCCCACCTGATTACCCAGCACACCACCCACCACCGCACCGATCACCGCACCGGCGCCGCTGGTCTGTGCGCGCTGGCGGCCCGGCAGCACCTCAATCTGGTGAACGCGGCCATATTCGGTGCCCACAGCCGCAGACGCAGACGCAGGGTATGGCGTAGCGGTGGCCGGATAGCCCGTAGGCACATGGCGCTGGGGCGCACATGCTGTCAGTGCCCCCAGCAAAACCACCGACCCCACCAATACAGCACTGCGAACCATTTTGCGCATGAGAACTCCTTGAATCGTTGCAGAAAAGCCAGCCGTGGCTGACCACAGGCAGGCATTGGAACACGCACGCACCGGGCGGTGCAGCCGGGCAAAAACAGCGCACGGGGTCAGCCGCAGGCGCACCGCCCTGTAGGCGGATGCCGGTGTGGCAACGCCCCTGCCCTTGCGATGTCAGGCCTTGCCCGTGGAGCCATAGCCCCCCTCGCCGCGCACCGTGGGGGGAAATTCATCCACCACCTGGAACTGTGCCTGCACCACCGGCACGATGACCAGTTGCGCCAGCCGCTCCATGGGCTCTATCGTAAAAGCCTGGGGGCTGCGGTTCCAGGCGCTGACCATGAGCTGGCCCTGGTAATCGCTGTCGATCAGGCCCACCAGGTTGCCCAGCACAATCCCGTGTTTGTGGCCCAGACCCGAGCGCGGCAAGATGAGCGCGGCATAACCGGGATCGCGCAGGTAGATGGCAATGCCCGTAGGCACCAGTTGCCAGGCATTGGGCTCCAGGGTCAGGGGGGCATCCAGGCAGGCGCGCAAATCCAGCCCGGCACTGCCAGGCGTGGCGTAGGCGGGCAACTGCTGCGCCATGCGGGGGTCGAGAATTTTGACGTCGATTTTCATAAAACTACAGGTGCTTGTCGTTGCCGCGCTGGCGCGCCAGTTCACGCAGACGCTGCTGCAAGGCCGCAAGGCGCTCAGCCCCAGCGCGGGAGGGGCCAGACTGTAACCGCGCCACACCGCTTTGCGCCCGGCGCAGCAGGCCCCACAGCATCGCTGTGCCCAACAGCGCGGCCCACGAACCCCAGCTCGCCCACCACAGCGCCAGCGCCTGCAAAGCCATCAGCCAGACCAGCACGACTGCGATGCGGCGCAGCACGCGCACGGCCTGGGTCGCCTCCACCGGCCCCTCTGGCCCTTGCGGCACTGCTGCGCCTGCATTGCGGCCCCCTTCAGCGTCCCTGGCACTGCGCCGGGCCGCAGTGGCCGATGCACCAGCCCCCTCACCACCAGGCCGATCCGCCTGCGCAGCAGCGGTGCGGCGGGCCGGGGTCGCCGCCAGATCAACCATGGTGTGCGCGGGTTTGGCCGCCTGGTTGGCTGCCGAGGCAGTCGCCTGCTGTGCGGTCAACTGCTCCACGTAACGCGCAAAGTCGCCATCTGCGGGGGTATCCCAATCCGACGAAGGGTGTGCGCGCATGGCAATCTCCCGAAAATTGATGCTCAATCGCTGCGCTGCGCCAGCCGTGCAGCAATATCAGCCACCAGCTGCTGGGCCAGTTCGCGCTTGGAAGCGCGCGGCAGTTCGCGGTGGCCGTGGGCGTCCACCAGCAGCAGGGCGTTGTCGTCCTGGCCGAAGGTAGCCGGGCCGATGTTGCCCACCAGCAGCGGCACGCCCTTGCGCGCACGCTTGGCCGTGGCGTGCTGCAACAAGTCGTGGCTTTCGGCGGCAAAACCGACGCAGAACAGGTCACCCACCAGCGCATGCTGCGACTGCGCCACGGTAGCCAGGATGTCCGGGTTTTCCACAAAATGCAGCACTGGCATCTGGCCTGAGCCATCTTTTTTGATTTTTTGCTCGGCAGCGGCGGCAGGGCGCCAGTCGGCTACGGCGGCAGTCGCTATAAATAGCGTAGCTGCTTGCGCCCGCTGCATAACGGCTTCAAGCATATTTTGTGCTGATTTCACGTTGATGCGGTGTACACCGCGCGGCGTAGGCAAATGCACCGGCCCAGCCACCAGCGTGACCTCAGCGCCCGCCTCGCGGGCGGCACGGGCAATGGCAAAGCCCATCTTGCCGCTGGAGTGGTTGGTGATACCACGCACCGGGTCGATGGCCTCGAATGTGGGGCCTGCGGTAATCAGCAGCTTGTGCCCAGCCAGGCATTGGGGCGTGAAGAAGGCAATCACTTCTTCGAGCAACTCCTCGGGCTCCAGCATGCGGCCGTCACCCGTTTCGCCGCAGGCCTGGTCGCCATGGCCCACACCCAGCACCACGGCGCCGTCTTGGGCCACCTGTGCCAGGTTGCGCTGTGTGGCCGGGTGCGCCCACATCTCGCGGTTCATGGCCGGGGCCAGCAGCAGCGGCACGCTCTCTTGCGGGCGGGCCAGGCACAGCAGGCTAAGCAATTCATCGGCACGGCCCTGGGCCAGGCGGGCGATGAAATCGGCGCTGCACGGGGCGATGAGGATGGCGTCGGCCTCGCGCGAGAGGTTGATGTGCGGCATGTTATTGGCCTCGCGCGCATCCCACTGCGAACCGTAGACGGGCCTGCCCGACAACGCCTGCATGGTCACCGGGGTGATGAACTGCGCCGCCGCCTCGGTCATGACCACCTGCACGGTGGCGCCCGCCTTGATCAGCAGGCGGGATAAATCCGCCGATTTGTAACAGGCTACGCCTCCGCTGAGGCCCAGGACGATGTGTTTGCCAGCAAGCTCTTTCATGGGACGCAATTTAGCAGACACCTATAATCCCGATTTCCCACCACCAACACATGACATGACCAAATTTGTCTTCGTCACCGGCGGTGTGGTGTCTTCCCTGGGCAAGGGAATCGCCTCAGCCTCCCTTGCCGCGATCCTCGAATCGCGGGGCCTCAAAGTCACCCTCATCAAGCTCGACCCGTACATCAACGTGGACCCGGGCACCATGTCGCCATTCCAGCACGGCGAGGTTTTTGTCACCGACGACGGTGCCGAAACCGACCTTGACCTGGGCCACTACGAGCGTTTCATTGAAACGCGCATGAAGAAGTCCAACAACTTCACCACCGGCAAGATTTACCAGTCGGTGCTTGAAAAAGAGCGCCGCGGCGACTACCTCGGCAAAACGGTGCAGGTGATTCCGCACGTTACCAACGAAATCCAGGAATACATCCAGCGTGGCGCTGGCATCGGCACCCCCGATGCGGTGGACGTGGCCATCTGCGAAATCGGCGGCACCGTGGGCGACATCGAATCGCTGCCGTTTCTGGAGGCCGTGCGCCAGTTGAGCCTGAAGCTGGGCCCCAACAACGCCGCCTTCGTCCACCTGACCTACCTGCCCTGGATTGCCACGGCGGGCGAGCTCAAGACCAAACCCACCCAGCACACGGTGCAGGAGCTGCGCAAGATCGGCATCCAGCCCGATGCACTGCTGTGCCGCGCCGAACGCAAGGTGCCCGCCGAAGAGCGCGAAAAAATCTCGCTGTTCACCAACGTGCCCGAGTGGGGCGTGATCAGCATGTGGGACGTGGACACCATCTACAAAGTGCCGCGCATGCTGCACGAGCAGGGCCTGGACGGCCTGATCTGCGACAAGCTGCGCCTGAACACCCCGCCCACCAGCCTCAAGCGCTGGGATGCACTGGTGCATGAAACCGAGCACCCGCAGGGCCAGGTGCGGGTGGCCATGGTGGGCAAATACGTGGATTTGTCCGACAGCTACAAGTCGGTCAACGAGGCGCTGCGCCACGCGGGCATGCAAAGCCATGTGCGCGTCAAGATCGACCACATCGACTCCGAAACCATCACCCCCGAGGGCGTGGCCAGCCTGGGCCAGTACGACGCCATCCTGGTGCCTGGCGGCTTTGGCCAGCGCGGTGTGGAAGGCAAAATCTGCACCGCCCAATATGCCCGTGAGCACCAGGTGCCTTACCTGGGCATCTGCCTGGGCATGCAGGTGGCCACCATCGAATACGCCCGCCACGTGGCGGGCCTGACCGGCGCCAACAGCACCGAGTTCGACCCAGCCACCCCGCACCCGGTCATTGCCCTGATCAACGAGTGGAAAGACGCCGACGGCAGCATCCAGACGCGCGATGCCAACTCCGACCTGGGCGGCACCATGCGCCTGGGCGCGCAAAGCTCGGACGTGGCCAAAGGCACGCTGGCGCACAGCATCTACGGCGACGTAGTCACCGAGCGCCACCGCCACCGCTACGAAGCCAACGTCAACTACCTCGATCAATTGCGCCAGGCTGGGCTGGTGATTTCGGCGCTGACGCAGCGCGAGCACCTGACCGAAATCGTCGAGCTGCCCCAAAACGTACACCCGTGGTACGTGGGCGTGCAGTTCCACCCCGAGTTCAAATCGACGCCATGGGCAGGCCACCCGCTGTTCAACGCCTTCATCAAGGCAGCGATTGCGCACCAGCAGGCGCAAAAGGCCGCCAGCGCAACCCCTGCTGCCGCAGAAGCGACCCACGCCGAGGCCAGCGTATGAAACTGTGCGGCTTTGATGTCGGGCTGGATCAGCGCTTCTTCCTGATCGCAGGCCCCTGCGTGATCGAGTCCGAGCAGCTGCAAATGGACGTGGCCGGGCAACTGAAGGAAATCACCGCCAGCCTGGGCATTCCGTTCATCTTCAAAAGCAGCTTTGACAAAGCCAACCGCAGCTCGGGCGCCAGTTTTCGCGGTCCCGGGCGCGAGCGCGGGCTGGAAATTCTGGCCAAGGTCAAACGCGAATTGCAGGTGCCGGTGCTCACCGACGTCCACACCGAAGACGACATCCGCGAAGCCGCCCAGGTGGTGGACGTGCTGCAAACGCCCGCCTTCCTGTGCCGCCAGACCGACTTCATCCGTGCTGTCGCGCAGTCGGGCAAGCCGGTGAACATCAAAAAGGGCCAGTTCCTGGCGCCCCACGACATGAAGAACGTCATCGACAAGGCCCGCGCCGCCGCGCGCGAGGCGGGCCTGCCCGAAGACAATTTCATGGCCTGCGAGCGCGGCGCCAGCTTTGGCTACAACAACCTGGTGTCCGACATGCGCAGCCTGGCCATCCTGCGCGAGAGCGCCGCCCCGGTGGTGTTTGACGCCACGCACAGCGTGCAGCTGCCCGGCGGCCAAGGCACCAGCAGCGGCGGCCAGCGTGAGATGGTGCCGGTGCTGGCGCGCGCCGCCGTGGCCGTGGGTGTGGCCGGCCTGTTCATGGAAACCCACCCGAATCCAGCCCAGGCGATGAGCGACGGCCCCAACTCGGTGCCGTTGCAGCACATGAAAGCCCTGCTTGAAACCCTGGTGGCGCTGGACACCGTGACCAAACAGCACGGCTTTCTGGAAGACCGCCTGGCCGCCTGGGCCTGACCCGCAATTACTACAAAAAGCATAGCTGCTCGCGCTTACCCCGTAAGCCTTGCAGCCCGATTTGATTCAAAACCCCTCAAAGGAAGACCATGAGTGCCATTGTTGACATCGTAGGCCGTGAAGTGTTGGACAGCCGCGGCAACCCCACCGTCGAATGCGACGTGCTGCTCGAATCGGGCGTGATGGGCCGTGCTGCCGTGCCCTCGGGCGCCTCCACCGGCTCGCGCGAAGCCATCGAGCTGCGCGACGGCGACAAGAGCCGCTACCTGGGCAAGGGCGTGCTCAAGGCCGTGGAGCACATCAACACCGAAATCTCTGAAGCCGTGCTGGGCCTGGACGCCTCCGAGCAAGCCTTCCTGGACAAAATCCTGCTCGACCTGGACGGCACCGAGAACAAAGGCCGCCTGGGCGCCAACGCCATCCTGGCTGTGTCCATGGCCGTGGCCCGCGCTGCCGCCGAAGAAGCTGGCCTGCCGCTGTACCGCTACTTTGGCGGCATGGGCGCGGTGCAAATGCCCGTGCCGATGATGAACGTCATCAACGGCGGCGCGCACGCCAACAACTCGCTGGACATTCAAGAGTTCATGATCATCCCCGTGGGCGCACCGTCGTTCCGCGAAGCCGTGCGCTGGGGTGCCGAAGTGTTCCACGCCCTGAAGAAAATCATCCACGACAAGGGCATGAGCACCGCCGTGGGCGACGAGGGCGGCTTTGCCCCCAGCGTCGAGAACCACGAAGCGGCCATCCAGCTCATCCTGCAAGCCATTGACGCTGCTGGCTACACCGCCGGCGAACAAATCGCCCTGGGCCTGGACTGCGCCGCCAGCGAGTTCTACAAAGACGGCCACTACGTGCTCGAAGGCGAAGGCGGCCTCAAGCTCACCGCCCAGCAATGGACGGACATGCTGGCCACCTGGTGCGACAAGTACCCCATCATCAGCATCGAAGACGCCATGCACGAAGGCGACTGGGACGGCTGGAAGCACATCACCGAGCGCCTGGGCAAAAACGTGCAGCTGGTGGGCGACGACCTGTTCGTCACCAACACCAAAATCTTGCAAGAAGGTATCGAGAAGGGCATTTCCAACTCCATCCTCATCAAGATCAACCAGATCGGCACACTGACGGAAACGTTCGCTGCCATCGAGATGGCCAAGCGCGCAGGCTACACCGCCGTGATCAGCCACCGCTCGGGCGAAACCGAAGACAGCACCATTGCCGACATCGCCGTGGGCACGAACGCTGGCCAGATCAAGACCGGATCCTTGAGCCGCTCCGACCGCATGGCCAAGTACAACCAGCTGCTGCGCATCGAAGAAGACCTGGGCGAAGTCGCTTACTACCCCGGCCGCCGCGCGTTCTACAACCTGCGCTAAGCAGGCAGGTTTTTCGCAGCGCAACCACCTGAGCACACACCATGGTCAACCGCCTCGTTCCCGTGGTGTTGCTGGCTTTGCTGGCACTGCTGCAAAGCCAGCTCTGGCAAGGGCGCGGCAGCGTGCCCCATGTGCGTGAGATGCGCCAGAAACTGGCGGCCCATGAGGCCGCCAATGTCCAGGCCCAAGAGGCCAACGCACGCCTGTCCTCTGAGGTGCACGACCTGAAAGAGGGGCTGGACATGGTCGAGGAAAAAGCCCGCAGCGAGCTGGGCATGGTCAAGCAGGGTGAAGTGTTCGTGCAGTACACCCCGCGCTAAAGCACCACCCGCCGCTGTGGGCGGGCTGCGGCCTTATTGCACGCTGGCAGGGGCTGGCGGGCTGACGGCAGGCCCGGCAAAAATCTGCGCCGCATCCACAGCATCAAAGTGGTATTGCTGACCGCAGTATTCACAGCCCACTTCAATCTGGCCTTGCTCGGCCAACACGCTCTCGACCTCGTCCTGGCCCAGGCTTTGGAGCATCCGGCTGACGCGCTCGCGGCTGCACGAGCAGGCAAAACGCGGGCCTTGCTCGCCTTGCTGTGGCTCAAAACGCAGCAGTTTTTCTTCCCAGAACAGGCGGTGCAGGATGGTGTCCACATCCAGCGTCAGCAGTTCATCGCGCGTCAGGGTGGCGGCCAGGTGGGCGATGCGGTTGTAGTCTTCGTTCTGGCCGATCTGGTCTTCGTCCTCGCGGTGGGCGCTGCCCGCAGCGATATTGGCCTGGCCCTTGAGCGGCATGCGCTGCACCAGCAAGCCTGCGGCCACCTGGTCGTTGGCGGCCAGCACCAGCGTGGCGTCGAGCTGCTCGGACTGCAACATGTAGTGCGACAGCACATCGCTCAGGCGATCGAGCTTGCGCCCTTGGGCATCAACCAGCGGCACCACGCCCTGGTAGGGCTGCTGCCCCGGAAACTTGTCTTCGGGGTCCAGGGTGATGGCGCAGCGGCCACCGCCGCCCACATTGACCAGCGCACTCAGCGCAGCCCCCGGCGCCACATCGCCCTTGAGCGTGGCCGTGGCACGAACCGACAGGTCGGACTTCACCTCGGCCACGGCCAGCTTGACCGGGCCATCGCCAAAAATCTGCAATACCAGCGCACCATTGAATTTGATGCCCGACTGCATCAGCACGCCAGCGGCTGCCATCTCGCCCAGCAGCTCGCTGACCGGCACGGGGTAAGCGCCCGTGGTGGTGTTGGCCTGGCGGCGGCGCAGCATTTCAGTCCAGGCATCGGTCAGGCGCACGATGGCGCCGCGCACAGGCTGGCCGTCAAACAAAAACTTGTGGAGTTCAGACACGCAGGGGATTCCTCAGAGGGTAAAAAACACGCTCAGCCGATTTTTTGCAGGCCGTCGCGAAAACGACGCGCATTGTCGGTGTAATGCCGGGCGCTTTGGCGCAGGCCCTCGATTTGCGCGGGGGTGAGCTGGCGCACCGCTTTGGCCGGGCTGCCCAGGATCATGGAGCCGTCGGGAAACTCTTTGCCCTCAGTGACCAGGGCGCCCGCGCCGACCAGGCAGTTTTTGCCGATTTTGGCGCCGTTGAGCACCACGGCACCAATGCCGATCAGCGATTCATCGCCAATCGTGCAGCCATGCAGCACCACCTGGTGCCCCACAGTAACGCGCTCGCCCACCAGCAAGGGCTGGCCCGCATCGGCATGCAGCACGCTGGCATCCTGGATGTTGGAGCCCGCGCCGATGGTGATGCGGTCGGTATCACCGCGCACCACGGCGCCAAACCACACGCTGGCGCCCTCGCCCAGTTCCACCTGGCCCATGACCTGGGCGCTGTCGGCCACCCAAGCGGTGGCTGCGATGTGGGGGGCGACGCCGTCAATTGCATAAATGGCCATGTGAAAGTCCTGTTTGGCAGAAGAAAGTGGGCAAGGAGCGGATGGGATGCGGCGCCGGGACGCCACAGGCTTTCCTACAATTGTAGGGATGGAACTTCGCCACCGTGCCTTGCAGGTCTTGCACCTGACCGACCCTGATGAAAAAGCGGCTGCAACGCTTGCTACGTATGCGCAAGCAGCTACTCTTTCAATAGCAGAAAATACCCCCGCATCCCCCCCAGACAGCCCGCCCCTGCCAGGGCACCCGGCGCGCCCGCTGCTGCTGCGCCACACCGAGGTCGCGCGGCGCTCGCCGGCCACGCACGCGGGGCGGGCGGTGCTCATCCACGCCATTGCCCACATCGAGTTCAACGCCATCAACCTGGCGCTGGACGCCATCTGGCGTTTTGGCGGCATGCCGCGCGATTACTACCTGGACTGGCTGCAGGTGGCCGCCGAAGAGGCCCAGCACTTTGGCCTGCTGCGCGCGCACCTGCGCACCATGGGCCACGACTACGGCGATTTTCCGGCGCACCAGGGCCTGTGGACGATGTGCGAGAAAACGCAGCACGACATCGTGGCGCGCATGGCGCTGGTGCCGCGCACCATGGAGGCGCGCGGACTGGACGCCACGCCGCTGATCCAGCGCAAGCTGCGCCAGGTGGGCACCCCCGACGCGCTGGCCGCCGTTGGCATTCTGGACACCATCCTGCACGAAGAGGTAGGCCATGTGGCCATCGGCAACCACTGGTACCGCTGGCTGTGCGAGCGCGAGGGACTGCATCCCGAGTCCCACTACACAACTCTGGTACAACGCTACGAAGCACCGCGCTTGAAACCGCCGTTCAATGAAACCGCACGCCGCCAGGCCGGGTTCACAGAAGCCGAATTGCAATGGCTGCTCCAGGGCTGATACCCGCCCAATTCTTCCTAAAATGCCCAGCAACGCAGATTGCAGCCTCTACCGAAAAGCCCATCCCATGTCGAGCACCACCGCTACCGGGTCTCCCGCCACCCCGCAGACCAATGTGGCCATGATTGCCCGTCAGGCCATCGTGAATGCGCAGCACGCCGTTGTCGGCTATGAGTTGTTCAACCGCTCGCGCTCAGGCCCCACCCACACCGCTGCCACCGACGTGGCGCTGGTATTTACCGCCCTCTCGCACGCGGGCACCGATGAACTGGTGGGCAAAAAACTCATCTTCGTCAACTGCACCCACGAAAGCCTGGTGGGCGGACACCTGGAGCTGGTAGACCCCGACAAGGTCGTGCTGGAGATTCCGCCCCTGGGCCATGTCGCCGCTGAAGAAGTGGCCACCCGCATGCCCACACTGGCGGCGCTGCGCGCGCGGGGCTTTCACCTGGCGTTCAACCACACGGTGCTGCAATCGGCCTATGCCGCCTGGCTGCCGCTGGCCGACTACATCAAGCTGGACCTATCGCTGCTGGCCCCCGACCAACTGGCGGTTCTGATCAGCTACGCCAACCGGAACTCGCGCGCTGACCTGATTGCCGAGAAAGTCGAAACTGCGCAGCAGTACGACATGGTCTCCAGCCACGGGGTGCAGCTCTTTCAGGGCTACTGGTTTGCACGCCCGGCGCTGGTGCAGGCCAAACTGATTACGCCAGCACAAACCAGCATCCTGGAGCTGATCACCCTGGTGCGCAACCAGGCCAGCACTGAAGACATTGAGGAAGTGCTCAAAAAGGATGCGGGCCTGGCCTTCAACCTGATGCGGCTGATCAATTCCTCGGGCTTTGGCCTGGCCCGCGAAATCACCTCGTTCCGCCAGGCCGTCATGCTCATGGGTCTGAAAAAGCTGTTTCGCTGGGCAGCCTTGCTGCTGACCACGTCGCGCACCAGCGGCACGCCATCGTCCGTAGGACAAACCGCGGTGGTGCGTGGCCGCCTCATGGAGCTGCTGGCGCTGGAGTCCATGGGCCAGGAAGAAGCTGACCAGGCATTTGTGGTGGGCATTTTCTCCATGCTCGACGCCATGCTGGGCATGCCCATGGAAACCGCACTGGGCCTGTTGAGCGTGCCTCCCAGCGCGGAAGCCGCATTGCTGCGTGGCGAGGGCGTTCTGGGGCACCTGCTGACCCTGGCAAGGGCGTGCGAGTCCAATGACGATGCTGCCTTTGACCGCGCAGCCAGCACCCTGCAACTGACCAGCCAGCAAATCAACGGCGCCCACCTGCAAGCCCTGGCTTGGGCCGACCATTTCGGTGAATGACTGCGAACGGGCACGATCACGCCATCGCTCCTAGAATCAACGGCAAACCATTTCGTAGCCCCCATGTCCAGTACACCCGAGCAAGCAGTCCCCGATACCCTCCTGGCTACACGGCCCGCAGAGGCCGACAATCTGGCCATGATTGCCCGCCAGGCGATCGTGGACTCACACCAGGCCGTCTTTGGGTACGAACTGTTCGACCGCTCCACGGCATCTGACGCACACAGCGCCGCCAGCGATGCAGCACTGTTGTTCAACGCGCTGTCTTACGCAGGCACCGAGTCGCTGGTAGGCGAAAAGCTGGTCTTCATCAACTGCACGCACGAGAGCCTCTCGGGCGGCCACCTTGAACTCATCCACCCCGAAAAAGTGGTGCTGGAAGTACCCACCCTGCCTGAATCGGCCACGCTGCAAGATATTGAAGGGCGCATCCCGACGCTGGAGGGCTTGCGCAAGCAGGGCTTTCGCCTGGCGTTCAGCGAGCAAATCCTGCGCCGCCAGTACGTTTCGTGGCTACCGCTGGCGGCGTTCATCAAGCTGGACATGATGACCTTCGCTCCCGAAACGGCCGAATCGCTGGTGAAGTTCTCGCGCGCACACACCAACGCACAGCTGATCGCAGAAAAAGTCGAATCTGCCGAACAGCACCAGCTCATGGCGGATCTGGGCGTCAGACTCTTTCAGGGGTATTGGTTTGCCAAACCTGCGCTGGTGCAAGCACACACCATCCGGCCATCGCAAGCGACGGTCGTGCAGCTCATCAACCTGGTGCGCAAACAGGCCAGCACGGCAGAGATCGAAGACCTGCTCAAAAAAGACCCTACGCTGTCTTTCAACCTGCTGCGCTTTATCAACTCTTCGGGGTTCGGCCTGTCGTGCGAGATCACCTCGTTTCGCCATGCGGTCATGATCCTGGGCCTGAAAAAGCTGTTCCGCTGGGCCGCCTTGCTGTTGACCACCTCGCGCGCCGGTGGTTCGCCCCCTGTCGTGGGCACCACCGCCGTGGTGCGCGGCAGGCTGATGGAGCTGCTGGCTGCCGAACTGATGCCCCCCGAAGAATGCGACAACGCTTTTGTCGTGGGCGTTTTCTCGCTGCTCGACACCATGCTGGGTGTCTCCATGGAAAAGGCCATGGAATCCGTTGCACTGCCGCAGCCCGTGGTCGATGCGCTGCTGCACAACACCGGCCCCTTCGCCCCGTTTCTGGCCTTAGCCAAAGCCTGTGAAGCAGGCGATGACGCAGCCTTTGCACGCTATGCCGAAGACCTGCACCTGTCCAACCGCCAAGTCAACTGGGCCCATTTGCAGGCACTGACCTGGGCTGAAGACCTCGGCAGTGTCTGAACCTTTTGTGTGCAGCGTGAACCCCACCGCTGCACAAGTCTGCGCCCAACGGCAAACAGGCCCTTGACGGGCCTATTTTCAAAAAACCAGGGGCAGTGCTCCTGTGCGATCAACCCAACTGCTCGTCGGCCTGCACGCCAGCGCGGTACACCTCATAGACCAGCACCGCAGTGCCTAATCCACCCAGGTACTGATGGATCAGCGGTTTCACGCCAGCCCATTCCAGTCCCCCAACGCCCGTGGCCAAACGGGGCAACGCCAGGCTGTTGATGCCTTCTTTTTGCACATACTGCGCCAACGCCTTCAGGGTATGTCCCACGTTTTCCAGGGTGGCTTTATCGGGCTTGGCCGCCGGGCCTTCGCCACGCATGTTTTGCGTCAGCAGGTTGACAATGCGGCGCGTGGCTCCATCGGCATCCACACCCGCCCACACCCAGATGTCGCCAGGGCTGGCAGCGCGTGACTGGGTGGCATGGCGGTAATCGCGCACCAGCGAGGGCCAACGCTCACGCAAAGCCAGCGCCAACCCGCTGTCAAAGTGATCCTGCGGCGCAATGCCGTGGGCAATGACCTGGGCGCGGGTCAACAAAATATCGCCTTCAACTTCACGAATCATGGTCTGCCTTTTCTTACGATGAATACCCCGTCAGGGCCGCAGTGCCAGAAGCCAGAGCACCAACGAGGAGGTTGTGCCTGCACCCACTATAGGCAGGCATGTCCCTCTCACGTTGACGCACATCAAGCTCGCACTCTGGTGGCCAGGCTGTGGGCTGGCTCAATCCAGGCGCAGCTTTTGCTGCTCCACCACGCGCTTGTAAGTCTCGAACTCGGCTTTGATCTGGGCACCGAATTGCTCGGGCGTATTGGCCACAACAAAAGCGCCGGTGTCTTCGATGCGCTTGCGCACGGCGGGGTCTTCCAGCGACTTGCGTACCGCAGCGTTGATCTTGTCTACCACCTCTTTGGGCAAACCCTTGGGGCCCACAATGCCGTAGTAAGCCATGCGGTTCACGGGCTCCAGCCCCACCTCTTTGAAGGTGGGCACCTGGGGCAGTGCGGCAATGCGCTCTGGTGCAGCCACCACGATGGGCACCAGGCGGTTTTCCTTGATGAAAGCCAGCGCAGAGGGCAGGTTGTCAAAAATGATGGGCACTTGCCCGGCCACCGTATCGTTGAGCGCAGGCCCCGAACCCCGGTAGGGAATGTGGGTGATGAAGGTGCCGCTGAGGTTTTTGTACAGCTCCATTTGCAGGTGCGCAATGCCGCCCGTGCCTGACGAGGCAAACGAATACTGGCCCGGCGCCTTTTTCACGGCGCTGAGAAAGCTGGCGTAGTCCTTGGCCGCAAAACTGGGGTGTACCGCAATGATGTTGGGCGTGGCGGCAATGTTGATGATGGGCGTGAAGTCGGTCAGCGGGTTGTAGGGAGTTTTGGTGTTGATGGCTGGATTGGCCGCCGTGGTAGAGACGGTGGCAATGCCCAGTGCGTAGCCATCGGGCGTGGCTTTGGCCGTTTCAGCCGCACCGACGATGCCGCCACCGCCAGACTTGTTCTCCACCACCACCGGCTGGCCCAGCGCCCGCGACAGCGGATCGGCCATCACGCGCGCAATGATGTCGGTAGTGCCCCCGGGTGCAAACGGCACCACCAGGCGCACGGGCTTGTTGGGATAGCTCTGTGCCAATACGGCTCCCGCAGACAATGCCACGGCCAGGCCAATCAAGCTTCGACGGTACATGGGCAAACACTCCTGAAAAAGTAACAAGAAACCGCCGTCGATACTACGTGCAGACCTGCGCCAGACCGATCCTTTTGGGGTGCTGCAAGCTCAGGACAAACCCTGAACGCGGCCACTGCCCCCTAAAAACATGAACCACCCACTGGTGCTGCCCCGCCAACACCGCTCTGCATCCTGCACCCGTGAATTACGCCCAACTTCTTTTTCCGGATTTCTCCCTGATTCTGTGCGGCTACCTGATCTGCCGCTACACAGCACTCAACCGCTCCGTCTGGCAACCCGTCGAGAGCCTGGTGTATTACCTGCTTTTCCCGGTGCTGCTGTTCCAGTCCATCGTCAAAAGCCCCATCGACCTGGGCATGGCCTCCGGCCTGATGGTGGCCGGGCTGGCGTCGGGGGTGTGCGGTATCGCGCTGGCCTATGCCCTGCCCCACCTGCCCTGGCTGGGTCGGCATATCGACGCGCGCGACCATGCGGCCAGCGCCCAGGTGGCATTCCGCTTCAACTCCTTCATTGGCCTGGCGCTGGCCGAGCGCCTGGCAGGCAGCCAGGGCCTGCTGCTGATTGCGGTGCTGATTGGCGTCTGTGTGCCGCTGTTCAACGTGGCCGCTGTCTGGCCCATGGCACGCCAGGGCCAGCACAGCTTTGCCCGTGAGCTGCTGCGCAACCCGCTGATTCTGGCCACGGCCACAGGGCTGGTGGCCAACTTGCTGGGTTTTCGGATTCCGGCCTGGGCAGAGCCCACCATTGGCCGCATCAGTGCCGCCTCTCTGGCGCTGGGGCTGATGGCAGCGGGTGCAGGCATGCAGTTCGGGCTGCTCACGCGCAGCAAGCTGCTGTCGGCATCGGTGCTGGGCATTCGCCATCTGTTGCAACCGCTGGTGGCCTGGGCCATGGCACGGCTGCTGGGTCTGGAGGCCGTGCAAACCACGGTGCTGCTGGCATTCTCGGCCTTGCCCACCGCCTCGAGTTGCTACGTGCTGGCCGCACGCATGGGCTACAACGGCCCGTATGTAGCGGGCCTGGTCACGCTGTCAACGCTGCTGGGCATGGCCAGCCTGACATTGGCGCTGGGTGTGCTGCGCTGATTTTGCTATTTTTTTAATAGCTAATTGCGCCCACCGTCATTGCCTTCAAGGCACTTTTTATTCCAAATCATTAACCGCTGCAATACCCGCCACGGTGCCAAGCGCCCGGGCGGCCAGACCCAGCCCCACATGCGCTTTGTGCCGCCCGTCCCCAGGGCCTGGAAACCCATGGCGAAACTGATACGATTCCAAACGTTACAGAAGCTGCTTTCCCCCTGATATTCACGCCATGCGCATGGCTTTTATGCCCCCATGAATACACCCCTGTTTTCCCCCCATGGGCCTGGCCCGTCCGCACAGGAGCCAACGCTTTGAACAGCTCCGACTGGAACAGTGTCACCTTTTGGTCACCCACAGGCGTGGGTGCCCTGGGCAGCGTGGCTGTGCTTGTGGCTGGCGGCGTCACCGCCACATCGGCCACGCTGGCCACCGTGCTGGTGGCATTGGGGGCCTTTTCGGGCTGGCGTGCCACCCTGCGAAAAAACCGCAACCTGCACTCCCACCTCGAAGAGTTTCTGGCAGGGCAAAGGCAATTTGGCGAAAAAGTCACCCCCGTCTGGGTCGGCCACATTGGCAACTCGCGCCAACAGATGGAAAGCGGCATCACGGCATTGACCGAACGCTTCAGCGAGATAGTGCAACGCCTGGAACATACCGTCGATACGGCGGGCCAGGCCACGGCCTCTACCGAGGGGCAAGACCTGGTGTCGGTGTTCCAGCGCAGCCAGGATGAGCTGACCCAGGTGCTCTCCTCGCAAACAGCGGCCATGACCAGCATGGCTGCCATGCTGGACAAGGTGGAGTCGCTCAACCAGTTCACCAAACAACTCGAAGACATGGCCACCGATGTGGCCAAAATTGCCTCGCAAACCAATCTGCTGGCGCTCAATGCCGCCATTGAGGCCGCACGCTCGGGCGAGCATGGCCGGGGCTTTGCGGTGGTGGCCAAAGAATTTCGCATGCTGTCGCAGCAGTCCGGTGAAACCGGTCGGCGCATCGCCCAGATGGTGGCCGTCATCAGCGAGGCCATCACCAGCACCTGCAGCGCCGCCCAGGCGTCCGTGCGCCAGGAAGACGACTCGCTGCGCACCTCGCAAGAGCGCATCGTCAGCGTGATGGACAACTTCAGGAGCATCACCTCCGGGTTGCAAACGTCCACCGACTTGCTGAAAAACGAAAGCATGGCCATTCACGCCGATATTGGCGATGTCTTGCTGAACTTGCAGTTCCAAGACCGGGTCAGCCAAATACTGACCCAGGTGGAAAGCAACATCACCCACATCCCGGCGTACTTTGAAAAGCACGAGCAGGAGTGCCTTGCCACAGGCCACCTGGAGCCATTGGATGCAGAGGGTTTTCTGGCCGAAATGCGCAAGTCGTATGTCATGAAAGACCAGCACTTGGCCCACGACAGAAAAACACCGCTCGCGGTGGCCAAGGCGCCCAGCCACCAAGGCACCGCCCCACCCCCCACCCGCCCAGCGCCCGAAGCGGACGATGGCATTACTTTCTTTTAGGACGGCAGATGGCTAAAACAATCATGGTGGTGGACGATTCAGCCTCTATCCGCATGGTGGTTGGCATTGCCTTGCGCCGTGCTGGCTACGAGGTAATCGAAGCCCAGGACGGCAAGGACGCCATTGGCAAACTCACGGGCCAAAAGGTACACCTGATCATCAGTGACGTGAACATGCCCGTCATGGACGGCATCACCTTCGTCAAGAACGTCAAGCAAATGCCCAGCTACCGGTTCACGCCGATCATCATGCTGACCACCGAGTCCGATGAATCCAAAAAGCGCGAAGGCCAGGCCGCAGGCGCCAAAGCCTGGGTGGTCAAGCCCTTCAAGCCCGAGCAAATGCTGGGCGCTGTGCAAAAGCTGTGCCTGCCTTGATTGATCTGCCGTTACGCCCATGACCACCCCTGCCGCGTCCGATGCCCCCTTGCGCATCGAAGGTGAAATAACCATTTACCGGGCCGAGGAGCTCAAGCGGGCGCTGCTGGAGCCCTTGCAGCCCCACACCACGCTGGAGGTCAATTTGTCGGCCGTGACCGAACTGGACACCGCTGGCGTGCAACTGCTGATGCTGGCCAAACGCACCGCGCAAAAGCAGCAAGGCCAGCTGCGGCTGGTGGGCCACAGCGCGGCGGTGCTGGAGGTGTTTGACTTGCTCCACCTCGCCGCCTATTTTGGGGACGACCTGGTGATTCCCCAGCCCTTGGGCGCCGCCCGTGCCTGAGCACCGCCCTCTGTCCCCAAAGGTGTTCCATGAACCTTGACGAAGCCCTGCAAACCTTCATTGTCGAAAGCCGCGAGCTGCTGCAAGACATGGAGAACGCGCTGCTGGCCCTGGAGCAGGCAGAAGAAAAAACAGAGCTGATCAACGCCATCTTTCGCACGGCGCACACCATCAAGGGCTCTTCCGGACTGTTCAGCCTCGACCATGTGGTGGCCTTTACCCACGTCACCGAAAGCGTGCTGGACCGGGTGCGCGATGGCCGTATTGGCATCAGCGACAGCCTCATCGCCTTGCTGCTGTCATGCGGCGACCACATTGGCACCCTGATTGACGCCATTGCCGCTGGCGACACCGCCGAAAACCCTGCGCTGACCGCGCAAGGCGAGCCGCTGCTGGAGCAACTGCGCGCACACCTGGGACAAGCGGCAGTGCCTTCGGGGCTATCGGCCAGTGCAGCGGCGGCACCCGCAGACGCCACCCAGCGCATGCCTGGCAGCGGTGCGGCACAAGACCACTGGCACATTTCACTGCGTTTTGGCCCCGAAGTGCTGCGCAACGGCATGGATCCGCTGTCGTTCATCCGCTTCCTGGGCACCCTCGGGCGCATTGAAGAGGTGCTGGTGCTGTCCGAGAAACTGCCCGAGCCCCAGGACATGGACCCCGAGGCCTGTTACCTCGGCTACGAAATAGAGCTGGAAAGCAGTGCCACCAAGGCCGCCATCGAAAACGCTTTCGAGTTTGTCCACGACGACTGCGAAGTGCGCATCCTGCCGCCCCACAGCCGCACCAGCGACTACATACAACACATCCAGCAAGAGCAGCACGAAGTCTCGGTGCGCATTGGCGAAATGATGGTGCGCTGCGGCGCCCTGACCCAGAAAGAGCTGGACGAGGCCCTGAACATTCAGGAAAAAACCACGCCGACACCCCTGATCGGCACCGTGCTGGTCGAGCAGCGCGCCGTCCACCCCGAAGTGGTGGATGCCGCCATCAAAAAGCAAACGCAGGTCAAGGAGCTGCACGCGCAGGAAAGCCGCTCGGTGCGCATCGATGCCGACAAGCTCGACCAGCTCATCAACCTGGTGGGCGAGCTGATCATCGTCGGCGCAGGCGTCAACCTGATCGCCCGGCGCGCCAACATGGCCGACTTGCAGGAGCACACTTCCAAACTCTCCGGGCTGGTGGAAGAAGTGCGCGACAGTGCCCTGCAACTGCGCATGGTCAAGATTGGCGCCACCTTTGGCCGCTTTCAGCGCGTGGTGCACGACATGTCACGCGACCTGGGCAAGGACATTGCCCTGGTCATCAACGGCGAGGACACCGAGCTGGACAAAACGGTGGTCGAAAAAATTGGCGACCCGCTGATGCACCTGGTGCGCAACTCGCTGGACCACGGCATCGAGTCCGCCGCAGTGCGTGCCGAGCGGGGCAAGCCCGCCAAGGGCCTGCTCAAGCTCAATGCCTTCCATGACTCGGGCAGTATCGTCATCACGGTGGAAGACGACGGCGGCGGTCTCAAACGCGACCGCATCCTGGCCAAGGCCATCGAGCGCGGCCTGGTCGAGCCAGGGCACCACCTGAGCGACAGCGAGGTGTATGGGCTGATCTTCGAGCCGGGTTTTTCCACTGCAGAGAAAGTCTCCAACCTGTCGGGCCGGGGCGTGGGGCTGGACGTGGTCAAGCGCAACATTACGGCGCTGCGCGGCAGCGTCAGCATCAACAGCACCGAGGGCAAGGGCACCACCGTCACCGTGCGCCTGCCGCTGACGCTGGCCATCATTGATGGCTTTCTGGTCGAAGTCGATACCTCGGTGTTTGCCATTCCGCTGGACATGATCGAGGAATGCGTGGCTTTTTCTGCCGAACCCGGTCACAACTACACCAACCTGCGCGGCGAGGTGCTGCCCTTCATCCGGCTGCGCGAGCTGTTCGGCATCACGCAGCCGCTCAAGCGGCGCGAAAACATTGTGGTGCTCAAGCACGCCGGGCAAAAAGCCGGGCTGGTGGTGGACACGCTGCTGGGCGAGTTCCAGACCGTGATCAAACCCTTGGGCAAGCTGTTCAACCAAGCCAAGTGCATCAGTGGCTCCACCATTCTGGGCAGCGGCGAAGTCGCCCTGATTCTGGACGTACCCGCCTTGATACAACAGGCGGCCCAAGGCTTTGCAGGCAACAAAACGGGCGAAACCCTGGCATTGGCCTGAACCATTTCAGTGACCCTGGCAAGACGCTGTTCAACCAATTTTTTAGAAAGAGATCAATATGTTCAAGAACATGAAGATTGGAGTCCGGCTGGCCATCGGCTTCTGCGCCACGCTGGTCTTGCTGATCATTGTGGCCGGCATTGGCATGTCCCGGATCAACCAGATCAACGGCGACATCCGGTCGCTGGTGCAGCAGGATTTCCCCAAAACGGTAGTGGCCAACGACGTTGTGGATGCCATCAATGTGAATGCGCGGGTGTTGCGCAACCTCTACATTTTCAAGGAGGCTGAAATCCAGAAAGAACTGGATCGTCTGCCAGAACAAAGCCGCATCATCTCCGAAGGCATTGCCAAACTGGAGCAAATGATCACCACCGATGTCGGCAAAGCCAGCCTGCAAAAGGTCAAGGATGTCCGTGTGAACTACGTGCAGGACATGGGGCAGTACATCAACCTGATCAAGGCAGGCCAACGCGAAGAAGCAGCCAGCATGTTGTCTGGCACCCTGCGCAAGAGCCAAGCCAGCTACATCGGTGCCGTCCAGGCCCTGGTAGAAGGCCAAACTGCCTTGATCCAGGCACGGGGCAAGGCAGCAGAAGAGCTGGCTAGTGACGCAGAACGCCTGCTGCTGGTACTGACGGTGTTGGCCGCGGCGCTGAGTGCCGCACTGGGCTGGCTGATCACCCGCAGCATCACAGCCCCCACTCACCAGCTCATGGAGCACGCCAATGAAATGGCCGCCGGTAATTTCGGCAATACGCTGGCGCTGAACCAGAACGACGAAATCGGCAAACTGGCCCAGTCGCTGCGCTCCATGCAATCGGCGGTGCAAGCCATGATCTCGGACGCGGGCGTGCTGTCCAAGGCTGCCGTCGAAGGCAAGCTGGCCACCCGCGCCGATGCTGCCAAGCACCAGGGCGATTTCCGCAAGATCGTGCAGGGCGTCAACGACACGCTGGACGCGGTCATTGGCCCGCTCAACGTGGCCGCCAAGTACGTGGACGACATCTCGCGCGGCGCCATTCCCGCCAAAATCACCGACACCTACAACGGCGATTTCAACACGCTGAAGAACAACCTCAACACCTGCATCGACGCCGTCAATGCACTGGTGGCAGACGCCAGCATGCTGTCCAAGGCTGCCGTCGAGGGCAAGCTGGCCACCCGTGCCGACGCCGCCAAGCACCAGGGCGATTTCCGCAAAATCGTGCAGGGTGTCAACGACACGCTGGACGCGGTCATTGGCCCGCTCAACGTGGCCGCCAAGTACGTCGAGCTGATTGCCATTGGCGATATCCCCAAGCAGATCACCGACTCCTACAACGGCGACTTCAACACGCTGAAGAACAACCTCAATGCCTGCATTGAGGCGACCAACCAGCAATCGGCAGCGGCGCAGTCCATCTCGAAGGGTGACTTGTCGGTCTCGGTCAAGGTGCGCTCGGACAACGATGTACTGGCCAAGAGCCTGCGCGATGTGATCCAGGCCGTCACGGCCCTGGTGGCCGATGCCAACCTGCTCTCGCAAGCCACGGTGGAGGGCAAGCTCTCGGTGCGCGCCGATGCAGCCAAGCACCACGGGGACTTCCGCAAGGTCATCCAAGGCATCAACGCCACCCTTGAATCGGTCGTCATTCCCGTCAACGAAGTGCGCACCGTCATGGGCGCTGTGGCACGCGGTGACCTGACGCTCGACGTCAACGGCAACTACCAAGGCGATCTGCGCGAACTCAGCACCATGGTCAACAACGCCGTCAGCAAAATGGCCAGCGTGATCACCGAGGTGCTGGTGGCCGCCGAAGCCCTCTCCAGCGCCTCCGAGCAAGTCAGCGCCACAGCGCAATCGCTGTCGCAGGCCTCCAGCGAGCAAGCAGCCAGCGTGGAAGAGACCAGCGCGTCCATCGAGCAGATGACGTCCTCCATCTCGCAAAACACCGAAAACGCCAAGATCACCGACGGCATGGCCAGCCAGGCGGCCAAGCAGGCCACCGAGGGCGGCGAGTCGGTGGCGGCCACGGTGGCAGCAATGAAGCAGATTGCCAAGAAGATCGGCATCATTGACGACATTGCCTACCAGACCAACCTGCTGGCCCTGAACGCGGCCATCGAGGCAGCGCGCGCGGGCGAGCATGGCAAGGGCTTTGCCGTGGTGGCCGCCGAGGTGCGCAAGCTGGCCGAACGCAGCCAGGTGGCGGCGCAGGAGATCGGCGAGGTTGCAGGCTCGAGCGTCGATCTGGCCGAAAAAGCTGGCAAGCTGCTCGACGAGATCGTGCCCAGCATCAAAAAGACATCTGACCTGGTGCAGGAAATCACCGCCGCCTCGGAAGAGCAGTCCTCGGGCGCCGGTCAGATCAACTCGGCCATCAGCCAGCTGAGCCAGACCACACAGCAAAATGCCTCCAGTTCCGAAGAACTGGCCGCCACCGCCGAAGAAATGAGCAGCCAGGTCGAGCAGCTGCAGCAGACCATGGCGTTCTTCAAGATTGACGGCGCTGGCCACGGGGCAGGAACCAGCGGCCACAAGCCATCGGCCAACAGCAACGCCCGCAAGGCCGCACAGCAGTCCTACAAGCCCGCTGCGCGCAAAGCCTCCAGTGGTGGCACACCCAAGGCGTTCATGGAATCAATGGGCCTGGGTTCGTCGGCAGCCCTGGACGGCAGTGACACGGACATTGACGAGTCCAAGTTCACCAAATTCTGAAAGAACCCGCCATGAACCAAGTCGTCCCGGCCACGGCCAAGTCAGTGGCGCTGGCGGAACACTCCGCCCGTCTGCAAGAGCAGACGCAGTACCTCACGTTCATGCTCAACGGCGAGCCGTTTGCCATTGGCATTCTGTGCATCAAAGAAATCATCGAGTACAGCGGCCTGACCGAAGTGCCGATGATGCCCGAGTGCATCCGTGGCGTGATCAACCTGCGCGGCGCGGTCTTGCCGGTGCTGGACCTGGCCGTGCGCTTTGGCAAAAAATCCGGCGAAGTGACCAAAAAAACCTGCATCGTCATCGTCGAGGTGAAGGTGGGCGATGAGTGCCAGGACATGGGGGTGGTGGTCGATGCGGTGAACGCGGTGCTGGAGATACCGCGCAGCGACATCGAACCGGCGCCCGCCTTCGGCTCCAAAATCCGCACCGACTTCATCGAGGGCATGGGCAAGGTCAACGGCAATTTCGTGATCCTGCTCAACGTCAGCCAGGTGCTGTCGGTGGATGAGCTGGGCGCTGCCGGTCAGGTCGCCAGCCAGGCACAGCTGCCCGGAGCGGCGGCGGCCTGAGCAGCGGCGCCCCGCCACGAACCGCCATAGACATGACCCAGCCCCTGTCGGATCCGGAATTCGCCCTCTTTCAGCGCTTTATTTTTGATGCGGCGGGCATCACGCTGCCATCGTCCAAAAAGGCTTTGGTCAGCGGGCGCCTGGCCAAGCGCCTGCACCAGCATCAGCTGGAAAGCTATGGCGAATACTTCCGGCTGCTGCACAGTGGCGAGCACCCCACAGAACTGCAAACGGCGGTGGATTTGCTCACCACCAACGAAACCTATTTCTTCCGCGAGCCCAAGCATTTTGATTTTCTGCGCCAGCAGGCACTGGCCGCACACGGGCGCACGGCCATGTTCCGCGTCTGGAGCGCGGCCAGCTCCAGCGGCGAAGAGGCCTACAGCATCGCCATGGTGCTGGCCGACTGCCTGGGCAGCGACACCCCCTGGGAAGTGATGGGCTCGGACATCAGCACGCGCGTGTTGCGCGGGGCCCAGCGCGCGCACTACAGCGCAGAGCGCGCCCGCAACATCCCGGCGTCTTACCTCAAGCGCTTTTGCCTGCGCGGCACGCAGGAGTACCAGGGCACCTTGCTGATAGACCACGCGCTGCGCAGCCGGGTGCATTTTCGCCAACTCAACCTGAACGCCGCCTTGCCGCAACTGGGCACGTTCGACATCGTTTTCTTGCGCAACGTGATGATTTATTTCAGCGACGCCACCAAGCGCGAAGTGGTGGAACGGGTGATTGCCACCCTCAAGCCGGGCGGGCACTTTCTGATTGGCCACTCCGAGAGCCTGAGCGACATCACCCAGGCAGTGCAAGCGCTGGCGCCATCGATTTACCGTAAAAACCCGTGACATGGTGCGACTGCCCGACCTGATCGACATTTTCTTGCAGCCCGGTGAATACTTTGTCGGCGATGCGGACTACCAGATTCGCACCATGCTGGGCTCGTGCGTCTCGATGACGCTGTGGCACCCGGGCAAGCGCATCGGCGCCATGTCGCATTTTTTGCTGCCCACGCACGGCCTGATCGACACCGCCGTGCGCCCTCTGGACGCGCGCTACGGCGACGAAGCCCTGACCCTGATGCTGGCCGAACTGGCCCAGGCGGGCGTGCAGCCCAGCCAATGCCAGGGCAAGATTTTTGGCGGCGGCAACATGTTTCCCAAGCATTCGCGCTCCAGCACCATGCACATCGGGCGCAGAAATGGCGAGGCCGCCCGCGCCTTGCTGCAAGCGCATGGCATTCCCATCGTCTCCGAGAGCCTGTTTGGCATTGGCCACCGGCAAATCATCTTTGACATCAGCACTGGCGATGTATGGTCGCACCAGGTGCGCCCGACGGCCTGAGTGCCCCCGCAGGCGGCGCCCCCCGGGGCCGCTTTCTCCCGGACCAACCGATCAAAATCCCCATGAAACGCATACAGGTACTGGTGGTGGACGACTCCGCCGTGGTGCGCCAGGTGGTGTCGGCGCTGCTGGCACAAGACCCCGAGATCGAGGTCATGGCCGCCGTGGCCGACCCAATTTTGGCCATGTCGCGCATGGCCACGCAGTGGCCCGACGTGATCGTGCTCGACATCGAGATGCCGCGCATGGACGGCATCACCTTCCTGAAAAAAATCATGGCCGAGCGCCCCACCCCGGTGGTGATCTGCTCCACGCTCACCGACCGGGGCACCGAGACTTCGCTGGCGGCGCTGGCCGCCGGGGCGGTGGCCATCATCACCAAGCCCAAAATCGGCCTCAAGCAATTCTTGAGCGATGCCAGCGAAGACCTGACCTCGGCCGTCAAGGCCGCCGCCAAGGCCAATGTGCGCCGGTTGCAGGTCACCAGCAAGCACAGCGCCGACGTCATCCTGGCGCCCGCCGAGCCCACGCGCCACGCCATGATCCAGACCACCGAGCGCGTGGTGGCGCTGGGCACCTCCACCGGCGGCACGCAGGCGCTGGAGGTGGTGCTGACGGCGCTGCCGCGCGTCTCGCCCGGCATCGTCATCGTGCAGCACATGCCCGAGCAGTTCACGGCCGCCTTTGCCAGCCGCTTGAACGGCCTGTGCCAGATCGAGGTGAAAGAGGCGCAAAACAACGACCGCGTCATCCAGGGCCGCGCGCTGATTGCGCCGGGTGGCAAACACATGCTGCTGCGGCGCAACGGCGCGCAGTATTTTGTCGAGGTGGTCGATGGCCCGCTGGTCAACCGCCACCGGCCCTCGGTGGATGTGCTGTTTCGCTCGGTGGCCAAATGCGCCGGTGCCAACGCCCTGGGCGTCATCATGACCGGCATGGGCGACGACGGTGCCGTGGGCCTCTTGGAGATGCGCAAGGCCGGTGCCCAGACGCTGGCCCAGGACGAAAAAAGCTGCGTGGTCTATGGCATGCCCAAAGAGGCGCACAAGCGCGGTGCCGTGGGCCGCTTCGTGCCGCTGGAGGGCATCGCCCGCGAAATCCAGACCCAGCTGGCGCGCTGAAGGGTGGCAGCAGCGCCTTCAGCGGCGCAGGAATAACTATTATTTTGATAGCTGCTTGCGCGCACTCCTGTTGGGTTAGAGCCGCTTTTGACCTTCAATGGGCTTGCGCCAGCGCCCAGGCCACATGTTCGCGCACCAGGGCGCTGTCGTGCTGCGCGCGCGACTGCAATGCGGCCCGCAGCGCGCCAGCGTCCGCACCCGCAGCGCCCGCCTCACCCGCAGCGCGCAGCGCGTTGCCCAGCGCCACGGCCACGTTGCGCAGCCAGCGCTCGTGGCCAATGCGGCGGATGGGGCCGCCTTCGGTCAGGCGCAAAAAGGTGGCCTCGTCCCAGGCAAACAAATGCACCAGTTGCTGGCCCGACAAACCGGCACGCGCGTCAAAGTCGGGCAAGGTGCTGGTCTGGGCAAACTTGTTCCAGGGGCAGGCCAGCTGGCAATCGTCACAGCCGTAAATGCGGTTGCCCAGCAGCGGGCGCAAGTCCAGCGGAATCGGCCCGGCATGCTCGATGGTCAGGTAAGAGATGCAACGGCGTGCATCCAGCCGGTAGGGCGCCACGATGGCTTGCGTGGGGCACACGTCCAGGCAGGCGCGGCACTGGCCGCAGTGCGCGCTCACCGGCGCGCTGGCGGGCAGGGCCAGGTCGATATAGATTTCGCCCAGAAAAAACATCGAGCCCGCATCGCGGTTGAGCACCAGCGTGTGCTTGCCACGCCAGCCCTGGCCGCTGCGGCTGGCCAGCTCGGCCTCCAGCACCGGCGCCGAGTCGGTGAACGCCCGGTGGCCCAGCGGCCCCACGGCCTGCGCAATGCGCTCGGCCAGCTTTTGCAGCCGCGTACGCAGCACCTTGTGGTAGTCACGCCCCCGGGCATAGAGCGAGACAGCGCCTTGCGCCGGATCGTGCAAGCGCGCAAACTCCAGCGCCTGCCAGCCGTCCGGGGTGGCGCGGGGCAAATAATCCATGCGCGCCGTAATCACGCTGACGGTGCCGGGCACCAGCTCGGCGGGCCGCGCGCGCTTCAAACCGTGCGCGGCCATATAAGCCATATCGCCATGGAACCCCTGGGCCAGCCACTGCACCAATCCGGGCTCGGCGTCGGACAAATCCACCCCGGCCACGCCGATTTGGGAAAATCCCAGTTCGCGCGCCCACTGCTGAATTTGAGGAACGAGTTGACTGCTGCACACCACCATCGCCCGATTGTAGAAAGCCCCTCGCCCATGGAGCTGCGCCACTGCACTTGGCACAACGAAGACGACACCGCCGCGTTGGCCCGCCAGCTGGCCGCGCAGCCGCTGCTGGCCAACGCTTTCATCACCCTGCACGGCGACCTGGGTGCGGGCAAAACCACGCTGGTGCGCCACCTGCTGCGCGCGCTGGGCGTTCAAGGCCGCATCAAAAGCCCGACCTACGCTGTGGTGGAGCCGCACGAGGCACCGGGCCTGGCCATCTGGCACTTTGATTTTTACCGCTTCGATGACCCGCGCGAGTGGGAGGACGCGGGCTTTCGCGACATCTTTGCCGCCCCGGGCCTGAAGCTGGCCGAATGGCCTGAAAAGGCTGTAGGGCTTATCCCGCCTGCGGACATAGCTATTACTATTGAAGCAATTGACGACCACCAGCGCCGTGCCGTGCTGCACGCACACACCCCCTTGGGCTGCGGCCTTTTACAAGGAATGAACGCATGAGCCATGCCGCTCCCCCACCGGGCGCCGCACACACCGTGCCCTGCGCCGCGCGGCGCACCCTGCTGCAAGGCGGCACGCTGGTGCTGCTGCTGGGCGCAGCCCAACTGGCGCGCGGCGCCAACATCCTGGCCGTGCGCGTCTGGCCTGCGCCCGAGTATTCGCGCGTGACCATCGAGTCCGACACCAAGCTCTCGGCCAAGCAGTTTTTTGTCACCACGCCGCCGCGCCTGGCAGTGGACATCGAGGGCATCGACCTCAACCCCGCCCTGCGCGAGCTGGTGGCCAAGGTGCGCTCGGACGACCCCAACATCGCGGGCATCCGCGTCGGCCAGAACACGCCCGGCGTGGTGCGCCTGGTGCTGGACCTGAAACAGGCAGCGCTGCCACAGGTGTTCACGCTGCCGCCGATTGCTGCCTACGGGCACCGGCTGGTGCTGGACTTGTACCCCGCCGCCCCGGTAGACCCGCTGGAGGCCCTGATCGCCGAGCGCCTGCGCGACCACAAGCCCGCGCCCATCCCACCGCTCACCCCTGGCACGCCTGCGCACGATGCGCTGGAAACGCTGATTGCCCAGCACACCGCGCCGCTCCCGCCCGACAGCATCGCGCGCACCACCCCGGCACCCGCACCGGCGCCCGCCCCCACCACCGTGGCGGCAGCACCGCCACCGGCTACACCAGCGCCAGCGCCCACCGCCCCAGCACCCGCACCCGCTGCCCCAGCGCGCCCGCCTGCGGCAGGCACTGCCCAGGCCGCCACGCCCAGCCGCACTGACCGCCTCATCATCGTGGCCCTAGACCCCGGCCACGGCGGCGAAGACCCCGGCGCCATCGGCCCCGGCGGCACCCGCGAAAAAGACGTGGTGCTGCGCGTGGCCCACCTGCTGCGCGCGCGCATCAACGCCACCACCATTGGCGGCAACCCCATGCGCGCCTACCTCACGCGCGACGGCGACTACTTTGTGCCCCTGGCCACGCGCGTGCAAAAAGCCCAGCGCGTGCAGGCCGACCTGTTCGTCAGCATCCACGCCGATGCCTTCACCAACCCCGACGCGCGCGGCGCCAGCGTGTTTGCGCTCAGCCAGGGCGGCGCCTCCAGCACGGCAGCGCGCTGGCTGGCCAACAAGGAAAACCAGGCCGATCTGGTCGGCGGCATCAACGTGCGCGCCAAAGACCAGCATGTGCAACGCGCCCTGCTGGACATGAGCACCACCGCGCAGATCAACGACAGCCTCAAGCTGGGCAGCGTGCTGCTGGGCGAGATCGGCAACGTCGGCAAGCTGCACAAGCCGCGCGTGGAACAAGCGGGCTTTGCCGTGCTCAAGGCGCCCGATATTCCCAGCGTGCTGGTCGAAACCGCCTTCATCAGCAACCCCGGCGAAGAGGCCAAGCTGCGCTCAAGCGCCTACCAGGAGCAGCTGGCCGATGCGCTGATGCGCGGCATCACGCGCTACTTTGCCAAAAACCCGCCGCTGGCGCGCAGCCGCTCGGTGTAGGTGGGCATGGCATGGGCGCGCAGGCAGCGCCCACCTTTCGGCGCCGGGTCTGACAGCGCCGCCCCGCTGCGTCCTACAGCGCGGGCGGGCGCAGGGTGCCACAGTAGGGCAGTGGTGTTGCGTACACAGTTATCTGTTTGCGTTAACCCTGACCACCGTTTCAAACCCAAAAGGATTTCCCCATGTCCACTCGTTCCTTGCTCATCGCCACCAGCTGCGTGGCCGCGCTCGCCCTGGGCGCTTGCGCCTCCAACCCCACCAATGCACAGATAGGCACCGGCGTAGGCGCCGTGGTGGGCGGTGTGGTGGGCGATGCCGTCATCGGTGGTGCCGTGGGCACCATCGGCGGTGCAGCCGCTGGCGCCTTTATCGGCCACGAAATCGGTGAAGGCAACGACCAGCCCCCACGCCGCAACCGCCGCTGAGCCACGCCCGCACCCGGCGATTGGTGCGGGTGCGGCGGTCAGAAATTCAGGCAAAAACAGGCCTGAACGCACACGTGGCGTGCGCTAACAGCTATCAATAAAAGAGCAGATTGGCGCCAACCTCAGGGAGCAGGCGCTGGCGCAGTGCCTTGGCGGGTGCCGCGCCAGGCACCCCACAGGGCAATCAGCCCCGGCACCAGAATCAGCCCCCAGATGATTTTGTCCAGGTGCAGCTTGACCCAGGGCAGGTTGCCAAAAAAGTACCCCGCCGTGCAAATGCCCATCACCCACAGCACAGCACCACCGACGTTGTAGGCCGTGAACTTGCCCCGGCCCATGGCCGCCACGCCCGCCACAAAGGGCGCAAAAGTGCGAATGAACGGCATGAAGCGCGCCAGCACGATGGTGATGCCGCCGTAGCGCTCGTAAAACGCATGGGCCTGGTCAAACGCGCGGCGGTTGAACCAGCGCGAGTTCTCCCACTGGAACACCTTGGGGCCGATATAGCGGCCAATGGTGTAGTTGCACTGGTCGCCCAAAATGGCCGCCACCAGCAACACCGAGCAGGCCAGGCCAAAGTCCATCAGCCCGGCACCGCACAGCGCGCCCACGATGAATAGCAGCGAATCGCCCGGCAAAAACGGCATCACCACCACGCCGGTTTCCACAAACACGATCAGAAACAGCAGTGCATACACCCACATGCCGTAGGCGACCACGAACGCCTCCAGGTGCTTGTCCACGTGCAAGATGAAATCGATGAGAAAAGTGATGGCTTCCATGGGTGCGGGCAACGGTCGTGTGCGCGTTGGCAAAAATGAGAGGGGCATTATCCCCACCACCCCCGCTGCGTAAAATCGTGCCGGTGAATGCCCTTGACCCCAGCGCCCGCGCCAGCGCCACCCCCTCCAGCGCCACCTCTTCCTCCCCTGCACCGGCCACTGCCACGGCGGCGCCCGCCGCTCCAGCCCGCCGCCCCATCCGCGACCTGCCCGACGAACTCATCAGCCAGATTGCCGCTGGCGAAGTGGTGGAGCGCCCCGCCTCGGTGGTGCGCGAGCTGGTGGACAACGCCCTGGACGCGGGCGCCAGCCAGATCACCGTGCGGCTGCTGGCTGGCGGCGTGCGGCTGATTGCCGTCGAGGACGACGGCAGCGGCATTGCCCGCGACGAGCTGCCCATTGCCCTGCGCCGCCACGCCACCAGCAAAATCACCGACCTGCACGAGCTGGAAACCGTGGTCACCATGGGTTTTCGGGGCGAGGCGCTGGCCGCCATCTGCTCGGTGTCAGAAACCGCCTTGCTCTCGCGCCCGCACGGGCAAGACAGCGCTTTCTTGCTGGACGCGCGCAGCGGCGAACTGCGCCCCGTGGCCCGCGCCACCGGCACCACGGTGGAAGTGAAAGAGCTGTTTTTCAGCACCCCGGCGCGGCGCAAGTTTTTGAAAACCGACGCCACCGAACTGGCCCACTGCGTCGAGGCCGTGCGCCGCCACGCACTGGCGCGGCCCGACGTGGGCTTTGCCATCTGGCACGAGGGCAAGCTGGTGGAGCAGTGGCGCGCCACCTTCGTGCCCGGCCAGCCGCCTGCACAGTCCGCCAGCCCCATACCCCCGGAGGGCGACGCGCCAGCGGCCAGCCAGGCAGCACCCAGCACCGACGCCCAGGCCACGCTGGCCCGGCGCCTGGCCGATGTGCTGGGCGAGGCGTTCGTCGCGCAATCGGTGCCCCTGCACCACCGCGAAGGGCGCGTCACCGTCACGGGCCGCGCCGGGCTGCCCGACGCCGCCCGCGCGCGCGCCGACCAGCAATACTGCTACGTCAATGGCCGCTTTGTGCGCGACAAAGTCGTGCAACATGCCGCGCGCAGCGCCTACGAAGACGTGCTGCACGGCCAACGCCAGCCCGTGTATGCGCTCTATATCGAGATCGACCCGGCGCGGGTGGACGTGAACGTCCACCCGACCAAGATCGAGGTGCGCTTCAGAGACAGCCGCGAAGTCCACCAGGCCGTGCGCCACGCCGTAGAAAACGCCCTGGCCGTGCCGCGCGCAGCGGCACTGGCAGCGGCGGCAGAAAGCGCAGATGCTGCGGGTGCGCCGGGCAGCCCCCCTGCCACCGCTGCGGACGCAAGCCCCCGCACGGCAGCCTGGCCCGGCACAGCATCAAATCTCAAGCCAAACTGGCCTCCAACGCCCGCGCAGCAAGCGCAAGCAGCTATACATTTTGATGATCGCGTGGGCCACCGCGTGACCGACCTGGGGGCGCTGTGGGGCAAAACACCCGCAGACAGCGGCGCACAGGCAAACCCCTGGCATGGCCTGGCTGCCAGCACAACGCCCCACGAGGTGGCAGGGCACCCGGCAGCGCAACACTTCGCGCCAGACCAGACGGGGCGCCACAGCCTGCCCGTCACCAGCGCGAGCACTGAGGCACCGGCGGCCCGTGCAGACGCACCAGCCAGCGCACAGCACCCAACGCCCATCCAGAACCCGAACGACAGCGACCCCTACGCCAGCGCCCCCGCCTGGCCCCTGGGCCGCGCGCTGGCCCAACTGCACGGCGTGTACATCCTGGCCGAAAACGCCCAGGGATTGGTGCTGGTCGATATGCACGCTGCCCACGAGCGCATCGTCTATGAGCGCCTGAAAGCGCAGGCCGCCACAGCGGCGCGCATCCCCAGCCAGCCGCTGCTGATTCCGGCCACCTTTGCCGCCACCGCCCATGAAGTGGCTTGCGCCGAAGCCCACGCTGACACCCTGGCCACACTGGGCCTGGAAGTGACGCCGTTCTCGCCCAAAACCCTGGCCGTGCGCGCCGTGCCCAGCACACTGGCGCAAGGCGATGCGGTAGAGCTGGCGCGCAGCGTGCTGGCCGACCTGGCCGCGCACGACGCCAGCACCGTAGTGCAGCGCGCGCAGAGCGACATCCTGGCCACCATGGCCTGCCACGGCGCCGTGCGCGCCCACCGGCGCCTGACGCTGGACGAAATGAACGCCCTGCTGCGCCAGATGGAAGTGACCGAGCGCTCCGACCAGTGCAACCACGGTCGGCCCACCTGGCGGCAACTGTCCATGCGCGAGCTGGACGCGCTGTTTCTGCGCGGCCGCTGAAGCCCCCCGCCCCCGATACGCGCCCGTGCCTGCGCAGCCGCCGCAGCGGGGCAACGCTGCGCCCCATTCTTGCTTTCACCCACCACCACTCACCATCCACCAAGGAGCTTTTGATGTCTGCCACACCCCCCTGCACCCCTTTGTTGTCACGCCGTCTGTACAGCGCTTTGGTGACCAGCCTGCCATCGGGCACGTCCCTGTGCCACTGCGCTGGCGCCGTGGTCTTGCTGCTGGGCGCGCTCGGCCATGCCCATGCCGGTCGCCCGCTGGGGGTGGATGACGCGGGGGTCAACGACGCAGGCCACGGCCACCTCGAAATGTGGTGGGAAGGCCCCCGGGGCGAGCGCGGAACCGTGCTCGCTGCCCCGGCCTATGCACCCATCGAAGGGCTGGAGCTGGGCGCCCTGCTGGCGCGCGACCTGCAAGGCCACGCCACGCTGCAAGGTGTGCAGGCCAAATGGCTGTGGACAGCCCCTGCGGAGCAAGGCTGCAATGCCGCCAGCAGCGCGGGGGTGCAGCACACCCGCCAGCAATCGGGCAACACGGTGTCTGTGGCGCTGCTGGGCACCTGCACTGGCGACTGGGGCGCCGTACACGCCAACCTCGGCGCGCAACGCGAACCCCAGGCCCAGTGGCTGCCCACCTGGGGCCTGGCCTACGAGCGCGCCTACCCGCACCCCTCGGGCGACATCACCGCCCACATTGAGGCCTTTGGCCGCCGCCATGGCGCGCCCACCTTCCAGACCGGGCTGCGCTGGGCTTTCAGCGCCGACTGGCAACTCGACGGCACCGTGGGGCGCAAGCAAGGCACCACTTTGCTCAGCGTGGGCCTCAAACGCAGCTTTCATTGACAGCAACGCACCAAATCAAGGCAATCACGCCCTTTTTCGTGCATTGACCGCACCACATTAGCCTTGAATGCATAGATTTGGTGCATTCACTCATGTGCTTTTGGCATAATCTCGCGCTGCGGTGCCACATCGCCCGCGTTTTTCACCCAAAAAAGGCCCTTTGATATGAAGTACGAGTCCGTAGGCAGCTTCCTGGCGCAGGTAGCGCAGCGCAACCCCGGTCAGCCTGAATTTCTTCAGGCCGTCACCGAAGTGATGGAGAGCCTGTGGCCGTTCATTGAAAAGCACCCCCGCTACGCCGAGCACGGCCTGCTCGAGCGCCTGGTCGAGCCCGAGCGCATCGTCATGTTCCGCGTCTCGTGGGTGGATGACCACGGCCAGGTGCAGGTCAACCGTGGCTACCGCATCCAGCACAGCATGGCGATTGGCCCCTACAAGGGCGGCATCCGCTTTCACCCCTCGGTCACGCTGTCGGTGCTGAAGTTTTTGGCTTTTGAACAAACCTTCAAGAACGCACTGACCACGCTGCCCATGGGCGGCGGCAAGGGCGGCTCCGATTTCGACCCCAAGGGCAAGAGCCCCGGCGAAGTGATGCGTTTTTGCCAGGCTTTCGTCTCGGAACTGTTCCGCCATGTCGGCCCCGATACCGACGTGCCCGCCGGTGACATCGGCGTGGGTGGCCGCGAAGTGGGCTTCATGGCCGGCATGTACAAAAAGCTGGCCAACAACGCTGCCAGCGTGTTCACGGGCAAGGGCCTGTCGTTTGGCGGCTCGTTGATCCGCCCCGAAGCCACCGGCTACGGCACCGTGTACTTTGCCGACGAAATGCTCAAGACCCGTGGCAAGTCGTTCGACGGCCTGCGCGTGTCGGTGTCGGGCTCGGGCAACGTGGCCCAGTACGCCGTCGAAAAAGCCATGGCCCTGGGTGCCAAGGTGATCACGGTGTCCGATTCCAGCGGCACCATCATTGACGAAGACGGCTTCACCACCGAAAAACTCGCCATCCTGATGGACGTGAAGAACCACCACTATGGCCGCGTGAGCGACTACGCCGCCCGCACTGGCGTGCGTTTTGAAGCCGGTGTGCGCCCCTGGCATGTGCCGGTGGACGTGGCCCTGCCCTGCGCCACACAAAACGAACTGGACGAGGCCGACGCCAAGACCCTGATCGCCAACGGCGTGCTGTGCGTGGCCGAAGGTGCCAACATGCCTTCGACCAACGAAGCGGCCCGTGCATTTGAAGCCGCTGGCGTGCTGTACGCACCGGGCAAGGCCAGCAATGCCGGTGGTGTGGCCACTTCCGGCCTGGAAATGAGCCAGAACGCCATGCGCCTGTCCTGGACAGCAGAAGAAGTCGATGCCCGCTTGCTGCAAATCATGCAAGGCATCCACGCCGCCTGCCTGAAGTACGGCAAGCGCGCCGACGGCACCGTCAGCTACATCGACGGCGCCAACGTGGCCGGCTTTGTCAAGGTGGCCGACGCCATGCTGGCGCAAGGCGTGGTCTGACCCTGCGGCACACTGCGGCAACCAAGGGGGCTTCGGCCCCCTTTTTCTTGGGCGCTGCGGCACGGGTGCCGGGGCCGCAGCAGGGTGGGCCGCAGACCGGCCCGTGGGTCGGTGGCGTCCGCTTTTTCGGCCAAATTGTTCTGCTACGCTCCAGCGCCTATGTCCGTGCCTTCCTCTTCCGCGCAGCGCCCGCCTGCCGGCATATCGCCCGCCCTGGTCGTTGCGCTGCTGGCCTTGCTGCTGGGCCTGCAGCCCATCACCACCGACCTGTATCTGCCTGCACTGCCCGCCCTGCAAGCCCAATTGCACGCGCCCATGGCGCAGACGCAACTGACGCTGACCGCGCTGCTGCTGGCCTTTGGCTGCTCACAACTGGTGTGGGGGCCGCTGTCTGACCGCTGGGGGCGCAGGCCGATTTTGCTGCTGGGGCTGGCAGCCTATGTGCTGGCGGCGCTGGGCTGCGCGTTGGCGCAGTCCATGGAGGCACTGGTCTTTTGGCGCACGGTGCAGGGCGCCGCCATGGGCGCTGGCGTGATGGGTGCGCGTGCCGTGGTGCGCGACCTGTATGCGCCAGTGCAAGGCGCGCAGGCCATGTCGCGCGCCCTCACGGGTCTGGGCGTCATCGCCTGCCTGAGCCCGCCGCTGGGCGGCCTGCTGGCAGCATCGCTGGGCTGGCGCGCCACCATGGCGGCCCTGGCCTGCTTTGGTGCCGTAGCGCTGTGCATGATGTGGCTGCGCTTTGAAGAATCGCTGGCGCGGCCCAACCCGCAGGCACTGCACCCGGCGCACCTGCTGCGCACCTGGGGCCAAATCCTGCGCCACCCGACTTTTCTGGCGTTTTCTGCCACCACCACCTGCACCTACGCGGGCTTGTTCACCTACCTGGCGGCCTCGTCGTTCACCTTTATCCAGGTACTGGGCTGGAGCCCCACGCAGTATGGGCTGCTGCTGTCGTGCAACGCCCTGCTGTACGTCAGCGGCACGGTGCTGTGCCGCCGCTTGCTGGCGCGCTGGGGCGTGCGCCGCAGCATGGCGCTGGCCGGGGCACTCAGCGCTACCGGTGGCACGCTGATGGGCGTGTTTGCTCTGGCGGGCGTGAACAACGGCTGGGCTTATGCCCTGCCGTTTTGGCTTTTTCAAATGGCGCACGGCATCCATATGCCGTGCAGCCAAAGCGGCTCGGTCGGGCCTTTTCCACACGCGGCGGGCACCGCCGCCGCGCTCAACGGTTTTGTCATGATGCTGGTGGCCTTTGGCATAGGCCACTGGCTGGGCCAGCGCATGGATGGCACCGTGCTGCCGCTGGCGCTGGGCGTGTGGTTCTGGAGCCTGTGCGTAGCCGTTGCGGCCTGGACGCTGGTACAAAAATTCGGAGACCCTGCCAAACCATGAACACCACCCTGCCCTGCATCGCCATCGCGGGCCCCACGGCCTCGGGCAAAACCGCTGGCGCACTGGCCATTGCCGCTGTGCTGGCGCGGCGCCTGCCGGTAGAAATCATCAGCGTCGATTCGGCACTGGTCTATCGCGGCATGGACATTGGCACCGCCAAGCCCACGCCCGAGGAGCGCGCCTTTGTCCCGCACCACCTCATCGACATCCGCGACCCCCTGCTGGCCTACAGCGCCGCCGAGTTTGTGCAAGACGCCACGGAGTTGATCGCCGACATCCGCGCGCGCGGCGCACTGCCGCTGCTGGTGGGTGGCACCATGCTGTACTTCAAGGCGCTGCTCGATGGCATCGACGCCATGCCCGCCGCCGACGCTGCCGTGCGCGCGCGCATCGAGGCCCGGGCACACGAGCACGGCTGGCCCGCACTGCACGCCGAGCTGGCCCGCATCGACCCCGCCACCGCCGCGCGCCTGGCCCCCGCCGACAGCCAGCGCATACAGCGCGCCCTGGAAGTCTGGGAGATTTCCGGGCAGCCGCTGTCGAGTTTTCACACTATCAAAACAGGAGCTGCAAGCGCACGCCCCATCAGTGCTGGAGCGCTTTTTTCTTTAGAACCCACCGACCGAGCCTGGCTGCACCAGCGCATTGCCCAGCGCTTTGACGCCATGCTGGAGGCTGGTTTTATCGACGAAGTGCGTGCCCTGCGCGCGCGCGGCGACCTGCACCCCGACCTGCCCTCCATGCGCTGCGTGGGCTACCGCCAGGCGTGGGAAGAACTCGACTTCCAGGCCAACCGCCCCGCAGGCACGCCACTGAACCTGGGCATGCTGCGCGAGCGCGGCATCGCCGCCACCCGGCAACTGGCCAAACGGCAAATCACCTGGCTGCGCAGCATGCCCGAGCGCAACGCCATCGCCTGCGACCAGCCCACCGCCACGCAGCAACTGGTGCAGGCCGTGCTGCAACGCATAGACGCCAACACCCCATGAACCACGCCGCAGACCGCCCCACCCAGACCCTGCGTGTGCAGGGTCTGACCAAGCACTACGGCAGCACGCCCGTGTTTGCCGGAGTGGACTTTGCCGTGCAGCCGGGCGAGTTTGTCGCCATCGTGGGGGACTCGGGCGTGGGCAAATCCACACTGCTCAACTGCCTGGCCGGGCTGGACACCTGGGACAGCGGCCACATCCTGCACGGCAGCACCGACCTGGGGCTGTTGGACGAAACGCAGCGCGCGCTGTGGCGCCGCACCCATGTGGGCTTTGTGTTCCAGGCGTTTCATGTGCTGCCGCACCTGGACGTGGCGCACAACGTGGCCCTGCCGCTGGTGCTGTTGCAGCGCCCCGACCCCGAGCGCGTGGCGCAGATGTTGGCCGCCGTGGGGCTGAGCGACCTGGGCGCGCGCCTGCCCGCGCAGCTCAGCGGCGGACAGTTGCAGCGCGTAGCCATCGCCCGTGCGCTGGTACACCGCCCCAGCCTGCTGCTGGCCGACGAGCCTACCGGCAACCTCGACCCCGGGACCGCCGCGCGCACCATGGATGTGCTGCTGGCGCAAACGCGCGAGCACGGCGCCGCGCTGGTGCTGGTCACGCACTCGGACGCTGCCGCAGCACGCGCCGATCGGGTGCTGCGGCTGACAGCGCAGGGGATTGCGTGATGCGCAGCGCTGCGCCGCCGCCACCGCTGCTCACTCAATAGCCAGGCGCTGCGCGCTGCCGCCCTGCTTTTTGGGCAGGGTCAGGGTCAGGACCCCGTTGTCGTACTTGGCCTTGCACTGCGCGGCGTCGATATCTGCGGGCAACTGAAAGCTGCGCGCCACGGCACCAAAGTAGCGCTCCGAGCGCAGCACTTTTTCGCCCTCGGTCTGCTGGTCTTGCTGGCGCACTTCGGCGCGCAGGCTGACCACGTTGCCATCGACCGAGACATGGATGTCCTCTTTGGGCACGCCGGGCACTTCGGCCTGCACGGTGTAGGCCGTGTCGGTTTCCTTGACATCCACTTTCATCTGCCCCGGCGTGGGCAGCGGGTCGCCGTGCAGGGGGCGCACGTAAAAGCCCGGGTTCATGTCCTTGAAAAAATCATCCAACAAGCCGCCACGGCCTACCAATGCGTTCATGACAATGCTCCTTACAGAAAGGGGTGAAGAAGGTGCCCCGCGCCAGTGCAGGGCACTGTTCAAGATAAGCGCAACACCCACGCACTTCAAGGGGCCATAGCGCACAACTGCAACCAAATGCTGTTGGGCGCCGGGCCGCGCAACACGGGCCGGGCACACAGCACCCATGCGTTGCCATCTGCCCCAGTTTGAAGCCAAATCTGGCTCCAGCCCTTATGCAGCAAGCGCTGGCAGCTATCATTTTTACCCATCAACAGCCCCTGCCAGCATTCGCCCATCCATCGCCAACGGCGGGGCGCAGCCCTGCCGGGGCCACAATCGGCGCCATGTTTGCTTTGCTTCGCACCTGGTCGCTGCAAGAGCTGCGCCACCACCCCTGGCGCAGCGCCGCCGCCGCCTGCGCCGTGATGCTGGGGGTGGCGCTGGCGTTTGCCGTACACACCATCAACGCCTCGGCACTGGATGAGTTTGCCCAGGCGGTGCGCAACGTCAGCGGCCAGCCCGATGTGCAGTTGCGCGCAGTGCAAGGCCATTTCAGCGAATCGGTGTACGAGCGTGTGGCCACACACCCGCAGGTGGCGCGCGCCAGCCCGGTGCTGGAGCTGTCGGTGCTGGCACAGGCGCTGCCCGCTGATGGCGCAGCGCACTATGGCCCAGCCTCTGCCGCGCCCCCTGCGCCCGATACCGACGCTGCACCCGCCCAGTCCACCACTACGACCACACCGGCCAGCACCCCGCTGCGCATCATCGGCGCCGATGCCTTGCTGCTGCCCGCCACAGCCCCGGCCTGGATGCCACAGGCGTTTTCCAGCCTGCCAGCAGACCGCTGGGCGCTGTTTGCCCCGGCCACGGTGTTTCTCAACGCAGCGGCGATGCAGGCGCTGGGCGTCTCCAGCCAGCCCACGCAAACGCCACTGCTGCTGTTGCAGACCGGGTTACAGCGCGTGCGGGTGCGCGTGGCGGGCAGCATTGCCGCACCGGGCGCACCGCTGGCGGTGATGGACATTGGCGCCGCACAAGACCTGTTCGGGCGCGCAGGCCAACTCACCCGCATCGACCTGCAATGGCAACCGGGCAGCGTGCCCGAGGCAGTGCAGCAGGCGCTCCAAGCCACGCCCGGCTGGCCCGCCAACGTGCTCTGGGCCGAGCCCGGTGATGCGGCCCAGAGCGTGGGCAACCTCACGCGCGCCTACCGCGTCAACCTGACGGTGTTGGCGCTGGTGGCGCTGTTTACCGGGGCTTTTTTGGTGTTTTCGGTGCTGGCGCTGAGCGTGGCGCAGCGTGCCAGCGCTTTTGCTCTGCTGGCGGTACTGGGCGCCACGCCGCGCCAGCGCCTGCAACTGGTGCTGGCCGAATCGCTGGTGCTGGGGCTGGTGGGCAGCGCTGCGGGCATTGCGCTGGGCACGGCGCTGGCGGCGCTGGCGCTGCGCCTGCTGGGGGGCGACCTGGGCGGTGGTTATTTCACCGGGGCACGGCCCGCGCTGCAATGGAGCTGGGCAGCAGCGCTGCTGTACGGCGGCCTGGGCGTGGGGGCAGCGCTGCTGGGCGGCTGGTGGCCCGCGCGGGCGGCGCAGGCGCTGCCGCCCGCGCAAACCCTCAAGGGCCTGGGCCAGGGCAGCATGGGTACACCAGCGGCCTGGCCCGGTATGGTTTTGATAGCTGCCAGCGCTTTTCTGGCCTACGTTCCACCCGTTTTTGGCATACCTTTGGCAGCGTATGTGTCGATTGCCCTGCTGCTGGTCGGCGGCATTGCGCTGCTGCCCTGGGGCGTGGCCTGGGGGCTGCGCTGGTACCACCCGGGCACTGCACCGCACCTGCTGGCGCTGCTGGCCCTGGAGCGCGCGCGACGCACCCAGCACAGCGCCGCCGTGGCCGTGGGCGGCGTGGTGGCCAGCCTGAGTCTGGCCGTAGCGCTCACCGTAATGGTGACCAGCTTTCGCGGCTCCGTGATCGACTGGCTGGACGCCGTGCTGCCCGCCCCGCTGTACGCACGCAGTGCCACCAGCACGGGCACCGATGCCCCGGTGTTCAGCCCGGCGCTGTTGCAGCGCATCGCGCAATTGCCCGGCGTGGAGCGGGTACAAGGCACGCGGGTGGTGAACTTGCTGTTGGCCCCAGACCGCCCGGCCATCACACTGCTGGCACGCCCCCTGGGCCCTGAGCCCGCGCGCACGCTGGCACTGGTGGCGCCAGCCCTGCCCGTGCCGCCGGGCCATATCCCCGTGTATGCCAGCGAAGCCATGGCCGCGCTGTGGGGTGCAGCGCCGGGCCAGACACTGCCCGCTCTTTCCAAGGCTTTTATGGTGCAAAGCCAATCACAGAAAGCGCACGCAGCTCCGTTTTTTGTAGCAGGTGTGTGGCGTGACTATGCCCGCCAGACCGGGGCCGTGGCCATGGATACGGCTGACTACATCCGCCTGACGGGCGACGGCTACGCCAACGACCTGGCCATCTGGCCGCGCAGCACCCGCACCGACGCGGGCAGCAACCGCCCGGACGACACGGGCACCAGCGATGCCGACCTGGCCACCTTGCAGCAAACCATTGAAGCGCTGGCGCAGGCCGAATCGCGACGAACAGGGGCAGCGACGAGCACAGGCACCGAGACCACCAGCGCAGGCGCAGATGCACCGCTGCTGGAATTTGGCACCGCGCAGGCCATCCGCACCCGTTCGCTGCAAATTTTCGACCGCAGCTTTGCCGTCACTTACTGGCTGCAGGCGGTGGCCATTGGCATCGGTTTGTTCGGCGTGGCCGCCAGCTTCAGCGCCCAGGTGCTGGCGCGGCGCAAAGAGTTCGGCCTGCTGGCGCACCTGGGCCTGACGCGGCGGCAAATCCTCACCGTGGTGGCGGGCGAAGGCGCTGCCTGGACGGGCGCGGGCGCCGTGGCGGGCGTGCTGCTGGGCACGGCGGTGGCCGTGGTGCTGGTACATGTGGTCAATCCGCAGAGCTTTCACTGGACGATGGAGCTGCGCCTGCCCTTGCTGCGCCTGCTGGCGCTGGCCGTGGCCGTGGTGCTGTGCGGCACGCTGACCGCCTGGCTCGCTGGCCGCGCCGCCGCCGGGCGCGATGCGGTGCTGGCAGTCAAAGAAGATTGGTAATGATGAAAAACTGGCCCACCACACCCGCACCTTTATCGGCCTTCTCCACTGCACCCACCTTGTCGCGCCGGCACTGGCTGGCACTGGCGGCGGGGGGGTACGCCGCCAGCGCAGTGCCTGGTGCCCAGGCCCTGCCGCTGCGGCCCTTGCAATTTCCGCGCGACTTTGGCAGCCACCCCGACCTGCGCACCGAGTGGTGGTACATCACCGGACAGGTGCAGGCAGCCGGGCAACGCTGGGGGTTTCAGGTAACGTTTTTTCGCTCGCGGGTGGATGTGGCCCAGGGCATGCAATCGGCGTTTGCCGCCAAGCAATTGCTGTTTGCCCATGCCGCACTGACCGACCTGCGCGCGGGCAAGCTCTACCACGATCAGCGCATCGCCCGTGCCGGCTTTGGCGTAGCACGCGCCAGCGAGGCCGACACCGACATCCGCCTGCAAGACTGGTCGCTGCGGCGCACCGATCTGGCAGGTGCAGTTGCCAACGCCAGCAGGAACAGTACCGACCACGGCACGGGCACGAGTGCAAGCGCTGCCCCCCTCACCGGCAGCCGCTACACCGCGCAGATCACCACGACCGGTTTTGCGCTCAATCTGGAATGCGACACCACGCAGCCGCTGCTGCTGCAAGGCCAGCAGGGCCTGTCGCGCAAAGGGCCAGACGCCGCGCAGGCCAGCTACTACTACAGCCAGCCGCAGATGGCCGTGCGCGGCAGCCTGGTGCTGGGCGGGCAGCGCCTGGCCATAGAAGCGCCCGCTTCCAGCGGCGACAACCGCGCCTGGCTGGACCACGAGGCCAGCCAGGCCCTGCTGCACCCCGAGGCCACCGGCTGGGACTGGATAGGCATGAACCTGCACGATGGCAGCGCACTGACGGCCTTTCGGCTGCGGCGCGCCGATGGTTCGGCACTGTGGGCAGGCGGCTCGTGGCGGGCACCGGGCCAAGCAGCACGGATTTTTGCCGCCACCGAAGTGCAGTTCACGCCGCTGCGCTGGTGGCGCAGCCCGCTGGGCGGCACCCGCTACCCGGTGCAGTGGCGGGTAGACACGCCCGCCGGGGCCTTTGCCGTGCAGGCCCTGCTGGACAACCAGGAGCTGGACAGCCGGGGCTCCACCGGCGCTATTTACTGGGAGGGCCTGTGCGCGCTGCACACAGCGGGCACAGGCCAGAATGCAGGCCCAGTGGTGGGCTCGGGCTACCTGGAGATGACAGGTTACGCCGCCGCGCTGCGGCTATAAAGGCGTGCCCAGCGGCGGCGCCCCGTGGCGCGTGGGGCCGCCCCTGGGCCATGGCTCAGGCTTTTTTGCCGGCCCGCAGGCGCGTCAGCCAGGCGATCAGCTCACCCATGATGCCGCGCCGGAAAGCCAGCACACAGACCACGAAGATCAGCCCCGTGACGATGGTGACCGACTCGCCCAGGGTCTGGAACCATGCGATGCCCGAGACGTTGGCCAACAGCTCGCCCAGGTCGCCAATCTTGTTTTCCAGCAGCACCACCACGGCAGAGCCCACCAGCGGCCCTGACAAGGTGCCCAGCCCCCCCACCAGCGTCATCAGCACCACATGGCCCGAGGCACTCCAGTGGACATCGCTGAGCGTGGCAAAGCCCAGCACCAGCGTCTTGAGCGAACCGGCCAGCCCGGCCAGCGCCGCCGACAGCACAAAGGCCAGCAGCTTGAAGCGGTTGGTGTCGTAGCCCAGCGAGATGGCGCGCGGCTCGTTCTCTTTGATGGCCTTGAGCACCTGGCCATACGGCGAATGGATGGTGCGCACAATGAGCAAAAAGGCTGCCGTCACCACGGCCAGCACCACGTAGTACATGGCCAGGTCGTTTTGCAGATCGATCAGACCGAACAATTTGCCGCGTGGCACGCCCTGCAACCCGTCTTCACCACCGGTGAAGGGCGCCTGCAAGCAGACGAAAAACAGCATCTGTGCCAGCGCCAGCGTGATCATGGTGGAGTAAATGCCCTGGCGGCGGATGGCGAAAAAACCCACGATCAGGCCCAGCAGCGCACCGCTGGCGGTGCCCAGCAGCAAGCCCACTTCCGGGGTAAAGCCCCACACCTTGATGGAATGCCCGGCCGCGTAGGCAGCACCGCCCAGAAAAGCGGCATGGCCAAACGACAGCATGCCGGTGTAACCCAGCAGCAGGTTGAACGCCGAGGCAAAGAGCGCGAAGCACATGAGCTTCATCACAAACACCGGGTAGGCACCCAGCAGCGGCGCTGCCAGCAAAGCGATGAACAGCAGGCCGTAGCCCAGTGCGGAGAGGTTCTTGGGATTCATGTTGGCGGCCCCTTATTTCTCTTTGCCGAACAGGCCGGCGGGGCGGATCAGGAGAACGATGACCATGATGACAAACACCACGGTGGAAGACGCTTCGGGGTAAAACACCTTGGTGAACCCCTCGACGATGCCCAGGCCCAACCCGGTGAGGATGGAGCCCATGATCGAGCCCATGCCACCGATCACCACCACGGCAAACACCACGATGATGAGGTTCTGCCCCATCAGCGGCGAGACCTGGTACACCGGCGCAGCCAGCACGCCCGCAAAGGCCGCCAGCGCCGCGCCAAAGGCGTAGGTCAGCGTAATCATCACCGGCACGTTGATGCCGAAGGCCTCCACCAGGCGGGGGTTTTCCGTACCGGCGCGCAGGTAGGCGCCCAGTTTGGTTTTTTCGATCACGTACCAGGTGGCAATGCACACCACAATCGACACCACCACCACCCAGGCACGGTAGTTGGGCAGCATCATGAAGCCCAGGTTGGTGGCGCCTTCGAGCAGCTCGGGCGTGTCGTAGCCCAGGCCAGAGACGCCGTAGAACGAGCGAAACAGCCCCTCAATCAGCAGCGTCAGGCCCAGCGTGAGCAGCAGGCCATAGAGGTGATCGAGTTTGTAGATCCAGCGCAAGAGCAGGCGCTCGATGACCACCCCGAACACCCCCACCACCAGCGGCGCCAGCACCAGCATCCACCAGTAGCCGATGCCCAGGTAATTCATGGCCATCCAGGTAATCACCGCCCCCATCATGAACAGCGCACCGTGCGCAAAGTTGATGACGTTGAGCAGGCCGAAAATCACGGCCAGCCCGAGGCTGAGGATTGCGTAAAACGAGCCATTGACCAGCCCCAGAAGGAGCTGGCTGAGCATGGCCGGCAAGGAGACACCAAAAATTTCCATGGGAGGCGGCAGAGGGTAAGGGTGTGTCAGGTCAAGGGCTTATTTCCAGAGAGCGCACTTGCTCTCGGCCTTGGTGGTGAAAACCTGGTCGCCGGGCAGCTTGGTGACGACCTTGTAGTAATCCCAGGGCTGCTTGGACTCGGCGGGGGACTTGACCTGCATCAGGTACATGTCGTGCACGTAGCGGCCATCGGGTCGGATGGTGCCTTTGGCATAAAAGTCGTCCAGCGGCGTGCTCTTGAGGTAGGCCATGACCTTGTCGGCGTCTTCGGTCTTGGTGGCCTGCAACGCCTTGAGGTAGTTCATGGTGGCCGAGTAATTGGCAGCCTGGATGTCCGTGGGCATGCGCTTGGTTTTCTCAAAGAACTTCTTGCCAAAAGCGCGCGTCTGGTCGTTCAGGTTCCAGTCCCAGCTGGTGGTCAGCAGCAAGCCTTCGGTGTTTTTCAGGCCCAGGCTGTGGACATCGGTGATGAATACCAGCAGGCCCGCCATCTTCATGCTCTTGCCCACGCCAAACTCCTTGGCCGCCTTGATGGCGTTGATGGTGTCGCCGCCCGCATTGGCCAGGCCCAGCACCTGGGCCTTGGAGTTTTGCGCCTGGAGCAGGAAAGAGGAGAAGTCCGACGCATTGAGCGGGTGGCGCACCGCCCCGGCCACGGTGCCGCCCTTGCTCTTGACCACGGCGGCGGCATCGCGCTCCAGCAGTTGGCCAAAGGCGTAGTCGGCGGTCAGGAAGAACCAGCTCTTGCCGCCCTGATCGACCAAAGCGCCTGCGGTGCCCTTGGCCAGCGCCACGGTGTCATAGGCGTAGTGAACGGTGTAGGGGGTGCATTGCTCGTTGGTCAGTGCCGAGCCGCCTGCACCATTGACCATGAAGACGCGCTTTTTCTCGTTGGCGATCTGGGCCATGGCCAGCGCCGTGCCCGAGTTGGTGCCACCAAAGAGCATGGTCAGGCCCTGGGTGTCAATCCACTCGCGCGCCTTGGTGGCGGCGATGTCGGCCTTGTTCTGGTGGTCGGCTGACAGCAACTCGATGGGCTTGCCGTTGACCTTGCCGCCAAAGTCGTCGATGGCCATCTGGATGGCCAGGGCACCGTTTTTGCCATCCACGTCGGAATACAGGCTGGACATGTCGGTGATGAAACCGATCTTGACCTTCTCCTGGGCATGGGCCAGCGGCGCGGCCAGACCTGCGGCGCCCAGCATCATGGCCAGCACGGTAAGTTTGTTTTTCATGGATGTCTCCTGTTGTCGTGGTGAAAAATGAAGAAGAAGCAATGCCGCCGTGCGGCTCAAACGCCCAGCAGTTCGTTGAGCACGGGCATTTTTTCTGCCAGCTCGCTGGCGCCAAAGCGCTCGACGATGCGGCCATGCTCCATCACATAGAAGCGGTCGGCCAGCGGCGCAGCAAAGCGGAAGTTCTGTTCCACCATGACCACCGTGTAACCGCGCTGGCGCAGCGTGGTGATCATGCGGGCCAGCGCCTGCACGATGACGGGCGCCAGGCCTTCGGAGATTTCGTCCAGCAGCAGCAGCTTGGCGCCCGTGCGCAGGATGCGCGCCACGGCCAGCATTTGCTGCTCGCCGCCCGACAGGCGCGTACCCTGGCTGTGGCGGCGCTCGGCCAGGTTAGGAAACATGGTGTAAATCTCGTCCACGCTCATGCCGGGCGTGCCCGTCTTGAGCAGGGGCGGCAGCAGCAGGTTCTCTTCGCACGACAGGCTGGAGAAAATGCCCCGCTCTTCCGGGCAGTAGCCCACGCCCAGGTGGGCAATGCGGTGCGTGGCCATGCCCACGGTTTCCACACCATTGATCTTGACGGAGCCCTTGCGCGCGCCCGTCAGTCCCATGATGGCGCGCATCGTGGTGGTGCGGCCTGCGCCGTTGCGGCCCAGCAGCGTGACCACCTCGCCAGGCTGCACCACGATATCAACGCCGTGCAGCACATGCGACTCGCCGTACCAGGCTTGCAGGTTGGTGATCTCCAGCGCGGGGGTGTTGGCAGATACAGTGGCCATGTCAGTGCGCTCCCTGCAATTGGCCATCGGTGGTGCCCATGTACGCTTCCATGACCTGCGGGTTGCTCGACACCTCGGCGTAGGCGCCTTCGGCCAGCACAGCGCCGCGCTGCAACACGGTGATGCGGTCGGCGATGGTGGAGATGACTTTCATGTTGTGCTCGACCATCAAAATGGTGCGCCCGGCAGAGACTTTCTTGATGAGCTGCGTGACGCGGTCCACGTCCTCGTGGCCCATGCCCTGCGTGGGCTCGTCCAGCAGCATGAGTTCGGGCTCCATGGCCAGCGTGGTGGCAATCTCCAGCGCGCGCTTGCGGCCATAGGGCAGGTTGACGGTGAGCTCGTCGGCCAGGTCTTCCAGGCCCACTTCAGTGAGCAGCTGCATGGCGCGCTCATCGAGTTGGCGCAGGCTGCGTTCGCTGCGCCAGAAATGGAACGCCGTGCCCAACTTGCGCTGCAAGCCGATGCGCACGTTCTCGATCAAGGTCAGGTGCGGAAACACCGCCGATATCTGGAACGAACGGATCACGCCCCGGCGGGCAATCTGCGCCGGTGCCTCGCGGGTGATGTCGTGGCCGTTGAAGCGGATGGTGCCCGAGGTGGGCTCCAGAAACTTGGTCAGCAGATTGAAGCAGGTGGTTTTGCCTGCACCGTTGGGGCCGATCAGGGCATGGATGGAGCCCCGGCGCACCGACAGTGTCACGTCGCTGACCGCGGTAAAGCCCTTGAACTCTTTGGTCAGGTGCTGGGTTTCAAGTATGACGTCGCTCATTGCGCCTTGGCCGCTCCGTGTAAATCAACAAAACGCGCCCCGATGGCGCGCCCTCGCAGGTGCTTTGCTGCATCGCATCCTAGGGCGCACCCTTCCTGCAAGCACTGGGGCTAACGCCTATGTATTAATGCCTAAGGGAAAACTACCCCCCGATGGCAGTGGCGATGGCCTGCACCGGGCATGGCCCGATTTACAAGCCAAAAACCGCTCCAAGCCTTACAGGATGTGCGCTAGCAGCTATCAAAAACACCACGAAACGGCCAAGGCACAAGCCCTACACTGCGACCATGGCCTCTTCCCCTTCCGCTTCTACACCGGCGCGTGGCGCGCCGCGCTCACTCACCGGACTGCTGCCTTTTCTGCGCCCCTACCGCTGGCGTATCGCAGTAGCCGGGTTGTTTTTGCTGCTGGCAGCGCTGGCCACACTGGCTTTTCCGTGGGCGCTGCGCACACTGATTGACACGGGCCTGGGCGCAGGCAGCGCAGGCGCGGGCAATGCGGACAACGCAGGCGCGGCCACGCTGGCGCTGCGCCAGCACTTTGGCCTGCTGCTGGCCATTGCGGTGGCGTTGGGCATTTTTTCTGCCGCGCGCTTTTACCTGGTGAGCTGGCTGGGCGAGCGCGTCACTGCCGACCTGCGCAATGCCGTGTACGCCCATGTGTTGCAACAAAGCCCGCAGTTTTTTGAAACCACGCAGACCGGCGAAGTGCTCTCGCGCCTGACCACCGACACCACGCTGGTGCAAACCGTGGTGGGTTCGTCGCTGTCGATGGGGCTGCGCAATGCGGTCATGGCCGTGGGGGCGCTGGCCATGCTGGTCTGGACCAATCCACGCGCCATGGCCATCGTGCTGCTGATGCTGGTGCTGGTGGTACTGCCGGGCATGTGGATAGGTCGGCGCGTGCGCCGCCTATCGCGCGCCAGCCAAGACCGGGTGGCCGACTCCAGCGCCCTGGCCGCCGAGGTGATCAACGCCGTCAGCGTGGTGCAAAGCTACACCGCCGAGCCGCGCGAAGCCACCCGCTTTGCCCAGGCCACGCAGGCCGCGTTTGACACCGCCGTGCGCCGCACCCGCACACGGGCGCTGCTGGTGGCTTTCATCATCATTGCCAACGCGGCGCTGCTGCTGTGGGGTCTGTACCAGGGCACACAGGCGGTGCTGGCTGGCCAGACCAGCGCCGGGCACCTGGGGCAGACGGTGCTGTACGTGATGCTGCTGGCCGGTGCTGTGGCCGTTCTGGGCGAGGTGTATGGCGACTTGCTGCGCGCCGCCGGTGCCACCGAGCGACTGATGGAACTGCTGGACAGCGCATCGCCCGTGGCATCGCCTGCGCAACCGCGCGCACTGCCTGACACGGGCCGGGGCCTGGCCGTGCGCCTGAACGCAGTGGATTTTCACTACCCTTCCCGCCCCGGTCATATGGCCTTGCACAACGTCACTTTGGCGCTGGAGCCCGGCGAAACCGTGGCCCTGGTGGGTACCAGCGGGGCGGGCAAAACCACCGTGTTCCAGCTGCTACAGCGCTTTTACGATGTGGACAACGCCCCGGGTTCGGGCCAGGGCATTTACCTCAACGGCGTGGATGTGCGCGAACTGGCGCTGCCCGAGGTGCGCCGCCAGATCGGCACAGTACCGCAGGATGCAGTGATCTTCTCAGCCAGTGCGCTGGACAACATCCGCTATGGTCGCCCCGACGCCACAGACGCTGAAGTCATCGCTGCTGCCAAGGAGGCCTTTGCCCACGATTTTTTGCAGGCACTTCCCGAGGGCTACGCCACCTTCCTGGGCGAGCGCGGCGTGCGCCTGTCGGGCGGGCAACGCCAGCGCATTGCCATTGCCCGCGCACTGCTGAAAAACCCGCTGCTCCTGCTGCTGGACGAAGCCACCAGCGCCCTCGATGCCGAGAGCGAGCGCATGGTGCAGGCAGCGCTGGACGCGGCACTGCAACGCCACAGTGGTTTGCGTACCACCTTGGTCATCGCCCACCGGCTGGCCACAGTGCAAAACGCCGATCGCATCGTGGTGCTGGAGCACGGGCGCATCGTGGAACAAGGGAGCCACGCCCAGTTGCTGGCACGGGGTGGCGTGTACGCGCGGCTGGCGGCGCTGCAATGGGCCACGTAACGGATGTGCGCAGCCTGCAATTCAGAACAAAAAGTGGCCCTAAAGCTTACCAGTCGGGCGCAAGCAGCTATCAAAAAAGAAGCATTTAGCGCCCTGCCTGCTGCCTTGCAAGCGGTTAATGCAAGGTTTTGGTAGCGATGCCGGGCAAGGGTAAAACGGCAATGCCTTCGTCGAGCAACTGCACAGTTTCTTCGCGGCTGGCTTGGCCGCGGATAGCGCGCTCAGGCACCTCACCGTGGTGCATGCGCCGCGCCTCGTCGGCAAAGTGCGCGCCAACGTCTTCGGTTTGGGCAACAATCTTGCGCGCCACCTCCAGCCACGCTGCCTGCAACGAGGCCACAGAATGGTCAGCGCCACCCGCGGCAGATGCGGGCAAAGGAGTGGACGCGGCGGGCAGTACAGGTTCTTGTGCACTGACCGTCCGGGCACTGCGCTGAATGCGCGGCGCACTCAGCACCTTGCGCACCTGGGAGTCACCACACAATGGGCATTGCAACAGGCCACGCTGGTGCTGGTCTTGGAAATCTGCTTCACTGCCAAACCAGCCCTCAAAGGTGTGGTCGTTCTGGCAACACAGATCAAGCACTTTCATAGCGCATCAACGGTCAGGCGCTGACAATTTTCAGGCGCCACGGTGACGCACCAGGTAGCGGTAGACAAAGCCCGGAAAAGCCAGCGTCACAAACAGCGTGCCGGTGATGGCGTAGAACTCCCAGCCTTGGGGGGCAATTTGCCCGGCACGCTGTTCCAGCAGCAGGGCAAAAGTACCGACCACAAAGTACAGCACCACCAGCTCCAACAAACGCAGCCACAGGCTTTTGTGCGATGCCAGCGCAGGCCCCGCCGCCAGCAGGCGCTGGTTGACAAAGGGCAAGTTAGCGGCAATGCAAGCCGCCACGATCACCATCCAGATGGAAGCAGTTTGGGACACGAGGCAGGCAGATGTATCAGGTGGCCAGCGAACGCACGATGGCATCGGCACACAAAGCCATCAAGCCACCGGGCAGAATGCCCAGCACCAGCACCAGAGCGCCGTTGAGCGTCAGCACCACGCGCACTTCCAGCGAAGCGGACACCCGGGTGGCGGTGAGCGGCGCATCAAAGTACATGACCTTGACCACGCGCAGGTAGTAGAAAGCGCCAATCAGCGACATGACCACCGCAAACACGGCCAGCGCAATGTACAAGCCCTGACCCGATGCCATCAGCGACTGCAACACTGCCAGCTTGGCATAGAAACCCACCAGCGGAGGAATACCGGCCATGGAGAACAAGCACACTGCCAACACACCTGCATACAGCGGGCTGCGCTGGTTGAGGCCAGCCATGTCGGCAATTTCTTCGCTCTCAAACCCTTCGCGGGCCAGCAGCAGGATGACGCCAAAGGCAGCCAGCGTGGTCAGCACATAAGTGACCACGTAGAACATGGAAGCGCTGTAGGCGCCCTGGATGGTCGAGGCTTCGACGTTGCCGTTGATCACGCCAGAGAGCAAACCCAGCAATACAAAACCCATTTGCGAGATGGTCGAGTACGCCAGCATGCGCTTGAGGTTGGTTTGTGCAATGGCGGCCAAGTTACCGACCAGCAGCGAGGCAATCGCCAGCACTGCCAGCATTTGCTGCCAGTCAATGGCCAACGGCAGCAAGCCATCCACCAGCAAGCGCATGACGATGGCAAAAGCAGCCAACTTGGGCGCGCCACCGATCATCAGTGTGACCACAGTGGGGGCACCCTGGTACACGTCGGGAACCCACATGTGGAATGGCGCAGCGCCCAGTTTGAAGCCCAGGCCCGCCACGATGAACACCACGCCAAACACCAGCACCTGGTGGCGAATCTGACCGGAGTTCACAGCCTTGAAGACCTCACCGATGTCCAGCGAACCTGTGGCACCGTACACCATCGACAGGCCATACAGCAGAAAGCCGCTGGCCATGGCGCCCAGTACAAAGTACTTCATGGCTGCTTCTGTGGCTGTGGCGTGGTCACGGCGCAGTGCCACCAGCGCATAACCTGAGAGGGTGAGCAATTCCAGGCCCAGGTAAATCACCAGGAAGTTGTTGCCGCCGATCATGATGAACATGCCCAGCAACGAGAACATGCCCAGGGTGAAGAGCTCACCACCGCGCAGCATGTCACGGTCGGCAGCGTAAGGGCGGCCATAGATCAGCGTGACCATCATGGCCACGGTAGCAAAACACTTGAGCCAGTTTCCCATGGGGTCACTGACCACCATGTTGCCAAAGCCATAAAAGGTGTTGCCGCTGCTGGCATACACGCCTTGGAGCACGGCCACCACCGCCAGCGTCAGCAGGGTCAGGACGTAGGTGGGCGTGCGCCGGGCACTGGTCACACCCAGATCTACCAGCGCAATCACGCAGGTCATGACCAACAGCAGAATCTCTGGGTAAATGGCTAGCCAACTGATGTTGTCAATCATCTCGGGTCTCTCAATTCAGTCTGGTCAGTTGAGCTTGGTCAGTGCCACATGCTTGAGCAGCTCGGCCACAGAAGCATCCATCACGTCCGTGAAGGGGCGAGGGTACACACCCATATACAGCACTGCCACGGCCAGCACGGCCATGATGAAGAACTCGCGGCGGCCGATGTCGAGCAAGGCTTTCACGTTTTCATTGCCCACGGGACCCAAGTACACACGCTTGAACATCCAGAGGCTGTAAGCGGCACCCCAGATCAATGCGGTGGCAGCGGCCAGACCAATCCAGAAATTGGCCTTGACGGCAGCCAGGATCACCATCCACTCGCCCACGAAACCGGCAGTTCCGGGCAGGCCGCAATTGGCCATAGTGAACAGCAGCGCAAAGGCAGCAAACTTGGGCATGGTGTTGACCACGCCGCCGTAGTCGGCGATTTCACGCGAGTGCATGCGGTCGTAGAGCACGCCAATCGACAGGAACATGGCGCCAGAGACAAAGCCGTGGGCAATCATTTGCACCAAGCCTCCGGATACACCGAGGTCGTTGAAGACAAAGAAGCCCAAGGTGACAAAGCCCATGTGCGCCACAGACGAGTAAGCCACCAGCTTCTTCATGTCTTTTTGCACCATGGCCACCAAACCGACGTAGAGCACGGCCACCAGGGACAGCGTAATCATCAGCCAGGCCCACTCACGCGAAGCATCGGGGGCAATGGGCATAGAGAAACGCAGGAAACCATACGCACCCAGCTTCAGCATGATGGCAGCCAGTACGGCAGAGCCGCCAGTGGGCGCCTCGACGTGTACGTCAGGCAGCCAGGTGTGTACTGGCCACATGGGCACCTTGACAGCAAAAGCAGCAAAGAACGCAAAGAACAGCAACGTCTGCGCGCGCGCATCCAATGGTAGTTTGTGCCAAGCGGCGATATCAAAGCTGCCACCCGACTGGTGGTACAAGTAGATCAGGGCAATCAGCATCAGCAAAGAGCCCAGCAGCGTGTACAGGAAAAACTTGAACGCTGCATAGATCCGGTTCGGACCGCCCCAGATACCGATGATGAGGTACATCGGTATCAGCGTGGCCTCAAAGAACACGTAAAACAGCATGCCATCAAGCGCGCTGAATACACCGATCATCAAACCCGACAGGATCAGGAACGCCCCCATGTACTGGTTGACGCGCTCGGTGATGGACTCCCAGGAGGCAATCACCACGATGACTGTGATGAAAGCAGTCAGGGGGACAAACCAGAAGGAAATGCCGTCTACCCCAAGGTGGTAGAAGATATTGAAGCTCTCAATCCAGGGGGTCTTTTCGACAAACTGCATCGCAGCAGTGCCCAGTTTGAAACCTTCGTACAACGGCAAAGTGACAGCAAACCCGATCAGCGAACCAATCAGGGCCAACCAGCGAACAGCCTGAACCTGGCTCTCACGCCCCAAAGCCAGCAGCAGCGCACCGAACGCGATTGGCGTCCAGATGGCAAGACTCAACAAACCCATTTTTGTTTTTCTCCTACTTGTTGAGCCAGACAAACCAGGTCATCAGGACAAAAATGCCCAGAAGCATGACCAATGCATAGTGGTACACATACCCCGTCTGCATGCGGCGAACCAGCCCTGCAATCCATCCCACCAGCTTCCAGGAGCCATTGACGAGCGTGCCATCAATCACTGCCTGGTCACCACCCTTCCACAAACCCACGCCCAAAGCACGGGCACCGCGCGCCAGGATGTTTTCGTTGATCCAATCCAGGTAGTACTTGTTTTCAAGCAGGGTGAACACCGGCATGAAGGTTCTCTTGATGGCAGCAGGCAAAGCTGGATTCACCATGTACATGTAGTAGGACAAGGCCACACCAGCCAGTGCCAGCCAGAACGGCGCGGTCATCAGACCGTGCGTGGCCATGGCCATGGGGCCATGGAAAATCTCTGCCAGTTTGGCCATGGCAGGGTGCTTGACGGGATCGACAAAAATCACGCCTTTGAAGAAGTCACCAAACAGCATGGGCTGGATGGTCATGAAACCGATCACGACCGAAGGAATCGCCAACAACACCAATGGAACCGTCACCACCCAAGGAGATTCGTGCGGCTTGGCATCGTAGTGGTCACCATGGCCATGGTCGTCGTCGTGGTGGTGTGCATCAGGATTCTGGTCGTAACGCTCTTTGCCGTGGAACACCAGGAAATACATGCGGAACGAATAAAAAGCAGTCACAAAGACACCCGCCAGGACGGCAAAGTGTGCAAAACCAGCGGCAGGCAAGTTACTGAAATGAACAGCCTCAATGATGCTGTCTTTGGAATAGAAGCCCGAGAACAGCGGTGTACCGATCAGTGCCAGCGAACCAAGCAACGAAGTAATCCAGGTGATAGGCATGTACTTACGCACAGCGCCCATCCAGCGGATGTCCTGATTGTGGTGCATTCCCATAATGACCGAACCAGCCCCCAGGAACAGCAAAGCCTTGAAGAAAGCGTGCGTCATCAGGTGAAAGACAGCCACCGAGTATGCTGATGCACCCAACGCCACGGTCATGTAACCGAGCTGCGACAGGGTGGAATAAGCCACCACACGCTTGATGTCGTTCTGGATGATGCCCAGGAAACCCATGAACAAAGCGGTAATAGCGCCAATCACCAGAATGAAGTTCAAAGCCGTATCCGACAACTCAAACAGTGGCGACATGCGCGCCACCATGAAAATGCCTGCCGTCACCATGGTGGCAGCATGGATCAGCGCGGAAATGGGTGTGGGGCCTTCCATCGAGTCGGGCAACCAGACGTGCAGCGGAAACTGCGCGCTCTTGCCCATAGCGCCGATGAACAGGCAGATACAAATGACCGTGATCAACATCCAGTCAGTGCCTGGGAAGGTCAAAGCACCCAAGGCGCCGGTCTGGCCAAAGAGTTCGGTGTAATTGAGAGTGCCGGTATAGGCAGCAATCAGGCCAATACCCAAGATGAAGCCAAAGTCACCAATACGGTTGACCAAAAACGCTTTCATGTTGGCAAAAATAGCCGATGGTTTGTTGAACCAGAAACCGATCAGCAGATAGGAAACCAGACCCACAGCCTCCCAACCGAAGAAAAGCTGTAGCAGGTTGTTGCTCATGACCAGCATGAGCATGGAAAAGGTAAACAGCGAGATGTAAGAGAAGAAGCGGTTATAGCCTTCGTCCTCTTCCATGTAGCCAATGGTGTAGATATGCACCATCAATGACACGAAGGTCACTACGCACATCATCATCGCTGTCAGGCTATCGACCATAAAGCCCACTTCCATCTTGAAACCACCCACCACCATCCAGGTGTAGAGGGTTTCATTGAAGCGGGCACCATCCATGGCAACGCTCTGAAGCGTCATGGCAGACAGGATGAATGCCACCAAAACACCAGCGATGGTGAGCGTGTGCGAGACGCGGCGGCCAATCCAGTTGCCACCAAATGCCGTACCGAAAATACCGGCGAGCAAAGCGCCCGCCAGCGGCGCCAGCGGAACAGCCAGAAGCGTTGAAGCAGAAAGGGTTTGACTCATTGTGGAGAACCTTGCATGTCCGTCGGATCAACCGCGGAGGGTGTCGAGGGTGTCCGCGTCGATATTGGACTTATTGCGGAACAGCAGCACCAAGATGGCCAAGCCAATAGCCGACTCAGCAGCAGCGACGGTCAGAATGAAAAACACAAAAACCTGTCCATGCATATCGCCCAGGTAATGGGAGAACGCAACGAAGTTCATATTGACAGCCAACAACATCAGTTCAATGGCCATGAGCAAGACGATCAGATTCTTGCGATTCAAAAATATACCGATCACTGCCAAAGCAAACAGCATTGCTCCAAGTGAAAGAAAATGCCCCAGAGTCAATGTCATGCCTTTTTCTCCTCACCAGCAGAGACGACAACACTATCAGCTGCCGCTTTTTGTGTAGCCGTCACTTTTACAAGGCGCACACGGTCCGCAGAACGCACACGCACCTGTAGCGCTGGATCAATAGCCTTGCTGTCTTTCCGACGGCGCAGGGTCAATGCAATGGCAGCGACCATACCCACCAGCAAAATCACCGAAGCAATTTCTACGGGATAAAGATATTTGGTGTACATCAACTGGCCAAGTGCCTTGGCATTGGAGTAAGGCACCACATTACCGGCAGCATCCAGAACAACGGCCAACGCTTTAGGCTCATCCATGCCACCAAAGCCACCCATCAATATCGCAGCCATTTCAAGTGCAATCAGCACACCCATGGTGGCGGCCAGTGGGAAATGCTTCCAAAAACCTTGTCGCAGCGCATCTTCTCTGATGTCTAGCATCATGACGACGAACATGAAAAGCACCATGACGGCACCCAGGTACACCAGCACCAGGACGATGGCCAGAAACTCGGCTTTGAGCAGCAACCACACACCGGCAGCCTGCGAAAAAGCCAACATCAAATGCAAAACGGCATGCACTGGATTGCGGGCAGTAACGACCCGAAAGGCCGCATACAGCAGCACTACCGAGAATAGATAGAAAAAACCAGTCTTGGCGTCCATGAGTCAGTTCTTTGTAAGAGGTCAGGCGTCAATGCACGCGCAATATCAGCGGTATTTGGCGTCCGCTGCCTTGGCTGCAGCGATTTCGCCTTCGTAGCGGTCACCCACGGCCAACAACATATCCTTGGTGAAATACAAATCGCCGCGCTTTTCCCCGTGGTATTCGAGAATTTGCGTTTCGACGATCGAATCCACTGGACAGCTTTCCTCACAAAATCCACAAAAAATGCACTTGGTGAGATCGATGTCGTAGCGGGTGGTACGGCGCGAACCGTCTTCGCGAACATCCGACTCGATAGTGATAGCTGTCGCAGGACAGACAGCCTCGCAGAGTTTGCAGGCAATGCAACGCTCTTCGCCATTTTCATAGCGGCGCAAGGCGTGCAGACCCCGGAAACGTGGCGACAACGGTGTTTTTTCCTCTGGAAACTGCACCGTTACTTTGCGGCGGAAGGCATAGCGCCCGGTCAAGGTCATCCCCTTGATCAGCTCCACCAGCATGAAGCTTTTGAAAAAATCCTTGATGGAAAAGGATGCAGCAGCAACAGCAGCCATTTGTGTATCCCCGCTCATTTCCAGATGTTCCACGGCGAGTGCAACCAGCCCCCGACCAGCACCAGCCACACCAAAGTGACCGGAATAAAGATTTTCCAGCCCAAACGCATGATCTGGTCATAGCGAAAGCGCGGGAAAGTAGCGCGAATCCAGATAAACATGGATACCACCACGAATGTCTTGATACCCAGCCAGATCCAGCCGGGAATGAAGTCAAGCGCCGCCACAGGCGAGAGCCAGCCCCCCAGGAACATCAGCACCGCCAGAATGGACACCAGCCACATGCTGGCATATTCAGCCAGAAAGAAGATGGCAAAACCCATGCCTGAATACTCCACCATGTGACCAGCAACGATCTCTGCTTCGCCTTCAACCACGTCGAATGGATGGCGGTTAACTTCGGCGACGCCAGAAATTAGATACACGATGAAAATCGGCAGCAGTGGCAACCAATTCCAGGACAAGAAATTCAAACCATAGCTAGCAGCCGTGCCAGAAGCTTGGCTCATCACCACCGCCGTCAAGTTCATGCTGCCAGTGACCATGATGACTACCAAGAAGCAAAAGCCCATGGCAATTTCATAGCTCACCATCTGCGCTGATGCGCGCATGGCACCAAGAAACGCATATTTGGAGTTGGACGCCCACCCCGCAATAATCACACCATAGACTTCAATCGAAGTAATGGCCATCATCAGCAAAATACCGACGTTGACATTGGTCAGTGCCACATCCGGGCCAAATGGAATTACCACCCAGGCTGCCAAAGCAGGCATGATGGCCATTACTGGGCCAAGGATGAACAAACCTTTGCTGGCAGCAGAAGGTTGGATGATTTCTTTGGTCAGCAACTTGACAGCATCGGCAATGGGTTGCAATAAACCCAAAGGCCCCACCCGGTTGGGACCATGGCGCACCTGCATGAAACCCAAAAGCTTACGCTCCCAGAGCGTGAGATAAGCCACCGCCCCCATCAGCGGCAGCAAGATGACAACAATCTTGATCAATATCCAGAGCACTGGCCAGACGGCAGCGCTCCACCATCCCTGGGACACCAAACCCAGACCACCGTTGTAGATTGCATCAATCATGCTGGCACCTCCCCAGATGCCAAGCGTGCATCTACCGTCAACTGCAATGAGGCGGCTCGGCGAACTATGCCATCGAGTTGGTAAATCGACGCCACCACAGGTTCACCGGCTTGTGCAGGCGATGTCAGAGTCTGCGCCTGAACACGCCGTGTGGACATGTCTAACAACCCGCCAGAAGGTACATTGACCGCTTTGGTCAGAATTTCCTGCGATGTTTCAAAATCGAAATTCGACAAACCGAGCAAGTTACCCAATACCCGCAGAATTTTCCAGCCAGGACGGGTTTCACCCAGAGGCTTGACCACGGCATGGAAGCTTTGCACGCGACCTTCCGCATTGATAAAACTGCCGGAGGTTTCTGTGAACGGGGCAATGGGCAACAACACATCGCTGAATTCCATATTGGCCTTGAATGGGCTCATGGTGATCACCATGTCGACTTTGCCCAGCGCTGCTACAGCCTGCGCGCCAACAGCACTGTCCCACTGAGGCTCGGTATTCAGCAACAGCGCGCAGCGCAGTCCACCGGCCAGCATTTGCGCGGCATTCAGACCCTCTGCGGTGGGCATCGCACCCACCCACTGCGCTCCCACAGTATTGGCAGCCTCCGTAAGGTACCCCACTGTAGCGCCTGTATTCTCACCAATCCATTGCGCCAAAGCCAACAAGTTGGAAGCTTGCGCATGGTGAGCGGCGGCATTACCGAGCAAAACGGCTTTGCGTTCACCGCTCAACAGTGCTTGGGCAATGGCTTGTGCCACTTCGCCAGCCTGTCCTTGAGGCTGCGGTGCAACAACACCTTTGGCCTGTGCCACAGCAGCGGCCACATCTGCCAAGGCTTGCACCCACGCATTGGACTGTGCCACTAGCGTATGGGCCACCGGCATAGCCCAGTCACGCACAACCGAATCAATAGCAGTGACCACCGCACCCTTGCGTGCAGCTTGGCGCACACGCTGCGCAAACAAAGGATGGTCTTTGCGCAGGTTGGATCCAACCACCAAAACCGATTGCAAAGCGGACAAAGAAGCAATGGAGCAGCCCAACCAATTTACGCCGTGCTGGGTGGCGAATTCTGCATTGCGCAGACGATAGTCGATGTTATTGCTACCCAAGCCTTGCACCAGAGCACGCGCCAAGTACAACTCTTCCAGCGTACTGTGAGGGCTGACCAAGGCACCGATCTTGTTGGCACCGTGGTCTTTCTTGATTTGCTGCAAACCGTTGGCGATGTATTCGAGCGCGGTCTGCCAATCCACTTCACTCCAGACACCTCCTTGCTTAAGCATGGGGCGCGTCAGACGCTCAGCACTATTCAGGGCTTCATACGAGAAGCGATCACGGTCAGCAATCCAGCATTCGTTGACGTCTTCATTTTCGAAAGGCAAAACACGCATGACCTTGTGGTTTTTGACTTGCACCACCAGATTAGCACCCGTCGAGTCATGGGGACTGATCGACTTGCGACGGGACAGCTCCCAGGTACGAGCGCTGTAGCGAAATGGCTTGCTGGTCAAAGCACCCACAGGGCAAATATCAATCATGTTGCCCGACAACTCGGAATCGATGGTGTCACCGGTCACAGTGGTGATTTCGGAATGCTCACCACGGTGAATCATCCCCAACTCCATGACGCCAGCCACTTCCTGACCAAATCGCACGCAACGGGTGCAATGAATGCAGCGACTCATTTCCTCCATGGAGATAAGAGGACCGACATCCTTATGAAACACCACACGTTTTTCTTCTTCGTAGCGCGAAGAAGTGCCGCCGTAACCCACGGCCAAATCCTGTAACTGGCACTCACCACCCTGATCACATATAGGGCAATCCAGCGGATGGTTGATGAGCAAAAACTCCATCACGGATTTTTGAGCCTGTATCGCCTTATCACTTTTGGTGCGGACGACCATACCTTGGGTGACAGGCGTGGCACAGGCAGGCATCGGTTTGGGTGCCTTTTCTACCTCTACCAGACACATGCGGCAATTGGCAGCGATAGATAGCTTTTTGTGATAACAAAAATGCGGTATGTAGGTGCCCGCTTTTTCAGCAGCATGCATCACCATGCAACCTTCAGCGATTTCCACCTTCTGACCGTCAAGTTCAATTTCAACCATATGCTTTTCTCACGATCAGGCAGAGGCCACGGCCTGGGAAACATTCTTCTGGATCAGCGCCTCAAACTCAGGCCTGAAATGCTTGATCATGGCTCGCACGGGCATGGCTGCAGCATCACCCAAAGCACAGATGGTTCGGCCCATGATATTGCTGGCCACAGAGTCCAGCACATCCATATCTTGCGGACGCCCTTCACCGCGGTGAATTCGATCCACCAGACGCCAAAGCCAACCAGTACCTTCACGACATGGTGTGCACTGGCCACAAGACTCATGCATATAAAAATAAGACAGACGCTTGAGCGACTCCACCATGCAACGGCTGTCATCCATGACGATCACGGCACCCGAACCCAGCATGGAACCAGCCTTGGCAATCGAATCGTAGTCCATGGTGCATTCCATGATGATGGATGCAGGCAGAACAGGCGACGAGGAGCCACCGGGGATGACTGCTTTGAGCTGACGCCCTGTACGGACACCACCAGCCAGCTCCAGCAACTTGGCGAAAGGAGTTCCCATGGGAACTTCGTAGTTGCCAGGCCTCTCCACATCCCCACTGACGGAATAAATTTTTGTACCACCGTTATTCGGCTTACCACATGCCAAGTAGGCAGCCCCACCGTTGCGAATAATCCAGGGAACCGCAGCAAAAGTTTCGGTATTGTTGATCGTGGTGGGTTTGCCATACAACCCAAAACTAGCAGGAAAAGGCGGCTTGAAGCGCGGCTGGCCTTTTTTACCTTCCAGAGATTCCAGCAGTGCAGTTTCTTCTCCACAAATGTAGGCACCAAAGCCATGGTGGGCATGCAGTTGGAAACTGAAGGCACTGCCTAAAATAGAATCACCCAAGTAACCGGCAGCGCGCGCCTCTTCCAAGGCAGCTTCAAAACGCTCATAAACTTGGAAGATTTCACCGTGGATATAGTTATAACCCACTGAAATACCCATGGCATAAGCGGCAATGATCATCCCCTCGATCACGATATGGGGGTTGAACATCAAAATGTCGCGGTCTTTGCAAGTCCCCGGCTCACCTTCGTCGGAATTGCAGACCAAATACTTTTGACCTGGAAACTGACGGGGCATAAAGCTCCACTTCAGTCCCGTGGGGAAGCCGGCACCGCCACGACCGCGCAAGCCAGACTCCTTGACACTGGCAATCACTTGGTCTTGGGTCAGCCCTTCGCCGCCATCTTTTCCCAATATAGAGCGCAAAGCTTGGTAACCACCACGCGCTTCGTAATCTTTCAGAGTCCAGTTAGAACCATTCAGATCGGCATAGATTTGTGGGTCAATATGCCGACCATGAAAACAGGTTTCTATTCCGGCCGATTGGAATTGGGCGAGGATTTGGGCAGAACTGCTCATTTCTTTTCCTCCGCTGCACGCAAAGCATCGACCAGCTGATCGAGCTTTTCATGACCCATAAAACTGCACATATTCCGATCATTCACCAACATTACCGGCGCATCGGCGCAAGCGCCGAGGCATTCACACTGTTGTAAGGTAAATAATCCATCAGCAGTGGTTTGCCCCATGGAAACACCGAGTTTTTGCTCAAGATGCTCCAATGCCTTAGCCCCATCGCGCAAAAGACATGGCAAATTGGTACACACAGCCAGCTTGTATTTTCCTACTGCTTGCTGGTTGTACATGTTGTAGAAGGTAGTGACCTCATGGACAGCAATTTGGGGCATACCGAGATACTCGGCAATCACTGCCTCACTGGCTTCACTGACATGGCCTTGCTCTTGCTGAACAATGGCCAGACAAGCCATAACAGCCGATTGCTTTTGCTCGGCTGGGTATTTGGCCACTTCCCGCGCAAAACGCGCCTTGGTCGCTTCAGAAATCATCGGTCAATTTCTCCGAACACGATATCCATCGTGCCAATAATGGCAACAACGTCTGCCAACATATGACCACGCGACATTTCATCTAATGCCGACAAATGCACAAAACCAGGCGCTCGAATTTTCAAACGATAGGGCTTATTGGCACCATCGCTTACCAGATAAATGCCAAACTCGCCTTTGGGATGCTCTACCGCAGCGTAAGCTTCACCTTCTGGCACATGAAATCCTTCCGTGAACAACTTGAAGTGGTGGATCAACTCCTCCATGTTCGACTTCATGGATTCACGGCTGGGTGGCGCAACCTTATGGTTATCGGTAATAACAGGACCAGGATTGGCACGCAACCAATCTACGCATTGCTTGATGATGCGATTGGACTGGCGCATTTCCTGAACGCGTACCAAATAGCGGTCATAGCAATCGCCGGTTTCGCCCACAGGGATATCAAAATCGAGGCGATCATAAACATCATAGGGCTGCGCCTTGCGCAAATCCCAGGCAATACCAGAGCCACGCAACATAGGGCCTGTCATACCCAGATTGATGGCGCGTTCAGGCTGAACCACACCAATACCCACCGTACGCTGCTTCCAGATACGGTTTTCTGTCAACAAGGTTTCATACTCATCCACACAAGCTGGAAAGCGCTGTGTGAAATCATCAATAAAATCAAGCAAAGAACCCTTACGGTTCTGATTGCGCTCTTCCAACGATTTGGCATTGCGCACCTTGCTTGCCTTGTACTGGGGCATGCTGTCAGGCAGGTCGCGATACACGCCGCCTGGACGGAAGTAAGCAGCATGCATGCGTGCGCCAGACACTGCCTCATACATGTCAAACAGATCTTCACGCTCACGGAAAGTGTAGATCAAGATGGTGGAGCTGCCGCAGTCGTTCCCGTGCGAACCAAGCCACATCAAGTGATTCAGCAGACGAGTGATTTCAGCAAACATCACACGGATGTACTGCGCGCGAACCGGAACCTCAATGCCCAGCAACTTCTCGATTGCCAGGCAATAGGCATGCTCATTGCACATCATCGACACGTAATCCAACCGATCCATATAAGGAAGCGATTGGATAAAGGTCTTGTGTTCAGCCAATTTTTCGGTGGCACGGTGCAACAGACCAATGTGCGGATCAGCACGCTGAACCACCTCACCATCAAGCTCCAACACCAAGCGCAGCACACCGTGCGCAGCCGGATGCTGGGGACCAAAGTTCAGAGAATAATTTTTGATTTCAGCCATGTTTCACCAGAGAAGGCACAAAGCGCCTTAGTGCAGGCCTCCGTATTTATCTTCACGGATGATGCGTGGCGTGACTTCACGCGGCTCAATCGTTACCGGCTCATAAATCACACGACGCTGGTCAGCGTCGTAACGCATTTCAACATTGCCGGACAACGGAAAGTCTTTACGGAAAGGATGCCCAATGAAACCGTAGTCCGTCAAAATGCGACGCAGATCGCCGTGACCATCAAATACGATGCCAAACAAATCAAAGGCCTCGCGCTCAAACCAGCCAGCGCCTTCCCACAAAGTGGTCAGCGACGCAACAACTGGAAAATCATCATCCGGACAAAATACTTTGACGCGCAAACGCTGATTCAAACTCACAGAAAGCAAGTGCGAAACCACACAGTAACGCAACCCTTCTTGCTCACGATCTTTGTAGGCAGAATAATCTACTCCACACAAATCAATCAGCTGTTCAAAACGGCAACCTGGCGCCTCACGCAAAATGCGCATGGCTTCCAGATAATGCTTTGCAGCAACTTCAATAGTTACCTCATCCAAAGCCACCTTGACTGCGCGCACTTTCTCACCCAAGGCTTGGGCAATGGCATTTTTGAGATTTTCAGGGCTGATAGCTACGTTTGTCATGACACCACCTCAAGCGCGCGCAATGGTATTGGTGCGACGTATTTTTTGCTGCAACTGGATAATGCCGTAGATCAGCGCCTCAGCCGTTGGAGGGCAACCAGGCACATACACATCCACAGGCACAATACGATCACAACCGCGCACGACTGAATAGCTGTAGTGGTAATAACCACCGCCATTGGCGCACGACCCCATGGACAAAACCCAGCGCGGCTCCGACATCTGGTCATACACCTTGCGCAAAGCGGGCGCCATCTTGTTGCACAAGGTTCCCGCAACAATCATCAAATCAGACTGACGTGGACTAGCACGAAAGACCTCGGCACCAAATCGACCGATGTCATAACGTGCAGCTGCTGCGTGCATCATTTCCACAGCACAGCACGCCAGACCAAAGGTCATGGGCCACAAAGAGCCGGTTTTGGCCCAATTCACCACAGAGTCGTAACTCGTGGTGACGAAGCCTTCTTTCATCACGCCTTCAATCATTGTGTCAATCCCCGCTCAAACCTGATCATTCCCAATCCAGCGCGCCTTTTTTCCACTCGTAGGCAAAACCCACAACCAGAACAGCCAGAAAGATAATCACAGCGACAAAACCAGTCACCCCAACCTCCTGCAGCGACACAGCCCAGGGAATCAGGAAGGCGATTTCAAGATCAAAAAGAATAAAGAGGATGGCAACCAGGTAGTAGCGCACATCGAACTTCATGCGGGCATCTTCGAAAGCTTCGAAGCCGCATTCATAAGGGGAATTTTTTTGGGGATCGGGCCTGTTGGGCCCCAAGATATATCCCAGCGCCAGCGGCACGACACCGACCGCTATGCCTACCAAGATGAACAATAGAACGGGGAGATATTGATCGAGGTTCATCTTGTGGATGTGCTCACCGCTGTAACTGCATGCACCATGACCAGAAAATGGCACATGGGCATGAGCTTGTTTTTTTGTTTGGTGCCGTCGGCGAGACTCGAACTCGCACAGCTTTCGCCACTACCCCCTCAAGATAGCGTGTCTACCAATTTCACCACGACGGCTATCGCGTTGCCTGGATGGCTTGAGGAACTTTTTTGCTTTCCAGACAGTCCGCGATTATACCTTGATACATTGTCAAAAAATGATTGCGCAGGTTTATTTGGCGGGAATCTCTGCGGCACCAGAGGCAGGAACCGCAGCTGGCGCCACATTGCCCGGAATAGCCGCAGCCGAACCAGCGTCTGGCACCACCACGGGCGCCACTGTCTCCAACACACTGCCTGTGCTTTGCGGACGGGTGCTACCAAAATAGGCCAACGCCAGCGTACAGACAAAAAACACGGCCGCCAGCACTGCAGTAGTGCGCGACAGGAAGTTGGCGCTTCCGCTGGCGCCAAACAGACTGCCCGAACTGCCACTGCCAAAAGCCGCCCCCATGTCAGCACCTTTGCCATGCTGGATCAGAATCAAACCGATCATGCCCAAAGCGGTCAAAATCTGTGCTGCCAAAATCACGTTCACAAGTAAATTCATTCTTCGATAACTCCTGATTTGATAGCGCCTAGCGCTTATCCTTATTGGGCTGCAGCGATAATTTGCAAGAAGTCTGCGGGCTTGAGCGAGGCGCCCCCGACCAGCCCGCCATCAATGTCGGGTTGGGCCAGCAGCTGCTGCGCATTGCCCGCATTCATGCTGCCGCCGTACAGCAGTCGAATGCGTGCCGCCTTGTCGCTGGCCGCTGCCAACTGCGCACGCAGCACGGCATGCACCTGCTGCGCCTGCTCTGGCGTGGCAGTTTTGCCTGTGCCGATGGCCCACACGGGCTCGTACGCCACCACCACTTCACTGATGCAATGGCCATTGACATGGATGACCGCTGCCAGCTGGCGACGCACCACGGCTTCGGTTTCTCCCGCTTCGCGTTCGGCCAGCGTTTCACCGACACACACAATGGGTGTAATGCCAGCGGCCAGCGCACGCTGTGCCTTCAGCGCCACGCAGGCATCCGACTCGGCATGGTATTGACGCCGCTCCGAGTGCCCAACCAAGGCGTAGCGCACCGCGAAGTCGCGCAACATCAAGGCCGACACTTCCCCCGTGTAAGCACCTGCCTCGTGCGCAGACACATCCTGCGCCGCCAGCGCCAGGGCCGAGCCCGCAACCAGGGACTGCACCTGCGCCAAGTAGGGCGCGGGCACGGCCACAGCCACGTCACAACCACCCTGCCCTGCCAGCCCTGCCACCAGCGCACGCACCAAGGCGTCGTTGGCAGCCAAGCTGCCGTTCATTTTCCAATTGCCTGCGATCAGTTTTTTGTTCATGCTTACCACGTCAAAACAATCTTGCCAGTGTGCTGACTGGACTCCATCAAAGCGTGCGCCTGTGCCGCATCGGCAGCGGCAAAGGTGCGGTGGATCACTGGGCGCACGGCACCGGCGGCCAGCAAAGGCCACACCCGCTCGCGCAAGGCCTGCGCAATCGCGCCCTTGAAGGCCACGGGCCGGGGCCGCAACGTGGAACCGGTAATGGTCAGGCGCCGTCGCAAAACCAGCCCCGCATCGAACGTGCTCTGTACACCACCTTGGACGGCGATGATCACCAGACGGCCATCTTCTGCCAGACACTGCACCTCGCGGGCCACGTAGCTGCCCGCCACCATGTCCAGCACCACATCCACGCCTTTGCCCGCCGTGATGCGTTGCACCTCAGCGACAAAATCTTGCGTGCGGTAGTTGATGGCATGGTGGGCGCCCAGCGCCAGACAGGCCGCACATTTGTCATCGCTGCCCGCTGTCACGATGACGGTAGCGCCCAGCGCCCGGCCCAGCTGGATGGCAGTCACGCCGATGCCGCTGCTTCCGCCTTGCACCAGCAAAACCTCCCCCGGCTGCAAACGGCCACGCTCGAACACATTGCTCCACACCGTGAAGAAGGTTTCGGGCAAAGAGGCAGCCTCTACGTCGCTGAATCCGGCGGGCACGGGCAGGCACTGCACCACGGGCGCCACGCACCACTGGGCGTAGCCACCACCAGCCACCAGCGCGCACACGCGATCGCCCACGCGCAGACCGGCCTGGGCCATGGCGGACTCATCGCCCCCCTCAATCACCCCCGCCACCTCCAGACCCGGCAGGTCAGAGGTGCCCGGCGGCGGCGCATAGTGGCCCTTGCGTTGCAGCACATCAGGCCGGTTGATGCCGCTGGCGCTCACGCGGATCAGCAACTCCCCCGCACCGGCCACCGGCACAGGACGCTCACCCAGACGCAGAACGCCAGGTTCGCCAAACGATGAAATTTCTACAGCAAGCATGCTCTGAAGGCGCTCCGTTAATTTGAATGATTTTGGCCTCTAGCGCCCGACTGGTGGGCGCTAGAAGCTCTCATATCAATAGCAAATTGACGTTAGCCGCTGACTTGGCCTGGCGCGTCCTGGGCAGGCTGCTGTGCTGGCTGCTGCTCGTTGTCACGCGCTGCGGCGGGCTCACGGCGTTCCTGGCGCTCAGCACGCTCTTGGCGCTCGCCACGCTCAGGGCGGTCACCGCCCTGGGGGCGCTCGGCCAGCGCTTTCATGGACAGCTTGATGCGGCCTTTTTCGTCAGTTTCCATGACCTTGACCTTGACGATCTGGCCTTCGGTCAGGTAGTCGCTCACGCGCTCGACGCGCTCGTGGGCGATCTGGCTGATGTGCAGCAGGCCGTCCTTGCCAGGCAGCAGATTAATCAGCGCGCCAAAGTCCAGAATCTTGGTGACTGGGCCTTCATACACCTTGCCGATTTCCACCTCAGCCGTGATTTGCGCGATGCGGCGCTTGGCTTCATCGGCCTTGGCCGTGTCGGTCGAGGCGATGGTGATGGTGCCGTCTTCGTCGATGTTGATCTGGCAACCGGTCTCTTCGGTCAATGCACGGATCACCGAACCACCCTTGCCGATCACGTCGCGGATCTTCTCGGGGTTGATCTTCATGGTGTAGAGCTTGGGCGCGAAGCTGGAGACTTCGGTATTGGCCTCGCCCATGGCTTCTTGCATCTTGCCCAGGATGTGCATGCGCGCTTCTTTGGCCTGGGCCAGGGCGACTTGCATGATTTCCTTGGTGATGCCCTGGATTTTGATGTCCATTTGCAACGCCGTGATACCGGCGGTAGTGCCAGCCACCTTGAAGTCCATGTCGCCCAGGTGATCTTCATCGCCCAGGATGTCGGTCAGCACGGCAAAACGGTTGTCTTCCTTGATCAGGCCCATGGCAATACCAGCCACGTGCGCCTTCATGGGCACGCCCGCATCCATCATCGACAGGCAGCCGCCGCACACCGATGCCATCGACGAGGAGCCGTTGGATTCGGTGATCTCCGACACCACGCGAATGGTGTAGGGGAATTCTTCCTTGCTCGGCAGCACCGCGGTCAGTGCGCGCTTGGCCAGGCGGCCATGGCCGATTTCACGGCGCTTGGTGCTGCCCATGCGACCGACTTCGCCGGTGGCAAAGGGAGGCATGTTGTAGTGCAGCATGAAGCGGTCTTCGTATTCGCCCATCAAGGCGTCGATGCGCTGGGCATCGCGCTCGGTGCCCAGCGTGGTCACGGCCAGCGCCTGGGTTTCGCCACGGGTGAACAGCGACGAGCCGTGGGCACGCGGCAGCACACTGCTGCGGATTTCAATGGGACGCACCGTGCGTGTGTCGCGGCCATCAATGCGGGGCTCACCGGCCAGAATCTGGCTGCGCACGATGCGTGCTTCGATGTCAAACAACATGCCTTCAACCTTGACGGCATCGAACTCCACACCAGCTTCCTTCAGGTCAGCCATGACCACGGCGTATGCCTCGCGGCAAGCGTGGGTGCGGGCCTGCTTGTTGCGAATCTGGTAAGCGGCGCGCAGTTTTTCTTCGGCAAATTGCGTGACTTTGGCAATCAGGGCCTCGTCTTTGGGCGGGGCGCTCCAGTCCCACACCGGCTTGCCGGCGTCACGCACCAGCTCATGGATGGCATTGATGGCAATCTTGCCCTGCTCATGGCCAAACACCACAGCGCCCAACATAACGTCTTCGGGCAGTTGCTGCGCTTCGGACTCGACCATCAGCACGGCAGCTTCGGTACCGGCCACCACCAGATCCATCTGGCTGCTCTTGCGCAGCGTCTGGCCGGGGTTGAGCACGTACTCACCATTGACATAGCCCACGCGCGCGGCGCCGATGGGGCCGCTGAACGGAATGCCGGAAATGGCCAGCGCAGCGCTGGAGGCAATCAGTGCTGCAATGTCTGCATCCACTTCAGGGTTCAGCGACAGCGTGTGGATGACCACATGCACTTCGTTGAAGAAGCCTTCGGGGAACAGCGGGCGGATCGGACGGTCGATCAGGCGGCTGGTCAGGGTTTCGTGCTCGCTGGGCTTGGCTTCGCGCTTGAAGAAGCTGCCGGGAATCTTGCCAGCGGCATAGGTCTTCTCGATGTAATCCACCGTCAGCGGGAAGAAGTCCTGGCCGGGCTTGGCACCTTTGGAGGCCACCACCGTGGCCAGCACCACGGTATCGTCAATGTTGACCACAACGGCACCAGAGGCCTGGCGGGCGACTTCGCCGGTTTCCATGATGACGGTCTTGTCGCCCCATTGGAAAGACTTGGTGACTTTGTTAAAAATGCTCATTTTTGCTCCTGATTAGATAGCTGGTAACGCAGTACCAGCGGGCGCCAGAGGCCTATTCAGAACACGATGCCATTCCATTGAAACCGCACGCGGAAGTTCAGTGGAATGACACAGCTTCGCTCTGATCTTGGACACTGGCAAAGTAAAAAACGCCTGAGCTAGCGTGCTAACCCAGGCGTTTTTGCATGCGACAGCGCTTACTTGCGCAGACCCAGCTTGGCGATCAAAGCGGTGTAACGCTCAGCATTCTTGGCCTTGAGGTAGTCCAGCAGCTTGCGGCGACGGCTCACCATGCGCAGCAGGCCACGGCGACCGTGGTGGTCTTTGGCGTGGGTTTTGAAGTGGGGCATCAGTTCGTTGATGCGGGCCGTCAGCAGGGCCACTTGCACTTCAGGGCTACCGGTATCGTTGGCAGCACGGGCGTTGGCCTTGACGACTTCGGCCTTGATGGAGGATGCGATCATTTGGAAATTTCCTGTAATGCGGCTTGCCACCCCATAAACGGGCAGCCAGCGCGGGTTTTACTTGCGCCAGAAACTGGAAGGGCTACCGGCGTGCGTCTTGCACCATGCAAAACCTGTCGATTATAGCGACTGCTCTTTTTTGAGGCCCCTGTCGCGCAGTACCCAATCCCGAAACCTGCTTTCGCAATATTCCACCGCGCGCATACCCGCATGCCACAGCTGGTTCTGGCATGGCACGATGCACCTACCCCACCCCACCCGGTCACACCCGAACGGCACCGCCAGAAAGCCACACCACCATGCGTACCACAGCCCCCCAGACAACCACCACAGCGCACAGGATCTGGCGCCGCCACGCACTTCCAAACACACTGCTGTGCGCCTGCCTGGCCATGGGTCTGCTGGCCACACCTGTAGATGCCCACGCCGCACGCAAGAAAAAAGACAGCGCCAGCAACAACCAAACCACCAGTGCGAAGAAAGGCAGTGTGCGCGTCAAATATTTTGGGAGCTCTTCGGAAGAGAGTACAAGTCAGCGCGACCGGCGCCTGTACCGCGAGTGCAAAGGCCGCCCCGATGCAGGCGCTTGCCTGGGATACACCCGCCGCTAGACTGCCTGCGCCAGACAGCTGCCGCTGATCCGCACACCACGGCCGCTTGTCCCGCTACGGCGACGCACCACGTTCTGGCTGCGTAACATGGACGCCATGTATGCATCGACTTTTACGCCTGCGCAACGAGTGCAACGCGGCTTTACTCTCATTGAAGTCCTGGTCGTCGCGGCCATCGTGGCCGTGCTGGCGGCGTTGGCAGGCCCCAGTTTCACGCCCTTGCTTGAGCGCTGGCGCGTGCGTGACAGCGTAGAAAGTCTGCAATCGGCGCTGTATTTGGCACGTTCCGAAGCGATCAAACGCGGCGGTAACGTCGTCATCCGCAAAGAGGCCACAGGCGCCAACGGCTGCACGCTGGCATCTGGCGCATCCAATTGGGACTGTGGCTGGTTCGTATTTGTGGACACCAATAACAATGGCACACAAAACACTGGTGAAGAAGTGCTGCAACGCTTCGCTATCCCGGCAAACCTAGAAGTCACTCGCTCTGCAAATAGCGCATTCATACGTTTTGACCGCTGGGGTAGAGCAAATGCTCCTTTCGGATTCTCGATCGTTCCCGCAAACCAAAGCACCTCGCACCCCGCCGCACGCGGTTTGTGCATGAGTTCGGGCGGGCGGATCCGGATCAGCAGCGATCCAGCCGACATTCCATGCAGCGATTAAATCCCATGCAATACACACTCCTACAGCCGCAGCGCGGCATCACCCTGATTGAATCTCTGGTGGCCATCGTCGTCATGGCATTGGGCATCTTGGGCATCTTGGGCGTACAAATGCGCACCCTGACCGACACACAGACTGCTGTGCGCCGCGCGCAGGCCATCCGGCTGATTGAAGACCTGGGTGAACGCATGAAAGTCAACCCCAATGCGTTGTCCAACCTCAATGCCTATGTCACTGGATTTGATACAACCCCCTCCACGCCCAACTGCGCCAACGGTTGTAGTGCGGCGCAACTGGCCGCTTATGACGTGGCCGTCTGGAAAAAGACCGTCCAGGACAACTTGCCACTCGGCAAGGCCAGCATCTTTATTCCCCCAGCTGAGAGTGGTCTGGCCGCCGGTCTGGGGCGCCAGCTGGGCGTGATGGTCGCTTGGCGTGAAAACGAACGTGCGATCACAGACAGCGCAGAGAAAAAGACCTTCAAAGACAACATTGATGCCACCAAAGTGCGCGCTGCCGACGGAACCCTGAGTGATGGCGCAACCCTCGCATGCCCCGACGACCACACCTGCCACCTGCAATACATCCCTGTTGCGTCACGCTGTGCGCCTTACGCTCCCGGTGGCGTCACCATGTACTACTGCCCAGGGTCTTGACATGCTCTCAAAAAACATAGCTGCCGGCGCTTATCCCGCAAAGCTTGCAGGACAAAAACAGCCGAAAAACAAGTCGATGCATCCACACGCCCAACGTGGTGTAACGCTGATTGAGTTGATGGTGGGCATCACCATCGGTCTGCTCACTGTTGCCGTGGCCATGGGGGCGCTCATGGTCTCGCGTGGTATCTCAGGCACAGTAAGCGATGCCAGCACCATCCAGCAACAGGCCGCCTACGCCATGCGCGTAATCGGCCTGCAACTGCGCCAGGCAGGCTCGCTGCGACTTAACCTAGACCCAGGCACCACCACCACAGAATCCACCTATCTGATCGCCGCAGCATTTGAAACCGATTACACAGACCCCGTTGATACCAGCGCATCCTTTTCCATCAAAGATCACACCCTGAAAGGGAAGAAAGAGCCCAGCGATGGGGAATACGCCCTTTCGGTGGGCTACCGCAATTACACAGAACCAGTTTTCACCAGTGCGTCTGCCGAGTCGCTTCAGCGCAACTGCTTGGGCGGCCAGGGAACTAGCGCACTGATATTGAGCGAATTCGTGCTCTATACCCCCGCCAGTGATCCAGCCAAGCGGGAACTGCGCTGCAACGGCAACGGCAACATCCAGCCCATCGTCGGCAACGTCGCCAACTTCCAGGTGCGTTATCTGCTGCAAGACAACACCACTACACCGGGCAACAGCACCATCAAATCTGTAGATGCCAGTGGCGTGACCAACTGGGCCCAGGTGCAAGCAGTAGAAGTGTGCCTGGTGTTGTATGGCAACGAGGCGATGGACATACCTTCCCCCACCCAAGACAACCCCAAACAAGGCACCTACACCGACTGCGATGGCACAGCCGTCAGCATGAATACCCTCACTGGTGCGCGCAACAAACGCATGCACATCGCCTTTCGCAATACCTTCCAGCTGCGCAGCCAAGGGCTGATTGGCTCGGTGCTCTAAACCTTGATGAGAAAAGCCACCATGCAAAGCAGGCACTTCCCCCACCAGCGGCGACCGCGCCAGCGCGGCGTGGCGCTGTTTGTCGTCATTGTGTTTGTCATGCTCTCTATGCTGCTGGCGCTGTGGGCGTCGCGCACTTCGCTATTCAACGAAATGCTGGTCGGCAACGATGCAGACTACCAACGCGCCTTTGAAGCTGCCCAGGCCCTGCTGCAAGATGCCGAACTGGATATCCGGGGTGAAAACGCCGATGGCAGTGTCTGCACTGCCACCAACTGCCGCGACAAAATCAGCGCAGCCCCCAAGATCCCACTGGAAACCCAAGACGTCACGCCCCTATTGGCGGCACTGGACCAAGAAACTACCAAGTGCAGCTACGGTCTGTGTACCAAACGCGCAGGACGACAAGACTTCTGGAACAAAAAAGACAACACCGGACTGCTGGCTGGCGAAATCGCCCTCAGCAGCATGACCGTGCCCAATGTGGGAGCTCGGTATGGTCAGTTCAGCGGCGCCGCTCAGGGCAGCAGCAGCAAGCAGGCTAACCCTATTCTGGCCGACCGCAGCGCCAACGACCGCGGTGGGTGGTACTGGATTGAAGTGATGCACTACGACGAAAGCAGCAAAAACTCTGGCCTGATCGTCGGTGGCGCTGGCACTCCTACCAACAGTTTGCTGAACTTGAACCTCAAGCCCAACGTGGTGTACCGCATTACTGCACTGGCTTATGGCCGCAAAGGCAACACCATGGCCGTGCTGCAACAAACCTACGCCCGCCAGGTACGCAAAGACTAATTCACTATCAAAACAATAGCTTATAGCGCTTATTTTGCAAGCACTAGAGCCACTTTTGATCAATAAAATAACTTCATTGAAGGAGCAGCTATGCCCCGCCATACCCCACCCCGCTTTCGCAAAACCCTGCTCGCCCTGGCCGCTGGTGCAGCGCTGGCACCGCACAGTACATGGGCGCTGGATTTGGCAACAGCCCCGCCGGGCACGGTACTACCGTATGTGGCACCTAACATCATCCTGTCTCTGGACGACTCGACCAGCATGGATGAGAAGGATATGGTTCTGCAAGATCCGAGCAAGCCATACAACAAGTACAGCAACGTGTACACCAAGACCCGTGTCCAGGTGCTACAGGAGGCCCTGCAGGTCGTGTTCAGCGACAAAGACCTGCTGCCAGACGAAAAGGTTCGTCTGGCTTGGCAATCACTGGGAAACTGCACCTCAGTCGACGGGCTGAGTTTTAAGACGTTGGGCACTACTACCGCAGCGACCACCGCAGCCAATACGATGCGCTTGCTCGATAGCAGCCACCGCACCAACTTCCTCAAATACGCGCAAAACTACAACACCTGTAGTTCTACCCCCACCCACCGGATGGTCAAGCGTGCCGATGAATACATGCGCGCGCCCCTGCACCAGAACGGCCCCTGGGCCAGCAAGCCAGGAGAGACTCTCAATGGAGAAAAAGGCAAGCCCCTGGGTTGTCGCCGCAACTACCACATTCTGCTGACCGACGGCGGCTGGAACGGCGACTACTACGGCCCTGGTGGAACCTACTTCAATTCATCCTCACCCTACAGCGAGTCGACCAACTGGGATGACCCCAAAGAAGACATCAACACCGACCCCATCAACTTCGACAACCAGGACTCCAAAACCTTCAAGGCCTACGGCAAGCGGGCAGCCACACCAGCCAAGTTTGGTACGAATCAGCTCCCCGATCCGTTGGGCATTGACCCCCAAGAAGACCCCAAAGACTATCCTGGCTTCTCCCTGCCCGACGGCACACCCTACAGCCGAGACAACCCAAACACCTGGATCTACCGCGACATTGACTACCTGACCTACAGCAGTTGGCACGAAGGTTACAGGCCCTGCCGCACCTTCAAACTAGGCGATATTGGCTCATCGTCCAAGCCCAAATGGGTGAACCAATGCACCGACATCCAAAGCAACGGATCACGCCGTGGCGGGGTAATCAGCACGCTATCGGACTGGACTTTCAAAAGCTGGGCCACGCGCCTGCAGAGCAAGGATGCTTTGGACGGCGAAGTCGCCCCTCCACCCGAATACGACAAGGCAAGTGCCACCGAAACTTTCAAAAATCCGAAAACAGGCAAAACGGCCACCCTCGAAAAATACTGGAACCCACGCTACAACCCTGCCAATTGGGCGCACATGGTGACTTTCACCATAGGCTTCAGCACTGATTCGCTTCCCTCGACGCAATACAGGCCCATGGGGACAGCCAGCCAGACCGCCGGGAACATCGGAAAGTACTGGCGAGATGGCACCACGGGGGCCAATAACGACTGGGGCAGTACGACCGGCCTTTTTTATTACTTGGACGGCCCGACAGCAGCCAACAACACGGAAGCAACGACCAACAATGGCAATAGCGGCAAACTGATCAAGCCTTCCAGCAACATGCCCTATGGCTATGACGGCAGTTTTGCTGACTACGCTGCTGGCCGGGCACAGTGGTATTCCATCAAACAGCCTGCAGAAGATATGTGGCACGCTGCCATCAATGGCCGGGGCCAGTTCTATGCCGTGGAGAAAGGCGAAGATCTGAAAGAAGCCTTTCGCCAAATTGTCAAAACCATCAGTACAGATGTAGATCCCGACCTGAGCGCCAGTGCCACCAGTGGCTCCAACGTATCGCGCAGTGATGTAGGTAAATACACCGCTTATTACGAACCACTCAAGGGATGGAAAGGCTCTGTCACCGCTGATCGGGTCAAGTCCGATGGCACCACTGCACCCGATTCTGGCTGGGGAGGGCAAACTACCGCAGACAAGCTAGACGCTATCAGCGTTGCCAATCGACTGGTACTGAGCTGGAGCGACAAGTGGGAAAGCTCCAAATACAAAGGTGGCGTACCTTTCAAATGGGCTGCTGACGAAAGCAACCTCAGCACGGCCCAAAAGCTCTCACTACAGAAAAATGCCAGTGGTTCTGACGAAGGAGCCACCAAAGGCCAGCAACGGCTCGACTACATCCGGGGCGAACGTAGCCTAGAGGGTTCGGAGTCCACCGGCTACACCACCGCAAAACCCTATCGCCAACGCCAAAGCCGCCAGGGCGACATCATCAACTCTGACGTGTGGTACACAGGCGCGCCTGCGGGCAACTCACTGCTCAAAGGGTATGCAGCTTTTGTGCGCAGCAACAAATCGCGCCCCGGCATGCTCTACGTGGGCGGCAACGACGGCATGCTGCATGGCTTTGCTGCCGTTGATGGCCAAGAAAAAATCGCTTACGTACCCCGGGGCGCGATCCCCAATCTGACGTTGCTGACCGCCCCGGAATACAACAGCAAGCACAAGTATTCTGTCGATGGCTCGCCCATGACCGGCGACGTGGACATGAATGGTGGCCTGCAAGACCCCAAGTCCGAAGGCTACGACGACTACATCCCCGACTGGCGCACCTTGCTGGTCGGTACACTGGGCCTGGGCGGCAAGGGTTACTTTGTACTGGACGTTACCAACCCCACCAACACCGCACTGTCCACCGGAACGCCCGGCTTTACCGAGGCCAACGCTGCACAACTGGTCAAGCTTGATCGCACCCGCGGCCCCACCGAACCTGCACCCAACTGCGGCGCCATAGCAGCAGGAGCCGAAAAAACAGCCTGCCTGCAAGCGGTAGACGAAGACAAGGACATTGGCTACATCACCACCAAGCCGGTGCGCGATGACAACGACTCTATGCGCAGTACACAAATCACGCGGCTTAACAACAACCGCTGGGCCGTAGTGATGGGCAATGGCTACAACAGCACCAACCAACGTCCAGTGCTGCTCATCCAATACCTGGACGGTGACAAAAAGCTGGTGCGCATTCCCACGGCAGGCACCGTGGCTGCGCCACCGACCCCTGGCACGGGGCTGGCCGCCGACAACGGTTTGTCCGCACCGCGTGTGGTCGATCTGAATGGCGACAGCCGCGCTGACGTGGTCTATGCCGGAGACAACCTGGGTAATTTGTGGAAATTTGATCTGACCAGCGCCAGCGCCAGCGACTGGAAAGTCGCCTTTGGTGGCAGCCCCCTGTTCACGGCTAGCGGCCCGGAAGCACCAACCTCTACATTGCGCGATCAAATCCAGCCCATCAGTGCCCCCCCCACCGTGCGCGCCAATGACCGCACAAGAACCGCAGGCAGCGGTGCCAGCGCCAAAACCGTGCGTGTAGGCGGCATGATGGTTGCATTTGGTACGGGTCGCAACGTAGATACCCGAGACCCTAACAAGAGAAGCGTGCAAACCTTGTACTCGGTACTGGATAACACACGTTACCGTGAGGTCGGCACCGGCGCCGGCAAGCGCCTGGAGGTACACCCAGGCGGCGGTTCCTGTCCCGATGGCACCAACTGCGTGCCTACACCAGCGCCTCTTGGTGCTGGCACAGTCGCCGCCAAACTTGCCAAGCAAGAATTCGTAGAAGTCAATAACGGCGACTACGGTGCCATCAAACCCGCAGACAGTTCGAACGAACTAAAGCCCGAGACTTGGGGTAGCCTCAACGGCTGGTACCTGGATATGCCCGCTGCGGGCGAACGCCTGCTCAAAGGCATGGAGTTCTACGATGCCAGCAACCTGCTGACTGTGTGGTCTCAAGTGCCTGCCAAGGGCTCGACCGTCAGCGGCAACGTGGAGAGCTGTGACGCCACCTCGGTGGACGAAGAGCGCCAATACCGCACCTTTGTCAACATCATGGACGGCAAGGCGCCTACAGTGGCACTTGTGGACAAAAATGGTGACGGCAAATTCAACATGGCGGAAGGCGATGGAGTCTCTGTCGGGGGCAAGTACATCGGCATCTCGCGCAAAAAAGTGGCCAAAGGCCCCCACACCATCATCAGTACAGGCAAAGATGAAAACGTCGATATTGACGCCAAGAACAACAAAGAAAAACTCGCTCGCATGCCGGAAGAATCCTTGCGCCCCAGCTGGCGCCAAATCCAATAACGGGCGGGAGATATGACAGCAACCATGAACACCACTATCACCATGCGACAAAAAGGTTTCACCCTCATCGAACTCATGATCGTGGTGGCCATCGTCGGCATCTTGTCGGCCATTGCCTACCCTAGCTACACCGAGTACATCGCGCGCGGTCACCGTGCCGATGCGCGCACGGGGCTGTTGCAAGCGCAGCAGTGGCTGGAGCGGGCATCCACGGCCACGGGTGTCTATCCGACCACGTTGCCCGCCACATTCACGTGGGCCAATGACACCACCAAGCGCTACACCATCGGCTTCCAGAACGGCAATACCAACGCGGCCTTCACTCTGACAGCTGCGCCCAAAACTGGCCCGCAACAAAATGACAAGTGCGGCACCTACACGCTGTCCAACACGGGGGTTCGCGGCGCTGCGGGAAAAGTGTCCACGGATACAGGCTACAACCCCGATTGCTGGAACAAATAACCCGCTGCGCTACCATCGCGTGCGCTATGACAACAACAGCGCACTTCATCTCTCAAGCGCTTGGGCTGGCGGCCCAGGCGCTTTTTCTTTCCAACCCCAACCCGCGCGTGGGCTGCGTCATTGCGACGCCCGACGGGCGTGTGCTGGGCCAAGGCTTTACGCAGCAGGCGGGCGGCCCGCACGCCGAAGTGATGGCGCTGCGCGATGCGCAGGCCGCCGGGCACGATGTGCGCGGCGCCACCGCCTACGTCACGCTGGAGCCCTGCGCCCACCAGGGCCGCACAGGCCCGTGCTGCGATGCACTGATTGCCGCAGGCATAGGCCGTGTGGTGGGCTCGATTGCCGACCCCAATCCGCTGGTCGGTGGCCAGGGCTTTGCCCGGCTGCGCGCAGCGGGCGTGGCAGTAGAGGTGGGGCCGGGCGCAGACCAAGCGCGCGAACTCAACATCGGTTTTTTCAGCCGCATGGTGCGCGGCACGCCGTGGGTACGGCTCAAGGTGGCAGCGTCGCTGGATGGCACTACGGCGCTGGCCAACGGGGCCAGCCAGTGGATTACCTCTGCCAGCGCGCGCGCCGATGGCCACGCCTGGCGCGCCCGCGCCTGCGCCGTGCTCACCGGCTTTGGCACGGTGCGGAGCGACAACCCGCGCCTGGATGTGCGCGAGGTGGCCACGCCGCGCCAGCCGCAGGTGGTGGTGATCGATAGCCGCCTGCAAACGCCGCCAGATGCTGCACTTTTTATAGCTGGTCGCGCTTGCACCATCTACGCTGGAGGCACTTTGGATGCTGAATTTGCCGCGCGCAAAGCCGCCCTGCAGGCGCGCGGCGCAGCGGTAGTGCAGTTGCCCAATCCGCAAGGCAAGGTGGATTTGCACGCCATGCTGATCGACCTGGGGCGGCGCGGCATCAACGAGCTGCACGTAGAAGCGGGCCACCAGCTCAACGGCTCTTTGCTGCGCGAGGGGCTGGTCGATGAGCTGCTGGTGTATTTGGCGCCCAAGCTGCTGGGGCCCGGCCTGGGCATGGCCAACATCGGCCCCTTGAGCGAGCTGGCCCAGGCACAGGCACTGGAATTCACCAGCGCCGAGCGCGTAGGGCCCGATTTGCGGGTGCTGGCGCGTGTGCCCGGACGCGGAGATTTTTAAACCAATTGCAGGCGCTCGCGGGCGGCCTGGTACTCGCGGCGCAGGCGTGCCACCAACTCTGCCGTGGAGGTGACGGCATCGATGGTGCCAATGCCCTGGCCGCAGCCCCAGATGTCTTTCCAGGCTTTGGTGCGGTCGCTGCCAAAACTCATTTTGCTGGGGTCGGATGCGGGCAGGTTCTCAGGGTCCAGGCCAGCAGCACGGATGGAGCTGGCCAGGTAGTTGCCGTGTACGCCGGTGAACAGGTTGCTGTAGATGATGTCGTCGGAGTTGCTGTCCACGATGGCCTGCTTGTAGGCCTCGCTGGCGCGCGCTTCGTGGGTGGCGATGAAGGCTGAGCCGATGTAGGCAAAGTCGGCCCCCATGGCCTGCGCGGCCAGCACGGCGCCGCCGCTGGCGATGGAGCCGCTCAGGGCGACGGGGCCGTCAAACCACTGGCGGATTTCCTGGATCAGCGCAAACGGGCTTTTCACGCCCGCGTGGCCACCGGCGCCTGCGGCCACGGCAATCAGGCCATCCGCCCCTTTTTCAATGGCCTTGTGCGCAAACTTGTTGTTGATGATGTCGTGCAGCACCACGCCGCCCCAGCCGTGCACAGCCTGGTTCACGTCTTCGCGTGCGCCCAGGCTGGTGATGACGATAGGCACATGGTATTTGGCGCAAACGGCCATGTCTTGCTCCAGCCGGTCGTTGCTTTTATGCACGATCTGGTTGATGGCAAAGGGCGCCGCAGGCTGCTCGGGGTGGGCACGGTCGTGGGCGGCCAGGGTTTCCGTGATTTCTGCCAGCCAGTCGTCCAGCTGCGCGGCCGGGCGGGCATTGAGCGCGGGCATGGAGCCGACGATGCCCGCCTTGCATTGCGCAATCACCAGTTGCGGGTTGCTGATGATGAACAGCGGCGAGCCGATCACCGGAAAGGTCAGTTTCTGCAAAACGGGGGGTAAACGTGACATGGCGTGTCTCCAACAAGTTTTAGATATAAAAAAGAGCTGCAGGGCTTGCCTGGCAAGCGCGAGCAGCTCTCATTTCAGTAGCGAAATTCAGCCGACCAGGGCGGCTGGTCTGGGGCTCAGAACGCGTCCAGTGCCAAGGCCGTCACGCTGGCGGCGCCTTCGACGATGCTGTCGCGCAGGCTGCCGGTCTTGACCAGGATGTGTTCGGCGTAGAACTGGGCCGTGGCGATTTTGGCGCGCATGAAGGCTTCGTCCTGTCCCTTGTGCAACAGCTCCTGCGCCACCAGCAGCGCACGGGCCATTTGCCAGCCTGCCACCAGGTTGCCGGTGAGCATGAGGTAGGGCACGCTGCCAGCGTAGACGGCGTTGGGGTCGGCCTTGGCGCTGCCCGCCACAAAGCCGACCACGTCCAGAAACGCCTGGCGCGCGGCCTGCAAGCGCTTGGCCACGGCCAGGGCGGCGGGGGTGGCGCTGGCGGTCAGTTCGCCTTCGGTCTTCTCGATTTGCGCGGCGATGGCGCGGGCCGACTGACCACCGTCGCGGGCAGTTTTGCGGCCCACCAGGTCGTTGGCCTGGATGGCGGTGGTGCCTTCGTAAATCGTCAGAATTTTGGCGTCGCGGTAGTGCTGGGCAGCGCCGGTTTCTTCGATAAAGCCCATGCCGCCATGCACTTGCACGCCCAGGCTGGTCACTTCCAGGCTCATTTCGGTGCTGTAGCCCTTGACCAGCGGCACCATGAACTCATAGAAGGTGGCGTTGTCCTTGCGCACCTGCGCATCGGGGTGGTGGTGGGCCGCATCGTAGGCCGCAGCGGCGGTGGTGGCCATGGCGCGGCAGCCCTCGGTGTAGGCGCGCATGGTCATGAGCATGCGGCGCACATCGGGGTGGTGGATGATGGCGGCGCTGCCCGCCACGCTGCCATCGACCGGGCGGCTTTGCACGCGGTCACGGGCGTATTGCACGGCCTGTTGGTAGGCGCGTTCAGCAATGGCGATGCCCTGCACGCCCACGGCGTAGCGCGCAGCGTTCATCATGATGAACATGTACTCCAGGCCCCGGTTTTCTTCGCCCACCAGGTAGCCCACGGCGCCGCCGTGGTCGCCAAATTGCAGCACTGCCGTGGGGCTGGCCTTGATGCCCAGCTTGTGCTCGATGCTGACGCAGTGCGCGTCGTTGCGCGCGCCCAGCGTGCCATCGGCATTGACCAAGAACTTGGGCACCACAAACAGGCTGATGCCCTTGACGCCCTCGGGCGCGCCCTGCACGCGGGCCAGCACCAGATGGACGATGTTCTCGGCCATGTCGTGCTCACCGTAGGTGATGAAAATCTTGGTGCCGAAGACCTTGTAGGTGCCATCGGGCTGGGGCTCGGCACGGGTGCGCACCAGAGCCAGATCAGAACCGGCCTGGGGCTCGGTCAGGTTCATGGTGCCCGTCCACTGGCCACTGACGAGCTTTTCCAGGTACGTGGCCTTGAGCGCATCGCTGCCTGCGGTGAGCAGCGCCTCGATGGCGCCATCGGTCAGCAGCGGGCACAGCGCAAAGCTCAGGCTGGCGCTGTTGGACATTTCAATGCAGGCAGCACCAATGGTTTTGGGCAGGCCCTGGCCGCCAAAATCTGCCGGGTGCTGCAAGCCTTGCCAGCCGCCCTCGGCGTATTGGCGGAATGCGTCCTTGAAGCCCGCTGCAGTGGTGACCACACCGGCCTGGAAGCTCGACGGGTTCTTGTCGCTCTCCCAGTTCAGCGGGGCAACCACACCCTCGTTGAACTTGGCGCACTCTTCCAGCACGGCCTGTGCGGTATCGAGGTTGGCATCTTCAAAACCGGGGATTTGCGCGACTTGCTCAATCTGGGCCAAGTGCTCAATGGCAAACAGCATGTCTTTGACGGGTGCGATGTAACTCATGGGTGAACTCCCTGTGAAATAAGACTTTTCTTCAGTGGCTGACGCGGCCAGCTGCATTGACGATGGACAACTCCACAAACCGCGACCCCTGGTTGGATCGCGGCTTGAAGGAAACCCAGTAACCGCCCAGATCGACGGAATCGATGCTGCGCAGTGCCGGGGCAATTTGGTCAGGGGTGATTTTGGGTGCGCGGCGCAGGGCCTCGGCAATCACGCGGGCGTTGACGTAGCCTTCCATCATGGCGTAGCTGACGGGGGTGTCGAGCTTGTCGCCACGGGTGGCCACCACATCCCGAAACTGCTTGTTCAAGCGGCCCGAGACGCGGTAGGGGCTGGGCACTACCTGGGCAATGGAGATGCCGCTCATGTGCTCTACCGACAGGCGCTTGATGAGCTGCTCAATGTCGGCATCGGAATTGGTATAGATCTGCGCCGTGCCCCCGGACATGCGGTAGTGCTCGATAAAACCGGCGGCCGCCGGGCTGGAGGCAATGATCAAAATGGCCTGGGGCTGCGCGTTGATCAAGGTGGCCACGGCATCGGCGGTGCGTGCCCCTCCTTGGGCTTGCAGCATGGCGTGCCCGGCCAGGCGGGCGCCTGCGGGCTTGATGGCCTCCTCAACCAGCTTCACCACCGAGGCAGCACCGGGGCCGTCTTCATAAAAGAGCCCGAGTTTGGTGATGCCCACGGTAGCCAGGTGGGTGGCGATTTTGGCCATCTCGTCCTGGGTATTGGCACGCGCATTGAACAGCTGCGGCACCTGGAGCACGCGCGGGTCCACGCTGCGGTAGCCCACCAGACTGGTCTGCGTCTGCGCCAGCAGGCCACTGTCGGCCAGGGCCAACAAGTTGCGGTCGCCAAAGTAGCCCGCCAACACCACGGGTTTGGACTGGGCCAGCATCTCGCGCGTGGCACGCACGGTTTCTTCGGGCTGCCCCCGGTCGTCTTGCGTGACCAGCGTGATCTGCTCGCCCTGTATGCCACCGGCCTTGTTGACCTCGTCAAAGTACAGGCGCATGCCCTGCGCATAGGCCCGTGCCTGCGTGGCATAGGGCCCGCTCAGGGGCGCCACCTGCCCTACCACCCACGGGCTGGCGTGCGCTACCGCACCGGCAGCACACACCACAGTGGCCAACAAAAATCGACCCCATAGGGACAAGCGTGTCATGGCGTTTTCCTTTGTTCGGGCAGGCCGGGGCGCCTGCTTTTTCAGACAAGAAAAAGGGGCACAACGCCCCTTTTTGCTTTGCGCTGTGGTTTACAGCGCCTTGACCAGCTCCGGCACGGCCGTAAACAGATCGGCCTCCAGCCCATAGTCAGCCACGCTGAAGATGGGCGCCTCGGGGTCTTTGTTGATCGCCACGATGACCTTGCTGTCTTTCATGCCTGCCAAATGCTGGATGGCGCCCGAGATGCCCGCGGCCACGTACAGCTGCGGCGCCACGATCTTGCCTGTCTGGCCCACTTGCCAGTCGTTGGGGGCGTAGCCTGCATCGACCGCAGCGCGGCTGGCGCCCAGTGCGGCGCCCAGCTTGTCGGCCAGCGGGGTCATGACTTCGTCGAACTTCTCTTTGCTGCCCAGTGCCCGGCCACCCGAGACGATGATCTTGGCCGCGGTGAGTTCGGGCCGGTCGCTCTTGGCGATTTCGCTGCCCTGGAAGCTGCTTTGTCCGGCGTCGGCCACTGCCGCTACGCTTTCGATAGCTGCTGGCGCTTGTCCGGCGCTGGCTGCAGCGTCAAACCCCGTAGAGCGCACGGTGATGACTTTGGTGGCGTCCTGGCTTTGCACGGTGGCGATGGCGTTGCCGGCGTAGATGGGGCGCTCGAAGGTGTCGGCGCTCACGACTTTGCTGATTTCGCTGATCTGCGCGACGTCCAGCAGGGCGGCGACGCGCGGGGCGACGTTTTTACCGGCTGCGGTGGCGGCAAACAGGATGTGGCTGTAGTTGGATGCGATGGCCAGCACTTGCGCGGCCATGTTTTCGGCCAGGCCGTGGGCCAGGGCGGCGCCGTCGGCGTGCAGCACTTTGGCCACACCGGCGATGTGCGCGGCTGCGGCTGCGGCAGCACCGGCGTTGTGGCCTGCGACCAGCACGTGGACATCACCGCCGATGGCTGCGGCCGCCGTGACGGTGTTGAGGGTGGCGCCTTTAATACTGGCGTTGTCGTGTTCGGCAATAACGAGGGTGGTCATGTTCGGTTCCTCAGATCACTTTGGCTTCGTTTTTGAGTTTGTCCACCAGAGCGGCCACGTCGGCCACTTTGACGCCCGCGCCGCGCTTGGCGGGCTCTTCGACCTTGAGGGTCTTCAGGCGCGGGGCCACATCGACGCCGAGGTCTTCGGGCTTGACGGTGTCGAGCTGCTT
>NZ_SLXH01000001.1 GCF_004341365.1 Simplicispira metamorpha | reverse complement strand
GAGCGCCAGGATATTGGTCTGGAAGGCAATGCCGTCGATCACGCCAATGATGTCGGCGATCTTGCGCGACGAGGCGTTGATGGCCTCCATGGTGTCCACCACCTGCGCCACCACGGCGCCGCCCTTGGCGGCCACCTGCGCGGCAGATTCGGCCAGCTCGTTGGCGTGCTTGCCGCTGTCAAAGTTGTGCTTCACGGTGCCAGCCAGCTCCTGCATGGAGGCTGCCGTTTGCTCCAGCGCGCTGGCCTGCTCCTCGGTGCGCGAGGACAAGTCCTGGTTGCCCGCCGCAATCTGGCTGGTGGCGGTGGCAATGGTGTCGGTGCCACTGCGCACTTGGGAGACGATGTTTTGCAGGTTGTGGTTCATGTCGCGCAGGGCTTGCAGCAGCTCGCTGGTTTCATCGCGGCCTGCTACCGCGATGTGGCTGCCCAGATCGCCCGCCGCCACCGTCTGGGCCACCTGCACCGCCCGGCGCAGCGGCACCGTGATGGAGCGCGTAATCCAGTACGCCAGCACCGAGCCCAGCGCCAGGCCCGACAGCCCCAGCGCCAGCATCACCCAGCTGGAGTTGCGGATGTCGCCCAGCACCTCGGTGCTGCTGTTGGCAACGATGCGCTTTTGCAGTGCCGTCAGGCCGTTGATGGGCTCTTGCAAGGCGTCCAGCGCGGGCAGGGTTTCAGACTTGATGAGTGCAATGGCATCGTCTCTGGCGCCGCCATCGACCAGCCCGATCACGCGGGTGAACGACTGCACATACTGGCCGCGTTTGTCCTTGAGCTGCGCCAGCAGGGCTTTGCCCTCGGGCAGGTGCACCAGCTTGTCCAGCGTGGCGACGGCCTCGTCGATAGTTTTTTTGTTGGTGGCAATGGCCGCCTTGATGGCTTGCAGGTGCTGTGCGTCGGTGGCCAGCACCAGCTCCATGGTGCGCCGGGCGTTGGCCCGGGTGGTGGCGTCGATCATGTTGGCGGCCTCGGCCTTGACCCAGTCTTCCTCAATGATGCGGCTGTTGACCGTGCCCACCGTGCCAAAGCGCACCAGCCCGATCACGACCACGCCCAGCATCATCACGATCAGCAGGCCAAAAGCCAGCCCCAGCCGGGTACCAATTTTCCAGTCGCTCATCTGCATTTGTCATCCTTGTTCTACAAAACCATCCAGCGCCGGTGCGGTTGCACCGGGCACATTCTGATACGTTTTCCGGATGTGTTCGCAGCACTGGCCTGGGGCTGCGTCAGATGAAGGCAAAAAAACGACTGTAACGCCCAGCCAGTAGGCGCAAGCAGCTATCAATCAAGGAGCAATCAGCGGTTTGCCCATGCGCGCGTTGGCCAGCACCACGCCGCGCACGGTCACTTGCTGGCGCGCCTCTAGCACAAAGCCGCTGCGGCGAAAAAATGGCTCGGCGCTGAGGCTGACCTGCGCCCACAGCCGGGGCATGCGGGCCTGCGCCGCCGTGTGGTGGATCTGCGCCATCAGTGTCCGCGCCACGCCGCGCCCGGCCCAATCGCCCGCCACAAAAAATTGGTCGATGTAGCCCGAGGGCTGCACATCGGCAAAACCGGCGATGGCGCCATCCACCTCGGCCACAAAAGGCTGGTTGGCGCGCAGGCGCTCGGCCCACTGCACGGCGTCGTATTCGCTGGGCGCCCAAGCGTGCAAATGCGCCGCGCTGTAGTCCAGGCGGGCGAGTTGGTGGACAGAGGAATAAAAGACCGCGCGCAGAGCCGACGCATCGCCGGGGCGGAAGGGGCGGATGTGCATGGCAGGATTATGGGTAAAAAACGACTCCAGGCCCATGCTGGTGTGCGCTGGCAGCTATCAAAAGATGACTGCACGGCAGCGCTCAGCCGGGCTTATTCCGCCTGCGCCAGCCGGGCGCTTTTCCAGTACACGTCGTCGCCGCCGTCCATGCGGTTGAGCACGCGCGCCAGCACAAACATCAGGTCAGACAGGCGGTTGAGGTAGTGGCGCGGCGCCTCGCGCACCGCCTCCTGCGCGCCCAGGGCCACCACGGCGCGCTCGGCGCGGCGTGCCACGGTGCGGCACACATGGGCCTGCGCAGCAGCGCGCGTGCCAGCGGGCAGGATGAACTCTTGCAGGCGTGGCAGCGCGGCGTTGTGCGTGGCCAGCGCCTGGTCCAGCTGCAACACGGCCTCTTCCTTGAGCAGCTCAAAGCCGGGGATGGACAGCTCTCCGCCCAGGTTGAACAGCTGGTGTTGCACGTCGATCAGCAGCTCGCGCACGTCGCCCGGCAGCGTCTCGCACAGCAGCAGGCCCAGGTGCGAGTTCAGCTCGTCCACGTCGCCCATGGCCTGTACGCGCAGGTGGTGCTTGTGGACGCGCGTGTTGTCGCCCAGGCCGGTGGTGCCGTCGTCGCCGGTGCGGGTGGCAATTTGTGTCAATCGGTTGGCCATTGGTGTGCTCCTGGGGGATGAATACCGAATTGTGCGTTACACCGCGCGCGCAAATGTTGGCTGACGCAACAGCAGGCAAAACTGCTGGCCCTGCGCCCGTGGCTGGGGTGCAATGCAAATCTGTTCAACATTGATGGAGCAACCGATCCATGCACAAGACCATGCAACGACGCACCCACCCTTTCAACCCGCGCAGCGTGATGCTGTTTACTGCTTTGGCCATGGGTGGTGCGGCCGTTTTGCAAGCCCATGCAGCCCCGGGGGCAGATACCAAAACCGTGATCGGCCCGGCCCCCGCCACGCAGGCGGCCCCTTCCAAGTTCAGCGCCGGGCCCGGTGGCCCCGCCCCCTCGGCCAGCCGCACCGCCTTTGAGCGCGCCGATGCCAACCACGATGGTCAGCTCAGCACCCAGGAGGCAGCCACCTTGCCCGCCATCGGCAACCGCTTCGGGCCGCTGGACACCAACAAGAACGGTTTCCTGTCGTATGAAGAATTTGAACGGGGGGTGAAGTCCTGAGCACCTGACCCCCGCGCGGCGCCAAGGCCGCGTCCCTTTCCGGTAAAAAGTTGATAAGCGCAACGCCCTGGCGGGTTCTCGTCGGCCAGGGCGTCTTTGCGTGGGGCCGGTGGTATTCTTTTTGCCCTCTGCGGAAAGATTGTGATGAATACACCCACCCACCCGACCCCCTCGCCTTTGGTGCCACGCACCGTGCCCGCTGCCTTGCTGGAGGCGCTGGCTGCGCGCTTTGGCGCCCAGTGCTCCACGGCGAGCGCCGTGTGCGAGCAGCATGGCCGCGACGAAGGCTCGCTGGTCGCCCCGCCGCCCTCTGCCGTGGTGTTTGCGCACAGCACGCAAGACGTGCAAGACGCCGTGCGCCTGGCCGCGCAGTACGCCGTGCCGGTGATCCCCTACGGCGCGGGCTCGTCCCTCGAAGGCCACCTGCTGGCCGTGCAGGGCGGCATCAGCCTGGACGTGTCGCGCATGAACCAGGTGCTGAGCGTGAACGCCGACGACCTCACGGTGACGGTGCAGCCCGGCATCACGCGCAAGGCGCTGAACGACGCCATCAAGGACACCGGCCTGTTCTTCCCGATTGACCCCGGCGCCGACGCCAGCATTGGCGGCATGACCGCCACGCGCGCCAGCGGCACCAACGCTGTGCGCTACGGCACCATGCGCGAGAACGTGCTGGCGCTGGAAGTGGTCACGGCCAGCGGCGAGGTCATTCGCACCGGCACGCGCGCCAAAAAGAGCAGCGCAGGCTACGACCTCACGCGCCTGCTGGTGGGCAGCGAGGGCACGCTGGGCGTGATGACCGAAATCACCGTCAAGCTGTACCCGCTGCCCGAGGCGGTGAGCGCGGCCATCTGCTCGTTCCCCAGCATCGAGGCGGCGGTGCGCACCACCATCCAGACCATCCAGCTGGGCGTGCCGATTGCGCGCGTGGAACTGATCGACGCCAACAGCGTGCGCATGGTCAACGCGCACAGCAAGCTCAACCTGCGCGAAGAACCCATGCTGCTGATGGAGTTCCACGGCTCCAGCGCCAGTGTGCAGGAGCAGGCGCAAACCGTGCAGGAGATTGCCAGCGAGTTCGGCGGCAACGCTTTTGAATGGGCCAGCACCCCCGAGGAGCGCACCCGCCTGTGGACGGCGCGGCACAACACCTACTTTGCCGCCGTGCAAAGCCGCCCTGGCTGCCGCGCCATCAGCACCGACACCTGCGTGCCCATCAGCCGCCTGGCCGATTGCCTGCTCGACTCGGTGGCCGAGGCCGATGCCAGTGGCATCCCGTACTTTCTGGTCGGCCACGTGGGCGACGGCAACTTCCACTTCGGCTACCTGATCGACCCCGACAGCGCCGCAGAGCGCGCCAGCGCCGAGCAGCTCAACCACCAGCTGGTGGCGCGCGCGCTGGCACTGGGGGGCACCTGCACGGGCGAGCACGGTGTGGGCATCCACAAAATGGGCTTCCTGCTGGACGAGGCGGGCGTGGGCGCGGTGGACATGATGCGCGCCATCAAGCGCGCCCTGGATCCGCAGAACATCCTGAACCCCGGCAAGATTTTTGCTTTGTAAGGCCAGGGCCTCGCCCTCACCACTGGCGCCACCTTGGTCAAACCCGACGTCAAAACACACTGGCTGGCCCACAGCTCTGGTAAGCGCGTCGCTGCCGTCCGCATCCGACTGTTGGCACCTCCCCCTCCATGCGCCCACCGCCTGTGCCCGCGTGGGCTTGGTGTGCCTGCCCGACGGTTGCCCGCCCACGATGGAGTTGGAGCTGATCGTGCCTGAACTGTTTTTTGGCGCCGATCTGCAAGCGCCGGGGCAGTCTGCCCAAGTGCTCAAGTGGTTGGCGCTGGCATATACCAGCCGAACTGGTACTTTGATCCGTTCAACAAAGCGCCCCCTATCTGTCTATGACTGACGATCAACTTGAAGCATTCTTTGCCGATCCTGCTGTTCACCACCTGCGGGCAGTGGCAAGGGAGACGGATGCACTGGCCATTGCGTATCCCAAGGAACTCCAGATCTCCAACTTTTTGGCGTGGCTGCTCAGCCCTGGAGAAGGCCACGGTCTGGGTGACCTGCCATTGCGCGCTTTATTGCGGGCCGCTTGGCACAGTGCCGAGCTAAGTGCCCGAAACGGCATGCTTGCCGTCTCGCCAAGTCGCCTGGGTCTGATGTCGTTGGGTGCAGCCCTGTGTATTCGAGAGTTCGGCGTAGAAACCGGGCGCTGCGATCTGGCTATCGTGGATCCGGTCAGCAAGCTCATCGTTATTCTGGAGAACAAGTACGGTGCGAACCAAGGCACCAATCAATTGAGCGGGTACCGCGATGCAGTGACAAAGCGGATGCGTGACAGCGTTGAGTGGACTCAGTTGTATGTTTTCATGGATTCGGACACCACATCAACGCCAGACGGCGAGGGGTGGATCAAGCTGGATTATCAATGGGTGGTTGACCTCATAGACGAACAACTGGCGTTCAGGCACGTCAGCAGCGAAAGTCTCCAGGTGCTGAGCACCTATCGTCCGTACTTGGAGGATGTTTCTGAGCGGCCGTTTGTAGCGCTGGAGGATGCCGATGAAAAGGTGCTGCACATCGCTGAGCACCATGGCGCAGTACTTCAGGAGATGGAGCGTTACCGCCGATGGACATGGCAGGAAACTGTCAACGAGATGACCTCTTCTGCGCCGTTGCCTCTGCTGGTCGAGTACCAGCAACGGTACCGGCTGTGGGATTTTGTCATTGATGCCAGTGCATGGATTGCGTTCACCATACCGATTTCTGCACAGATTCTAGATATTGATTTCGATGCGAAAGTCAAATCTCTGTATATCTGTCGAAAAGCATGGCTGGCGCATTGGCAACTGACTGAAGAAAAGAACCATTGGCCAGGATGGGTCAAGGTGTATCGTTTGCACACCGATAACAACCTGTTCGGCGTGGAGTGTGTGATCTATATGAGCATGCTGGCTGAGCATGCCAAGCCCGAGGTATTTGAGCGTGCGAAAGCCGTTCGGAATCGGCAAAAGTTGCGTGCGGTAGCGGGCAACGTGGATCGCATCGTGCTGAGAGCCAAGCGTGGGCTTAGCCGGAGCGCAGCGCTTGCAGAAATGCTGGAGATGCGCCAATTGGTAGACGAAGTTTTTGGCACTTCTGCCCAGTAGTTTGGTCAGCCAGGCGCCCGCGTGTCTTTGAATTACCCACAATACGCAGGAGTTTTACCGGGTGCCAGGGCTGGCGGTCGCCGAAAACCGCTGTATCAGCGTGATGGCGTTGCCCCCTTGCCTTCGCCAAAAACAATGCTAAGGAGATTGACCATGCTGCAAACCTACGAAGCTGTGTTACAGCCCAACGGGAAATTGCTGTTTTTTGACTTGCCCGGCAACGTGGTGAACATGCCACGCCGGGTGCTGGTCACGTTCACTGACGAAGCGCCGCTGGGCGAGACCGCCCTGTGCGGCGCCAGCCTGAGTGAGCGAGCACTGGCCCAAGACTGGCTGTGCGAAGAAGAGGAGGCCGCATGGGCGCATTTGCAACCCGGCAAGTGATTTTGTTGCCTTTTCCCTTCTCTGACCTGTCGGCCAGCAAGCTGCGGCCCGCCTTGTTGTTGGCGGGTGTGGACAAGGGGGACTGGGTACTGTGCCAAATTACCAGCAAACCTTATGCCGATGCACGGGCCATTGCCCTGACAGACGCCGACTTTGCGCAGGGCAGCTTGCAATTGAGCAGCTATGCCCGGGCTGGCAAGTTGTTCACAGCGCACGAATCGTTGTTTCAGCGGGTGGCTGGTACGCTCAAGGCGGCAGCGCATCAGCGTGTGGTGGACCAAGTGGTGGCTTTGTTACGCGAGTGAACGGCAAGTGCAGAAGAGGGGCGGCGCACGCGCCAGCGCTCAGGCGTTGCAATGCGCGCGCACTTCCTCCAGGCTGGTCAGTCCGGCCAGCACTTTGTCGATGCCATCCTGGCGCAGGGTGCGGAAGTGGCTGTGCTCCATGGCCGCCTGCTGCACTTCTTCGGGGCGGGCGCGGGTCTGGATGAGGTGGCGCACCTGCGGGCCTACCAGCAGCAGCTCGTGCAGCCCCAGGCGGCCTTTGAGGCCGGTGCCGTTGCAGTGCGGGCAGCCCGCAGCGTGGTAGCGCATAAGCTGGCCGTCTTGGCCGAAGCGGCGCACCCAGTCGGCGCGCAGCGGCTCGGGGTCGGGGCGCTGGTCGGGGGCAAAGGGGCGCAGGTATTCGTGCAGCAGTGCCTGCACAAAGTCTTCATCGGCCACCTCGGCGCGCTTGCACTGGCTGCACCACTGGCGCGCCAGGCGCTGCGCCAGCACGGCCAGCAGCGAGTCGGCAAAGTTGAACGGGTCCATGCCCATGTCCAGCAGGCGCACCACGGTTTCGGTGGCGTTGTTGGTGTGCAGGGTGCTGAGCACCAGATGGCCGGTGAGTGAGGCCTCGATGGCGACCTGGGCGGTTTCCTGGTCGCGGATTTCGCCCACCATGATGATGTCCGGGTCGGCGCGCAAAAACGAGCGCAGCGCCTTGGCAAAAGTCCAGTCGATGCGCGGGTTGACCTGCACCTGGCGCAGGTCGGGGTTGGTGATTTCGATGGGGTCTTCGGCCGTCCAGATTTTGCGCGTGGGCGTGTTCAGGTGTTGCAGCAGCGAGTGCAAGGTGGTGGTTTTGCCCGAGCCGGTGGGGCCTACGCACAGCACCAGGCCGTAGGGGCGCTGCACGGCATCGGTCAGCTGCTGGAGGTTGGGCGCCGACAGGTTCAGTGCTTGCAGCGTGACGGGCCGCGCCGACGACAGCAGGCGCAGCACCACGTCTTCGGCGCCTTGCTGCGTGGGGATGGTGGCCACGCGCAGCTCCAGCGCGTGGCCGGTCACGAACTTGGAGAAGTTGATTTTTCCGTCCTGGGGCTTGCGCCGCTCGGAGATGTCGAGCGCGCACATGATCTTGATGCGCGCCACCAGCGCGGCGCGGTAGGTGTGCGGCAGCTCCATGTAGGGCGAGAGCACGCCGTCCTTGCGGAACCGGATGCGCAGCTTGCGCCGGGTGGGGTAGGTTTCGATGTGGATGTCGGAGACGCCTTGCTGCTGCGCGTCGATGATCATGGTGTTGATCAGCCGCACCAGCGAGTTGTCGGTCTGCTCGATTTGCGGCTCCTGGTCGTCATCGCTGACGCTGCCCAGCTCCAGGGATTCGCGCAGCTCGCTGGCCGATGCCGTGGGGGCCTCGGCCCCGGCGGCCCGTGGGCCAGGGCCAGTGCCTGCGGTGTCCAGCCCCAGGCGGGTGTAGCTGGCGGGCAGGGTCTGCGCCAGCGGGCTGGCGCCTGCCAGCGCGGCCAGCACCCGCGACTGGGTGATGAACTCCAGCGTGTCGATGGTGCTGCGCCGCGAGGGGTCTTCAGCGGCCACCACCAGCAGGCCGCCCCGGTACAGCAGTGGCAGCACGTGCAGCCGCTGGGCCATGGCAAACGGCACTTTTTGCAGGGCCTCGGGGTCGATGGGGAAGTGGGCCACGTCCACCACCGGAAACCCCATCTTGCGCGCCAGCGCCATTTGCAGGTCTTCGCGCGAAATCTGGCCGCTTTGCACCAGCATTTCTCCCAGCGGCGTGCCGCGCTGGCCTTGTTGTTTGTGCAGCACTTCGTCCAGCTCTTGCGGTGTGACCAGGCCCAGTGCGGTCAGGGCCTCGCCAATGCGCACCACGGGCATGCGGGCTTGCTGCTCCAGGGCTTGCAGCAGCGTCTCGGGTTCGGTGATGGCCTTGGCGGCCAGCGCGGGGGGCAGCGCGGGCGCCGCAGGTTCGGCCATGTACAGCGTCTGGTAAGACTCGCGGGGGTAGAACACCCGCTCCACGCTGTCGTCCGTGCCCAGGGGGTGGAACAGGAACAGGCCCAGGTCGTTTTCCACATGGCCCAGGGTCTGGCCGCGCAGGGTCTGGCCGTTGTCCAGGGTCAGCACGTAGTCGGTGCGCGGGCGCGGTGCGGCGCTGCTGGCCACGGGCGCCAGCGGGGTGGTCAGCCGCAGTCGGCGCAGCATGGCAAAGCGCAGTGCCATGTTGGCCTCGGCAGGGGGCTGTTGCACCACAGCCAGGCGCCGGCCACTGTGCAGTGACACCAGCCGCAGCTGGCGCGTTTGCCCGTTGGTGGCTTCCATGTCGCAGGGTGGTGCGGCGCTGGTGGACGCCTCGCTGTAGCCCGGCACCGGAGGCAAGGGCCAAGCCAGGCTGGAGGGTTCGTGGGGAGCGGGGGAGGTCAAGGCGTCGATCATCGTGTGCTGTGGCCCGTGGTAGAGCGTCTGGTCGGCCAAAGATTAGGCACTTTTGATGGGCGCGGTGCCAGCGTTATTTCGCCAGCGTGCGCCGGTACTGCATGGCTTCGGCCACGTGGGCCATCTGGGTGTGCGGCGCACCGGCCAGGTCGGCAATGGTGCGCGCCACTTTGAGCGTGCGGTGCGTGGCCCGGGCCGACCAGCCCAGGCGCGCCGAGGCGGTTTGCAAGAACTGCGCGGCGGCGGGCTCCAGCAGCACATGCTGGTCTATGGCCTGGCCTTGCAGTGCCTGGTTGGTGCAGCCCTGGCGGGTGATGGCGGCGCCGCGTGCCTGCACCACCCGCTGGCGGACGGTGGCGCTGGCCTCGCCAGGCGGCGCGCCCAGCAGCTCGTGCGCTGGCAGGGTGGGCACTTCGGTGTGCAGGTCGATGCGGTCAAGCAGCGGGCCGCTGAGTTTGGCCTGGTAGCGCGCAACCTGGTCGGGCGTGCAGCGGCAGGCGCGCTGGGCGGCGCCCAGGTAGCCGCAGGGGCAGGGGTTCATGGCCGCAATCATCTGAAAGCGTGCCGGAAAATCTGCCCGCCGTGCTGCCCGGGCGATGGTGATGTGGCCCGTCTCCAGTGGCTCGCGCAGCGCTTCCAGGGCGGCGCGCGGAAATTCGGGCAGCTCGTCCAAGAACAAAACGCCATGGTGCGCCAGCGAAATCTCGCCGGGCCGCGGCGGCGAGCCACCGCCCACCAGCGCCACGGCGCTGGCCGTGTGGTGCGGGCTGCACGTGGGGCGTTGTGCCCAGCGCTCCAGCACAAAGCGCCCGGCCAGGCTGGCGATGGCGGCGCTCTCCAGGGCCTCGTCCACTTCCATCTCGGGCAGCACGCCCGCAAAGCGCTGCGCCAGCATGGATTTGCCCGAGCCCGGTGGCCCCATCAGCAACAGGCTGTGGCCCCCGGCAGCGGCAATCTCTAGGGCGCGCTTGGCACCGGCCTGGCCTTTGACGTCGGCCAGGTCGGCATAGGTGGTGCTGGCGGGCCGGGGCAGCGCGTCCATGCGCGCCCAGCCGGTGGTGTCATCGGTGGCGGCGCCTGCGTGGGCGCTGCCACCGGCTGCATCGGCACTGCCGGGGGGCAAAAACTGCTGCACCACGTCCAGCAGGTGGCGGGCGCGGTACACGCGCGCATCGGGCACCAGCGCGGCCTCTTCGGCGCTGCCCGGCGGCAGCACCAGCTGCGCGGCCACCTGCTGCGTGCGCAGGGCCAGGCTGGTGGCCAGGGCGCCGCGCACCGCGCGCAGCTGGCCCGACAGCGACAGCTCTCCGGCAAACTCGTAGCCCGCCAGCCGCGCGCCGTCGATCTGCCCGCTGGCGGCCAGAATGCCCAGCGCTATCGGCAGATCAAAGCGGCCCGAGTCCTTGGGCAGATCGGCAGGCGCCAGGTTCACGGTGATGCGCTTGTTGTGCGGAAACTCCAGCCCCGCGTTTTGCAGCGCCGAGCGCACCCGCTCGCGCGCTTCTTTCACCTCCACATCGGCCAGGCCCACCAGCGTGAAGCTGGGCAGGCCGTTGGCCAGATGCACCTCCACCGTGACGGGTGGCGCCTGTAGCCCCAGCAGGGCCCGGCTTTGCACCAAAGCAAGACTCATGTTTCAATCCGCGCCCCTTGAAAAGGCGAATTTGGAAGAGGTGGCCCCTCCACCACATGGATTCTCTCCACTTGAAAGAGGGGGGCTTGCAAACCGAAGTTTGTTCTGGACGGCCTGGGTTTTCCCCAGAGAAGTGCGTCACAGGCGCTGCCATGCTCCAGCGCAGGCGCAAAGCACCAATACAGTGCACAGCGGCGCCATCTTGCACCGCCAATGTAAGGCCAGCAGTGCTGGCACGCTCTGTGCTTTGAGCTTTGTGTCTTTCGCTTACAACCTTTCTGGAGGAACCATGACCCACCCATCCCTCAAAGCCCTCGGCATCGCCCTGGTCTGCGCCCTTCCCTTTGCCGCCAGTGCCCAGCTCACCGGCAACGTCAGCCTGACCAGCAACTACAAGTTCCGTGGCCAAGACCAGGACACGAGCAAGACGCGCGCCGTCAAGCCCGCGTTGCAAGGCGGTTTTGACTACGCCTTTGGCGAGTCCGGCTGGTACGTGGGCAACTGGAACTCCACCGTCAACTGGCTCGATGGCAACTCGCTGGAGGCCGACCTGTACGGCGGCTACAAATTCAAGGCAGGCGGCCTGGACTGGGACGTGGGCGCCGTCACCTACCTGTTCCCCGGCAACACCACCGGCAACACCACCGAGTTGTACGGCGCCGCCACCTGGGGCCCCGTCACGGCCAAGTATTCGCACGCGGTGTCCAAAGACTACTTTGGCTGGGCCGGTGCCAAGGCCGGTTCGGGTCTGAAGGGCCGCAATTCCGGCTACCTGGGCTTTGCCTATGCCCAGGAGATCGCACCCCAGTGGACGCTCAAAGCCTCGGTGGGCTTTACGCGCTTCTCCAGCGGCATCAAGAGCCTGGGCGTGCCCAACTACATGGACTACAGCGTGGGCGCGGCCTATGACTTTGGCAGTGGCCTGTCGCTGGGCGCTGCGGTGGCCGGGGCCAGCAAGAAAGCGTACTTTGGCGATGTCAACAAGACGCGCCTGCTCGTCACCCTGACCAAAACCCTGTAACCGACCCAACCCCAGGCGGGCGCCGCCGGTGCCCCGCCTTTTTCCCGGAGGAACTGATCATGAAAATGCTGACAGCCATCATCAAGCCCTTCAAGCTCGACGAGGTGCGTGAGGCACTCTCAGACATCGGCGTGCAAGGCATCACGGTGACCGAGGTCAAGGGCTTTGGGCGCCAGAAGGGCCACACCGAGCTGTACCGCGGCGCTGAATATGTGGTCGATTTTTTGCCCAAAGTGAAGATCGAAGCGGCCATTGCCGACGAGCTGGTCGATCGCGCCATCGAGGCCATTGAGGGTGCGGCGCGCACCGGCAAGATCGGCGACGGCAAGATTTTTGTCTCGGCCCTGGAGCAGGTGGTGCGCATCCGTACCGGCGAAACCGGGCAGGAAGCCCTGTAGGCCACAGCTCTCCCCTCTTTTTTCCACGAACGCGAGAATTGCCATGAAAAAACTACTTGCTTGCTTACTGCTGGGCGTGGGGTTGCTGGCCAGCGCCGTGCCCGCCCTGGCACAAACCGCCGCAGTGGCCGAATCCACCAGCGCCACCACCGTGGCGGCCCCTGCCCCTGCCGACGTGGCCCCGCCCGTGGTGGCTGCGGCTCCCGTTCCAGCGCCGGTGGCCACCGCCGCCGAGGCCGAGCCTGCTGCCGCGCCCGCTGCGCCCAAGCTGGACTCGGGCGACACCGCCTGGATGCTCACCTCCACCATGCTGGTGATTTTGATGATCATCCCGGGCCTGGCGCTGTTCTACGGCGGCCTGGCGCGCTCCAAGAACATGCTGTCGGTGCTGGTGCAGGTGTTTGTCATCTTCGCCATGATCACCGTGCTGTGGGCCGTGTACGGCTACAGCCTGGCGTTCTCGGGCGAGGGGCAGTTCTTTGGCGGCTTTGACCGGCTGTTCCTGAAAGGCATTGCGCCCGACACCCTGTCGAGCCTGCTGCCCACCATCCCCGAGTACGTGTTCGTGGCTTTCCAATCGACGTTTGCCGCCATCACCGTGGCGCTGATCGTGGGCTCGTTTGCCGAGCGCATCAAGTTCTCTGCCGTGCTGATCTTCTCGCTGCTGTGGTTCACCTTCAGCTACATCCCCATGGCGCACATGGTCTGGGGTGGCGGCCTGCTGGGCAAGGACGGCGCGCTGGATTTTGCCGGTGGCACCGTGGTCCACATCAACGCCGGTATCGCTGGTCTGGTGGGCGCCTACATGGTGGGCAAGCGCATCGGTTTTGGCAAAGAAGCACTGACCCCGCACAGCCTGACGCTGACCATGGTGGGCGCCTCGCTGCTGTGGGTGGGCTGGTTTGGCTTCAACGCCGGTTCCGCTGGCGCCGCTAACGGCGTGGCCGGTCTGGCCTTCATCAACACCATTTTGGCCACCGGCGCAGCCACCTTGTCGTGGTTGGCAGCGGAGTCGCTGCACAAGGGCAAGGCCTCCATGCTGGGCGCTGCCTCGGGTGCGGTGGCCGGTCTGGTGTGCATCACCCCGGCAGCCGGTTTTGTCGGGCCGATGGGCTCCATCGTGATGGGCCTGATCGTCGGGCCGCTGTGCGTGTGGGGCGTGGGTGGCCTGAAGAAAATGCTGGGTGCTGACGATGCGTTCGACGTGTTTGGCGTGCATGGTGTGGGCGGCATTGTGGGTGCCATCCTGACCGGCGTGTTTGCCTCGCAAAACCTGGGCGGCACCGGCGGCCTGACCCCTGACACCTTTGCCATGGGTGCCCAAGTGTGGATCCAGGTCAAGAGCGTGCTGATCACGGCGGTGTGGTCGGCGGTGGTGGCCTTCATTGCCTACAAGGTGGCCGATGTGATCGTGGGCCTGCGGGTATCGGAAGAAGCTGAACGCGAAGGTCTGGACATCACCTCGCACGGCGAGACGGCATATACCCGCTGAACTGGGTGTGGTGGCGGCGGTGTCTGGTGGCACCGCCCGCCCTTGCGAGAGACTCCTCTGGCCCCCCGGGGCCTTGGCCCGCCGATTGGCGGGTTTTTTTTATGGGAGCCTGGCGTGCGGTTGTTGGTCAAAATAGGCTCTGTAGCTTGCGGGATAAGCGCCAGCAGCTATCATAAAAATAGCAATTTGCCCACCACTTTGATCTGCCCAGGAGAACGCATGGCCACCTTGTTGACGCTGCAACCGCTGAACGAGGGCGTGGTGGCGGTTTTTCTGCCCGGCGGCGCGCCGGTGGGCCACCTCAAACGGATCAGCGGTACCTGGAAGTTCAAGGCCATGGGCTACGAAGGCGCCGCCCTGGTGCCCGGTGGCGGGCCATTGACGGCCCAGCACAACCGCTGCTTTGCCGTGCTGGACGCCGCCCAGATCAGCGCGGCGCTGTGCGCAGACGAACCCCCCGCATAAACCGCGCACACCGCGCGCGGGCCGACGCACCGGTTTGTTCACGCCCGCTGTGCAGAAAATTCACGCTGCCCGCATGGCGCGTGCACCGGGCATGGGCTTACCATGCCCGGCCATGGACACCGTTCTCTCCCAGATGATCGAGCGCGTGCGCGATGCCGCTGCGCACCGGGCGCCGCTGCGCATTCGCGGCGGCGCCAGCAAAGACTTCCACGGTGGTGCGCCGCTGCACGGCGAGGTGCTCGATACGCGCGCCTACACCGGCATCCTCAGCTACGAGCCCAGCGAGCTGGTGGTCACGGTGCGCGCCGGTACGCCGCTGCACGCGCTGGAGGCCGCGCTGGCCCAGCAGCACCAGTGCCTGCCCTTTGAGCCGCCGCACTTTGGCCCCGGCGCCACGGTGGGCGGCATGGTGGCGGCGGGGCTGTCGGGCCCGGCGCGCGCCAGCGTGGGGGCGGTGCGCGACTACGTGCTGGGCGTGGTGCTGGTCAATGGCCGCGCCGAGCGGCTCACCTTTGGCGGGCAGGTGATCAAGAACGTGGCCGGGTACGACGTATCGCGCCTCATGGTGGGCGCCTGGGGCACGCTGGGCTTGATCGCCGAGGTCAGCCTCAAGGTGCTGCCCGTGGCGCCCGCCGAGGCCACGCTGCGCTTTGGCTGCGACCAGGCGCAGGCGCTGCGCCACCTGCACACCTGGGGCGCTCAGCCGCTGCCGCTCAACGCCAGTTGCTGGGTGCCAGACGCCACAGGGGCCGGGGCCGCAGGCGCGGGCACGCTGTATGTGCGCCTGCGCGGCGCGGTGGCGGCGGTAGAAGCGGCCTGCCGCACCCTGGGCGGTGAGCGCCTGGACAACGCCGCTGCCGCTGCCCACTGGGCCGCCTGCCGCGAGCAGCAGCTGCCCTGGTTTGCCGCGCGCGCGCAGCAGCCGGGGCTGGACGTATGGCGCCTGTCGCTGCCCGCCACGGCGCCCGTGCTGGCGCTGCCTGCGGGCGTGGCGCCGCCGCTGATCGAATGGCACGGCGCCCTGCGCTGGGTGCAGGCCGGGCGCGAGCACGCGGCGGCGCTGCACGCTGCGGCCACGCAGGTGGGTGGAAGCGCTTCTCTTTTCATAGCTGGTGGCGCAGGCCCTGCAAGCGCTGGAGGCCATTTTGACCCCATTTCTGCGGCACAGCGGCGCATCCACGAACGGCTGGCGCACAGCTTTGATCCCGCTGGCATCTTCAACCCGGGCCGCATGGCCTGGCAGCGGTAAACGCACGCTGGGGGTTCAGCCATGCGCCGCTTTCGCCGCCTGACCGGCCAGCACCGCACGGTGGCCAGCAACCGCCGCCTGGGCTTGCTGCTGGCGTTCAATGCGGGCGCGGTGAATGCGGGGGGCTTTCTGGTGGTCAGGCTCTACACCTCGCACATGACGGGCTTTGTCTCGCTGCTGGCCGACAACCTGGTGCTGGGCAACATGGTGCTGGTGCTCAGTGCCCTGGGCGCGCTGCTGGCCTTTGTCAGCGGTGCGGCGGTGACGGCGATTTTGGTCAACTGGGCGTTGCAGCAGCGCCTGCACAGCAGCTACGCGCTGGTGTTGCTGATCGAGGCGCTGCTGATGCTGGTGTTTGGCCTGGTGGGCGCCGTCACACTGGACTGGCGTACGCCGTTTGCCGTGCCGGTCACGGTGCTGCTGCTGTCTTTCATCATGGGGCTGCAAAACGCCGTGGTCACCAAAATGTCGTCGGCGCAGATCCGCACCACGCACATGACCGGCGTCATCACCGACCTGGGCATCGAGCTGGGCAAGCTCTTGTACTGGAACCGCAGCAGCGCCCGCCCCGAGCAGCAGGTGCGCGCCAACCACCAGCGCCTGGGCCTGTTGGCCGGGCTGCTGGCCATGTTTCTGGTGGGCGGCGTGGCCGGGGCGGCGGGCTTCAAGTACGTGGGCTTTGTGTTTGTGGTGCCGCTGGCGCTGGTGCTGCTGGCGCTGGCACTGCCCCCGCTGTGGATAGACCGCGCCCGGCTGCTGGGCGCTTCGCGCCGCCTGCGCAGTGCGGCGGGCGCGCCCGTGTCTGCCGCACCGGCGCCTGCTGCGCCGCCTGCCCCGTCCGCTGCGGCGCGCGCTGCCCCGCCCGCGCCGCCCCCTTGACCATTTTTTTGAGCTTCGCCGCCACCGCCCATGCAAACCCAGCTCGCCCCCGAATTTGCCGCCACGCCCGAGGGCCTGGCCGCTGAAGCCATCCTGCGCAAATGCGTGCACTGCGGCTTTTGTACCGCCACCTGCCCCACCTACCAGCTGCTGGGCGATGAGCTGGACGGCCCGCGCGGGCGCATCTACCTCATCAAGCAGGTGTTGGAGGGGGCGCCGCCCACGCGCAGCACGCAACTGCACCTGGACCGCTGCCTGACCTGCCGCAACTGCGAAACCACCTGCCCCAGCGGCGTGCAATACGGCCATCTGGTGGACATGGGCCGCAAGATCGTCGATGCCAAAGTGCCGCGCCCGCTGGGCGAACGCGCCGTGCGCTGGGCGCTCAAAGAGGGCCTGACCTCGCCGCTGTTTGACTCGGCCATGCAGGCGGGCCAGGCCCTGCGCGGTGTGCTGCCCGCCAGCGTGCGCGCCAAGGTGCCTGTGCCCACGGCGGCGGGCCACTGGCCCCGGCGCCAGCACGCGCGCAAGGTGCTGCTGCTGGAGGGCTGCGTGCAGCCCAGCATGGCGCCGGGCATCAACGCCGCCACCGTGCGCGTGCTGGACGCCGTGGGCATACAGGCCGTGATCGCCCCCGAGGCGGGCTGCTGCGGCGCCGTCAAGTTCCACCTGAACGACCAGCAAGGCGCCCTGGCGCAGATGCGCGCCAACATCGACGCCTGGTGGCCCCGGGTGGGCAGCGATGCTGTCGAGTGCATCGTGCTCAACGCCTCGGGCTGCGGCGCCATGGTCAAAGAGTACGGCCACCACTTGCAGCACGATGCACAGTACGCCGCCAAAGCCGCACGCATCAGCGCCCTGGCGCGCGACCTTTCGGAGCTGCTGCCCGACATTGCCGCCTCATTGCAAGGCCAATTGCGCAACGTGCCGCAGGGGGTGGTGGCGCTGCAATCGCCCTGTACGCTGCAACACGGCCAGCGGCTGCGCGGCGGCATCGAGCAGCACCTGCGCGCGCTGGGTTTTGACGTGCGCGTGGCGCAGGAGGCGCACCTGTGCTGCGGCTCGGCGGGCACGTATTCGGTGTTGCAGCCGCAGCTGTCGCAGGCCCTACGCACGCGCAAGCTGGGCCACCTGCAAGCGCTGGGGCCGAGCGTGATCGCCAGCGCCAACATTGGCTGCATCACCCACCTGCAAAGCGGCACCGACACACCCGTGCGCCACTGGGTACAGGTGCTGGACGAGGCGCTGGCGGGGTAGGCAGGTAGCGCGCATGGGGCTGTGGCGGTGGGTGCTGCGCTGCGTTTCTGCCGTTGTTCTTTGTCCGCTAAGGGCAGATCTTGCCCGCTTCGGCTCCGGCGCCGCTGCCCGGACTGCGCACCCTTTGCGCCAAGGCTGGCATGATTGAGGGTTTTGTTGCCCTCTACCGCTACGCCCATGACCGACTCCGTGCCACACCCAGAACAGACCGCCGCGCCCGCTGCCCCTGATGCCGCGGCGCCCGCTGCGGCTGCAGCCGTCGCCACCATTGCGCCCGGCGAGGGCGCCCCCGCAGCGGCCCAGGCCGACTCCCGCCCCGCTGGCGCTTCGCGCCGGGGTGGCCGGGGCGGACGCGGTGGCCGGGGCCGCAAGCCCGCAAACTCCTCTTCCGCCGCCGCAGCAGCCACCGAGGGCGATGCGCCCGCTGCCGCCGATGGCGCCGCTACCGCGCGCCGCGCGCCGCGCCCCATTCCGCCCACCCTCGAAAAGCTTGCCGAGCTGTACCCGCAGCTGTTTGGTGCGGTGTTTTTGCCGCTCAAGCGTGGGATTTTTCAAGACCTGCAGGCCGCCCATCCCGACCTGTTTGAGCGCGAGGCGCTGAAGCTGGCGCTGGGCATCCACACCCGCTCCACGCGCTACCTGCAATGCGTGGCGGCGGGCCAGCAGCGCCACGACCTGCAAGGCCAGCCCGTCGAAGCGATGGCGCCCGAGCACATCCACCAGGCGCTGGTGGAGGTGTACCGCCGCCGCCAGGGCCGCAGCAGCGAAGACCTGTTGCCCAAGCTGCGCGCGCGCATCGTGGCCAACATCGAGGCCAGCGGCCTCACGCGCGAGGACTACGCCGAGCGCGTGCGCAACCGCGACGAAGCGGCCAACGCCCTGCTCGATGAAGCCCTGGCCGAACTGGCCGCCAAAACCGCCCGCGAAGAAGCCCTGCTGCGCACCTTCGAGGCCAGCGGCAAAACGGTGGAAGAGTTTGCCGACATGTACGGCATGGACGCGCGCACCGTGACCCGCACCCTGCACAGCGCCCGCACCCGTGCGGCGGCGCCGGTGGTCGAGCCTGCCGCCCCCGAGGCGGCCCCCGACGCCGCATAAACCGGCCGGTTTCGGCGCTGCGCCCACGGCGCTACAGTGGCTCTCCCCCACTCCCCCGGAGAGCCACCATGTTCGAAACCGCCGAAATCGGCCACAAGATTTCCAAGGCCGATTACAAAAAAGCCGTCCCTGCGCTGCGGGCCGACCTGCTCGGCGCGCAGGCCGAGCTGTATGCGCAGGGCAAGATTCCGGTCGTGCTGCTCATCAGCGGCCAGGACGGCGCGGGCAAGGGAGAAACCATCAACCTGCTCTACGAGTGGATGGATGCCCGTTTTCTCAGCACCCTGGCCTTTGCCCGGCCCACCACCGAAGAGCGCGAACGCCCCAGCATGTGGCGCTACTGGCAGGCGCTGCCGCCCAAGGGGCGCATCGGCATGTTTGCCGGCTCGTGGTACTCCGACCCTATCCGCGAACACATCGATGGCGACATCTCGCGCAAAGAGCTGGACGCGCGGGCCGACCAGATCAACCGCTTCGAGGCCATGCTGGTCAACGAAGGCGCGCTGGTGCTCAAGTTCTGGTTCCACCTCACGCGCGAGGCCCAGAAAAAACGCCTCAAGGCCCTGGCCAGCGACCCGCGCACCGCCTGGCGCGTGACGCAGTGGAACTGGGACCGGCTGGAAACCTACGACCAGCTGCAAGCCACCGCTGGCCACTTGCTGCGCATGACCAACACGCCCTGGGCGCCCTGGGTGGTGATCGACGGCTCCAACGACAACTACCGCGCCTTGACCGTGGGCAAGGTGCTGCGCGATGCCCTGCGCGCCAAGCTGGCCAACACCAGCCACCCGACATCGCCCGTGGCGCCCATGGTGCGCGTGGACACCGACGGGCGCAACGTGCTGTCTGCGCTGGACTTGGGCCTGTCGCTCACCGACAAGCACTACCAGAACGAGCTGGCGCACTGGCAGGGCCGCCTGGCCGAGCTGGCCCGCGACCCGCGCTTGCAGCACCGGGCGCTGGTCTGCGCCTTCGAGGGGGCGGACGCAGCGGGCAAGGGCGGCTCCATCCGCCGCATTGCCGGGGCGCTGGATGCGCGCCAGTACCGCATCGTGCCCGTGGCTGCGCCCACCGACGAAGAGCGCGCCCAGCCCTACCTGTGGCGCTTTTGGCGCCACCTGCCCCGCCACGGCCACATCACGCTGTTTGACCGCACCTGGTATGGCCGGGTGCTGGTCGAGCGCATCGAGGGCTTTTGCACCGATGCCGACTGGCTGCGCGCCTACACCGAGATCAACGACTTCGAGCACGAGATGGCCGAGGCGGGCCTGATTCTGGTCAAGTTCTGGTTGCAGATCAGCCAGGAAGAGCAGCTGCGGCGCTTCCAGGAGCGCCAGCGGGTGGAGTTCAAGCGCTCCAAGATCACCGAGGAAGACTGGCGCAACCGCGACAAATGGGACGCCTACCAGCAGGCCGTGTGCGACATGGTCGAGCGCACCAGCACCGGCACCGCCCCCTGGACGCTGGTAGAGGCCAACGACAAGCGCTATGCCCGCATCAAAATCCTGCGCACCCTGTGCGAGCGCCTGGAAACTGAGCTGGCCCGCAGCCCCAAGCACTGGGCTGATGCCGAGCGCCCCGGTGGTCAGCGCCCCTCCGAGAAGAAGCGGGGCAAGAAAAAGTAAGCCCGGTGGGCCTGTAGAGCAAGGCGGCCTCTCGTTCCAGAGCGGCGCTGCTCTGGCGCTCCCACCCATTGGGTGGCCAGTCTTTTGTCCATAGCAAATATCAGGCCGGTAGTGGTGCCAGCGCCACCGCCACCGTCAGAACCGTGCCCCCTTCGCCCGATTCGACCGTGAGCGTGGCGCCGATGCGCTCGGCGCGCGCGGTCATGCTGCGCATCCCCACGCTCAGGCCTGCATTGCGCACGGCCTCCACGTCAAAGCCCACGCCATCGTCTGCAATGCGCAGCTGCAAGGTGTCTGGCTGCGGCTGCATGCACTGCACGCACACATGCCGTGCCCGGCTGTGCTTGAGGGCGTTCGACAGCGCCTCTTCCACCAACCGTGTCAGGCCCAGGCATTGCAGCGCGCTGGGCCGACCCTGCCACTGCGGGGCAATGCGCCACTGCGAGGCCACGCCCATTTCGTCAAAGAGGAGCGTGAAACGGTGGCGCAGCGGCGCAGCCCACTGCACCGGTGTATCGGGCACCTGCGCACCGGCACTGGAACCATGGTCGATTACCTGGCGCAAATCGTCGCGCAGCACCTTCAAGAGCGACAGCACGCGCTGGTTGGCCAGTGGCTGCGGTGCCAGCTCCACCAGCGCCATGCTGCGCATCAGGCTACCGCCCAGGCCGTCGTGCAGATCGTGTGCGATCTGCATGCGCTCTTGCAGCTTGGTGTGCTCCAGCGCTTGGGCGTGCTCGCGCTCCAGGGCCTGGGCCAGATCGGCGCGGGCGCGGGCCACCCCCTGCTCCAGCTCGCGGTTGAAGCGCTCCACGCTGCCCATCTGCTGGGCCAGTTGACCGCCCAGCAGCAGCATCATGAGCGTCACGATCAGTGGCCCGCTCAGGGCCGCCCAACTGCGTGCTACCTCCCACGTGCCCACCACGATCAACAGATCGTGCAAAGCCACCACCACAAACACCAGCCAGCACAGCGCCAACAGAATGTGCCCCCACTGGCGCCCTGCGGCGCGGGGGCGCCAAGCGTGCCATTGGAACTGAATGCAGTTGGCCAAGAAAACCGCCACCGCACTCAGCCATACCGCCATGAAAACCTGCCGCGCCATCGCCTGCGGCGCCAGCAGCGCTGCAGCAGCGCCCACAGCTGCCAGCACCCACAGCGCCCGCTCCACACGCGCAAAGCGCTGTGCACCAAAGCGGAAGGTGAACAGGCATGCGCACAGCACATACCACACCAGTGCCACCATGCTGACACGCGACTTGGTCAGCGTGTCGGGCCAGGGCCAGGGCGTGTCGGCCAAAAATGTGGTCAGGTACACCAACCAGCCCAGCGACATCAGGCCAAACCAGCCATAGGCATGTTCTTGCCGCCGCAGGCACCACACCAGCAAAAACATCGCCCCCGCCATGGCCGACATCACGGCATTGATGAAATAAACCGTCTGCTGCTGCCAGTGGCTGCGCTCGTGTTGCAGCGCTACCTCTGGGGCAGACCCCAGCTGCAGCGTCCCCAACCCAGGCGACAGCACCGACAACCCCACCACGCGCACCCACACCGTGTTCACACCGGCGTTGAGGGCTGATTCGGGCAGCAGCCACCAGCGCGGCTTGTTCCAGCTGCGCGACAGCGGCTCCACCAGCGAGGCATCGCGCCACAGCAGATCGCGGTGGATGAACACCTCGCCCGCCATGCTCATGCCGCTCAACCCCAGGGCCACTGGCGCAGCCTCTGCTGCACCACCTGCGCAGCGGCGCTCCCAATCGATGCGATACCACACCGCGCCATCGTGATTCGGCCAGCGGCGCGTCCACACATCGGGCAGCTGCACCGGCTCCCAGCCTTGCGCAGGCCGGTCGGCCATACCGCCCCGGGGTGCTGCATCGACACCGTCCAGGGCCCGTACGGCCATGACCGAGAGCACGCGCGGCGCACATGCCGAACCGCCCGGTGGGGCATCCGCTTGCGCCCAGACCGGCCCGCCCACCGCCAGCACCAGCGTTACCACCCACCTCGCCCATACCGCCAGCACGCCCTCGGGCCTGTCGCGCAGCCACCCCAGGCACCCCGTCACGCCAGCAACCCCCGGGCCCGCGCCTCATGCACGGCGCGGGTGCGTGAGGGCACGGCCAGCTTGCGGTAAATGCGTTTGATGTGGCACTCCACCGTGTGGCGCGACAAAAACAACTGCTCGGCAATCTCGCGGTTGCTCATCCCATCGGCCACCAGCCGCAAAATCTGCGACTCGCGTGCGCTCAGCGCCTCTTCCAGGGGGGCGATGTCAGCGGCGGCCACTGATGACACCGGCGCAGGCTGGGGCAGCAGCTGCAAAATGCGCCGCGCAATGAACGGATCAATCGGCGCGCCCCCGCGCAGCACGCTGCGGATCGACAGCATCACCTCCAGATCGTCGCGCTCCTTGAGCACATAGCCCGTCGCGCCCGCACGCAGCGCCCCCAGGATGGCGTCCTCGGAACTCCAGGCCGACACCACCAGAATGCCCAGCCCCGGGTCTTCCAGGCGCATCTGCTCGATCAGCGCCATGCCGTTGCCATCGGGCAGCGCCAAGTCCACCAGCGCCAGGGCCATCGGTTGCGCCGCAAGGCACACCCGCGCCTCGGCCAGCGAAGCGGCAAACACCAGTGCATCGGGCGCATAGCCCAGTTGTAGCAATACGCCGCGCAGGCGCTGCTGCAACAGCGGCTCATCCTCTACCACCAGCACCGGGACGGGCAGCGTCGAATCGGCAGAAAAAAACGAGGGATCGGACATGCTGGGGCGCCATGGGCACGTAAAAAAACGAATGGGCCATCCTAGGCCAGGCGCCCTGCCCCGCCTATCCCTGAGATTGGGGATTTTGCAAGAGGGGGCTGCAAATTACCCAATTTCAGGGATGTTGCAAAAAGCCACAAATGCCTACAGTCCATTGTCTCGCCAAAGAAGTGGATTGATTTTTGCCTCCAGCGCTGATGCACAGGGCGCTTGCAGCTATTAAAACAAGAGTAGAAAAGAACAAGACATGCGCATTTCCTTTCCCGTCAGCGCCACCCGGCGCAGCATCTGCGGCGCCGGGTACCAGCGCCAAGGCGTGGTACGCAAGCCGACCTTCTCTTCATGACCCGCCAAGGCACGGCCACCACCTGGTGGCCCACCGGCCTGCCCGGTGCAGGCAAAACCACCCTGCCGCCGCGCCAACGCCATCACCACCAAGAATCATCAAAATTAATAGCTACCAGCGCTTGCTGCATAAGCGCCAGAGGCCAAAAACACGTCAAGAAAGCAGACCATGACCATTGCCAGTACCAGCACCCTTGACACCACCGGCGCGGCCCCGCGTGAAGTCGTCTTTGTGGACAGCCGCGTCCAAGACGTGGCCACCTTGCTCAAGGGCTTGGCGCCCGGCGTGGAGGTGGTTTACCTGAAAGCGGGTGCAGACGGCCTGGCGCAAATGGCGGCCGCACTGGGCCAACGCGGTGACGTGGCCACCGTGCATGTGCTGGCCCATGGCAGCGAAGGCCAGTTGTGGCTGGGCGGCACCTTTTTGGACAACAGCACCCTGGCGGGCCAGGCCGATGCCCTGGCGGTGCTGGGGCGCGGGCTGACGGCCGACGGCGACCTGCTGCTCTATGCCTGCGACCTGGGGCGCGGCGCACAGGGCGCGCAGTTGGTGTCGAATCTGGCGGCCTTGACGGGCGCTGATGTGGCCGCCAGCGACAACCGCACGGGCGCCCAGGGCGACTGGGCGCTGGAAATTGCCACCGGCCACATCGCGGCCCCGGTGGCCCTGTCGCACGACACCCTGGCTGCCTATGGCCATGCGCTGGCAACTTTGACCGTCACCAATAATTTAGACAGCGGCGCCGGGTCATTGCGCCAGGCCATTGTCAATGCCAACACCGCACCCGGTGCCGACACCATCGCGTTCGCGCCAGGTCTGAGTGGCTCCACCATCACCCTCAGCTCGGGGGAACTGAGCATCACCTCTGACCTCCAGATCAAGGGCGACATCGACGGCAACGGCACGCCAGACATCACCATCAACGGCAACGCAGCCAGCCGTGTGCTGAACATCACTGCTGGCACGGTGGTGCTGGACGGGCTGACTGTCTCCAACGGCAAGCTTCAAGGCAACCTCTCCGGCAAAGACGCCCTGGGCGCAGGCATTGCCGTCACCGGCACAAATACCCTGGCCACCATCGTCAACTCCTTCATTACCAACAACGTTGCAAACGGTTGGAGCGGCTCCGATGATCTAGAGTTGGGTGGCAAGGCCGTTGGGGGGCTGTACATAGGCGCCCTTTCCACCGTGCATATGGCAGCATCCTCGCTGACTGGCAACACCGGCACGGGCGGCAACGGGGGTACTGGTATTTACGCCGGCAACGGTGGATATGGCACGGGCGGTGTGCAGGTGTCGAGCGATGGCACTTTCCGCTATGAAGCCGACAGCGTTGACATCAGCAGCAATACCGGGATGGGTGGCGCCGGTGGTGCGTCGGGCCTGGGCCCTCACGGCACTTCCGGTGCATCCACCGCCAACATTGCTGGCACCGCCGACAGCACCTGGACCTACAACCCACCCACCATCGCCAGCCTGGACGGCAACAGCGTGGCCTGGGCCGGCGTGGGCAATACGGTGACACTCGACGCGGGCGGTGACGCATCACTGACGGATACCGAACTGGGTGCGCTCAACAGCGGCCATGGAGACTGGAACGGCGCCAGCCTGACCGTACAGCGCCCTGGCACAGCGGTGACCAGCGACACCTTCGGCTTCGGTGCATCAAGCCTCTTTACCGCCAGCGACACGGGTGCCAGCGGAAGCCTGCAATCGGTGCCAGGCGGGCAGACTTTCGCCACCTACACCCATACCGGCGGCGTGCTGACCATCCACTTCACCAGCAGCGGTACGCCAGCCACCACCGCGTTGGTCAATGACGTGGTGCGGCACATCACTTACAGCAATGACACGCCTGCTGGCGATGCCACCCTGCGCTTCACGCTAAGCGACGGCGCGGCCAGCACTACCGCCGATGTGGCGGTGACCAGCGACACCATCTACGTCACCAGCGCCACGGACACCGCCACCATCGACCCCAGCAACGGCGTGAGCTTCAGCGAAGCCATCGCCATGGCCGCCGCCGATGCCACCGGCAGCCAGACCATCGTGCTCGCCTCCACTCTGGCGGGCCAGACCTTGGTGCTGGGCAGCGTGGCGATCAGCGAAAGCCTGACACTGGATCTGAGCGCTGCCAGCGGCGTGACGCTGACTGGCGGCACGCTGACGATCGATGGGGGCGCCTCCCTCACTGTCGTCAACGGCGCGGGCGACACCGCCACCTTCGCGACCGCGCTGGCCGGTGCGGGCGGGCTGACCAAGAGCGGTGCGGGCACGTTGACGCTGTCGGGCTCCAGCGCCACCCACAGCGGAGCGACTTCAGTCAACGCTGGCGCCGTGCTCGTCAATGGCGCGCTGGGCACTGGCCTTGTCACCGTGAGTGCTGGCGCCACCCTGGGCGGTAGCGGCAGCATCGGGGGCAGCGCCACCCTCACCAGTGGCGCCACCTTGTCTCCCGGCAGCGGCGCGGGCACGGGCGTGCTGACCATCAACGGCAACCTGGACATGCAAGCGGGCAGCACACTGGCTGTGCAGATCAACGGCACCACGGCGGGAACGGGGTATGACCAGGTGGTCGTCAAGGGAACGGTGCATGTTGCGGGATCGCTCTCGGCCACCCACGGTTACACGCCGGGCTCGGGCGACCGCTATACCTTGATCGCCAATGACATGACCGACCCCGTAACCGGAACCTTCAGCGGCCTGGCTGAAGGCGGTACGCTGACGGCGGGCGGCAACAACACGGTGTTGACTGCCAGCTACACAGGGGCAACGGGCAATGACTTCATCCTGAGCGCCCCGGTCGTCAACACCGCCCCCCGGTTCACCCTGCCCGACGGCGGCAAGCTCCTCGTGCCCGTGGGCAGCGGCCACGACCAGGCCTGGAGCGTCACCGTGCAAACCGACGGCAAGATCGTGCTGGCGGGCACTAGCCACAACGGCAGCAACGATGACTTCAGCGTGGTGCGCCTGCACGCCGACGGTACGCTCGATACCAGCTTTGGCACCGGCGGCAAGGTCTTCGTGCCCGTGGGCAGCGGCCAAGACAAGGCCTACAGCGTCACCCTGCAAGCCGACGGCAAGATCGTGCTGGCGGGCACTAGCCACAACGGCAGCAACGATGACTTCAGCGTGGTACGCCTGAACGGTGACGGCACGCTCGATACCGACTTTGGCGGAGGCGGCAAGGTTCTCGTGCCCGTGGGCAGCAGCGACGACGTGGCCCGCAGCGTCACCCTACAGACCGACGGCAAGATCGTGCTGGCGGGCTATAGCAATAACGGCGGCGACTACGACTTCAGCGTAGTGCGCCTGAACACCGATGGCACGCTGGATACCGACTTTGGCACCGACGGCAAAGTCCTCATGCCCGTGGGCGGCTACGACCAGGTCTACAGCCTCGCCCTGCAAGCCGACGGCAAGATCGTGCTGGCGGGCAGTAGCCACAACGGCAACAACAATGACTTCAGCGTGGTGCGCCTGAACGCCAATGGCTCACTGGACACCGACTTTGGCACCGACGGCACGGGCAAGCTCCTCCTGCCCGTGGACAGCGGCAACGACCTGGCTTACAGCGTCACCCTGCAAGCCGACGGCAAGATCGTGCTGGCGGGCAGTAGCCACAACGGCAGCAACTATGACTTCAGCGTGGTGCGCCTGAACACCGATGGCACGCTGGACACCGACTTTGACGGCGACGGCAAGCTCCTCCTGCCTGTGGGCAGCAGCAGTGACTTGGCCTACAGCGTCACCCTGCAAGCCGACGACAAGATCGTGATCGCGGGCTTGAGCAACAACGGCAGCGACGTTGACTTCAGCGTGGTGCGCCTGAACACCGATGGCACGCTGGACACCAGCTTTAGCGGCGACGGCAAGCTCCTTCTTCCCGTGGGCAGCAGCGAGGACGTGGCCTACCGCGTCACCCTGCAAGCCGACGGCAAGATCGTGCTGGTGGGCTATAGCTCGAACGGCAGCAACAATGACTTCAGCGTGGTGCGGCTGAACACCGACGGCTCGCTGGACACCAGCTTTGCCAGCACCCCCAGCCTGGGCCATACCGCCAGCTACACCGAAGACGCCAGCGCCGTGCTGCTGGAGCCCGGTGCCCATGTGCTGGACGCTGACCTGGCCGCCCAGGGCCACTACGATGGCGCCAGCCTGACCCTGGGCCGCAGCGGCGGCGCCAGCACCGACGACCTGTTTGGCGCCAGCGGCAGCCTCACGTTCAGCGGCAGCAACGTGGTGTGGAGCGGCACGACCATCGGCACATTCACCCAGACGGGCGGCACCCTGGCCATCACCTTCAACCATGCCGCCACCCAAGCCATCGTCAACGGTGCGCTGCAATCGCTGACCTACCAGAACACCAGCCACAACCCGCCCACCAGCGTGCAGGTGGACTGGCGCTTCAGCGACGGCAACACCGGCAGCCAGGGCAGCGGCGGGGCCTTGGCAGCGGCGGGCAGCACCACGGTGAATATCACGGCGGTGAACGATGCGCCCACCATCAGTGGTCTGCCGGGCACCGCGCAAGCGGTAACCGCAGGGACGGCTGCAGCGCTTGCAGACTTTGCCGTGAGCGATGCCGATGGCGCGGGTGTCGTCTTGAATGTCACGCTGACGGCCACCAACGGCACCCTCAACGGGCTGACAGATGCAGACACCACCACGGCGGGCATCCAACTGAGCGGCACCGCTGCCACCCTCAATGCCGCCATCGCTGGTGCCACCTTTACCGCCAGCGCCGCTGGTGCGGCCAGCATCGGCGTCAGCGTGAGCGACGGCGTAGCGGCGGCGGTGACGGGGACTTACCACCTGAGCGCTGCTGCTGGGGTCAACAACGCCCCAGCCTTCAGCAACCTCGACGGCGCACCTAGCTACACCGAGAATGCCAGCGCCATTGCGCTGGACGCCTCGGTAGCGGTGTTCGATGCCGAGTTGGCTGCCCTGAACGGCGGCCTGGGCAACTACAGCGGCGCCAGCGTCACGCTGGCGCGCTCAGGGGGCCGCGCCGCAGAAGACGTGTTCAGCGCGCTGGGCAACCTGGCCTTCACCGGCGGCAACGCGGTGCTCTCGAGCACCACGGTGGGCACCGTGACTAACACCGGCGGCAGGCTGACCATCACCTTCAACGCCAGCGCCACCCAGGCGCGGGTCAATGAAGTGCTGTCGAGCATCGGCTACGCCAACACGTCCAACGCCCCCCCGGCCAGCGTGCAGATCGGCTGGAGCTTCAGCGACGGCAACACCGGCAGCCAGGGCAGCGGCGGGGCCTTGACTGCGGCGGGCAGCACCACGGTGAACATCACGGCGGTAAACGATGCGCCCACAGTGGTCAACGCAGTGCCTGACCAGAACGCCAAGCAAGATGCGGCCTTCAACTTCCAGTTTGCGGCCAACAGCTTTGCTGACGTGGACGGCGACACGCTCACCTACAGCGCGCAACTGGCTGGGGGCGGTACGCTGCCCAACTGGCTCCACTTCAACGCGGCCACCCGCACTTTCAGCGGCACACCGGCTCACAGCAACGTCGGCGCTGTCAGCGTTGATGTCATCGCCAGCGACGGTAACGGCGGCACGGTGACAGACACCTTCCGTATCTCGGTGGCTGCCGCATCGCCACCCGATGATGGGGATGGTGTTTCTGCTGAAGAAGAGGGCAGCGTCCCGGGCATTCCCTCGCGCCCCGGTGGCCCAGTGGTCGCTGGGGACGGCAATGGCGACGGCATCAAAGACAGTGAGCAATCGCAGGTAACGTCGCTGAACTTGCGCCAGACCGACCGCGTCAGCAGCAACCCGCAAGCGCCTCAGACGCCAGTGACCCTGGTGGTTGGCAGCCAGGATGGCAAAGTCAGTGCCCAGGCGGGCAACGCCAAGATCACCAGCATCGGCCAGAAAGACGCGCCCGCAGACCTGCCCGAGGGCTTGAGCACGCCGCTGGGCCTGCTCAGTTTCACGGCCAAAGCCGATACGGCAGGGGCTACCGAAACCTTCAGCCTCTACCTGGACGGTGCCCTGGACATTGACGGCTACTACAAACAAGACGCCAGTGGCACCTGGGTCAACCTGGCCAGTGCGGCCAACGGCGGGCGCGTGGTCACCGAGCATGGCAAAACCCGCTTGGACTTTGTCATCCAGGACGGTGGCCAGTTCGACCTGGACGGCAAAGCCGACGGCGTCATCACCGACCCCGGCGCCCCCGGAAAAATGGCGCTCGTGCCCCCACCAGTCGATAGCGACCATGACCAGTTCCCCGACGCCCTGGAGGCAGCCCATGGCCTGACCGTAGGCGTCAAGGACAACGACGTCTTTGGCAGCACCAAGCTCTACGCCATGCAGCTGTACCGCGACACGCTGTTCCGCGAGGCTGAAGAGACCGGGCTGACGCACTGGCGAGAGATTCTCGACAGTGGCGCGCAAAGCCGCGCTGAAGTGGCCAACGCTTTTCTCGGCTCGTCCGAGTTCCAGACCCATGCTGGCGCACTGGCCCGCCTGTACTTTGCCGCCTTTGAGCGCATCCCGGACGAAGCGGGCATGACCCACTGGATGGAGCAAATGCTCAACCAAGGCCAGAGCCTGGAGCAAGTGGCCCAAGGCTTTGCCGACAGCAGCGAATTCCAGCGCCAGTACGGGGCGCTGGACAACGCGGGCTTCCTCGACACGCTGTACCAGAACGTGCTGGGCCGGTTGCCTGACGCTCCCGGCAAGGCCTACTGGCTGGGCCAGCTGGCTGGCGGCACCACGCGCGGCGAGGCATTGGCCGGGTTTGCCCAATCGAGCGAATACCAGGAACTGATGCGCGAGGAAGTCAGCGTGACACTGTTCTACGTAGGCCTGCTGGGGCGCACGCCAGACCAGAGCGGGTATGAACACTGGCTCCATGTGCTCAACAACCAGGGCGATGTGCTGGGGGCCATTGACGCATTCGTACAGTCCCAGGAGTACCACGACCGCTTCCTGCCCAGCGACGGCGGCCCCGCCGGTCTGGTGGGGCTGGCACCCATGCCCGTGCCTGAAGCGCTGGGGTGATTTGCGCCATGTGGTGGGAGTGCGCCGCCACCAGCGGCGCGATGGGCTGCACCGCTGCACCACGCCCTGCCCCTCCCCGGGCGGGTGTGGCTCAGGCGGCCAGGGCGGCCTCGATGTCGGCAGCCAGCTCGTGCGGTGCCGTTTGCGGCGCGTAGCGGCGAATCACCCGGCCATCGCGGCCCACCAGAAACTTGGTGAAGTTCCACTTGATGGCCTGGGTGCCCAGCAGCCCCGGCGCCTGGGCCTTGAGCCACTGGAACAGCGGGTGGGCGCCCGCGCCGTTGACCTCCACCTTGGCCAGCACCGGAAAATCCACGCCGTAATTGCGCTGGCAAAACTGCGCAATCTCGGCGTTGCTGCCCGGCTCTTGGGTGCCAAACTGGTTGCACGGAAACCCCAGCACCACCAGCCCTTGGGCCGCGTACTGCTGGTGCAGCGCCTGCAACCCGGCCAACTGCGGCGTGAACCCGCAGGCGCTGGCGGTGTTGACGATGAGCAGCACCTGGCCCGCGTATTGGCGCAGCGGCACGCTGTGGCCGTCGGTGCTGTGGGCGTTGAAGTCTTCCAGTGGGTGCATGGCAGTGGCTCCTGAAACTGGGGGGTGTCCATTGTGAGCCAAATCGGCCTGTAGCGCCCGCAGGGTAAGCGCGAGCAGCTATCAAAATGGAAGTCAATGGTGGGCGTCGTGGCGCGCGATGCGCAGCAGGTGTTCCACCTCTTGCGGGTGGTGGGTGCAGTTGTGCAGGTGCCAGCGCCGGATCAGCCACATCGCGCCTGCCACCACCACGCCAAACACCGAGATGGCGCCAAAGGCCGACAGGCCGAACTTGGTGGACAGCGCATACAGCGCGCCCAGGCCCAGGATGCAGGCCTGCTCGTTGAAGTTTTGCACGGCAATGGAGCGGCCCGCGCCCATCAGGTTGTGGCCCCGGTGCTGTAGCAGCGCATTCATGGGCACCACCAGAAAACCGCCCAGCCCCCCCAGCACGATCAGAAACGGCACGGCCAGCCAGATGTTGTCGATGAAGTTCATCAAAATCACCAGCAGGCCCATGCCCACACCCAGCGGAATGACGCGGGTGGCGCCTTCCAGGCTCATGCGCATGGAGGCCAGCATGGCGCCCGCTGCCGTGCCGATGGCCACCACACCCACCAGCGCCGAGGCCTGCGTGGTGCTGTAGCCCAGCGCCACGGCGGCCCAGGCCAGCACGATGTAGCGCAGGTTGCCCGAGACGCCCCAGAACAGCGTGGTCGTGGCCAGCGAAATCTGCCCCAGCTTGTCGTGCCACAGGCGGCGGTTGCAGCGCTGGAAGTCGGGCAGCAGGGCCAGCGCGTTGGCCAGCACGCTGCGATCGGGGTCTTGGCGCAGGGGGCGCATTTCCACGCCGGTGTGCGGGATGCGCGTGTTGAACCAGGCGGCAATCAGGTAGAGCACGATCAGCGCGGCAATGCCTGCTTCGGGGGCGGTGTCGATGCCGGTGTCCACCCCGGGCAGGTCAATGCCCAGCAGCAGCGGCGCCACCACCGGCCCCACCAGCTGCCCGCCCAGCAGCACGCCCAAAATGATGGACGCAATGGTCAGCCCCTCGATCCAGCCATTGGCCTTGACCAGTTGCGAGGCGGGCAGCAGCTCGGTCAGGATGCCGTACTTGGCGGGCGAGTAGGCCGCCGCGCCCAGCCCCACCACGGCGTACGCCATCAGCGGGTGCGAGCCAAACAGCATCATCAGGCAGCCCACCACCTTGATGGCGTTGCTGATGAACATCACCCGGCCCTTGGGCTGGGCGTCGGCAAAGGCGCCGACAAACGGCGCCAGGACGACGTAGAACAGCGCGAACATGGGTACCAGCGCGGCGCGTTGCCATTCGGCACCGCCGCTGGCGCGCAGCAACTCGACGGCGGCCACGAACAAGGCGTTGTCTGCCAGCGAGCTGAAAAACTGCGCTGACATGATGGTGTAGAAACCGCGCTTCATGGCAAGGGGCTGGAGAGGGGGCCGCAGGGCTGGTGCCCAGGACAAAGAGGGGGCCGGAGCAAGGGAAGCGCGGTTATATCACGCGCCTGCCGGTGCAACGGTGCCAGAATCCCCGGCATCTTCCCTGAGTCTGCCGCCATGCCGCGCCCCATCCACGCCTGTATCCACACCCCTGCCTTGCAACACAACCTGGCGCGCGCACGCGCTGCTGCCGCTGACGCCAAGGTCTGGGCCGTGGTCAAGGCCAACGCCTATGGTCACGGCATCGAACATGTTTTTGAGGGGCTGCGCGGCGCCGACGGCTTTGCCCTGCTGGACTTGAGCGAGGCCCAGCGTGTGCGCCAACTGGGCTGGCGCGGCCCCATCTTGCTGCTCGAAGGCGTGTTCGAGCCGCGCGACCTGGAGCTGTGCTCGCGCCTGTCCCTGTGGCACACCATCCACTGCGACGAGCAAATCGACATGCTGGCCGCGCACAAAACGCAGGTGGCGCACCGCGTGTTCCTGAAAATGAACACCGGCATGAACCGCCTGGGCTTTACGCCCCAGCGCTTTCGCAGCGCCTGGGCGCGGCTGAACGCGCTGCCGCAGGTCGATGAAATCTCTTTCATGACGCACTTCAGCGATGCCGACGGCGCGCGCGGCATTGCCCACCAGGTGGCGGCCTTCAACGCCGCCGCGCAAGACCTGCCCGGCGAGCGCAGCCTGTGCAACAGCGCCGCCACGCTGCGCCAGCGCCCTGGCACCCCAGCGGTGTACGCCGACTGGGTGCGCGCGGGCATCGCCCTGTACGGCAGTGCCCCCGACCACCCCGAGCACACGGCAGCGCACTGGGGCTTGCAGCCCACCATGACGCTGGCCACGCGCCTGATCGGCACGCAGCAATTGCAGGCGGGCGACACCGTGGGCTACGGCTCGTGCTTTACCGCAGACGGCCCCACCCTGGTGGGCATTGCCGCCTGCGGTTATGCCGATGGCTACCCGCGCCATGCGGGCACCGGCGCGCCCGTGCTGGTCGATGGCGTGCGCACCCGGCTGCTCGGGCGCGTGAGCATGGACATGCTGGCCGTAGACCTCAACCCCGTGCTGGCTGCGGGCCTGCAGCCCGGCTGGGGCAGCGAAGTGACGCTGTGGGGCCGCAGCAGCACCGGCGCCGTGTTGCCCATCGACGATGTGGCCCACGCCGCAGGCACTGTGGGCTACGAGCTGATGTGCGCACTGGCGCCGCGTGTGCCCGTGGCCGTGGCTGACTGACGGGCGCGCGCCCGGCGGCAATCAGCCGGCTGCGGAAAGCGTTTTGGCTTGAGATAGGTCAAGCGCAGGGGGGCGGGGCACTTCAACAATCCCTCCACAGTGGGGGGCTCGCAGTGCCCGAAGGACGCAGGGTTGTTCGGGATTGCACGGCGCACAGGGCGCTCCTGCTGCAAGAAAGGACGTCGCCATGACCTCTTACCGGATCTTGCGGGCCCGACTCGGTGTACTCGCCACCGCCGCCTTGCTGGCCACCGGCGCTGTGTATGCCAAAGGCCCCTCCCCAGAGCCCATTGAGCCGATCAAGCCGCACCGTGTCACCCACCCGGCCAAGGTGGAGTTGGGCAAAAAGCTCTGGTTCGATCCCCGGTTGTCCAAGTCGGGCTTCATCTCCTGCAACTCGTGCCACAACCTGAGCATGGGCGGCTCCGACAACCTCAAGACCTCCATTGGCGACAAGTGGCAAAAAGGCCCGATCAACTCGCCCACAGTGCTCAACTCCAGCCTGAACCTGGCCCAGTTCTGGGATGGCCGCGCCAAAGACCTGCGCGAGCAGGCCGGTGGCCCCATCGCCAACCCCGGCGAAATGGCCTTCACCCACGACCTGGCCGTGGACATGCTGCGCTCCATTCCCGAATACGTGGCCGAGTTCAAGCGCGTGTTTGGCAATGACAAGCTCAGCATCGACGAGGTCACGCTGGCCATTGCCGCCTTTGAAGAAACGCTGGTCACGCCGAACGCGCGCTTTGACCAATGGCTCAAGGGCGACAAAAAAGCCATCACCGCCCAGGAGCTGCGCGGCTACCAGACCTTCAAGGCCAGTGGCTGCGTGGCCTGCCACAACGGCCCCAACGTAGGCGGCAACTCGTTCCAGAAAATGGGCGTGGTCGAGGCCTACCAGACCGACAACCCTGCCGAGGGGCGCTCGGCCGTCACGGGCAAGGATGCCGACCGCTTCAACTTCAAGGTGCCTTCGCTGCGCAACGTGGCGCTGACCTACCCCTACTTCCACGACGGCGCCGCCGACACCCTGCCAGAGGCCGTGGACACCATGGGCCGATTGCAGCTGGGCAAGAAGTTCACGCCGCAAGAAAACGCCGACATCGTCGCTTTCCTCAAGACGCTGACGGGCGACCAGCCCAAGATGGTGCTGCCCATCCTGCCGCCATCGAGCGACCAGACCCGCCGCCCCCAGCCGTTCGAGTGAGCAGCGCCCCCGCGCGGCATATGGATACCCTAAAAAAGTAGTTCCTTTTGCCGCGTGGCTGGGTCACAGTGGCGTTTTGTATTGTCTGAAGGACGAAACGCCATGCACTTCAAACCCCTGGTTCTGGCGGCGGCCCTGGTCGCCACCCTGCCCCTGGCGGCCAACGCCAACACCTTGCGCTTTGCCCGCTCGGGCGATGTGACCACCTGGGATGTGCATGCGCACAACCTGGGCCCCAACAACACCCTGCACTCGGCTGTGTACGACACGCTGCTCGAATACAACAGCAAAACCTTCAAGCCCGAAGCCGCCCTGGCCACCGAGTGGAAACAGACCAGCCCCACGCAATTGCGATTGAGCCTGCGCAAGGGCGTCAAGTTCAGCGACGGCAGCGACTTCACCGCCGACGATGCCGTGTTCTCGCTGGAGCGCGCCAAGGCCAAAACCTCCAACTACGCCGTCTATACCCAGGGCATCGACAAGGTGGTGAAGGTCGATAGCCACACCATCGACATCGTCTCCAACCTGCCCAACCCGGTGCTGCTGAACCAGCTGACCGAGCTGCGCATGATGAGCCGCGCCTGGGCCGAGGCCAACAAATCCACCGAGCCCAAAGACATCAAGTCCAAGGACGAGAACTTTGCCCACCGCAACGCGCTGGGCACCGGGCCGTTTGTGCTCAAGTCCTGGACGCCCGACCAGCGCGCCGTGTTGCAGGCCAACCCGCACTGGTGGGGCAAGGGCAAGTTCCCCACCAACGTCACCGAAGTGATCCAGACGCCCATCAAATCGGACGCCACGCGCACGGCAGCGCTGCTCTCGGGCGAGGTGGATTTTGTGATTGACCCCAGCCTGCAAGACCTGGCCCGCGTGCGCCAGACGCCCAACCTGCAAGTGCTCGAAGGCGCCGAGTACCGCACCATCTTTTTGGGTATGGACCAGTTCCGCGACGAGCTGCCCGGTGCCAGCGTGAAAGGCAAAAACCCGCTCAAGGACGTGCGCGTGCGCAAGGCGCTGTACCAGGCGATCGACATCAACACCATCCAGCGCGTGGTGCTGCGCGGCCTGGCCCAGCCCACGGGCGCGCTGGTGGCGCGCCAGGTCAACGGCTGGACGGCCAAGGCCGATGTGCGCTGGCCCTATGACGCCGCTGCCGCACAAAAGCTGCTGGCCGAGGCAGGCTACCCGCAGGGCTTTGAGGTGGACTTTGCGTGCAGCGCAGGCCGCTACATCAACGACGAGCAGCTGTGCCAGGCCATCACTGCGCAGTGGGCCAAGGTGGGCATCAAGGCCAAGCTGCGCACGCAGCCGTTTGCTACCTACTTCCCGATGATCCAGCGCAACGAGGCCAGCATCTACCTGCTGGGCTGGGGCGTGCCCACGTTTGATGCCCTCTACTCGCTGCAATCGCTGGTCCGCTCGCCGGGCGCGGGCGGCGACGGCAACTTCAACCTGGGGCGCTTTTCTGACCCGCAGCAGGACGCACTGATCGAGCGCATCAAAAAAGAAACCGACCACGCCACGCGCAACGCCCTGATCGAGAAAGCGCTGCTGGCCGAGCACCAGCTGATCTCGCACATCCCGCTGTACAACCAAGTGATTCCGTGGGCGGCCACCAAAAAGGTGCAACTGCCCCACCGCGCCGACAACCGCATCGACTGGCGCTTGCTGAAGGTGAACTGAGGCGCCGCCACAGCGGGCGCTATTTGCTATTGATGTGATAGCTGCTGGCGCCCGCTACATCAGCCTTGGAGGCGGTTTTTGCTTGAAACGGGGGCCCGGCGCCCTTGCTGCGTTCCCCACTGCCGGGCTTGTTGCAGCCATTGCGCCCGGCGCGTGGCATCGGCACTGCGCACCGGGCCGATGCTGCGCACGCGCACAGGCCGGATGCCGCTGAACTCCAGAATCGTGTGCTTCATTTGCCGGTGGCCTGGCATGCCCTGCACCCAGCGGTAGTACCAGGGCGGCGAGTCCATCGTCACCAGCAGCTCGGCTGAGCGGCCTGCCAGCAGCTTGTCCCACAGCGATGAGCCGCTGCGGTAGCGAAAGGCAAAACCGGGCAGGAACACCCGGTCGATGAAGCCCTTGAGCAGCGCGGGCATGGCGCCCCACCACACGGGGTACACCCACACCAGGTGTTCGGCCCAGACCATGGCGGCCTGGGCGGCCACCAGGTCGGGCTCCAGGGGCTGCGCGTCCCGGTAGCCTGCGTGCAGCAGCGGGTCAAAGTCCATCTCGCCCAGGCGCAGCCAGCGCACTTCAGCGCCCGCTGCATGGGCGCCTTCGGCGTAGGCGCTGGCCAGGCCCGCGCACAGGCTGTCGGACGCCGGGTGGCCCTGGATGATGAGAATGCGTTGCGCCATGAAAATCCCTTTTTCCAATCACGATGGCGCCATCCTCACCTTGCCCCATGGGGCAGAGTCAAGCGGCGCAAGGCAGGTGAAGGGGATGGCTGTCGCAGGTGTGCAATTGCGCCTCCAGCGTGGCCAGTTCGTGCGCCAGGGCTTGCAGGCGCTCCAGCTCACGCGCCACGGCGGCGCGCCGCGTGGCCACCAGCGTGGCAATGTGCGTCCAGCCTGCGGGGGTGTGCAGGGCGTTCAGGCCATCGAGCTGCGAGAGCCGAAAACCCAGCGCCTGCGCCTGGCGAATCAGCTGCACCTGCACCACGTCCTGCTCGCCGTACTGCCGGTAGCTGCCAGCGCGGGCCACTGTGCCCAGCAGGCCGCGCGCCTCGTACAGGCGCAGGGCTTTGGGCGTGGTGCCGGTGCGGCGGGCAAGTTCTCCGATGCGCATGGGGAGGTTCCTGGGGAAGCGGGCAGGGGCTGCCGGGTGGGACGATAGGGTGGTTTGATACTATCAAAAGAGGAGCTGCTAGCGCTTTCTGCATGGGCGCTGGAGGCACTTTGGGCGTGTATTTTGCCCCGCAGGCGCCAGCGCCGTTACCCGCCCCCGCAGGGCCCGCGATAAGCTGCGCGCCGTTGATTGATGGAGTGACCCCGCCATGCCCCAGTTTGCCGCCAACCTGAGCCTGATGTACACCGAGCTGCCGTTTCTGGAGCGCTTTGCCGCCGCTGCCAGCGATGGCTTCAGCGCGGTGGAGTATTTGTTTCCCTACGCCTTCGCGCCTGCCGAGCTGGCCGCCCGCCTGCGCGCCAACGGCCTGCGCCAGGTGCTGTTCAACGCGCCGCCCGCCGGGCTGGAGCGCACCGCCATGGCCAGCGCCTGGGAGCAGGGCGCGCGCGGCACCGCCGCCCTGCCGGGGCGCGAGGCGGAGTTCCGCGCCGGGGTGCTTGAAGCCCTGCGCTACGCCCAGGCGCTGGATTGCCCGCGCATCCACCTCATGGCCGGGTTGCTGCCCGCAGGCAGCACGCGCCAGGCGCTGGAGCCGCTGCTGGTGGCCAACCTGCGCTGGGCCGCCGCACAGGCCGGTGCCCAGGGCTGCCAGGTGCTGATCGAACCCATCAACCTGCGCGACATGCCGGGCTACTTTCTCAACCGCCAAGACCACGCCCACGCCCTGCTGGACGCCGTCGATTCGCCCCACCTGAAGGTGCAGATGGACTTGTACCACTGCCAGATCGTCGAGGGCGACGTGGCCACCAAGCTGCGCCAGTACCTGCCCACGGGCCGCGTGGCGCATCTCCAGATCGCCGGTGTGCCCGAACGCCACGAGCCCGACCGGGGCGAACTGCACTACCCCTACCTGTTCGACCTGATCGACGCCTGCGGCTACAGCGGCTGGGTGGGCTGCGAATACCGCCCCGCCGCAGGCACCCGCGCCGGTCTGGGCTGGCGGCCGGTACGCAAGACTGCGTAAGGGAATGCGTTATCAGATGTAACGACTTCGCTGCCGTAGAGTGTTCCCGTGGCCGGCTGTGTTCCGGTCGATGTGTTTTTGCAGGGGGAGCATGCCATGGCCGAGTCCATTACCAACAACCAATCCGTGGCCCGGCGCACCACTGCGCTGGCGATTGCCCTGGTGGCGCTGGTGTTGGTGGTGGTGGGGCTGGCCATCATGGTGCTGACCGAGCGCAGCACCCGCGCGCAGGTGGTGCGCAGCGTGGGCTACACCGCCCAGAGCGTGGCCCAGTCGCTCGATGCTGCGGCGGGCGCCAACCGCGAGCTGGTGCAGCTGACGATGAAGGGCTTCCAGCGCTACTTTGACTCGGCTATGCATCTGGACGAGGCCACGGGCGAGTTGCGCAGCTACGGCGCCCTGGTCAACGACGACTATGGCTCGGTGGACAAGTTCGCCACCGAAAGCGGCGGCATCGCCACGGTGTTTGCCAAAAAGGGCGAGGACTTCATCGCCATCACCACCTCCATCAAAAACGACAAGGGCGAGCGCCAGCAAGGCATGCTGCTGGAGCGCAGCAACCCGGCCTACGCGCGCGTCAAAACTGGCGAGCCCTACACCGGCCGCACCGTGGTGGGCGGCAAGCCCTACATGGGCCACTACCTGCCGGTCAAGGGCAGCAGTGGCCAGGTGGTGGCGCTGCTGTTCATCGGCAACGACATCAGCATCTTCGAGAGCATGCTGGAAAAGCAGGTGGCGCAGACGCACTTTTTTGAGCACGGCGGTGTGTACGTGATTGACCCGCGCCAGTCGCTGGCCGACGCGGTGCTGGTGGCCCACCCCACGGCCCGGGGCCAAAAGGTGTTGCAGGCCTACCCGCAGGCCCAGGAGTTTCTGGCGGCGCTGGGCAGCGCCGAGGACGGTTTTGTGCGCCACGCCACCCCGGTGCTGGCTGGCGCCGATGACCCCTGGGCCCTGGTGCGCAAGACCCAGGCCGACGGCTGGTGGGTGGTGGCCGAGGTGCCCGATGGCGAGGCCATGGCCAGCCAGCGCCAGGTGATGCTGACCGTGTGGGGCATGCTGCTGCTGGCCATTGGTTTGCTGGCACTGGCCTTGTTTGTGCTGCTGCGCCGGGGTGTGAGCGAGCCGCTGCGCGGCCTGACGCAGGCCATCACGCTGGTGGCCCAGGGCGATTTGACGCAGGCGTTTCGCACCACGCGGCGCGATGAGATCGGCGCCCTGGTGCAAGAGGTGGAGGGCATGCGCCAGCGTTATCTGCACCTGCTGCAACAGGTGCGCCAGGCCGCCGACAGCATCTCCACGGCCAGTGCCGAGATTGCCACCGGCAACCAGGACTTGTCGGACCGCACCGAGCAAACCGCCAGCAGCTTGCAGCAAACCGCGCAAAGCATGGAGCAGCTCACCGCCACGGTGCGCCAGTCGGCCGATGCGGCGCACCAGGCCAACGCGCTGGCCAGTTCGGCCGCCGAGGTGGCCGCACGCGGTGGCCGTGTGGTGGGCGAGGTGGTCACCACCATGGACGACATCAACCACAGCTCGCGCAAGATTGCCGACATCATCAGCGTCATTGATGGCATTGCCTTCCAGACCAACATCCTGGCGCTGAACGCGGCGGTAGAGGCCGCCCGTGCCGGTGAACAAGGCCGGGGCTTTGCCGTGGTGGCCAGTGAAGTGCGCAGCCTGGCCGGGCGCAGCGCCGATGCGGCCAAAGAGATCAAGCAGCTCATTGGCGCATCGGTAGAGAAGGTGGCTTCGGGCGCGCGCCTGGTGCAAAGCGCAGGCACCACCATGGACGAGATCGTGGGTTCGGTGCAGCGCGTGGGCGACATCATTGGCGAGATCACGGCGGCGGCCTCCGAGCAGGCCCAGGGCATAGGCCAGGTCAACACCGCCGTTAACCAGCTTGACCAGATGACGCAGCAAAACGCCGCGCTGGTCGAGCAGTCGGCCGCCGCCGCACACAGCCTGCGCGAGCAGGCCCAGCGCCTGGGCAGCGCGGTGCAGGTGTTCCGGCTGACGGCGCCGGGCACGGGCCATGTGCCCGCAGTGCTGCCCGCCCAGCAGGCTGCGGCGCGGCTGCGCCAGTTGCAGTAAGGCCCGTGTGCAGCGCTGCGCTGCAGCCACAGGCCCGCAGTGCAGTATGGCAAAAATGATAGCTGCTAGCGCTTTCTGCACGGGGGCTGGTGGCATATTTCATGCCTGAGTTCTGTGCTGCGCCCTGGCCCCCCCAGGCGGCGCGCGCCTGGTGGGCGCTCTCCGATGCTATTGTTTGCTTCTGCCCGCTACTGCCTTCCCCCGGATTTGCCCATGACCGCCGATGTCCCGACCTTGATGCTGATGATCGTCGTCTCCTCGGTGGCCATGGCGGCGGCCTTGCTGGTGCTGGGCTGGGGCAACTGGCGCGACGGTCTGCACTACTGGGCCATGTCGTTGCTGGTCGGTGCAGCGGGCTATGTGTTGTTTTTGCTGCGCGGGCAGATCGCTGATGCGTGGTCGGTGGTGTGGGGCAACACACTGATGTCGGTCATGTTTGCCGGGCTGTTGGCGGCGGTGCGCAATTTTCAGGGGCAGCCCATGCAGTGGCCGGTGATGCTGGTGCCGCCGCTGTTCATGGCGGCGCTGATGCAGCACTTCATGGCCAACTACGGCCTGCGCGTGGCCTGCGCGTCCTATTTGCTGGCCTGCCAGACGCTGTGGGTATGGTGGACGCTGCACGCCCGGCGCCAAAGCTCCCCGGGGCGCGGTGCCTGGCTGCTGGCGGCGGGCCTGGCCGTGGAGGCCGCCATGCTGCTGGCGCGGGGCTCTTCGGCACTGGCCTCGGCCATGGAGGGCAGCTCCATCCTGCACGGCAACACGGTGCAGACCCTCACCTTCATGGTGGCCTTCATCGCGCTGCTGGTCACTTCGATGGGCTTTGTCTTCATGGCCAAAGACCGCGCCGATGAAACCAACCGCCGCCTGGCCGGGCAAGACGCACTGACCGGCGTGGCCAACCGCCGCTCCATCATTGCCGCGCTGGAGCGCGCTGTGGCCAGCGCCCTGCGCCAGCGCCAGTTCATGGCGCTGATGATGGTGGACATTGACCATTTCAAGCACGTCAACGACCGCTACGGCCACCTGGCGGGCGACCAGGTGCTGCGCCATGTGGTGGCGCTGATCCAGCAGCGCATCCGCGCCCAGGACATGGTGGGGCGCTATGGGGGCGAAGAGTTTCTGGTGGTGCTGCCCGACACCACACTGCAAGGCGCCCGCGCCCTGGCCCAGCAGCTGTGCGACGTTGTGCAGGCCACGCCCTGCGCCTGGGAGGGCGGGCATATTCCGGTCACCCTCAGCATTGGCGTGTACGGCGGTGTGCTGGCCCCGCAGGACGCCTGGGATTTGCTTATCCACGCCGCCGACAGCGCCCTCTACTGCGCCAAAGCAGCGGGGCGCAACCGGGTGGAGCTGGCGCAGGCGCAAGGCCCCTTCACCCGCCCCGGCAGCGCCCTGTCCGGCACCTGCCCCACGCCGCTGAGCTGATGGGCCTGCACCGGCCTTGTGATGCAATGGCGCAGTTTGATTCTTTCAGGAGCCCGCCATGAACGCCCGCATCCCCGATCACCCTGCCGCCCTGCAACCTGCCAGCGCCCTGGCGCGCATCAGCCAAGTCTGGGACGAGCACATCCTGCCCCCGCTGACCGACTACATCCGCATTCCAGCCAAGTCGCCCCTGTTTGCCCCCGACTGGGAGCAGCAGGGCCTGCTGGACACCGTGGTGCGCAACGCCGCCGCCTGGGTCGAGGCGCAGCAGCTGGCCGGGCTCACCGTGGAGGTGGTGCGCCTGCCGGGGCGCACACCGGTGCTGTTCTTCGAGATTGCCGCTACGCAGAGCGCCAGCCGCCAGACGGTGCTGATGTACGGCCACCTGGACAAGCAGCCCGAGTTTTCTGGCTGGCGCAGCGACCTGGGCCCCTGGACGCCCCAGCTGGAGGACGGCAAGCTCTATGGCCGGGGCGGCGCCGATGACGGCTATGCCGTGTACGCCAGCATCGCCGCCGTGCAGGAGCTGCAACGCCAGGGCGTGCCGCACCCGCGCATCGTCGGCCTGATCGAAACCAGCGAAGAAAGCGGCTCGCGCGATTTGCTGCCCTACATCGACGCCCTGAAAGAGCGCCTGGGTGACGTGGCCCTGGTGGTGTGTCTGGACTCGGGCGCGGGCAACTACGACCAGCTGTGGCTCACCACCAGCCTGCGCGGCATGGCCAGCGGCACGCTGAAGGTGGAAATCCTGACCGAGGGCATCCACTCGGGCGACGCCTCGGGGCTGGTGCCGTCGAGTTTTCGGATCATGCGCCAGGTGCTCGATCGCCTGGAAGACAGCGCCACGGGCCGTCTGCTGCCCGCCCGCTTCCACTGCCAAGTGCCGCCCGAGCGGCTGGCGCAGGCGCGCGCCACAGCAGCCATCCTGGGCGAAGAGCTGTTCCAGCGCTTTCCGTGGGCGCACTACGACTGCGGCGGCGCCACCACCTTTACCCTGCCCACCACGCACGACCCGGTGCAGGCCCTGCTCAAACGCACCTGGGAGCCCACGCTGAGCGTGACCGGCGCCGAGGGCCTGCCCGCCCTGCAAGACGCGGGCAACGTGCTGCGGCCCTACACCGCCTTCAAACTCAGCCTGCGCCTGCCGCCGCTGGTGGACGCAGCCAGTTGCGTGCAAGAGATGAAGGCGCTGCTGGAAGACAACGCCCCCTACCAGGCCAAAGTGACCTGGGAAGGCGCCAGCGCTGCCGATGGCTGGAACGCCCCCGACACCGCGCCCTGGCTGGAGGGTGCGCTCAACGCCGCCAGCTTGGCGCACTTTGGCGCGCCCTGCGGCTACATCGGCCAGGGCGGCACGATTCCGCTCATGGGCCTGCTCAGCCAGGGGTTTCCGAAAGCGCAGATGATGGTTTGTGGCGTGCTCGGCCCCAAGAGCAACGCCCACGGCCCCAACGAGTTTTTGCACGTGCCCTACGCCAAAAAACTCACCGCTGCTGTGGCCCAGGTGATTGCCAGCCTGCCGGTGGCTTAAGTTATGCGTCAAATCGGGCTGTAAGCCTGATGTGGTGGGCGCGAGCAGCTATCAAATTTAAAACATGGCTGGCTGGCTGGCTGGCCCAGCGCCCCGCAGGCCGCAGGGCCTGTGCTGCGCCCGGGGTGGTGCCCGGTGCCGCCCCCGCTCCGGGCGGCGCCCCGGCCAGCCCGGGTAGTAAGATTTTTGCCCCTGATGGTGTGGAGGTGGCCATGTCCGATCTGTTCAAACGATTGCCCGGTTTTCAGCAGACCCCCGCTGGTCAGGAGCGCCAGATACTGCGCGCCCTGCCCAAAATCTGGCTGGTCGGCAGCGCGTTGCTGTGCCTGCCCGCGCTGGCCGCGCGCTGGTGGCAGGCGGCAGAGTCCGCGCAGACGCTGGCCGCCCCCCTGAGCACGCTGGAGATTTACGCCATCAGCCTGCTGGTGCTGCACTGGACGGTGGTGTTCACCGTCGCCATCGGCGCCTTCATCGTCATGGTGATGAAAGGCCCGGCCTACGTGGCCGACGCCTACCCCATGCAGGGCATGGACCGGCCCGATGTGCCGCTGCCGCCCGGCCCTAACCCGCCCTGAAAGCCGCCCCGCCATGGGTTCATCGTGCGCCCCCGGCTGTAGCAGGTTTTGCTGGGCGCAGGCCGCGCCACAGCGCTGCATCAGCCCGGCACCCGCGCCCGCCGCTGGCGTGCGGCCAGCCACAGCAGCGCTGCACCCGTCACCGCAATCGGCAACAGCGAGCCCGCATTGAGCAGCGACCAACCCTGCGTGGTGATCAGCGCGCCCGAGGCAAATGAGGTCAGGGCCATGGTGGCAAACACGCAGAAGTTGATGGCCGCCTGGGCGCGGTCTTTTTCTTCGGGGCGGTATGCGGAGAGCGCCAGCGTGGTGCTGCCGGTGAACAGAAAATTCCAGCCCACACCCAGCAAAAACAGCGCAATCGTGAACTGGTGCAGGTCTTGCCCCGACAACGCCACCACCACGCAGGCCAGGTTCAGCACCACGCCCACGCCCATCACCGGCAGCACGCCAAAGCGCTTGATCAGGTGGCCGGTAAAAAAGCCTGGTGCAAACATGCCGATCACGTGCCACTGCAACACGAAGGCGGCATCGCTGAAGGCGTAGCCGCACACCTGCATGGCCAGCGGCGTGGCGGCCATGAGCAGGTTCATCACCCCATAGCCCAGCGCTGCGCCCAGCACCGCCACCAGAAACACCGGCTCGCGCATCAGCTCGGCCAACGACCGGCCCTGCCCGGCGCTGCCCGTGGTGCTGGCAGGCAGCGCCTCAAAACGGATGGCCGCCATGCAGGCCATGGACAGCAACGCCACCACCACCAGCGCCAGATAGGCCCCGGCAAACGGCACACTGAACAGGTCGCGCGCCTGGCTGGCCAGATTGGGCCCGGCCACGGCGCCCAGCAGGCCCCCGGCCAGCACCAGCGAGACGGCTTTTTCGCGGTGGGCGGCGCTGGTCAGTTCGGCGGCGGCAAAGCGGTAGAGCTGGCCGTTGGCGCTGTAGTAGCCCGCCACCAGCGTAGCCAGGCACAGCAGCCAGAAGTTGCCCTGAAAAGCCGCCCACGCGCACAGCAGCGCCGAGAGCAGCGCCACCACCAGCCCGATCTGGAACGACACCTGGCGCCCCCAGCGCCGCTGCGTTTGTGCCACCAGCGGCGTGGACAGCGCGCCGCCCACCACGTAGCCCATCACCGGCAGCGTGGCCATCCAGCCATAGGGCGCCAGTTGCAGGCCCACCAGCCCGTTGATGGCGATGAACACCACGTTGTTGGTCAGAAACAGACCTTGGCACAAGGCCAGTAGCCAGAGATTGCGGTTCATGGGCAGCAAAAAAATGAAGGGTGTGGAGGAGGGCCGCAGGCACAGCCCGCCAGCCAAGGGCCCTGGCACTGTAGCGATATGCCCGAGAGCCTACCGCCATCAGGGCGATGTTGATAAATCAACTAATTGACTATTTAACTATTCATGCAAATAATACCCGCCATGCCCTGCCACCCCGCAAGACCGTGAACACGCCGTTGCCGGTGGCACGCGCCTGTTTTGAAAGACTGCCCATGTTTCTCCTTCGTCCTTTTGCCATCGCCTTGGCCGTTGCGCTGCCGGTCTCGCTGGCTGCCGCCGCAGCGCCTGCCGAGCTGGCCGTGGTGCCTGCACAGGCCGCCGCCTCGCAAGGCCGCGCGGGCTTTGACGGCGTGGTCGAGGCCGTGCGCCAGACCGTGGTCGCCGCCCAGGTCAGCGGCGCCGTGGTCGAGCTGGCCGTGAAGGCGGGCGACCGGGTGCAGGCGGGCCAGTTGCTGCTGCGCATTGATGCGCGCACTGCCGACCAAAGTGCTGCCGCCAGCGACGCCCAGGTGCTGGCCGCCCGCGCTGCGCTGGAGGTGGCCACGCGCGAGTACGGCCGCCAGCAGCAGCTCTACCAGCAAAAATACATCAGCCAGGCCGCGCTGGAGCGGGCCGAGTCCGAGTTCAAGGCCACACGCGCCCAGGTGGCCGCGCAGGTGGCGCAGGCGGGCGCGGCGCGCACACAGACGGGCCTGCACACGGTGCGCGCTCCGTATGCGGGTGTGGTGGCCGAGGTGCCGGTGCAACTGGGCGACATGGCCCTGCCCGGGCGCGCGCTGCTCACCTTGTACGACCCCAGCGCGCTGCGCGTGACGGCGGCGGTGCCACAGTCGGTGGCGCAGTCGGTGTGGCTGGGCGCAGCCAGCGCGGCGCAGGCCACGGGCGTGGCAGGCGACAGTGGCAAGGCTGGCCACAGTGCCAGCAGTGAGGTCGTGCGCGTCGAGCTGCCGGGCCTACCCGCCGCGCAGCAGTGGCCCCAGCCCACACGCGTGCAGCGCCTGCCCACGGTGGACGCGGCCACGCACACCCAGCAAGTGCGTGCCGACCTGCCTGCGGGCCTGAGCGGCGCAGCGCCCGGCATGTTTGCCCGCCTGTGGCTGCCGGTGGCGGGCACGGGCGCCAGCGCGGCGGGCCAGCGCGTGACGGTGCCGCTCCAGTCCATCGTGCGCCGCGCCGAGATGACCGGCGTGTACGTGCAGGGCGAAGGCGGCAAGCCCCTGCTGCGCCAGGTGCGCCTGGGCCGCGTCGATGGCGACCGCGTCGAGGTGCTGACCGGCGTGGCGCCGGGCGAACAGGTGATTGCCGATCCGCAAGCGGCCACGCGCGCGCAATAAGGGCCCGGCCATGAGTTCCATTCCACCCCGCCAGACCTTGGGCGTTTCGGGCCGCATCGCGGCGTTTTTTCAGGGGGCGCAGATCACGCCGTTGCTGGCGCTGCTGGCGCTGCTGTTGGGCGCCTTTGCCGTGCTGGTCACGCCGCGCGAAGAAGAGCCGCAGATCAACGTCACCATGGCCAACGTCATCATCCCGTTCCCCGGCGCCAGCGTGCGCGACGTGGAGCAGATGGTGGCCATCCCCGCCGAGCAGGTGCTGTCGCAAATCACCGGCACCGAGCATGTGATGTCGCTGTCGCGCCCCGGCGTGGCCGTGCTCACGGTGCAGTTCAAGGTGGGTGTGCCGCGCACCGAGGCGCTGGTGCGGCTGTACGACACGGTCAACTCCAATGCCGACTGGCTGCCCCAGGGCCTGGGCGTGCAGCCGCCGCTGGTCAAGCCCAAGGGCATCGACGACGTGCCCATCGTCTCGCTGACGCTGTTCAGCCCGAATCCGCAGACCGGCGCTTTTGATCTGGAGCGCGTGGCCCACAGCGTCGAGGTGGACTTGAAGCGCGTGCCCGGCACCCGCACCGTCCACACCATCGGCGGCCCGGGCCGCGCCGTCATGGTCGAGATGGACGCCGCGCGCATGGCGGGCGCGGGCGTCACCGTGGACGACCTGCGCCGCGCGCTGCAATCGGCCAACCTCGGTCTGCCCGTGGGCGAGCTGCTGGGCGGCAACCGCGCCGTGGCCATCGAGTCCGGGCCGTTCCTGGCCAACGCCGCCGAGGTGGCCGAGCTGGTGGTGGGCGTGCGCGCGGGCAAGCCGGTGTTCCTGTCGGACGTGGCCAGCGTGCGCGATGGCGCACCGCCACCCAGCCGCTACGTCTGGCACGGCACGGCGGGCGACAAGGCGGCGGAATACCCCGCCGTCACCCTGGCCATCACCAAGAAGCCCGGCGAAAACGCCATCGACGTGGCCAACGCCGTGATGGCGTGGGTCGAGGCGCTCAAAAACACCGTCATCCCGGCGGACATGCAGGTGGCCGAAACGCGCAACTACGGCGCCACGGCCAACGACAAGGCGCAAAAGCTGATCCAGAAACTGCTGTTTGCCACCGCCTCGGTGGTGGCGCTGGTGTTCATCGCGCTGGGGCGGCGCGAGGCGGCCATCGTCGGCACGGCGGTGGTGCTGACGCTCACGGCCACGCTGTTTGCCTCGTGGGCCTGGGGCTTCACGCTCAACCGGGTGTCGCTGTTTGCGCTGATTTTTTCCATCGGCATTCTGGTGGACGATGCCATCGTGGTGGTCGAGAACATCCACCGCCACCAGCAGCTGTACCCCGGCAAAACGCTGGCGCAGATCATCCCCGGCGCGGTCGATGAGGTCGGCGGGCCGACCATCCTGGCCACGCTGACGGTGATTGCCGCGCTGCTGCCCATGGCTTTTGTCTCGGGGCTGATGGGGCCGTACATGGCGCCCATCCCCATCAACGCCAGCATGGGCATGGTGCTCTCCCTGGCGATTGCCTTCGTCGTCACGCCCTGGCTGGCGCGGCTGTGGATGCGGGACGTGTCGGCCAGCCACGCCAGCGCAGGCGGCGCCGACCCGTCGCACGCCGACAGCCACGCCCCGGCGCAGCACGGCATGGCAGGCAAGATCACGCCGCTGTTCACGCGCATCTTCACGCCGCTGCTCGACGAAAAACGCGGCACGCGCAACCGCCGCCTGCTGGGCCTGGGCATTGCCGGGCTGATTGCGCTGTCGGTGGCGCTGCCTGCGGCCGGGCTGGTGCTGCTGAAGATGCTGCCGTTCGACAACAAGTCCGAGTTCCAGGTGGTGGTGGACATGCCCGCAGGCACCCCGGTGGAGCAGACCGCCGCCGTGTTGCACGCCCTGGGCGCGCACCTGGCCACCGTGCCCGAAGTGACCGACTACCAAGCCTACGCCGGCACCGCCGCGCCCATCAACTTCAACGGCCTGGTGCGCCAGTACGACCTGCGCGCCGGTGGCGAGGTGGGCGACATCCAGGTCAACCTGGTGGACAAATCGCAGCGCAAAGACCAGAGCCACGCCATTGCCACGCGCGTGCGCCCGGCGTTGCAAGCCATTGGCCGGAACCTGGGCGCCAACGTGAAAGTGGTCGAAGTGCCGCCCGGCCCGCCGGTGCTGGCGCCCATCGTGGCCGAGATTTATGGCCCCGAGGCCGAGGGCCGCCAGCAGGTCGCCAAGGCCGTGCGCGCGGTGTTCGACAAAACCCCTGGCGTGGTCGATGTGGACGACAGCAGCATTGCCAGCGCGCCGCGCACCTTGCTGTTGGTCGATAGGCGCAAGGCCGCCATGCTGGGCGTGCCGCAGCAGGCCATCGTGGGCACGCTGCGCGCCGGGCTGGCGGGCGAGGCCGCCACGTACCTGCACGACCAGAGCAAATACCCCGCGCCCGCCCTGCTGCAACTGCCGCCGCAGCAGCACGGCGATTTGGCTGCCCTGCTGCAACTGACGGTGCGCGCCGCCAGCGGCGCCCTGGTGCCGATCCGTGAGCTGGTGACGGTGAGCGACACCGTGCGCGAGCAGCCCATCCACCACAAGGATTTGCTGCCGGTGAACTACGTCGTCGCCGACATGGCGGGCCACGTGGACAGCCCGCTCTACGGCATGTTCCAGATGCGCGGCGACATCGCCCAACTGCCCATGCCCGACGGCGGCCAGATGCAGGAGTACTTCATCCGCCCGCCGCAGGACGCCTGGCGCGGCTACGCCCTCAAATGGGACGGCGAGTGGCAAATCACCTACGAGACCTTCCGCGACATGGGCGCCGCCTACGGCGTGGGGCTGATCCTGATCTACCTGCTGGTGGTGGCGCAGTTTGGCAGCTACCTGACGCCGCTGATCATCATGGCGCCCATTCCGCTGACCATCATCGGCGTCATGCCGGGCCACGCACTGCTGGGCGCGCAGTACACCGCCACCAGCATGATCGGCATGATCGCGCTGGCCGGGATCATCGTGCGCAACTCCATCCTGCTGGTGGACTTCATCAACCTGCAAGTGCGCGCCGGGGTGCCGTTCGAGCGCGCCATCGTGCAGTCGGCCATCACGCGCGCCCAGCCCATCGTGCTGACCGGGCTGGCGGCCATGCTCGGCGCCTTCTTCATCCTCGACGACCCGATCTTCAACGGGCTGGCGATCTCGCTGATCTTCGGCATCTCGGTGTCCACCGTGCTCACGCTGGTGGTCATTCCCACCCTGTACTACGCGGCCTACCGCCACCGCCTGGACGCACTGCGCGGCGCGCCCGTGGCCGATGCAATGACTTAAAAATGATAGCTGCTTGCGCTTGCTGCGCAAGGGCTGGAGCCGATTTTTACCCTAACCTTTCAGGAGCAAGCAATGGACATTTCTTACACCGATCTCACCCGTGGCATTTCCGCCGAGCTGGGCCAGCTGCGCAGCGAAATCCCCGACACCCTGCAAGCCTTCCATGCGCTGGGCAAGGCGGCCAGCGCGGCGGGCGCGCTGGACAAAAAGACCAAGGAGCTGATTGCCGTGGCGCTGTCGGTGGCCGCGCGCTGTGATCCGTGCGTGGGCTTTCACACCCAGGCGCTGGTCAAGCTGGGCGCCACGCGCGCCGAGTTGGCCGAGGCGCTGGCCATGGCCGTGTACATGGGCGGCGGGCCATCGCTGATGTATGCGGCCAAAACCTCTGCGGCGTTCGATGAATTCAGCGCCGCTGCCGCAGCCGCCGCACCGGCGTCGGCCTGATGTGCCCCTGCTGGGCGCGCCACGGCGCCAATCTGGTGCGCTGGGTGCAGCGCGCCGTCAAAACCCGGTTTGCTCGCACCCGGTAAACACCGCACTCTCCACTGCGCAGTGAAAAATGTTGCACTGCAACAAAAATGTCTTGCAAATGCGCCAAACTCACTTACCATAGCGTCATGTTGCGCCGCAGCATTTTTCCGGGAAGGCCTGGAGTCGGCGCTTTTTCAACACCACCTGATGGAGCTTCTCATGCAAAAAATCGACACCCAAGCCTTCGCCGCTGCTGGCAAAAACGCCGCCGCTGACCTGACCGCCCTGGCCACCACCGCTTTCGCTGGCTTTGAAAAGCTGGCCGAACTGAACATGGCCACCGCCAAGTCGGTGCTGGAAAACTCCCTGGGTTCGATCCAGGCAGTGGCCTCGGCCACCACCCCCGAAGACGTGCTGGCTGCCCAGACCAAAATGGCCCAGCCCATGGCTGAAAAAGCCGCTGCCTATGGCCGCAGCGTCTACGAAATCACCTCGCAAACCGGCGCTGAGCTGTCCAAGGTGTCCAAAGACAAGCTGGCCGATGCGCAAAAGACCTGGGGCAGCGCCGTGGAGTCCATGACCCAAAACGTTCCTGCTGGCAGCGAAGCTTTTGTTTCCGCCTTCAAGAACGCTGCCACCACCGGCCAGCAAGCCTTTGCACAGGCACAGGCCGCTGCCCAGCAAGCCATGGCACAAGCCCAAAACCACGTGACCGACGTGGTGGCCAAGACGGTCAAGACGGCCAAGCCCGCCGCCAAGGTCTGAGCCCGGCAGGCCACTGGCCTGCGCACCAGAGTCACCAAGGCCGAACCCGCAAGGGTTCGGCCTTTTTGCTGTGTGGGCTCAAAGGCATTCACGCTGCCGGTAAGCGGCAAATACTTGGTCGCGCAGTGCCTGTGCTGCGGGGCCCACGGTGGCGATGGCGTCGGCCTGTAGCCATTGGTTGTTGAGGTATTGCAGCGCCAGCGTGGCGGGCCAGGGCATGTAGGGCGTCAGCCCTGCGGGCAGAAAACCCAAAGGGGCTGCACACTCCCACGCTGCGGGTGTACCGGGGTCGCACAGGTCAAGGCTGAGGTAAATCGCATCGACCTGCTGACGACACCACTGGCGCAGGGCGCGTTGCAGCACCTCGCCCAGGTCAGCACCGGCATGGCGCACCACCACGAAGGCCGCGTTGAGTGCTGGCTCGACGCGCACCTGCAACTGCGTGGCACCTTGCAGCGCATCCCGGCGCAGCGGCTGGGGCCGCAGCTCCATGCCGATGTCGGCGGCGCGCGGCAGCACCAGGCTGGCCAGATCGGGTGGCAGGTGGACATCCACTGGCGGGGCGGGGCGCAGCAGACGGCAGGCATAGAACACGCTGCCCCGCTGGGTCGATGCCTGGCCCGGAATGCTGCGAAATTGCAGGCTGGCCGGGGTGTAGGCCAGCAACAGTGCGGTGGGCAGGTAGCCCAGTCGGCCAAAGGTCTTTTGCGTGTAGGGATGGCGCGTGACGGCATGCACGAAGGCCGCTGCCTCGGGGCGCTGCTCCAGGGCTTGGGTCACGGTTTGCAGCAGTTGGCCCAGCAGGCCGCCACCGCGCTGGTCGGGTGCCACCACGGCGGCGCCGACTTCGAGGGCCGGGTCATCGCGGTGGTCTTTCATGAGTGCGATGTGGCCGACGATGGGGGCGCCAGCGGCGTCCTGCGCCTGCGCCACCCAGGAGGTCAGGCGGCCATCTTGGCCGCGCGCGAGGATGCGTTCGGCGATGTACATGTCGGGGTTGACGTACGAGTAGCCATAGCTGCGGTACATCAGGCGGGCCAGATGGATGGCATCGCCAGCCTCCAGCGGGCGCAGGGTGGTCGGCGCTGGAGCGGGCTCCACCGGGGTCGGGCCCGCGTGATCGGACGCAGCGTGGTTGGCCACTGGCGTGGTCAGGGCGCCTTGCTGGGGCAACCACCATTCGAGTTCGACATGCTGGCCTTGCGCACCCAGGTTGAGCACCCGCGAGCGATCAACCAATTGGTGCATCAGGAAGGCGGACAGACCGGCATCGTCCTGTACCGCGCTGTCGGGCTGCGCTGGGTCGTACTGCGGCACCAGGCTCAGGTCGTAGGGCAGTCCGTGGTCGGTGATGCGCAATTGCAGCACCGGGGGCAGTACCGCTACCAGGATGTCGAGCACACTGGCTGCATCGGCATCCGGTTCGTCGTCATGGGCGCAGCGCAGCACCGTGAGCAGGGCTTCCTCGGCAGCGGTTTGCATGCGCATGCGTTGCGCGGGTGTGAAGCCCTGCGTGCTGGCCTGGGCCGACAGCAGTGCCTGGACGATGGCAATGGCGCGTGGGTGCGCAGGCACGCTCAGGCGCAGCCAGTCGTGGCGGGGGTCGGGTGGTTGTGGCGTCGGGGTCTGGGTGGGCATGGAGCAGTCAGCCATGGCGGCGATCCACCACGCGCAGCAGCTTGCCGGTACGGGGGTTGGTGAGCAGGGCAGCGGGGGTAGTCCATTCCACTTCCAGCGGATGCACCACCCCTGCATCGATCAGGTCTGCAAACATGGGGCGCTGGGCATACAGGGCCTCGCGCACGCGGGTGCCATCGGCCTCACTGCGCGCTTGTGGTGTGGTGACGGCCAAGCGCAGGCGCAGCCGGTCGCGGCGTTCGGCATGGTCTATGCACAGTTGGAAAGACTGCACCGTGCAGTCCGTACCCTGGCGTTGCAGGCTGGCCAACAGCGCCAGGATGTCGTCCACATACAGCGTCATCGGGCCGATGCGTGCGCCTTCCTCGGTGCGCCCGAGCAGGCGAAAGCGCCGCTGGGGCGTGCCCGGGGGATCCATCCAGGCGCCCCGGTCCCCCACCGGGTAGCGAATGATGGGCACCAGACGCCGCTCCAGGTTGGTCAGCACCAGCCGGCCTGCCTGGCCAGTGCCTTGCACCGGCTGGTCGCTGTCGTCCTCCAGAATTTCCAGCACGGTGCTGTCGTCGAACACGCTGTGCACCCCGGGTTCGGCGCCTGCGGGCACCCAGCCCAGCTCGCCGTAGTCCACACCGGCCACGCCGATCGAGCGCACCTGGCAGCCGGGAAACACCTGCTGCAGCGCAGCGATCTGGTCGGCAAACATGGGTTCACCGCCATACAGAAAGGTTTCCAGGCGCAGCGTTGCGCGGTCGGCAGGCGTGAGGCGCTCCAGCAGCGCCATCAGCGTGGTGGGCACACCCGCCAGGGTGGTCAGACTGAACTGGCGCCAAGTGGCCAGGATTTCCTCGGCATCGTCCCCTCCGATGGGGTAGCAGATGCCTGCGCCAGCGGCTTCGATGCTGCGGCCAATGAACAGGAATGAGGCATACAGCTTGCCCGCATAGAACAGGTTGCCAATGCGCTCACCTTCGCGCAGACCAGCACGGCGCATACCGCCCCCGAATGCCTGGGTGAATGCGCGCCATTCGGCGTGGGTGAATACGGAGTATTTGGGCTGGCCAGTGGTGCCGCCGCTCTTGAAAGTGATGCCTTCCGTGAGTGGGGCGGTGAATACGCGGTTGTCATGCACCGTGTTGGCGGCCCAGAAGGCCTTGTGGTCGAGCACCGGGTAGGCGTCCAGGCGGGACTCGCCCGGTGGCACGGCGGCGTAGAAGTCGCGATAAAAAGGCGAGTGGGTGCGTGCAAAGGACAGCAGCGCGGCCAGGCGCTGGGCCTGGGTCGGCGGTGCGGCAGCGGAGAGGTCGGTCATGGTGGATGCGAGGGGAAATAGGTGGAAGGGTCAGGTGGCGTCCAGGCGGTGGTCGCACACATGGCGCAATTTGCCGCTGGCCTTGACACGCACGAAATCGCTGTGGGGATGGATTTCCAGGCGCACGATCAGCGGCAGCTGGTAGGTGCGGATCACGCCCAATTCGTCGTACCAGGCGCACAGTTGCTCTGCTGCCTCTGTGGTGGGTGCCTGCAAGGTGTCGTCCACCCAGATGCGCAGCACGGTAGCGGCAGGCTCGCTGTCGATGTGCAGCTGTACCGGCCCGGCGTAGTCCAGCTGCTGGCTCAGAAAATCCACAAAACGGCTGTAGTTCAGCAAGGGGCCGCCGGCCTTGAAAACGTCGCCCAGCCGACCAGTGAGTTCAAAGCGCGGCTCCTGGCGTGCGCAGGGGCAGGGGCCCGGCACCCAGCGGCCGGTGTCGCCGATTTCATAGCGCGCGATGGTGGGAGCGCTGCGTGCGCGCGAGGTCAGCAGCAAGCGACCGATCTCGGTGCCTTGCACGGGCGCGTCTTCGTCCAGGCGCGCGATCTCCAGCGTCTGCAAACGGGTGAACAGGTGGTGTACGCCGCCTTGGCTGTGCTCGCACTGGTAACCCATGGGGCCTGCATCGTTGGAGCCATAGGCCACTGAGCGCACCACCGGCACACCGCACTCCTCGCGCAGAAATCGCACCTGTGCGGGCGACAGGGCTTCGCCGCCGTAAAACACCTTTTCCACGCAGCCCGCCGCCTTGATCTGCTGCCCCTGGGATCTGAAAAGACCCAGCAGGTGCGGCGTCATGCCGATCAGCACGTTGGTGCGGTGTGCCAGGATTTGCTCGGCGATCTGCTCGTACTCGGGCACCATCGCCATGGGGTATTGGCGCACCCGCAGATGCTCCAGGATTGTCCAGAAACTGATGAAGCTGCCGTACAGATACCCTGCCGCGAACAGATTCATCACCCGGTCGCGTGCGGGCTCCAGGCCCGCAGCCACCAAACCATGGGCGGTGACGGCCATTTGTTCGTGGTAGTCGGCCCAGCGGAAGGTGGAGTAGGCCACCTGGCCGCTGGAGCCGCCGCTGCGCACCACCAGGCCAGTCAAGGGATCGTCATGCGCCAGGGACAGGGCTTGGAAGGCGGCTTTGTCCATCACCGGCACAGCGGGTGGTCGCAGCGCCGCTGGCGGCTCCAGCGCATCCAGACTGCCCACACAGGCCAGGGCGGGCGGGCCATCCACCGAGACCCTCCGGGCCAGGTGCTGCAATGCATATACGCCGTCGTGCGGCGCACCCAGGTAGCTGTCGATCATCTCGCCGGGGCGGGTGATGCGACTGACACCGGCTGACAGCAGGCTGCGCGCCAAGGACGCCGCGCTGGCCAGGCCCGTGGCCAGGCCGCAGGTTTGCAGCCAGGGGCGCATGGGGCGCAGGGCCGCGCCCAGGTGCTCACGCTGCACGCTCTTGAGCCAGATGGTGCGGTACAGCGGCGAAGGCCGCAGGCCCGGGCGGCGGTCGAGCAGGATGCGCCAGCCGCCGTCTGCTGCTTCGATGACCCGGGTCAGTTGCAGGGCCTCCTCGGCCCGCGCCACGCTCACTGCCGTGGTGATTTCCGCTTGTTCGGCGGTGTCCGGGTGGTGCCCGGCAATGGTCGGGGCGATGCGGGCCAGGGCCTGTGCCAGGCGCTGAGCCAGCGCGTCCAGCCCCGGGCCATCGGTTTCTGCCAGCAGCGTTTGGGGGCTGGAGCAGGCTTGCTGGTCGAGCCGGCAGATATCGCGCGCGAAGCCGTCCAGGGCCTCGGGGTCGTCCAGGCATTCGGCCGCCAGATAGCCGAAAGACACCTTGTGCCCCCAAGCGACGACGCGGGTGTGGGCCGGGGCGCTGGCGCGCACGGCGGCCACGGCCTTTTCGCCGCCCCAGGCAGAAATCACGTCAGCGTGGGCAAACAGCCGTTGCAGCAGTGCCTGGTCGCTCGATGGCAGGCGCAGCACTGCCATGTAGTCGGCCAGTCGCCCGCCCGGATCGTGTGCAGCCAGGGCCTGGGCAAACAGCGGCGCGAAGTCGCCATCGCGCGCACTGGCCTTGACCACGTTGAGGTTGCCTGCCAGCAAACCTTCGACCATGCCCATCGCGGCCACGGTGAACACATTGGAGGGGGCCACATGCACCACGCAGCCCGCAGGCATCCAGGCCTCGTACTGGCGGCCAGGGTAGCGGCGCTCCAGCACACCGGGGCGCTGGGTGCCCAGTTCGGAGCGCAGTTTTTCTTGGAGCGCATCGCGTTGCAGCATTGCGGCGATGGCTGCGAGCATTGCGCGCGCATCCTCCGGGGTGGCGCTGCGGCAGGCCTGGGCATGCAGTGCCTGGAAAGCGCCGCGCGCGTGGCGCAGGTCTTCTGCCAGGGCGGCGCAGGCGCTCAACAGGTCATCGAAGGGGAAGGCGCGGGCCAGGGTGGCGTCCAGATGCGCGGCCAGGTGCTCCAGGGCGTGGGGCAGTGCGGCATCGTCCACCCAGCGGCCAAACCAGAAATGCGGTGCGATCGCGGCAGGGGAGCTTGAAATGTCCATGGGTTTCCTTGGGTGGGGGCGGCTCAGGCGGTGGGCAGCAGCTCGGCGGCGGCAGCGGCGCAGCTCTTGTTGGAAGAGGTGCCAGCGCGGCCCAGCACTTCAAACCAGGGCGATGGCAGGCCGCAGGTGCAACTGCCGCCGGGGTGGCGCACGGCCAAGTCGCCCATGACGACGCTGTGGGCGGGCACCGAGGTGATATAGGGCGAGAGAAAAGACAGGAAGCCGGGTGTACCGTCGGGCACCGGCGCCAGGGTGCGCACGTCGCGCACCACCACGCGCGACCAGGTGGGCACATGCAGGTGGTGCTGGTGGCAATCCACGTAAGGGATGCTGTGCTCGACCGCCCCGAAGGTCTCGACGATGCGCTCGGACGGGATACCCAGCCAGTGGGTGATATCGCGGTGCAGGGCTTCGCGCGAAATGGCCTGGTCGGCATGCCCTTTCCAGCCCCCACCAAAGATGACGCAGCTGCCCGGTGGCAGGCGCAGTGGCGGGGCACCGGTTTGTGCCATGCGCCGCAGCGCGAAGTGCAAAAAGGCCGGGAAGCCGATGATGCGCGTGGGCACGCTGTCCTGGGCGTAGTCGGCCAGCGTGGCCAGAACGCCGAAGGCATCGAACTCGTGCTGGCCTGGCCCCAGCGCCCGCAGTGACCAGAAGGTACGGGCGGGCGGTGCGTAGCGCATCAGGTACTGGTTGGTGTTGGAGGTGCCTACGCGCAGGCCCTCGTAGGGCTCGTAGGCGTTGACCAGGTAATTGGCCGGAGCGTCACTGACCACGCCGCGTGCGGCCATCACGTCGTCCACCATGCGCCGTGCGCCGCCGAGGGTGAAGGCGTCGAAGAACATTTGTGATTTCTGACCCGTGGTGCCCGAAGAGGTCAGGTGTGTTTCGATGGCGCTTTCGGGCACCGACAGCACTTCATGGGCCTTGAAGAAGTTGGCATGCACGGGCGGCAGCGCCATCACGTCCTGCACCGTGCGCAGTGCCGATGGCTCGATCCCACTGGCGGCCAGAAAGGCGCGGTACCAGGGGGAGCGCTCCTGGTGCCAGCGCGTGATGTCGGCCATGGCGGCGACAAAGCGGGCATCGGTGTCAGCCTCTGGCAGGTAGGGTGTGCGCTGGGCGCAGTAGTCAACCACGCCAGCAGGCGGCATTGATGACCGGGAATCAGGCAGGTCAGAGGGAATACGCAATGCTGTCTCCTTGGTTTCTGGTGCATGGGAAATTGCACGGCCAAGGATATAGGCAAGTTGTGAAAATACCGACCTCTTTATGGGCTGGTGGAGGGGGGCTGGCACGGTGTCCGCGCAGGCGGGCGCAACCGAAACGGGTGGGCGGCGACGCTGGCGCGCCGTCAGGCGGATCAACCCAGCGTCAGGGCGGCCAGCGCAGCCAGCGGCGCGGTTTCGGCGCGCAGCACGCGCGCACCCAGCGTGGCGGGGGCAAAGCCGTGTTGCAGGGCCAGGTCTTCCTCGGCGTTGCTGAGGCCGCCTTCCGGGCCGGAGAGGAACAGCACCGGGCCGCTGCCCGGGGCGGCGGCGTGCAGTGGCTGTGTGCCCGGGCGCAGCGACAGCAGCAGGCGTGTGGCGATGGCCGTGGTCGCCGCGTCCTCCGCAGCGCCTGTGGACTGCGCTGCCAGCCAGTCGGCCAGGCTGCGCGCCGGGTGAACGGGCGGCACGCGGTTGCGTCCGCACTGCTCGCAGGCGGCCACGGCCACGGCCTGCCAGTGGGCGAGTTTTTTGTCGGCGCGCTCGCCCTTCAACTTGAGCACGCTGCGCTCGGCCAGCAGCGGCGTGATGCTGGCCACGCCCAGTTCGGTGGCTTTTTCTACCAGCCAGTCCATGCGCTCGTTGGCGGTGATGCCCGCCAGCAGGTGGATGGCGCGCGGCGCCTCGCGCTCGATGGCGTGGTGGACGCCGATTTGCACGCGCACGTTGCTGCGGCCCATGTGGGTGACGCTGGCGCTCCACTCGCCACCGGCGCGGTCGCCAAACAGCGTGATGGCGTCACCCGGTTGCAGGCGCAGCACCTGCACATGGCGCGCGGCGCCTGCGGGCAGTTCGATGTCAACGCCGGTGGCCAGGTCAACGGGGCAGTGAAAACGGGGCATTCAGTCCTTTTTTGATAGCTGCTCGCGCCCACTGTGCAAGGGCTGGAGGCTGATTTTGCTTAAATTCTGTGCGCGGCCTACATCCGGCCAAAAGCGTAGCCCATGGCCGCTTCGGTGCCCTCGATCTGGTCGATGAGCTTGCGCAGCGGGCCCAGCTCGCGGTAGCGGTCGGTGGTGGCGCGGATGTAGTGCAGAAAGCGCGGCGCATCTGCCAGGTATTTGGGCTTGCCGTCGCGCAGCGTCAGGCGGGCAAAAATGCCAGCCACTTTCAGGTGGCGCTGCAAGCCCATCCACTCCACGCTGCGGTAGAACTCGCCAAAGTCGGCGCCCCAGCCGCTGTGGCTGTTGGCGCCCACCAGCCCCGCTTTGCGGGCTTTTTCCCAGTAACGCACGGTAATGTCGATGACGAAATTCTCATCCCAGCTGATGAAGGCATCGCGCAGCAGGCTGGCGATGTCGTAGGTGATGGGGCCGTACACCGCGTCCTGGAAGTCCAGCACGCCCAGCGGGCCGCCGGGTTGCTGGGGCACCATCAGGTTGCGCATCATGAAGTCGCGGTGCACGAACACGCTGGGCGCGGCCAGGTTGTGCGCCACGATCCGGTTGAAGGCGTGGCTGAGCACGGCCTGCTGCGCGTCGTCCAGCACCGTGCCCCGGTGCTGGGCGATGTACCAGTCCGGAAACAGTGCCAGCTCGCGGCGCAGCAGGGCTTCGTCGTACACCGGCAGCACACCGGGGCGCGAGGCCAGCTGCCATTGCAGCAGCGTATCGGTGGCCTGCTGGTACCAGGCAAACGCGTCTTGGGGGCGCTCGGGATCGAGTTTCTCGATCACCGTCTGCGTGCCCAGGTCGGACAGCAGCATGAAGCCTTGGGCCTCGTCCCAGGCCAGGATCTGCGGCACGCTCAGCCCAGCCTGCGCCAGCAGCGCTTGCACCTGCACGAAGGGGCGGCAGTTTTCTTTGTCGGGCGGCGCGTCCATCACGATGCAGCTGGCGCCGGGCGTGGCGGTGTCCAGGCGCAGGTAGCGCCGAAAACTCGCGTCAGCAGAGGCCGGGCGCAGGCTGGCCGCTTGCAACTGGTGCGGGGCGATCAGCGGCGCCAGCCAGGCTTCGAAAGCGGCGCGGCGCTGGGGGCTGGGCCAGTCCACGCTGGGAGCGGTGGTGGGGGCGGTGGGTGCGGTGGCAGGCGCAGCGCTGGGAGAGAGGGGGGCAGGGTGGCTCATGGATAATCGGATTTTACAAACCCGGCCTGCCTGGCGCGGGTGGCGGGCAGGCGCATGGGCGCTGGTGGCTCGCCCATTTGATGGACTCAATCCCTTGCCCGACGACTTGCTGCCCCGCCCACTTTCGCCGTCCGTGTGGCCCCGCCCGCGCAGCGCTGGCACCCCTGCCCGCACGGCGCTGGCGCCTTGGGTGGCTGGCGCGTTGTGCGCCCTGCCGCTGGCGGCCCTGGCGCAGAACACCACCGATGCACCGCCGCCATCGCCACCGGCACCGTCGGCGTCTGCCCCGTCTGCCCCGTCTGCCGCACCCGCACCCGCACCCGCACCCGCACCCGCACCCGCACCCGCACCCGCGCTTGCGCCGCTGCGTGCCACGGGCCTGTTGCAAGAAACCATTCCGGATGCCCAGCGTGCGCAAATGCCCACATTCGTTTTTGGCGACCGCATCGAGGGCCAGGCCGATGTGCGCACCGTGATCGAGGGCAACGCCGAGCTGCGCCGCGCCGACACCGTGATCCGCGCACAGCGCATGGAATACCTGGTGGAGGGCGACCTGGCCAAGGCACAGGGCCAGGTGCGCATCAACCGCGCGGGCAACGTCTATGAAGGCAAAGAGCTGGAGCTGCGCGTCAACGCCTTCGAGGGCTTTTTTACCGACGTCCAGTACCAGTTCTTGCGCAACGCCGCACACGGTGATTCCACACGCGTGGACTTCATCGACCGCGACCGTGCCGTGGTCCACAACGCCACCTACACCACCTGCCAGCGCACCGACGAGGCCAGCTGGCAGCCCGACTGGGTGTTGCGCGCCAAGACCATCCACCTGGACATGGCCGAAGAAGTGGGCACCGCCGAGGGCGCGGTGCTGGAGTTCAAGGGCGTGCCGCTGCTGCCGTTTCCGTACATCAGCTTTCCGCTGTCGGAAAAACGCAAGTCCGGCCTGCTGCCCCCGACCATCGGGGTGGACAGCCTCAACGGGCTGGAATACGCCCAGCCGTACTACTGGAACATTGCGCCCAACCGCGATGCCACGCTGCGCGCTGCCATCCGGGCCAAGCGCGGCGTGAGCGCGGGCGGCGAGTTCCGCTACCTGGAGCCCACCTACCGGGGCCAGCTGAGCGCCGATGTCATGCCCTCCGACCGCCTGCGCGGCCATGACCGCTGGAGCTACGCGGTGCAGCACCAGGCCACGGTGCAGACCGGCGTGGGCGGCCTGGGGCTCAACCTCAACCTGAACCGTGTGAGCGACGACAACTACTGGCGCGACTTTTCCCGCGCTGGCCAGCAGCTCACCCAGCGCCTGCTGCCCGGGGACGCCACGCTGTCGTGGGGCCAGGGCGATATGGCCTTGCAACTGCGCACGCTGAAGTGGCAAACCCTGCAAGACACCAGCGCGCCCATCGTGCCGCCCTACGACCGCCTGCCCCAATTGCATTGGCGCTACACGCCCACCCAGAGCCTGGGCGGGGGGCTGGAGACGCGCCTGGAGGCCGACACCACGCGCTTTCGCGCCCAGCGCAGCCTGACGGGCCAGCCCAACGCCACGCGCAGCTATGCCCTGGCGCAGATCAGCCGCCCCTATCTGGCTCCCGCAGGCTTCATCACGCCGCGCTTGCAACTGCACGCCACGCAATACCAGTTTGACGGCCCGCTGGCCAATGGCCAGCGCTCGGCCAGCCGCGTGCTGCCCACCTTCAGCCTCGACAGCGGCCTGGTCTTTGAGCGCGAGGCCAGCTACCTGGGTCGCAGCTTTGTGCAAACGCTGGAGCCGCGCGCCTTCTACACCTACACGCCGTTCCGTGACCAGCGCCTGCTGCCGCTGTACGACACCGCAGCCAACGACTTCAACTTCACCACCATCTATACCGAGAACGCCTTTGGTGGCCACGACCGCCTGGCCGACAACAACCTGCTCACGCTGGGCGTGACCTCGCGGCTGCTCGACCCCACCACCGGCGCCGAGGCCGCGCGCTTTGGCGTGGCCCAGCGCCTGCGCTTTTCTGACCAGGACGTGACCCTGCCCGGCAGCGCGCCGCTGGATGAGCGCCTGTCCGACCTGCTGCTGGGCGCGGGCTTGCAGTGGACGCCGCAGTGGGGGCTGGACTCGACGGTGCAGTACAACCCCAAAACCGGGCGCTCCATCCGCTCCACCATTGGCGCGCGCTACAGCCCCGGCAACTACCGCACCGTCAATGCCGCCTACCGCTTGCAGCGCGGCACCAGCGAGCAAATCGACATCGGCTGGCAGTGGCCCCTCAACGACCTGTGGGGCGACAAGGGCCAGGAGCTGGGCGCAGGCCGGGGCCAGGGCGGTGGCCGCTGGTACAGCGTGGGCCGCCTGAACTACAGCCTGCAAGACCGCAAACTGGTCGATACCGTGGTCGGCCTCGAATACGACGGTTGCTGCTGGATTGGCCGCGTGGTGCTCGAACGCCTGCAAAGCAGCGTCACCACTTCCAACACGCGGCTGCTGTTCCAGCTCGAATTTGTCGGTTTCTCGCGCCTGAGCCTGGGCGCCAGCCCGCTGGCCAGCCTGAAACAAAATATCCCGCGCTACCAATACCTGCGCGAGCAGGTCAGCACGCCCAGCCGCTTCAGCAACTACGACTGATTTTGAACGCTATGAACCACCGTGTCCTTGCCCTGGGCCTTGCCTGCCTGACCACCTTCGTCTCTGCGGGCGCCAGCGCGCAGGGGTTGCGCGCGCCGGGCGCTGCCAAACCTGGCGTCGCGCGCGCTCCAGCGGCCAGCGCCAAAGCGCCTGCGCGCACGGCCACCGCCGCTGCCGCCACCGCTGCGGCGGCCACTGCCGCCAGCGCACCGGCCACGCGCCAGGCCGACTACATCGTCGCCGTGGTCAACGCCGACCCCGTCACCAACAACGAGGTGCAGGCCCGCCTGGCCCGCGCCACCGAGCAACTGGCCGCCCAAGGCAACCCGCCGCCGCGCGAGCTGCTGCTGCGCGAGGTACTGGAGCGCCTGATCCTGGAAAAAATCCAGCTGCAGCAAGCCACCGAAGGCGGCATCCGCGTGGACGACTACGCCATCACGCAGGCCGAGCTGGCCGTGGCGCGCCAGAACAGCGTCAGCGTGGCCGAGATGCACCAGCGTCTGAACGCCGACGGCATCACCCCGGCGCAGCTCCGTGAAGACCTGCGTCGCCAACTGACGCTGCAACGCCTGCGCGAGCGCGAAGTCGAAGCGCGCGTGCGCGTCAGTGAGCAAGACGTGGACATCTACCTGCGCCAAGCGCAGTCTGGCACGGGCGATGTGGCGGCGCTGGAGCTGAACCTGGGCCATGTGCTGGTGGCCGTGCCGGAAAACGCCGATGCCGCCACCGTGGCCGAGCGCCAGGCCCGTGCCCAGGCCGTGGCCGAGCAGGCCCGCGCGGGCCAGGACTTTGCCGCCCTGGCGCGGGAGTTTTCTGACGCGCCCGAGCGCGCCAGCGGCGGTCTGCTGGGCATGCGCCCCGCCGAGCGTTACCCCGAGCTGTTTGTGGCCGCCACCGCCGCACTGCCCGTGGGCGCCGTGGCCGGGCCACTGCGTTCGGGCGCGGGTTTTCACGTGCTGAAGGTGGTGGAAAAAGACAGCATCAGCACCGCCGCCCTGGTCACGCAAAGCCACGCACGCCACATCCTGCTGCTGCCCAATGCGCAGCTCACGGAAGCCGCTGCCGCCACCCGCCTGGCCGACTACCGCCGCCGCATCCTGGCCGGTCAGGCCGACTTTGCCGCCCTGGCGCGTGAGCATTCCAAAGACGGCAGCGCCAAACAAGGCGGCGATCTGGGCTGGTCTACCCCAGGCCGCTACGTGCCCGAGTTTGAAGCCGCCATGGACGCACTGCAGCCCGGCGACATCAGCGAGCCGCTGGTGTCGCGCTTTGGCGTTCACCTGATCCAGCTGATGGAGCGCCGCCAGGTGCGCCCCTCCGCGCGCGAGCAGCGCGACATGGCGCGCGACGCCGTGCGCGCCAAAAAGCTCGATGAGGCCTACACCCAGTGGGGCCAGGAGCTGCGCGCGCGCGCCTACGTTGAATACCGCGAGCCACCGCAATAACGGCCCCCCACGGCACCCCCTCCACCACCCCCTGCTGCATGAAACACATTCCCCGCAAACGCTTTGGCCAGCACTTCCTGTCCGACCACGGCATCATCGACGCCATCGTGGACGCCATCGCGCCCCAGCCGGGCGAGCCCATGGTCGAGATCGGCCCCGGCCTGGCCGCGCTCACCCAGCCGCTGGTCGAGCGCCTGGGCCGCCTGACGGTGATCGAACTCGACCGTGATCTGGCCCTGCGCCTGCGCCTGCACGGCCAGCTCGACGTGATCGAATCTGATGTGCTCAAAGTGGACTTTGCCCAGGTGGCACAAGCGCTGGGTGCTCCCAAAATCAGAGTGGTGGGTAACCTGCCCTACAACATCTCCACGCCCATCCTGTTCCATTTGCTGAAGTTTGTGGACGTGATTGCCGACCAGCACTTCATGCTGCAAAAAGAGGTGATAGACCGCATGGTGGCCTCGCCCTCCACGGGCGACTATGGCCGCCTGTCGGTGATGCTGCAATGGCGCTACGCCATGGAGAACGTGCTGTTTGTGCCGCCCGAGAGCTTTGATCCGCCCCCGCGCGTCGATAGCGCCATCGTGCGCATGGTGCCGCGCGACCAGCCCGTGGCGCTGGCGCCCAAACTGCTGGAAGAACTGGTACAGGTGGCCTTCAGCCAGCGGCGCAAGCTTTTGCGCCACACCCTGGGCCGCTGGCTGGAGGCGCGCGGCTTTGCGGGCGAATTCAACGTGCAGCGCCGCGCCGAAGAAGTGCCCGTGGCCGAGTACCTGGCGCTGGCGGCCAGCTTGCAGGCGGTGTAGGCCCGTTGGCAGGCGCCCCGCGCAGGTGGTACGGCGCCGCCCGTGCCGCGTAATTTGCTTTGTTTTTGATAGCTGCTCGCGCTTTATCGGCGGGCGTTGCAGGCTGTTTTGACATGAAAAGTAGGGTGCCAGCACCCGCCTTCAGCGCCCCAGCAGCACCGGGAAGATTTTGCCCAGCCCCACGGCCATCACCTCCACCGACAGCGCCGCCAGAATCAGCCCCATGATCCGCGTCATCACATTGATGCCGGTCTTGCCCAGCACACGCGCAATCGGTTCGGCCAGCGAAAAGCACAGGTAGGTGGCCACCGCCACCACCACGCCGTAGCCCACCAGCGCGGTGTGCTGCCAGACGGTTTGCGCCCGGTCGGCGTAGATCACCACGGTGGACATGGCCGCCGGGCCGGTCAGCAGCGGAATGGTCAGCGGCACCACGGCAATGCTGGCACCGGCGGCGGCTTTCTCCGCGCCTTCCTCGAACTCGTTGGTGTGCGCCTTGGCCTCGGCGGGCTGGGCGTTGAGCATGTTCATGGCGCTGATCAACAGCAGCAGGCCGCCACCGACCTGAAAGCTTTGCAGCGAGATGTTGAAAAACTCCAGAATTTGCAGCCCCAGCAGCGCGCAGGTGGCTATCACGCAAAACGCGCTGAAGGCCGCCACCTGGATGGTGCGCTGGCGCTGCTGCGACGAAAAACCCTGGGTGTAGTGGATGAAAAAAGGCACGATGGCCAGCGGGTTGACGATGACCAGCAAGGTGATGAGGGGTTTCAGATCCATGCGGCCATCTTGCCACCAGGCGTGTTGGCGCACCTGCAAAAATGCCGGTTTTAAGGAGCACACCCGCATGCACAGCCAATCCATTGACCTCCAGGCCGCCGATGGCCAGCACTTTCCGGCCTGGGTGGCCGCGCCCGAAGGCCCGCCGCGCGGCGCCATCGTGGTGCTGCAAGAGATTTTTGGCGTCAACCCGCATATCCGTGCCGTGACCGAGCGCTTTGCCGCACGCGGCTACCTGGCTGTGGCGCCCGCCCTGTTCACGCGGGTGCAGCCGCTGGTGGAGCTGGGCTACAGCGCCGAAGACATGCAGGCGGGCATGGCCCTGAAGGCGGCGGTGGAGCAATTGCCCGGTGCGGGTGTGCTCCCCGACATCCAGGCCGCCATCGACTACGCCCAGGAGCGCAGCGGCACCAAGGTGGTCGCCGTGGGTTTTTGCTGGGGCGGCCTGCTGGCCTGGCGCGCAGCCTGCACCTTGCAGGGCCTGGCGGGCGTGGCCTGCTACTACGGTGGCGGCATGACCAGTGCGCCGGAAATGGCCCGCCAGCCGCGCTGCCCGGTGCTGGCGCATTTTGGCCGGCACGACCACTGGATTGCGCTCGACAGCGTGCAGGCATTTGCCCGCGCCCACCCCGACGTGGCGGTACATGTCTATGAGGCCGACCACGGTTTCAACTGCGACCAGCGCGCCAGTTACGACGAGGCCAGCGCCATGGCCGCACGCGACCGCACGCTGGCTTTTTTCGACCACTGCCTGGCCTGATGCGGGGCGGCCTGGTGGCTGGCAATGGGCGACGGACGACGGACGACGGACGACGGGCGCGGGCCGCCCGTCCGGCGCTGGCCGCGCGCGCCTCAGCGCCCGAGGGTGCGCGCCAGGTAGCGCTTGCGCCAGAACAGCGCCAGCAGGGCCAGCGCAATCGCCGCCATGGTGCCCATGGCCCACCAGAAGCCGTTTTGCTGGTGTACCAGCGGCACAAACTCAAAGTTCATGCCGAAGATGCCGGCGATCAGGTTCAGCGGCAAAAACACGGCCGTCAGCGCAGTGAGCGTGCGCATGATGTCGTTGGTGCGGTGGCTTTGCACTGAAAAGTGCATTTGCACGGCGGTTTCGGTGCTTTGCTCCAGGCGGCGCACGTGGTGTACCACGCGCTCGATGTGCTCGAGCACGTCGCGGCTGCGCACTTGCAGCAAATCGTGCTCGCGCAGCCCGGCGGCGGTGGCGGGCACGGGCCAGGTGGCCAGCGCGTCTATCCAGTCCTGCACGGCGCTGCGCTGGTCTTCGCAGATTTCATCGAGCTGGTGCAGCGACAGCCGTGCATCCAGCAGCGCGCTCCAGTTGACAAAGCGCGCGCGCGGCTTGAGCAGCTCGCTTTGCCAGTGGTCCAGTTGGCGCGTGAGCGTGCGGCGCAGGTCGAGATAGCCGTCCACCATCAGGTTGACCAGGCGCAGCATCAGGTCGGCGGGACTGGCGGGCTGGCGTGTGCTGGGCGCAGGGTGGTTGCGGCTTTCACGCGCATCGCCGCCGGGGATGGCGGCCAGCAGGCGCGCGGCATAGGCCTCGCGCACGGCGCAGTCGCTGGGGTGTACGGTCAGCAGCACCTGGTCGAACACGGCAAAGCCGACCGGGCTGGTGTCGATGCGCCGCAGCACGGGCGGGCCGCCGCGCGCCGGGGCGCTGCCATTGGTGTCGGCGCCGGTGGCATCGCTGCCGGGCGCGGCGCTGGCCAGGCGCCGGAACACCAGCAGGTCGTACTGCGAGGTGTAGTCGTAGTGCGATGGCAGCTGCGCATTGAGCAGGTCAGAGACGTGCAAGTCCACCAGCTGCACACCCGCCAGCGCTTGCAGGGCGTTTTGTACGGCGGGCAGCTGCGCTTGCAGCGCCGTGCGGGTGCAGGCGATCCAGACAAAGCCCTGCGCGGGCGCCTGGGTGGGCAGGGCGCCAAGCTCTTGCACGCCGCCGCTGTGCAGGTGAAAGATGCGCATTACTGAGGGTTAAATATGGCTCTATCGCTTGCTGGGTGAGCGTAAGTAGCTATCATTTTTGCAGAAGTCGGGCGGCATCACGGGCAAAGTAGGTGAGCACGCCATCGGCCCCGGCGCGCTTGAAGGCCAGCAGGCTTTCCATCATCACGGCGTCGTGGTCGAGCCAGCCGTTGGCGGCGGCGGCCTTGAGCATGGCGTATTCGCCGCTGACCTGGTAGGCGAAGGTGGGCACCTTGAATTCGTCTTTGACACGGCGCACCACGTCCAGGTAGGGCATACCGGGTTTGACCATGACCATGTCGGCGCCTTCGGCAATGTCCAGGGCCACTTCGCGCAGGGCCTCGTCGGTGTTGCCGGGGTCCATCTGGTAGCAGTTCTTGTCGGCCTTGCCCAGCGCGCCGCGCGTGCCCACGGCGTCGCGGAAGGGGCCGTAGAAGGCGCTGGCGTACTTGGCGCTGTAGGCCATGATGCGGGTGTGGATGTGGCCCTGCACCTCCAGCGCCTCGCGGATGGCGCCAATGCGGCCATCCATCATGTCGCTGGGGGCAATGATGTCCACACCTGCCTCGGCGTGCGTGAGCGCCTGGCCGGTGAGAATCTCCACTGTCTCATCGTTGATGATGTAGCCGTGCTGGTCGAGCACGCCGTCCTGGCCGTGGCTGGTGTAGGGGTCGAGGGCCACGTCGGTCATGACGCCCAGGTCAGGGAACTCGGCCTTGAGGGCGCGCACCACGCGCGGGATCAGGCCGTCGGGGTTGAGTGCTTCTTTGCCGTCGGGCGTTTTGAGCGAGGGGTCAATGGCTGGGAACAGCGCCAGCACCGGAATGCCCAGTTTGACGCAGTCTTCGGCCACGGGCAGCAGCAAATCCAGGCTCAGGCGCTCTACGCCGGGCATGGAGGCGATGGCCTCGCTGCGCCCCTGGCCTTCGTGGACGAACACCGGGTAAATCAGGTCGTCGGGTGTGACGGCGTGCTCGCGTACCAGGCGGCGGGTGAAGGCATCACGGCGCAGGCGGCGCGGGCGGTTGGCGGGAAAGGGGGTGGGGCTGGAGAGGTGCATGGTGAAAATTGTGCCCCATCCCGCGCTTGAGCCTGGAGCGCTGGGAATGTGGGCACTGTCACCGGCCCCCCGTGGCCCTTAAACTGCCCCCATGCTTTGGGTCAAATCTTTTCACATCATCTTCGTGGCCAGCTGGTTTGCTGGCCTTTTCTATTTGCCGCGCATCTTCGTCAATCTGGCGATGGTGGCGCCGGGCTCGGTGGCCGAGCGCGAGCGCTTGCTGCTCATGGCGCGCAAGCTGCTGCGCTTTACCACGCTGCTGGCGGTGCCCGCGCTGGCCACGGGGTTGTGGCTCTGGCTGGGCTATGGCGTGGGCCGTGGCCCCGGCAATGGCTGGATGCACGCCAAGCTGACGGTGGTGGCCCTGGTGCTGGGCTACCACCATGCCTGCGGCGTGATCCTGCGCAAGCTGGTGGCCGACACCAGCCAGCGCAGCCACGTCTGGTTCCGCTGGTTCAACGAGGTGCCGGTGCTGCTCTTGCTGGTGGCCGTGGTGCTGGTGGTGGTCAAGCCTTTCTGAGCGCGCGGCGCGCGGCTGCATGGACACACCGACCGAATCGGCCCCCGCCCGCCACCAAACCTCGGCCTGGCCGCTGGCGCTGGTCTATGCCGCGCTGATTGTGTTTGCCAGCCTGTTCCCGTTCGATGGCTGGCGGGCGCAGGGCATTGCCCCGCAGGTGTTTTTGCTGGCGCACATTCCCCCGCCGTACTGGACGGGGTTTGACATCGCCATCAACGTCGTGGGTTATGCGCCGCTGGGCTTTTTGCTGGCGCTGGCGCTGTTGCGCACGGGTTGGCCGCGCAGTGCCATCCCGCTGGCGGCGTTGGCGGGCGCACTGCTGTCGCTGCTGATGGAGTTTTTGCAGATTTACCTGCCCCAGCGCGTGCCCTCCAACCTGGATTTGGTGCTCAACGCGGGGGGCTCGCTGGGCGGGGCCTTGCTGGCTGCGTTGCTGGAGCGCCTGGGGGCGATTGACCGCTGGAGCCGGTTTCGGGCCCGCTGGTTTGTGCCGCAGGCGCGTGGCGCACTGGTGCTGCTGGCACTGTGGCCCTGGGCGCTGTTGTTTCCGGCGGCTGAGCCGTTTGGTCTGGGCCAGGTGCTGGAACGCCTGGAGAGTGCGTTGGCCGATGTGCTCGATGGCACGCCTTTTCTGGTCTGGCTGCCCGAACGGGCGCAGGCGTTGCAGCCGCTTTCGCCCGCTGCCGAAATGCTGTGCGTGGCGCTGGGGCTGCTGGTGCCCTGTCTGCTGGCCTACAGCGTGGCGGTGCACACGGGGCGGCGGGCGGCGCTGGCGCTGGTCAGCGTGGCGGTGGGCGTGGCCGCCACGGCCTTGTCGGCGGCCCTGAGTTATGGCCCGGCGCACGCCTGGGAGTGGCTGAGCGTGCCGGTGCGTGCCGGCATTGGCATGGGCATGGTGCTGGCGGTGGCCACGCTGTGGCTGCCCCGGCGCGCCTGCGCGGTGCTGCTGGTGCTGGTGCTGGCCGTGCACCTGGGGCTGCTCAATGACGCGCCCACCAGCGCCTACTTTGCGCAAACCTTGCAGGCCTGGGAGCAAGGGCGGTTCATCCGCTTTTTTGGCATGGGCCAGTGGCTGGGTTGGCTCTGGCCTTATGCCGCACTGGTTTATGTGCTGCTGCGTGCGTCGCGCCGCGAGGTGGCTTCCTAAAATGCGCGCATGACCGATACCACCACCCCTACCGCGCCCGGCTACTTTGCACGCCACATCTTTTTTTGCCTCAACGAGCGCCCCAATGGCGAGGCTTGCTGCGCCCAGCATGGCGCCAAGGCCGCGTTCGAGCACTGCAAAGCCCTGGTCAAAGAGGCCGGTCTGGCGGGCCCCGGCCAGGTGCGGGTGAACAAGGCCGGTTGCCTGGACCGCTGCGCTGGCGGCCCCGTGGCCGTGGTCTATCCCGAGGGCACCTGGTACAGCTATGTGGACACCGCCGACATCGACGAGATCGTCGAGTCCCACCTGAAAAACGGCCAGGTGGTAGAGCGGTTGCTCACGCCAGCGGAACTTGGGCGCTGATTCAAGCTCATACCCGTTTTATGGTCTTTTAGGCCTCCAGCGCTTTCTGGTCAAGCGCCAGCAGCTATGAAAGGAATAGCAATTTGAATGCCCAGACTGAACGCCTGAGCCTCTTCGGCGCCGCCGGCACCATCGAGGCCGTGCGCGATGCCGCCCACGTGCCCGAAGGTGCCGTGCCGCGCGGCGTGGCCGTCATCGCCCACCCGCACCCGCTGTTTGGCGGCACCATGGACAACAAGGTGGTGCAGACGCTGGCGCGTGCCTTTGTGCAGTGCGGCTGGACGGCGGTGCGCTTCAACTTTCGCGGCGTGGGCGCCAGCGTCGGTGCCCACGACGAGGGGCGCGGCGAGGCGCAGGACTTTCTGCGCGTGGTCGAGCAGGTCGCGCCCCAGGGGCCGATTGCGTTGGCAGGCTTCTCGTTCGGCTCTTTTGTCGCCAGCCACGCGCTGGCCGACCTGTGGGACGCGCGCACCATCGAACACGCAGTGTTGGTTGGCACCGCCACCAGCCGCTTCAACGTCGCCCCGGTGCCGCCGCAGGCCCACCTGCGCACCCTGGTCATCCACGGCGAGCACGACGACACCGTGCCCCTGTCCACCGTGCTCGACTGGGCACGGCCCCAGGTGTTGCCGGTCACCGTCGTACCTGGTGGCGGTCATTTCTTTCACGGACAATTGACACTGCTGAAAAACTTGGTGGTGCGCCACCTGCAATCGGGCGCCTGAACCGCCCTGCCTTTCGTCCCGCCGCCAGCGTTGCCTTTGTGTGCGCTGGTGCGCTGCTCTTTTTTTCTGACTGATGGCTTGCCCACCCCATGAAACGCATTTTTTCTACCCTGCGCTCCCTTTTTCTGGCTGCGGCGCTGGTGCCCGTTGCCCTATCGGCACAGGCCCAGCAGGCGCCCCAGCCGCCTGAAATCGCGGCCCATACCTACATGCTGGTGGACGTGACGGCCAACCAGGTGCTGGCCGCCAAGAACATCGACGCGCCGGTGGAGCAGGCATCGCTGACCAAGCTGATGACCGCCTACCTGGTGTTCGACGCCCTGACCGCCAAGAAGGTGGATTTGCAGCAAAAGCTCCCCGTCAGCGTGCGCGCCTGGAAGATGCCCGGCTCGCGCATGTTCATCGACCCCAAGATGCAGGTGGCCGTGGACGATCTGCTCAAAGGCATGATCGTGCAGTCGGGCAACGACGCCACCATGGCCCTGGCCGAAGGCGTGGGTGGCACCGCTGAGAACTTCGTCAAGCTGATGAATGAACAGGCCAAAGCCCTGGGCATGACCGGCACCAGCTACAAAAACCCCGAGGGCCTGACCGAGCCTGGCCACCTGACCACTGCGCGTGATCTGAGCATCCTGGCCACCCGGCTGCTGCACGACTTTCCGCAGTACATGCACTACTACGCCACCAAGCAGTACAGCTACCCCGGCACCCCTGCCTCCAACGGCAACAACCGCAATGCGCTGCTGTTTCGTGATCCCACGGTCGATGGCCTGAAGACGGGCCACACTGCCGCCGCAGGCTACTGCCTGGTGGCCACGGCCAAGCGTGAGTTCCCCAATGTGGGCACGCGCCGACTGGTATCCATCGTGCTGGGCACGTCCAGTGAAAACGCCCGCGCCAATGAAAGCCAGAAACTGCTCAACTGGGGCTACACCGCGTTCGATGCCGTCAAATTGTTCGATGCGGCCCAGCCTGTGGCCACCCCCACCGTCTGGAAGGGTCAGAGCAACAGCGTGAAGATGGGCCGCCCCGAGGCCATCGTGGTGGCCGTGCCTGCGGGCAGTGCTGGCAAGATCACTACCCAGGTGTCCCACCAAGACCCGCTGGTGGCACCTTTTGCCAAGGGCCAGGCCATTGGCGCGCTCAAGGTCACGCTGGGCGAAGAAGTGCTGCGCGAGGTGCCTTTGACCGCGCTCGATGGCGTGGAGCAGGCCGGTGTGCTGGGCCGCGCCTGGGATGCCATCCGCATGTGGATCCGATAAAGGTTTTTGCTTGCCTTGCAAGCGCCTCGCTGCTACATTGGAAGGCTTTTCGGAAATTCCGAAGGGATTCACGTTTTCGTTTTACGTTTAGGGACGACATTCATGCCAACGATTAACCAGCTCGTGCGCCACGGGCGCGAGGTCGAAAAGACCAAATCCAAGAGCCCGGCGATGGAAAACTCGCCGCAACGCCGTGGTGTGTGTACCCGTGTGTACACCACCACCCCCAAGAAGCCTAACTCCGCTCTGCGTAAGGTTGCCAAGGTGCGCCTGACCAACGGTTTTGAGGTCATTTCCTACATCGGCGGTGAAGGCCACAACCTGCAAGAGCACAGCGTGGTGCTGGTGCGCGGCGGTCGTGTCAAGGACTTGCCCGGTGTGCGTTACCACATCGTGCGCGGTTCGCTCGACTTGCAAGGCGTGAAAGACCGCAAGCAGTCGCGTTCCAAGTACGGTGCCAAGAAGCCCAAGGCCAAATAAGCCCTGCGCTTTTGCACAGAAATTTTCGGTGCTGCTTTGCCGCGTGGCGCGGTAATTCGGCGTAGTGACCCCAAGCGCAAATGTCTTGCGTGGGTCGAGTAAGTGGGAGTCCTGATTGGCTCTCGCGGTGTCTGAAAAGATGCCAACTGAAGCAAAGATAGAGGTAAAAAATGCCACGTCGTCGCGAAGTCCCCAAACGTGAAATTCTGCCGGACCCTAAATTCGGCAACGTAGAGCTGTCCAAATTCATGAACGTGATCATGGAAGGCGGCAAAAAAGCAGTGGCCGAGCGCATCATTTATGGCGCGCTGGAACTGATCGAGAAAAAGCACCCTGACAAAGACCCGCTGGAAGCTTTCGTTGTTGCCATCAACAACGTCAAGCCCATGGTTGAAGTCAAGTCGCGCCGCGTTGGTGGTGCGAACTACCAAGTGCCTGTGGAAGTGCGCCCTGTGCGTCGCCTGGCCCTGTCCATGCGCTGGTTGAAAGAAGCCGCTCGCAAGCGCGGTGAGAAGTCCATGGCCCAGCGCCTGGCCAACGAGCTGCTGGAAGCCACTGAAGGCCGTGGCGGTGCTATGAAAAAGCGTGACGAAGTGCACCGCATGGCCGAAGCCAACAAGGCATTCAGCCACTTCCGCTTCTAAGCGATTGACCTGAAGTCTCGGTCAACGCACAAGGCTGCTGGCATTTTTGCCCGCAGCCTTGTTCTGGTTGAGGCGGTCACAAAATTTTCGGGCTGCGATGCAACCATGTGTGGCCTGACCCCCCTGTAAACACGACCCATCAAGGACTCACCATGGCTCGCAAGACCCCCATTGAGCGCTACCGCAATATCGGTATCTCGGCCCACATTGACGCCGGCAAGACCACCACCACTGAACGTATCCTGTTTTACACCGGCGTGACCCACAAGCTGGGCGAAGTGCACGACGGCGCTGCCACCACCGACTGGATGGAGCAAGAGCAAGAGCGTGGCATCACCATCACCTCGGCGGCCGTGACCTGCTTCTGGAAGGGCATGGACCTGTCCTACCCCGAGCACCGCTTCAACATCATCGATACCCCCGGTCACGTGGACTTCACCATTGAAGTCGAGCGCTCGATGCGCGTGCTGGACGGCGCCTGCATGGTGTACTGTGCTGTGGGTGGCGTGCAGCCCCAGTCGGAAACCGTGTGGCGTCAGGCCAACAAGTACAAAGTGCCTCGTCTGGCCTTTGTCAACAAAATGGACCGCACCGGTGCCAATTTCTTCAAGGTCTATGACCAGATGAAGCTGCGCCTGAAGGCCAACCCTGTGCCCGTGGTGATCCCGATTGGCGCCGAGGACAAGTTCCAGGGCGTGGTCGATTTGCTCAAGATGAAAGCCATCATCTGGGATGAAGCATCGCAAGGCATGAAGTTCGAGTACCAGGAGATCCCTGCTGAGTTGCTCGAATCCGCCAAGGAATGGCGCGAAAAGATGGTCGAAGCCGCTGCTGAAGCCACGGAAGAGCTGATGAACAAGTACCTGGAAGAAGGTGACTTGAGCGAAGCGGAAATCAAGGCTGGTCTGCGTCAGCGCACCATTGCCACCGAAATCCACCCCATGCTGTGCGGTACGGCCTTCAAGAACAAGGGTGTGCAGCGCATGCTCGACGCCGTGATCGACTACCTGCCCGCACCTACCGACATTCCGGATGTGACAGGTACGGACGACGAAGAAGCCCCCATCAGCCGCAAGGCCGATGATGGCGAGAAGTTCTCTGCGCTGGCATTCAAGCTGATGACCGATCCCTTCGTCGGTCAGCTGACCTTCGTGCGCGTGTACTCCGGCGTGCTGACCAAGGGCGACACCGTCTTCAACTCGGTCAAGGGCAAGAAAGAGCGTATCGGCCGTATCGTGCAAATGATGGCCAACGACCGCGTCGAAGTGGATGAAATCCGCGCCGGTGACATCGCTGCCTGCGTGGGCCTGAAAGAAGTGACCACAGGCGAAACCCTGTGCGATGTTGGTTCGCCCATCGTGCTGGAACGCATGGTGTTCCCCGAGCCTGTGATCTCGCAGGCTGTCGAGCCCAAGACCAAGGCCGACCAGGAAAAAATGGGCATCGCCCTGCAACGCCTGGCTGCTGAAGATCCGTCCTTCCGCGTCAAGACCGATGAAGAGTCGGGCCAGACCATCATTTCCGGTATGGGTGAACTGCACCTGGAAATCATCGTTGACCGCATGAAGCGCGAGTTCGGTGTGGAAGCCAACGTCGGCAAGCCCCAAGTGGCCTACCGCGAAACCATCCGCAAGACCATCGAAGAAGCCGAAGGCAAGTTCGTGCGCCAGTCCGGTGGTAAGGGCCAGTACGGTCACGTGGTGCTCAAGATTGAACCCAATGAACCCGGCAAGGGCATTGAGTTCATCGATGCCATCAAGGGTGGTGTGGTGCCGCGCGAATACATTCCTGCGGTGGAAAAGGGTATCAACGAAGCTGTCACGCAAGGCGTGCTGGCCAACTACCCTGTGGTGGACGTCAAGGTCACGCTGCACTTCGGTTCGTACCACGATGTGGACTCGAACGAGCTGGCGTTCAAGATGGCTGCCATCTTCGGTTTCAAGGAAGGTTGCCGCAAAGCCAACCCCGTGATTCTGGAGCCCATGATGGCCGTGGAAGTCGAAACCCCCGAAGACTACGCCGGCAACGTGATGGGCGACCTGTCCAGCCGTCGCGGTATGGTGCAGGGCATGGACGACATCCCGGGTGGTGGCAAGGCCATTCGCGCTGAAGTGCCGCTGTCGGAAATGTTCGGTTACTCGACCACGCTGCGCTCGGCCACGCAAGGTCGCGCTACCTACTCGATGGAATTCAAGCACTACAGCGAAGCACCGCGCAACGTGTCTGAAGCCATCATGGCTTCACGGGCTAAATAAGCCCTTGGGGTCAGACCAGCTTTGCTGCTCTGACCCCGCTAGCCAGATCGGGGTCAACCAGATTCTGTCTAGGTAAATTAGATCAAAACAGCCTCTGGCCCTTACGCAGTAAGCGCTAGAAGCTATCGATTTAATAGCAAATATTTTGCAATCTGCGATCCGGTGCCGCTCCGTTGCCTGTGCAGGGCGAATCAGCAACCGGATGCAGACGTTAAACCACTACACAGGCATCGCTCTTTGGAGAATCGAAAATGGCAAAAGGTAAGTTTGAACGCACCAAGCCCCACGTCAACGTGGGCACGATCGGTCACGTGGACCATGGCAAGACGACGCTGACAGCGGCCATCGCTACAGTGCTGTCCGCCAAGTTCGGCGGCGAAGCCAAGGCTTACGACCAGATCGACGCAGCGCCCGAAGAAAAGGCCCGCGGTATCACAATCAACACCGCCCACGTGGAATACGAAACCGCTGGTCGCCACTACGCCCACGTGGACTGCCCCGGCCACGCCGACTATGTGAAGAACATGATCACCGGCGCTGCCCAGATGGACGGCGCTATTCTGGTGTGCTCGGCCGCTGACGGCCCCATGCCCCAGACCCGTGAGCACATCCTGCTGGCTCGCCAAGTGGGCGTTCCCTACATCATCGTGTTCCTGAACAAGTGCGACATGGTGGACGACGAAGAGCTGCTCGAGCTGGTCGAAATGGAAGTGCGCGAACTCCTTGACAAGTACAACTTCCCTGGCGACGACACCCCGATCATCCGTGGTTCCGCCAAGCTCGCCCTCGAAGGCGACAAGGGCAAGCTCGGCGAAGAAGCCATCATGAAGCTGGCCGAAGCCCTGGACACCTACATCCCCACGCCTGAGCGCGCTGTGGACGGTGCCTTCCTGATGCCCGTGGAAGACGTGTTCTCCATCTCTGGCCGTGGCACTGTGGTGACTGGCCGTATCGAGCGCGGCATCATCAAGGTCGGCGAAGAAATCGAAATCGTCGGTATCAAAGACACCGTCAAGACCACCTGCACCGGCGTGGAAATGTTCCGCAAGCTGCTGGACCAAGGCCAGGCTGGCGACAACGTCGGTCTGCTGCTGCGCGGCACCAAGCGCGAAGACGTCGAGCGTGGCCAAGTGCTGTGCAAGCCCGGCTCCATCAAGCCCCACACCCACTTCACGGCTGAGGTGTATGTGCTGAGCAAGGACGAAGGCGGCCGCCACACTCCTTTCTTCAACAACTACCGTCCCCAGTTCTACTTCCGTACCACCGACGTCACTGGCGCTATCGAGCTGCCTGCCGACAAGGAAATGGTCATGCCGGGCGACAACGTGTCGATCACCGTCAAGTTGATCAACCCCATCGCCATGGAAGAAGGCCTGCGCTTTGCTATCCGTGAAGGTGGCCGTACCGTGGGCGCCGGCGTGGTTGCCAAGATCCTCGCCTAATCGCTGACCAAGGAAACTGCCATGTCCAAGCAAAAAATTCGCATCCGCCTGAAGGCTTTCGATTACAAGCTGATCGACCAGTCCGCTGCTGAAATCGTTGACACTGCCAAGCGCACCGGCGCCATCGTCAAGGGCCCCGTGCCGCTGCCGACGCGCATGAAGCGTTTTGACATTCTGCGTTCGCCCCACGTCAACAAGACCAGCCGCGATCAGCTCGAAATCCGTACGCACCAGCGTCTGATGGACATCGTGGATCCCACGGACAAAACCGTGGACGCCCTGATGAAGCTCGACCTGCCAGCCGGCGTGGACGTCGAAATCAAGCTGCAGTAAGCACCTTTTCTTCGGCGCAGCACGCGCCGAAAAAGTAAAGCCATAGCGCGAACTTGCTTGTAAAAGCTGTTCGCGCTATACTTTGCGGCTTCGCCTGTTTTGTGTGTGCAAGTCATATGCAAACAGGCGAAGTTTTATCAACCGTCTTTCATGCACGAGAGTGCAACGCCGGGGCCAATTGAAGTCGCGGCGGTGGAAGTTTTGGAGAAACAAATGAGTCTGAGCAACTCCCTGGGGTTGCTGGGCCGCAAGGTGGGCATGATGCGTCTGTTCACTGATGATGGGGACGCAGTGCCCGTCACAGTGGTGGATGTGTCTAACAACCGCGTGACCCAGATCAAAACCCAAGAGAACGATGGCTATGTGGCCTTGCAGGTCACTTTCGGTTCGCGCAAAGCTTCGCGCGTGACCAAGCCAGAAGCCGGCCACCTTGCCAAGGCAGGTGTGGAAGCCGGTGAAATCATCCAGGAATTCCGCGTCACTGCTGATACTGCTGGCAAGTACGCCGCTGGTGCCACGGTTCCCGTGACCGATGTGTTTTCCGTGGGCCAAAAAGTGGACGTGCAAGGCACTTCCATCGGTAAGGGCTACGCCGGTACGATCAAGCGCCACAACATGGCCTCGCAGCGCGCGTCGCACGGTAACAGCCGTTCGCACAATGTGCCCGGCTCCATCGGTATGGCACAAGACCCCGGTCGCGTGTTCCCCGGCAAGCGCATGACGGGCCACCTTGGCGACGTCACCAAGACCACGCAAAACCTCGATGTCATCCGCATCGACGAAGCGCGTCAACTGCTCTTGATCAAGGGCGCAATCCCCGGTTCCAAGGGTGGGTTCGTGAGCGTGCGTCCCGCCATCAAGGCCAAAGCCGCCAAAGGAGCGAACTAATGCAGCTCGAACTCCTGAATGACCAAGGCCAAGGCGCATCCAAGCTGGATGTTCCTGAAACCGTATTCGGTCGTGAATACAACGAAGATCTGGTTCACCAGATCGTGGTCGCTTACCGCGCCAACGGTCGCCAAGGCACCCGTGCCCAGAAAGACCGCCAACAAGTCCGTCACTCGACCAAAAAGCCTTTCAAGCAAAAGGGTACGGGTAACGCTCGCGCTGGTATGACGTCTTCGCCTCTGTGGCGTGGGGGCGGTCGGATTTTCCCGAACATGCCTGACGAAAACTTCACCCAGAAGATCAACAAGAAGATGTACCGCGCTGGTATGGCTTCGATCTTCTCGCAGCTGGCCCGTGAAGGTCGTCTGGCTGTGGTGGATTCGCTCAAACTCGAATCGCCCAAGACCAAGGTGCTGGCCGATAAGTTCAAGGCTATGAACCTGCAATCCGTCATGGTGATTGCCGAAGAAGTGGACGAGAACCTGTACCTGGCTTCCCGCAATCTGGTGAACGTGCTCGTCGTTGAGCCCCGTTACGCCGATCCCGTGTCGCTGGTGCATTACAAGAAGGTCATCGTCACCAAGGGCGCGATCGACAAGCTCAAGGAGATGTTCGCATGAATAGCCCCAAGTTTGACGAAGGTCGTCTGATGCAGGTGCTGGTCGCTCCCATCGTGTCCGAAAAGGCCACCATGGTTGCTGAAAAGTCCAATGCTGTGACGTTCAAGGTGCTGCAGACCGCCACCAAGACTGAAATCAAGGCCGCTGTGGAATTGATGTTCAAGGTCGAGGTCAAGGGCGTGTCTGTGGTGAACACCAAAGGCAAGACCAAGCGTTTTGGCAAGACCATGGGCCGCCGCGACAACGTTCGCAAGGCCTATGTGACGCTCAAGCCCGGTCAAGAGCTGAACCTGTCCGGGGAGGCCGCGTAATCATGGCTGTCATCAAGATGAAACCCACTTCGCCCGGCCAACGTGCTGTGGTGAAGGTTACCCGTGACCACCTGTACAAGGGCGATGGTTACGCCCCGCTGCTGGAACCCCAGTTCCAGAAAGCTGGCCGTAACAACAATGGTCACATCACTACCCGCCACAAGGGCGGTGGCCACAAGCACCACTACCGTGTGGTGGACTTCAAGCGCAACAAAGACGGCATTGCCGCCAAGGTCGAGCGCATTGAATACGACCCCAACCGTACGGCCCACATCGCTCTGGTGTGCTATGCCGACGGTGAGCGTCGTTACATCATCGCTCCCCGTGGCCTGGAAGTCGGCAGCACGCTGATGTCCGGTTCCGAAGCGCCGATCCGTGCTGGCAACACGTTGCCTATCCGCAACATCCCCGTCGGTTCGACCATTCACTGCATCGAGCTCAAGCCCGGTGCTGGTGCGCAAATTGCCCGTTCGGCAGGTGCTTCGGCTACGCTGCTGGCCCGCGAAAGCACGTATGCCCAAGTGCGTATGCGCTCGGGCGAAGTGCGCCGCATCCACATCGAATGCCGCGCCACCATTGGTGAAGTTGCCAACGAAGAGCACAGCCTGCGCCAACTGGGCAAGGCCGGTGTCAAGCGCTGGATGGGTATTCGCCCGACAGTGCGCGGCGTGGCCATGAACCCGGTGGATCACCCCCATGGTGGTGGTGAAGGTCGTACTGGTGAAGGCCGTCATGCCGTCGATCCTTGGGGCAATCTGACCAAGGGTTATCGCACCCGCAACAACAAGCGCACACAAGGCATGATTGTGTCGCGTCGCAAGAAGTAAGGGGTAGCAAATGACTCGCTCTCTCAAAAAGGGTCCGTTTGTTGACCATCACTTGCTGGCCAAGGTTGAAAAAGCCATCGCCACCAAGGACAAGAAGCCAGTGAAAACCTGGTCGCGTCGCTCTATGGTTCTGCCCGATTTCATCGGTCTGACCATCGCCGTTCACAACGGCAAGCAGCACGTGCCGGTGTATGTCACCGACCAGATGGTGGGCCACAAACTGGGCGAATTCGCCCTGACGCGCACCTTCAAGGGTCACCCCGCGGACAAAAAAGTCCAGAAGAAATAAGGAACGACCATGTCTGAAACACGTGCAGTCCTCCGGGGCGTCCGTCTGTCGGTCGATAAGGGCCGTCTGGTCGCTGACCTGATCCGCGGCAAGAAGGTTGACCAAGCCTTGAACATCTTGAGCTTCACGCAGAAAAAAGCTGCGGGCATCGTCAAGAAGGTTCTGGAGTCGGCCATTGCCAACGCCGAACACAACGATGGCGCTGACATCGACGAATTGAAGGTCAAGACCATCTACGTCGAACAAGGCACCACGCTCAAGCGCTTCACCGCGCGCGCCAAAGGCCGCGGCAATCGCATCAGCAAGCCCACGTGCCATGTGTACGTGACGGTTGGCAACTGAGGCCAAGGAAGACTATGGGACAGAAAATCCATCCTACCGGCTTCCGCCTGGCGGTCAGCCGTAACTGGGCAAGCCGCTGGTACGCCAGCAACCGTGACTTCGCTGGCATGCTGGCCGAAGACATCAAGGTGCGCGAGTACCTCAAGGCCAAGCTGAAGAATGCGTCGGTTTCGCGCATCCTGATCGAGCGCCCCGCCAAGAATGCCCGCATCACCATTTACTCGGCACGTCCGGGCGTGGTAATCGGCAAGAAGGGCGAAGACATCGAGAACCTGAAGAAGGAACTCGCTGTGCGCCTGGGCGTGCCAGTGGCAGTGAACATCGAAGAAGTGCGCAAGCCTGAAATCGATGCCAAGCTGATCGCTGACTCGATCACCCAGCAGCTCGAAAAGCGCATCATGTTCCGCCGTGCCATGAAGCGTGCCATGCAAAACGCCATGCGTCTGGGTGCCCTGGGCATCAAGATCATGTCGTCCGGCCGCTTGAACGGTATCGAAATCGCCCGCTGTGAGTGGTACCGCGAAGGTCGCGTGCCACTTCACACGCTGCGCGCCGATATCGACTATGGCACCTCTGAAGCCAAGACCACTTACGGCGTGATCGGCGTGAAGGTCTGGGTTTACAAGGGTGACACCTTGGGTCGCAACGATCTGCCCGCTGTGGAAACACCGCGTCCAGACGAAGAGCGCCGTCCCCGTGGCCCCCGCCGTGATGGCCGCCCTGGTGGCGACCGTGCTGGTGCTGGCCGTGGTGGTCCACGCCGCCCAGCAGGTGCCAACGCTGCGCCTGCCGATGGCAGCGACAAACCCGCCGGCGCTGGTGCCGATGCCGTTAAGCGCGTTCGTAAAGCAGACGCGCCCGCTACAGCAGCGGACGGAAAAGGAGAATAAAAGATGCTGCAACCTGCTCGCCGCAAGTTCCGCAAGGAACAAAAAGGCCGCAACACTGGCGTCGCTACCCGGGGCAACTCGGTGGCGTTCGGTGATTTCGGTCTGAAGTGCACCGACCGTGGCCGTCTGACGGCCCGTCAGCTGGAGGCTGCACGCCGTGCAATCTCCCGCCACGTCAAGCGTGGTGGTCGTATCTGGATCCGCGTGTTTCCGGACAAGCCCATTTCTACCAAGCCTGCCGAAGTGCGTATGGGTAACGGTAAGGGCAATCCTGAGTACTACGTGGCCGAAATCCAGCCTGGCAAGATCGTGTTTGAGATCGTCGGTGTGCCCGAAGAACTCGCCCGCGAAGCCTTCCGTCTGGCCGCTGCCAAGCTGCCCCTGCGCACGACGTTTGTCTCGCGCATGGTGGGTCAGTGATTTCAGGAGAAACTGATATGAATACTGCTGAACTGCGCCAAAAAGACGTCGCTGGCATCAAGGAAGAAATCAAGGCTTTGCAAAAAGCCCATTTCGGTCTGCGCATGCAAAAGGCTACGCAACAACTGAACAACACGGGCACGCTGCGCACTACGCGCCGTGACATCGCCCGCGCCAAGACCATTCTTGCTGAAAAGCAAGCCGCCAAGTAAGGAGCCCACATGACGGAAGCTAAAAAATCCCTCAAGCGCACCTTGATTGGCAAGGTGGTCAGCGACAAGCGTGAAAAAACCGTGACCGTGCTGGTCGAGCGCCGTGTGACCCACGAGCTCTACGGCAAGATCGTTGGCAAGTCGAGCAAGTACCACGCGCACGACGAAAACAACGAATTCCACACGGGTGACGTGATTGAAATCACCGAGAGCCGTCCGCTCTCCAAGACCAAGAACTGGGTGGCTACCCGCTTGGTAACAAAGGCCGCATTGGTGTAACGCCTTCACGGCGCTGCGCTGCAAAGCCCCTGAAAACGACCCACAATGTGGGTCGTTTTTCTTTTTTGGAGACCTGCATGATCAACATTGGCGACACCCTTCCGGCTACCACCTTGGTGGAGTTTATGGATACCGAGGGCAACGGCTGTAGTCTCGGCCCCAACCCCGTGAACGTGGCCGAGGCTGCTGCGGGTAAGACCATTGCCCTGTTTGCCGTGCCGGGGGCGTTCACGCCCACCTGCTCGGCCCAGCATGTGCCCGGTTTTGTGGCCAAGGCCGACGAATTCAAGGCTGCAGGTGTCGATGAGATCTGGTGTGTGTCCGTGAACGACGCTTTTGTCATGGGCGCCTGGGCGCGTGACCAGAAAACCGTTGGCAAGGTGCGGATGCTGGCTGACGGCGATGCTGCTTTCACCAAGGCCACCGGCCTGACGCTGGACCTGACAGGCAAGGGCCTGGGCCTGCGCAGCAACCGCTACTCCATGCTGGTCAAGGATGGCAAAGTGGTGCAGCTCAATGTGGAAGGGCCAGGCCAGTTTACGGTCAGTGATGCCGACACCTTGTTGGCCCAGGCGCGCGCCTGATATTTGCTATAAAAAACAGAGCTGCCAGCGCTTGCTGCGCGGGCGTTGGCAGCCAAAATCGCTAAAAAATATCAGCTTTGAGGTAGTGCGCGCCTGCAATCGGGTTGTGGTAGTAGGGCGGAATCTCCTCAAACCCCAAATCAGCGTAAAGGGCACGCGCGGACTCCATGTCGTCCAGCGTGTCCAGCAAGACGCAGGCGTAGCCCGCCTGCCGTGCCAAGTCCAGGGTGGCTTCGGCCAGTTGTCGGCCCAGGCCAAAACCGCGAAACGCTTTGCGCACGTACAGGCGCTTCATTTCGCTGGCATTGGGGTAATCGGCGTTGTCAAAAGGGCGCAAGGCGCAGCAGCCCGCCACGGCCCCATCGACCCGGGCCACCAGCAGGGCACCACGCGGCGCCACATACGGATGGGGCAGAGCGTCCAGTTCGGCCAGAAAACCCTGAAAGTGCAGATCAATCTCCAGACTGTCTGCGTACTCCTGGAACAGCGCACGCACGGTGTCCAGGTCTTCAGGGGTGACGGGGTTTGACAGGGTTACGGAAGGGGTGTCCACGGCACTCAGGGCTCAGCTAACGGAAAGCCCAGTGTAGCGGTGCCCGGCCTGTGGCCACCAGCGCGTTCACCCGGGGTCAGCCCCCCAGCCCGACCAGCCACCAGACGACACCACCGCACAGCGCCAGAACCAGCAGGGCCAGCAGGCGCGAGGCCGCATCGTCGCGGGAGGGGGCCACCGGCGTGGGCAGTACCTTGTCGCCCACCACCATGGCGCGCACCATGCTCTTTTGGCGCTTGACCAGCACATACAGCACGATGGCCAGCAGGTGCAGTGCCACCAGGCCCAAGACCAGGTATTGGCCTATGTCTTTGTGCAGCCCTGTGGCCTGGCTGACCCAGTCGTTGGAGACGAAGCGCGTCAGTGGGCCGGCAAATGCGATTTCGTCGTCACTGAACAGACCGGTGCCCACTTGCAGGGCGACGGCCCCCAGCAGGCCAAACACCGATAGCGCCCCCAGCGGGTTGTGGCCCACCGCATCTTCGGGGTGCTCCTGGCCGCGCAGGTAGCGCAGCAGGCGCGCTGGTGAATACAAAAACGCCACAAAACGCGACCAGCGCCCGCCCACCAGGCCCCACACCAGCCGGAACAGCAGCAGTGCCAGCACCGCATAGCCAAAGCGGAAATGCCAGACCATGGCGTTGCCCCCCAGCTTGGCGCTGACCACCAGCGCCACGATGGACGCAGCCAAAGACCAGTGAAAAATGCGGGTGGGCAGATCCCAGACGCGAACGGTGTGATTCATAGATGCAAAAAGCGCTGTAGGGCGCCGTGTCAAAAAGAGGCAGCAGTGTGGCAGCTGCGGTGGTGCCGGGCTGTGTGTACAAGAGTGAAAAACTCCGGCTTTACACGCCGCTTGCACACACAGCAGCCATACTGCGACCCGGCATTTTTTGCTTTTGTTCCACTGCTTTCACCAAGGAGAATCCCCATGAAAACCATTGCTTTGTTGGCCCTGGCTGCAGCCGCTGCCACCGTGTCGGTGCCCGCTGCGGCCCAGTTTGCCAAGGCCGAAGACGCCATTGAATACCGCCAAGCCAGCTTTTTTGTGCTGGGCCAGCATTTTGGTCGCATCGGTGCCATGGCCAACGGCAAAGTGCCTTTTGACGCCAAAGCCGCACAAGAAAACGCAGACATCGTTGCCAGCATGGCACGGCTGCCCTGGGCCGCCTTTGGCCCTGGCACCGACAAGGGCGCGCCCACCAAGGCCAAACCCGAAATCTGGACAGAACAGGCCAAATACAAAGAGCACGCCACCAAGCTGGAGACCGAATCCGTCAAGCTGGCCGCTGCCGCCAAGACGGGCAATCTGGACAACCTCAAGGCCGCATTTGGCGAGGCTGCCAAAACCTGCAAGGCCTGCCACGACGCCTACCGCAACAAGTAAGCTGCCACAGCGCTTTTTGCTCTTGATGTGATAGCTACTTGCGCCCGCTGGACGGGCGTTTGAGGCTGTTTTTATATCAAACCGGGGCGTGCAGGCATCTGGTATGCCTGCACTGCCATCAGGTTTCGGCCAGCAGCTTTTCGATCAGGCGGTGCAGCTCATCGAACTGCGGCGCGCCGATGTAGCTTTTCACGATCTCGCCGCGCTTGTTGACGATGTAGGTGGTGGGCGTCAGGCGCACATCGCCCCAGGCGCGGGCCACGGTGCCCGTGTTGTCGATGGCCACCTTGAACGGCAGCTTGCGGGTTTGCGCAAAGTTGACCACGTAGCTGGGCGGGTCGTAGCTCATGGCCACGGCCACGGTGTCAAAACCCTGGGCCTGGTACTTCTGGTGGGTGGCGACCAACTCTGGCATTTCGGCCACACAGGTGGTGCAGCTGGTGGCCCAGAAATTCACCAGTGTGACGCGGCCACGCATGTTGGCCGTGGTGTGGTGGGTGCCGTCGAGCAGCACAAACGTCGATTCCGGCGCTGGCGATTTGCCCGCCCCCCAGGCCACCCAGGCACCTACACCCACAAAAACGGCCAGTGCCAGTGCCATCGCGGCATGTTTGGTACGCATACAAAAACTTTCTCTGGATAAAAACATCCCAGCGCGCGATTGTGCTGGCACTGCACCTTGGGTGTGCCAAAGCCCCTGTGGCGCCAGGAACCTATTGCCATGCTGGGATAGCGCCTGTGGGCCAATAGTTCTCCGGCAGTTGCAATGCCGTCCATACGGTACCCACGGCAGCGGCGCAGCCATAATCCCACCCACACCGTGATTTTTCCCATGAGCACACGCATTCTGATCATTGCCCACGCCCCGCTGGCCCACGCCCTGCGCGAATGCGCCCTGCATGTGTTTGCCGACAGCGCCCACAGCGTGCTGGCCTTCGATGTGCCGCCCCAGGCTGCGCCCGAGGACACTCTGGCCGATGTCCAGCGCCTGCTGGAGCCTGGTGGTGATGTCCCCACCCTGGTGCTGACCGACGTGCTCGGTGCCACGCCGTGCAACGTGGCCCAGCGCCTGGTGCAGGGCCGCCAAGCCAGCCTGGTGACCGGCATCAACCTGCCCATGCTGCTGCGCGCCGTCTGCTACCGCGCCGAGCCGCTTGACGCCCTGGTGCAGCGCGCCCTGGTCGGCGGCACCCAAGGGGTGATGCAGGTGCCGGTTGGCGCACCTGGCGTGTGCTCTTGAGTGAGCCCCTTTGCAACCAGAACTCCAAGTTTTCCATGATCAAGACGACCGCGACCATCAGCAACAAACTGGGCCTGCACGCCCGCGCATCGGCCAAGCTCACCAAGCTGGCGGGCAGTTTTCCCTGCGAGGTCTGGATGAGCAAAGGCAGCCGCCGCATCAATGCCAAAAGCATCATGGGTGTGATGATGCTGGCTGCCGGCATCGGCTCACAGGTCGAGATAGAAACCGAAGGCGCCCAGGAGCAGGAAGCGATGGACGCCCTGCTTGCGCTGTTGGCCGACAAGTTTGGCGAGGGTGAATGAGCGCGCTGCAGGTGGCCGCCATTGCCCGTAGCCTGCGCAGGAGGTGCGGATGACGTTTTCCATTCCGGGCCTGGCCGTTGCGCGCGGCATCGCCATTGGCCGTGCCGTGCTGGTGGGCTCCAGCCGTGTCGATGTGGCGCATTACTTCATCGAGCCCGACCAGGTGCCCGCCGAGATCGAGCGCGTGCGACGGGGCCGCAACGCCGTGGCCGAAGAGCTGCAGCGGTTGCAAGACGACATGCCGCACGACGCCCCGCACGAGCTGGCGGCGCTGCTCGACGTACACCTCATGCTGCTGCAAGACGAGGCACTGACCAGCGGCGTCAAGCACTGGATCACCGAGCGCCTCTACAACGCAGAGTGGGCGCTGACAACGCAGCTGGAAGTGATTGCGCGCCAGTTTGATGAAATGGAAGACGCTTACCTGCGTGAGCGCAAGGCCGATCTGGAGCAGGTGGTCGAGCGCATCTTGCGCACCATGAAGGGCGTGGCCCACCCGGTGGCGCCGCCGCCGCCATCGCGGCGCAAGACCTCGCAGGATTTGCTGTTGGACGACACCATGGACGTGCCCCTGGTGCTGGTGGCCCACGACCTCTCGCCCGCCGACATGCTGCAATTCAAGAAAAGCGTGTTTGCCGGTTTTGTCACCGACGTGGGCGGCAAGACATCGCACACCGCCATCGTCGCGCGCAGCATGGACATCCCCGCCGTGGTGGGCGCCCGTGTGGCCAGCCAGCTGGTGCGCCAGGACGACTGGGTCATCATTGACGGCGATGCGGGCGTGATGATCGTCGATCCGTCGCCCATCATCCTGGCCGAATACGGCTTTCGCCAGCGCCAGATGGAGTTGGAGCGCGAGCGCCTGGCACGCCTGCGCCACACGCCCTCCATTACCCTGGATGGCCAGCGCATTGAACTGCTGGCCAACATCGAGCAGCCCGCCGATGCCGCTGTGGCCGTGCGGGCCGGCGCAGTGGGCGTGGGTCTGTTTCGCACCGAATTCCTGTTCATGGGGCGCAATGGCAGCCTGCCTGACGAAGAAGAGCAGTACCAGGCTTACCGGGACGCGGTAGAGGGCATGCAGGGCCTGCCCGTAACCATCCGCACCATCGACATCGGCGCCGACAAGCCCCTGGACAAGACGCACAAAGACGACCACCTCAACCCCGCGCTGGGCCTGCGCGCCATCCGCTGGAGCCTGGCCGATCCGGCCATGTTCCGCGTCCAGTTGCGCGCCGTGCTGCGGGCGGCGGCCCACGGCCAGATCAACGTGCTGTTTCCCATGCTGGCCCACGCCAGCGAGATCCACCAAGCCCTGGCGCAGGTGGCCCTGGCCCGTGCCGAGCTGGATGCGCGCCCCCAGGTGTATGGCGCAGTGCGCCTGGGCGCCATGGTCGAGGTGCCGGCGGCTGCGTTGATGGTGAACACCTTCCTGCGGTACTTTGATTTCTTGTCCATCGGCACCAACGACCTGATCCAGTACACCCTGGCCATTGACCGCACCGATGAGGCGGTGTCGCACCTCTATGACCCGCTGCACCCAGCCGTGCTGCGCCTGGTTACCGAGGTGATCGCGGCGTGCCGGGCGCAAGGCAAAAGCGTTTCGGTGTGCGGCGAGACGGCGGGCGATGTCACCATGACGCGCTTGCTGCTGGGCCTGGGCCTGCGCAGCTTTTCCATGCACCCGGCGCAAATTCTGGCCGTCAAGCAAGAGGTGCTGCGCGCGGACACGCGCAAGCTGGCGTCCTGGGCCCAGCAGGTGCTGACCGCGGAAGACCCATCGGCCCTGTTGGGGGCTTGATGGCGCTCTTTATTTGATAGCTGGTAGCGCCCATTGTGCGGGCGCTTGGCACTGTTTTGGTGGGTTTTTTCAGGCTGCCCGATTGCGTTGGCCGCTGCGGCAGCCACTTCCAGCACTCCGGCAAGGTGCCGGAGGCCAAAATTTCAGATCAAATCAGGCGCAAAGCCTTGCACAGTAAGCGCAAGCAGCTATCACTTTGGTAGTTATACGCCCGCTGCGTGCGCCTGCTGGTCGGCGTGGTAGCTTGAGCGCACCATGGCGCCCACGGCGGCGTGGCTGAAGCCCATCTTGTAGGCATCTTCCTCGAACATCTTGAAGGTATCGGGGTGGACATAGCGGCGCACCGGCAGGTGGCTGTTGCTGGGCGCCAGGTACTGGCCGATGGTGAGCATGTCGATGCCGTGCGCGCGCATGTCGCGCATGACCTGCAAAATCTCCTCGTCCGTCTCGCCCAGGCCGACCATGATGCCGCTCTTGGTCGGCACGTTGGGGTGCAGCGCCTTGAACTTCTTCAGCAGGTTCAGGCTGAATTGGTAGTCCGAACCCGGGCGCGCTTCCTTGTACAGGCGCGGCGCGGTTTCCAGGTTGTGGTTCATCACGTCGGGTGGCGCGGCCTTGAGGATGTCGAGTGCGCGGTCGTCGCGGCCCCGGAAGTCGGGCACCAGAATCTCGATTTGCGTTTGCGGCGAGAGCTGGCGGATGTGCTGAATGCACTCCACAAAATGGCCTGAACCGCCGTCGCGCAGATCGTCGCGGTCCACGCTGGTGATGACCACGTATTTCAGTTTCAGCGCTGCAATCGTCTTGGCCAGGTTCAGCGGTTCATCCTTGTCCAGCGGGTCGGGGCGGCCATGGCCCACGTCGCAGAACGGGCAGCGGCGCGTGCACTTGTCGCCCATGATCATGAAGGTGGCCGTGCCCTTGCCAAAGCATTCACCGATGTTGGGGCAGCTGGCCTCTTCGCAGACGGTGTGCAGCTTGTGCTCGCGCAGGATGTCCTTGATCTCGTAGAAGCGCGTGGTGGGGCTGCCCGCCTTGACGCGAATCCAGTCGGGTTTTTTCAGTGCCTCGCCCTGCTCGACCTTGATCGGAATGCGCGAGAGTTTGGCGGCTGCCTTTTGCTTGGCCAGCGGGTTGTAGTTTTCGGAGGATTGTGCTTCGCGCACGACGTCGGAGGTGCTCATGGCTGGTACGGGAGAGGTTAGGGCGCGAGGCGGGCCAACAGTTGCCGGGCCAGCACATTCGCGGCGTCTTCCCAAGTGGTGTGGACGCCGATTGTAGAAAGGTCTACGGTTTGCAGACCCGCGTAGCCACAAGGGTTGATGCGCCCGAAGGGCTCCAGGTCCATGGCCACGTTGAGCGATACGCCGTGGTACGTGCAGTGGCGGCTGACCTTGATGCCGAGCGCGGCAATTTTGCCCAGGCCGGTGAAATCGGGCGCGGGCGGCGCGCTGCCCGTGCGTTGTTGCGGGCGCTGGGGCAGCTGGGCGTGGCTGTGCGGATCATCGAGCCGCACATAAATGCCAGGCGCGCCCGCCACCCGGTGGCCGGTGACACCAAAGTGCGCCAGCGTACGCAGCACGGCTTCTTCGATGCGGTACACATATTCCTTGACGTAGTAGCCAGCGCGTTGCAAATCCACCAGCGGGTACGCCACGACCTGGCCCGGCCCGTGAAAAGTGACCTGACCACCCCGGTTGGTGGCCACCACGGCAATGCCACCGGGCTGGAGCAAGTGTTCGGCACGCCCGGCCAGGCCTTGGGTGAAGGTGGCGGGGTGCTCACAAATCCATAGCTCGTCAGGCTCGCTGGCGGTGCGCTGGGCAGTGAATTCCTGCATGGCCTGGTACACCGGCAGATAGGGTGTATGTCCCCAGAGACGGGTCTGCATGGCGGCGGCGCTCATGCGCGTCAGAGCACGATCTTGACCATGGGATGGCCGGACAGCGCGCGGTACAGGTCATCAAGCTGCTCGCGGCTGGTGGCGGTGATGGTGATGGTCACGCCCACGTACTTGCCGCCGCTGCTGGGGCGCAGCTCAATGGTGGTCGGATCGAAAGTGGGGTCAAAGCGCTGCGCCAGTTCTGTGATGGCTTGGACAAAACCCTCCACCTGGGCACCCATGACTTTGAGGGGAAAAAGACACGGATATTCGATCAGCGAATCTTTCCGTGGATCGGCGGGGGGGGGCACTGCGCCGTTGGCGTGAAAAATGGGGGGCGTTGTCATGCAAATGCTCTTAATTCAATAGCTTCAGGGGCAGGCGTATTGTGCTTCAGAGGCCGTTGGACATGAATTTTGTACGCCCTGGTATGGGTGTGCAGCGCAGGACGTCAGGTCTGCGCGGGGGCTTTCAGGCCGTGGCGCATTGCGTTGGAATGCCACCACAACAGTGCTTTTCAGGCACGGCGCAGCCCCCAGACAAGCAGGTCTTTGCTGAAATGCAGGGGTTTTTACTTATAATCAGGGGCTTTGTAAAAGTTTATGTCTGTAGCGCGGGGGCTTCAAACGATGAAAACAATCGCTCCCGAGACAGAAGCTGAGGCTGAAGAATCTGACTTCAAGCCCCTGACTGCACAAGAAGCGCAGGCGTGGCGCAGTCGCCACCGGGCCATCCCGGTATGGCGGCTGGTAGTGGTGCAGGCGCTGGTGGGTGGGCTGGTGGCTTTGTTAGCCGGACTGGTTTCTGGCAAGCCCCCGATAGGGTGGTCTGCTGGTTACGGTGCATTGGCGGTGGTGGTTCCCGCAGCGCTGTTTGCGCGCGGTATGGCCCGTCAGCGCTTTGCTGGGTCGCCTGGGGCGGCCATGGTGGGGTTCTTTGGTTGGGAAATGGTCAAGATTGTGTTGACTGTTGCCATGCTGGCGGCCGCGCCCCGGCTGGTAGCGCAGCTGAGTTGGCTGGCACTGCTGGCTGGCATGGTGGTGACGATGAAAACGTACTGGATTGCGCTCATGGTGCAGTCTGGTGTCCGAAAAACCGATTGATTAAGAGAAGAGTTGTCCGATGGCCGCAGAAGCGCACGCTCCGACTGCAAGTGAATACATCGTTCACCACCTGCAGCACCTTCAGAACATCAAGCAAAAATCCATCATCGATATGTCGGTGATCAACTACGACTCCGTCATCGTGAGCGTGTTGGTGGGCTTTTTGGGATTGTTCGTTTTTTGGCTTGCTGCCCGCAAAGCAACTTCCGGCGTCCCCGGGCGTTTTCAGGCAGCAGTCGAGATGATGGTGGAAATGGTGGACAACCAGGCCAAGGCCAATATCCACAACGCACAAAGCCGCAAATTCATTGCGCCACTGGCACTGACCGTGTTCGTCTGGATTTTCCTGATGAATGCCATGGACTTGTTGCCCGTGGACTTGCTGCCTGTCATTTGGGCGCAAATCTACGGCGCTGCGGGCCATGATCCGGCGCATGCCTATTTGCGTGTTGTGCCTACGGCGGATTTGTCCACCACACTGGGTCTGTCCTCTGCTGTGCTGATCTTGTGCTTTTATTACAGCGTCAAGATCAAAGGCATGGGCGGCTGGGCGCACGAATTGGTTACCGCTCCCTTCGGTACCAGCAAGAATCCTGTCTTCGCCCTGGTTCTGGGTGTGGTCAACCTGCTCATGCAGGTCATTGAATACGTTGCCAAGACCGTTTCGCATGGCATGCGACTGTTCGGCAACATGTACGCTGGTGAGTTGGTGTTCATGCTGATCGCCCTGATGGGTGGTGCTGCTGCCATGTCGCTCTCTGGTGTGTTGCTCCCTGTGGGGCACATCATTGCAGGCTCGATCTGGGCGATTTTTCATATTTTGATCATCACCCTGCAAGCCTTCATTTTCATGATGCTGACGCTGATTTACCTCGGCCAGGCGCATGAAGCCCACTGACCATTTCCCTTTTCTTTTTCAACTTTTCTTTTTTTAATCAGGAGTCATCATGGAAAACATTCTCGGTCTCGTCGCTCTGGCTTGTGGTCTGATCGTTGGTCTGGGCGCTATCGGCGCTTCGATCGGTATTGCTTTGATGGGCGGCAAGTTCCTGGAAGCCTCGGCTCGCCAGCCTGAACTGATCAACGAACTGCAAACCAAGATGTTCATCTTGGCTGGTCTGATCGACGCTGCTTTCCTGATCGGCGTGGCCATTGCCCTGCTGTTCGCTTTCGCCAACCCCTTCGTTCTGGCCTAAGCTCCCCTCAACGCCCAAATAGAAAGGTGTTGCCGTGAGTATCAACGCGACCCTGTTCGTTCAGGCCATCGTCTTCCTGATCCTGGTGCTGTTCACGATGAAGTTCGTGTGGCCCCCGATTGCGCAGGCGCTGGATGAACGAGCCCAGAAAATCGCCGATGGTCTCGCTGCTGCCGACCGTGCCAAGTCCGAATTGAGCGCTGCCAACCAGCGTGTCGAAAAGGAACTGTCGCAGACGCGCAACGAGACGGCCTCCCGTCTGGCCGACGCTGATCGCCGTGCGCAGGCCATCATCGAAGAGGCCAAGGCCCGTGCCACCGAAGAAGCCCAAAAGATTGTTGCCGCTGCACAAGCTGAAGCGCAGCAGCAGGCTGTGCAGGCGCGTGAAGCCCTGCGCGAGCAAGTGGCTGTGCTGGCTGTCAAGGGCGCCGAGCAGATTCTCCGCAAGGAAGTCAATGCCGGTGTTCACGCCGATCTGCTGTCCCGCCTGAAGACTGAGCTGTAAGGGAGCATCCATGGCCGAAATCGCCACCATTGCCCGCCCTTACGCGGAAGCCCTGTTCAAGGCCTGCACGGCGGGTGTGGGCGTCGATCTGGGCGCTGCCGCTGCCTGGGTGGACGAACTGGCGGCGATCGCCGCCAACCCACAGTTGCGCCAGTTGTCCGACAACCCCAAGGTCAGTCCTGAGCAGGTCTTTGATGTCATCACCGGTGTGGCCAAGTCGGCCCTGCCGGATATGGCGCGCAATTTTTTGCGCACTGTCATCGACAACGGACGCCTGGATGCCCTGCCCGAAGTGGCAGCGCAGTTCCGCGCGCTCGTCAATCGCAGCAGCGGCTCTTCGGATGCCGTCGTGTACAGCGCTTTTCCCATGGACAGCGCGGCGCTGGACGGGCTGGGCGCCTCGCTTGAAAAGCGCTTTGGCCGCAAGCTCAATCTCACCGTGCAGCAGGACGAGTCCCTGATCGGTGGAATTCGGGTCGTAGTGGGAGACGAAGTGCTCGACACTTCGGTCAAAGCACGTCTGGAACAAATGAAAGCGGCCCTCACTGCGTAATGCGCGGCTTGGGGTTTCGGCTAAACAAAGAAAGAAGGAAAGAGTCATGCAACTCAATCCCGCAGAAATTTCTGAACTGATCAAGAGCCGTATCGAGGGTCTGGCAGCCAGCAGCGATATCCGTAACCAGGGCACCGTGGTGTCTGTGTCTGACGGTATCGTGCGCATTCATGGCCTGTCGGACGTGATGCAGGGCGAAATGTTGGAGTTCCCCGCAACGGCGGACGGCACGCCCTCCTACGGTCTGGCGCTGAACCTGGAACGTGATTCCGTAGGTGCCGTGATTTTGGGTGAGTACGAGCACATTTCCGAAGGCAATACTGTCAAATGCACAGGCCGCATTCTGGAAGTTCCCGTTGGCCCTGAACTGATTGGCCGCGTGGTCAACGCACTGGGCCAGCCTATCGACGGCAAGGGCCCGATCAACGCCAAGATGACCGATGTGATCGAAAAGGTCGCTCCAGGCGTGATTGCGCGTAAATCTGTGGACCAGCCGCTGCAAACCGGCCTGAAGTCCATCGACTCGATGGTACCTATCGGTCGTGGTCAGCGCGAGTTGATCATTGGCGACCGTCAGACCGGCAAGACGGCTGTGGCCATCGATGCGATCATCAACCAGAAGGGCCAGGGCGTGACGTGTGTGTACGTCGCTATCGGCCAGAAGGCTTCGTCGATCAAGAACGTGGTGCGTGCACTGGAACAAGCCGGTGCCATGGATTACACGATTGTGGTAGCTGCATCCGCCTCCGAATCGGCGGCCATGCAGTACGTCTCGGCCTACTCCGGCTGCACCATGGGCGAATACTTCCGCGATCGCGGTGAAGACGCCCTGATTGTTTACGACGACCTGTCCAAGCAAGCCGTGGCTTACCGTCAGGTGTCGCTGCTCCTGCGCCGACCACCAGGCCGCGAAGCCTACCCTGGCGACGTGTTCTATCTCCACAGCCGTTTGTTGGAACGCGCAGCCCGCGTGAACGCTGACTATGTTGAAGCCTTCACCAAAGGCGCTGTCAAGGGCAAGACTGGTTCGCTGACGGCTTTGCCTATCATCGAAACCCAAGCTGGCGACGTGTCTGCTTTCGTGCCAACCAACGTGATTTCGATCACTGATGGTCAGATCTTCCTGGAAACCAGCCTCTTCAATGCCGGTGTCCGTCCCGCTATCAACGCTGGTATCTCGGTGTCGCGTGTGGGTGGTGCTGCACAGACGAAACTGGTGAAGAACCTGTCTGGTGGTATCCGTACCGACTTGGCCCAGTACCGTGAATTGGCTGCCTTCGCACAGTTCGCTTCTGATCTGGACGATGCCACCCGCAAGCAACTCGACCGCGGTGCCCGCGTGACCGAGCTGCTCAAGCAGGCACAGTACAGCCCGTTGTCCATCTCCTTGATGGGTGCGACGTTGTTTGCTGTGAACAAGGGCTTTCTGGACGACATCGAAGTCAAGAACGTCTTGGCCTTTGAACATGGCCTGCACCAGTTCCTCAAGACCAGCCATGCTGCCTTGCTGGAAAAGCTGGAAAAAGACAAGGCTATGGACAAGGATGCTGAAGCTGCATTGACCGCTGCCGTGGGCGCGTTCAAGAAGTCGTTCGCTTAAACCGGACGAGGAGCCATCATGGCAGCAGGCAAGGAAATACGCGGCAAGATCAAATCGGTGGAAAACACCAAGAAGATCACCAAAGCCATGGAGATGGTGGCTGCATCCAAGATGCGCAAAGCGCAGGATCGGATGCGAGCGGCCCGTCCGTACAGCGAGAAAATCCGCAACATTGCGGCACATCTTGGTCAGGCCAATCCCGAGTACACGCACCCGTTCATGCAAGTGAACGATGCCAAAGCGGCTGGCATCATTGTGGTGACCACTGACAAGGGGTTGTGCGGTGGCATGAACACCAACGTGCTGCGTGCAGTGACTACTAAACTGCGCGATTTGCAGTCTGCTGGTGTTTCTGCACAGGCCGTGGCCATCGGCAACAAAGGACTGGGTTTTCTGAACCGTGTTGGCGCCAAGGTGGTTTCCCAGGCTACGGGCTTGGGCGACACGCCACACTTGGACAAGTTGATTGGCCCGGTGAAGGTGCTGCTCGATGCGTACGCCGAAGGCAAGATCAATGCCGTGTACCTGAGCTATACCAAGTTCATCAATACCATGAAGCAGGAATCGGTGGTGGAGCAGTTGTTGCCCCTGTCCTCCGATGCCATGCAGACAGGTAAGACGGGTGCCCACGGCTGGGATTACATCTATGAGCCGGATGCACAAAGCGTCATTGATGAGCTGCTGGTTCGCTATGTCGAGTCGCTGATCTACCAAGCGGTGGCTGAAAACATGGCGTCTGAGCAATCAGCGCGCATGGTGGCCATGAAAGCTGCGACCGACAACGCCGGTACCGTGATTGGTGAGTTGAAGCTGGTCTACAACAAGACCCGCCAAGCAGCAATCACTAAGGAACTGTCCGAGATCGTGGCCGGCGCCGCTGCTGTGTAAGCAGCTCAACAGATATATTTTTTGGAGCAAGCAAAATGGCTCAAGCGAATACCCCCGTGAACGAACGCGTTCAGGGCAAGATTGTTCAGTGTATTGGCGCTGTGGTGGACGTGGAGTTTCCACGTGACCAGATGCCCAAGATTTATGACGCCCTCAAGCTCGAAGGCACGGCGCTGACACTCGAAGTCCAGCAGCAGTTGGGTGATGGCATCGTGCGCACTATTGCGCTGGGCTCCTCCGACGGCCTGCGCCGCGGCATCATGGTGACCAACACCGGAAACCCCATCACCGTCCCCGTGGGCAAAGCCACGTTGGGCCGCATCATGGACGTGCTGGGTACGCCTATCGATGAGCGTGGTCCCGTTAGCCAGGAACTGACGGCCTCCATCCACCGCAAAGCCCCTGCGTATGACGAACTGTCGCCTTCGCAAGAGCTGCTGGAAACCGGCATCAAGGTGATTGACCTGGTGTGCCCTTTTGCCAAGGGTGGCAAAGTGGGTTTGTTCGGTGGCGCCGGTGTGGGCAAGACCGTGAACATGATGGAACTCATCAACAACATTGCTAAGGCCCACAGCGGTCTGTCGGTGTTCGCTGGTGTGGGCGAGCGTACCCGCGAAGGGAACGACTTCTACCATGAAATGGCTGATTCCGGCGTGGTGAACCTCGAGAAGCTCGAAGACTCCAAGGTCGCCATGGTGTACGGCCAGATGAACGAGCCCCCAGGCAACCGTTTGCGCGTGGCCCTGACTGGTCTGACCATCGCCGAGTCGTTCCGTGACGAAGGCCGTGACGTGCTGTTCTTCGTGGACAACATCTACCGCTACACGCTGGCTGGTACCGAAGTGTCCGCTCTGCTGGGCCGTATGCCTTCCGCTGTGGGCTACCAGCCTACGCTGGCCGAAGAAATGGGCCGCCTGCAAGAGCGTATTACCTCCACCAAGGTTGGTTCGATCACTTCCATCCAGGCCGTTTATGTGCCCGCCGATGACTTGACCGATCCATCGCCTGCCACGACGTTTGCCCACTTGGACTCCACCGTAGTGTTGTCGCGTGATATCGCTGCATTGGGTATCTACCCTGCGGTCGATCCACTGGACTCCACCAGCCGCCAGCTGGACCCCCAAGTGGTGGGCGAAGAGCACTACAACGTGGCCCGTGGCGTGCAAAACACGCTGCAACGCTACAAAGAGCTGCGTGACATCATCGCCATTCTGGGTATGGACGAACTGGCACCGGAAGATAAGCTGACTGTGGCACGCGCCCGTAAGATTCAGCGTTTCCTGTCTCAGCCTTTCCACGTGGCTGAAGTGTTTACTGGTTCCCCCGGCAAATACGTGACGCTGGCTGAAACCATCCGTGGTTTCAAGATGATTGTGGCTGGCGAATGCGACCACCTGCCCGAACAAGCCTTCTACATGGTCGGCACCATTGACGAAGCCTTCGAGAAAGCCAAGAAGATGGCCTAAAGCAGTGTGCCGGGCACCTGTAGGTGCCCGTGTGCATGCTTGAACCGCTTTTTGTAGACTTCCAAAGGAATCCAGATGGCCAACACCATACATGTCGACGTCGTCAGCGCCGAAGAGTCCATCTTCTCCGGAGAAGCGCGTTTTGTCGCCTTGCCCGGCGAAGCCGGTGAGCTGGGCGTTTATCCTCGCCACACGCCACTGATCACCCGTATCAAACCGGGTTCGGTGCGCATTGAAATGGCAGACGGCAGCGAAGAGTTCGTTTTTGTGGCGGGTGGCATTCTCGAAGTCCAGCCCCACTGCGTCACGGTGCTGTCCGACACAGCTGTGCGCGGCAAGGATCTTGATGACGAAAAAGCCAATGCTGCTAAGGCAGCGGCTGAAGAGGCATTGAAAAATGCCAAAAGTGAAATCGACCTCGCACGTGCACAGTCCGAGCTGGCCATCATGGCTGCACAGATCGCTGCGCTGCGCAAATTTCGCCAAAAACGCTAAGTTGCACTGCCACAGCGGCATTTGTTCGCTGGATGGAAACAAAGCCGCCTTTCAAGGCGGCTTTGTTTTTACTACCTTACCCAGGGGCGGTCTGGCAGTTCATTGGTGCGTGCCGCAGGCGGGTCGACGGGCCACTCGACCGCCATCAGGGTGGAGACTGCTTCCAATGCCTGAAAAAGCCCTTGCTCCCATTGCCCCGCTGCCAGTGCGCCCCCTAGGCGCTTGACCATGGCTTCCCACTGCGCCCCAGGGATGCGTACGCCACGGTCTGCCACCACTTCAATCGCACGGTCAGCCAGTAGCAGGTAGATGAGCACGCCATTGTTGTGTTCGGTATCCCAGACGCGCAACTTGCCGAATAGCGTGATCGCACGCTCACGGGCACTGGCCTGGCGCCAAAGGTAGCTTACTGGCAGAGCCGACTCTACGCAGATGCGGATCTGGCCGCTGTGGCGTTGCTCGCTGTTGGCTACTTGCTGCTCCAGCCGCTCTTGTAAAGGTGCAGGAATGGCACCTCGAATCGTGTTGCGAACACTGTACCAACGGTGGCGCGCGATGCGGCGCAAGTTGCTCCAGATATTTGCCATTACCAGTCTCCCGAGGCACCACCGCCGCCAAAATCGCCACCACCCCCCGAACTGAAGCCTCCTCCGCTGCTACCACTGGAAGAGCCGCTGCTCCAGCCCGTGCCGCCCAGCAGTCCACCCCCGCGTGAGTTACCACGGGATGGTGCGCCCCAGACCATTGCCAGCAGAGCGGCCCCCAAGGCCCCCAGAATGCTGGCCGTGACCAGGTACGCGATGATTCCTGTTGCTGCCCCCATCAGCAACGACCCCGCTACGCGCCCCAGCAGCGCCCTGGCGATGCTGGTGCCCACTGGAACGATGATGAAGAAGAAAATGCCCAGATCCACCCAGTCAAATCCGTCTGTAGCCTTGTCACCAGAAGCAGGCGCAGGCAGTGACTCGCCGCGTATGCGTGCAAACAGTTGCTCGACGCCCGCGTTAAGCCCTCCGGCATAGTCGTTCTGTTTGAAACGGGAGGTGATGGCATCGTCCATGATCTGGCGGGCTGCCAAATCTGGCACCGCGCCTTCCAGCGTTTTGGCCACTTCGATGCGCAGTTTGCGGTCATTTTTTGCGACCACGAGCAACAGGCCATCGCCCACGTTCTGGCGGCCTATCTTCCATGTATTGGCGACGCGGTTGGCATAGGCCGCGATGTCTTCTGGGGCAGTGGTGGGCACCAGCAGAACCACAATCTGTGTGCTTTTTTCTTGCTCAAACCGCGCTAAGCGTTCATCCAGTACCTGTAGTTCGGTGGCGGTGAGCGTTCCGGTACGGTCGATGGCGTGTGCTACCAAAGCAGGCACTGGCTGCAAAGGCTGTGCCCATACACAGGGGGAAATTGCTACTATTAATATAGCTGCTAGCGCTCTCCAAATAAGGGCTAGAGGCATATTTGACCCATCATTTTGCCGGACGTAACGGGATGCTGGGCATCATTTCTTGCCGAAATCTACCGTGGGCGGTGCCGTGATTTTTTCTTCATTGGCTACGGTAAAGCTGGGCTTGACCGGATAGCTGAACACCATGGCAGTGAGGTTGGTGGGGAAACTGCGCGCCAGCACGTTGTATTCCTGTATCGATTGGATATAGCGGTTGCGCGCCACTGTGATCCGGTTTTCTGTGCCTTCCAATTGAACTCGCAGATCACGAAAGCCCTGGTTGGCCTGCAGCGTGGGGTAGCGCTCTGAAACCGCCATCAGCCGCGACAAGGCGCCCGACAGTTCGCCTTGCGCTTGTTGAAATTTTCTGAATGCTTCAGGGTCGTTGATGGTTTCCGGAGTGACCTGGATGGAGGTGGCTTTGGCCCGTGCCTCAATGACCCGGGTCAGTGTCTCCTGCTCAAAATCTGCCTGTCCTTTGACGGTGCTGACGATGTTCGGGATCAAATCCGCGCGGCGTTGGTACTGGTTCAACACTTCGCTCCAGGCAGCCTTGGACTGTTCGTCCAGCCGTTGGAAGTCGTTATAACCGCAGCCAGTCAGGGCTAGCACGGTCACCATCAGGGCAAAGAGACGTTTCATGGTTGTGCAGGCGCTGCCCCATGGGTGCGGCGAAATTGCCAGGGTGCAAGCGGATGCAAATTGTGCCGTAAAGCACCGCTTGTCATCGTGTTCCATGGCGCTGTCTTGAAGGATGCAGGTCCATTGCTGCGTGGCTCACACAATGTGAATCGTGGTGCATGGCAAGCAGTGATGGCTGTGGCAACAGTGCCAGAATCGGGCTATGGATGACATTGTTAAACAGGCGTTGGCCAAATGGCCCCATGTGCCCCACTGTTACGGTTGGCTCGGGTTGGATGCGCGTGGCCACTGGCATTTGCGCGACGAGGCCGACCAGGCACGAGGCAGCTTTGTGCAAAGCAAAGGTGCGTTGTTGCAGCATGACAAGTTGATTGAATTCATCGGCCGCAATTACGAGGCGGATGCACAAGGCCAATGGTTTTTTCAAAATGGCCCACAGCGTGTCTATGTTGAACTGGAGTGCGCTCCATGGGTCTGGCGCGTGCAGCCTGACCAGACGTTGCAATCGCACACCGGGCTTCGCGCTACAGCAACAGATTGCCTCCTGGACGAGCTGGGTCGTGTGTACCTGATGACCGATTTGGGCTTGGGATTGGTTCACACTTCGGATGTGCCCGATATTGCTGCCGCAGTGGATCGCGGACAGTGGCAGCCTCTCCATGTGCAAGCCAGCGACCTGCCATTGCGTTACGGGTACGTCCTCAGTCCCGCCGCTGTCCAGTGTGAGATTGGCAAAGTGCTTCGTGTAGAAGCAGCTTCATAAAGCCCTGTCCCACCTATAATTAGGGGTTATTTTCAAGCCCCCCCGATCTTCCCGAGGACGTCATGAGCGCCACATCTCCCAATAAGGCCCACAGCGGCACCACCAAGCCACCAAAGCAGCTGCTGTCTTCTGTGATTTTTGCCTTTGTGCTGCCTATCGCCGTTGTCATCGGTTTGATTGCTTACATGGTGTCGGGTGGCCGGCCATCATCGCATTCAGAAAGTACTGAAAAAGCGGTGGCTGAGCGCATCCAGAAAGTAGGTCTCGTAGAAATTCGTGATGTGAATCGCGCGTTGCGCACAGGCGAAGAAGTTTATAAGGCCCAGTGCTCGGCCTGCCACGCAGCGGGTGTTGCTGGTGCTCCAAAGTTTGGTGATACCGAAGCTTGGGCTCCGCGTATTAAAACGGGTTTTGAGGCGCTGCTTCAGTCGGCACTTAAAGGGAAAAACGCCATGGGTCCGCAAGGTGGTGGCGAGTTCAACGACACCGAAGTCGGTCGTGCTGTGGCTTTTATGGCCAATGCAGCTGGTGCAAAATTTGCCGCACCTGGTCCGTCGGCTGTTGGTGCTGCTCCTGTTGTGACCGCCGAAACACCGCCGCCTGTGGCCGCTGCTGAGCCAGCAGTAAAAACAGTGGCTGCAGTATCTTCTGCCGGTGGCGCTGGCGAGGCGCTGTATAAGCAGGCTTGTCAAGTGTGTCATGCTGCAGGCGTTGCAGGCGCGCCGAAATTTGGCAATAAGGCAGATTGGGCTCCTCGCCTGCAAATGGGTATGGATGCGTTGTTTGCTAGCGCTGTGAAGGGCAAGAATGCCATGCCTCCGCGCGGTAGCTCGAATGCATCGGATGCTGATTTGCGTGCGGCTGTGGAATATATGGCTGCCTCAGCGCAGTAAATCGACGGCCTTTACGTCTTGCGCCGATCTTCAAGGATGCCCTGAACAACTCAAGTTCGAATAGTGCAGTGGCTGCCGTTTTGTTCAGGTATTTTTGTGCTGACAAGGCGGCCAAAGTCCTGCCGTCGCAGATGAAGATTACTCGACTGCGCACCAAGAATACGTGCCTTCGCATGGTGCGCTACGGTGGTTTTGGTCTGCCGTCGTAATGCCTTTGATCATGGGGGGGTTTATGGTGCAGCCTGCGGGATGGATGCAGAAGTTGACGGGATGCGGGGTGATGCGCTCGCCAGTAGCGCTTCGCATCGACTGGTAGAGCGACGTTTTGAGGGGGCAAATCGCGGCCAGAACTGCAAGTGAGAAGGCGACAAGGCGGTTGGCGTATTCCCAGTGGCAAGTCGTCGTTGATCCTGTCATCGTGGCGGTGTGCCACTTTTCATATCCGAATCTAGGGCGGTTCAGTCACTCTAGTTGGTGTGTGATTGTCTGAGTCCATCGCGCAGTTCCTTCCCGATGCTTCCAGGCGTGCGATAATGGCCGAGTTGGTTTGCTATCAAAGCAGCGGCTGTAGCTCAGTGGATAGAGTATTGGCCTCCGAAGCCAAGGGTCGTGGGTTCGATCCCCGCCAGCCGCACCATGTGTTGATGTATAGGTTCAGGCCGTTCATAAGTTAGACGAGAGCCTTGACGCTTGGTAAGCCTTTTGAAATCGCGCTACTCGTGTACTCATTAGGCCGGCTCCGTATCCCATGTAAATCCTGTCTTGGTGGGGGCTGAATCAGCAGGTTCGGCTTTGCGGTTGAGGTTGTTCGTGTGCGGCCTTGGTGCTGAATCATCTCGATATACGCTGGGACTTGCCAGCGGATCGTTGGTGATGTAGCGCTTTGTTTGTTGTTTGAAAATCCTGTATCGCATCAATTTTTATCGGATGGTCTGAGGGTTTCGTTGTAGCGTGTACAATGCCGTCATTCTTTGTGGTTATGAGATGTTCAAAAATACTCTTGGCTACCGAAAATTTAGTGATACAATGTGAGGCTTAGCTGGAGGAGTGCCCGAGTGGCTAAAGGGGGCAGACTGTAAATCTGTTGGCTTACGCCTACGCTGGTTCGAATCCAGCCTCCTCCACCAGTAATAAGCGCAAAGCAAGTTTGGCAAAGCAATTGTTGTGAATGCCATTCAAAAGTGGGTGTCAAGCCTGCTGATGCGGGAGTAGTTTAATGGTAGAACCCTAGCCTTCCAAGCTAATGACGCGGGTTCGATTCCCGTCTCCCGCTCCATGCTTTGGTTAGATTTTGCAAAATTGCGTAAGCAATTTTAAGTTGCCCATGTGGCTCAGTGGTAGAGCACTCCCTTGGTAAGGGAGAGGTCGCGGGTCCGATTCCCGCCATGGGCACCACAAACTCCAAGTGCGTCTGATAAAGATGTGCAAACTCTCTGGTTGTAGACTTTTTTCGGAGTCGGAAAATGGCAAAAGGTAAGTTTGAACGCACCAAGCCCCACGTCAACGTGGGCACGATCGGTCACGTGGACCATGGCAAGACGACGCTGACAGCGGCCATCGCTACAGTGCTGTCCGCCAAGTTCGGCGGCGAAGCCAAGGCTTACGACCAGATCGACGCAGCGCCCGAAGAAAAGGCCCGCGGTATCACAATCAACACCGCCCACGTGGAATACGAAACCGCTGGTCGCCACTACGCCCACGTGGACTGCCCCGGCCACGCCGACTATGTGAAGAACATGATCACCGGCGCTGCCCAGATGGACGGCGCTATTCTGGTGTGCTCGGCCGCTGACGGCCCCATGCCCCAGACCCGTGAGCACATCCTGCTGGCTCGCCAAGTGGGCGTTCCCTACATCATCGTGTTCCTGAACAAGTGCGACATGGTGGACGACGAAGAGCTGCTCGAGCTGGTCGAAATGGAAGTGCGCGAACTCCTTGACAAGTACAACTTCCCTGGCGACGACACCCCGATCATCCGTGGTTCCGCCAAGCTCGCCCTCGAAGGCGACAAGGGCAAGCTCGGCGAAGAAGCCATCATGAAGCTGGCCGAAGCCCTGGACACCTACATCCCCACGCCTGAGCGCGCTGTGGACGGTGCCTTCCTGATGCCCGTGGAAGACGTGTTCTCCATCTCTGGCCGTGGCACTGTGGTGACTGGCCGTATCGAGCGCGGCATCATCAAGGTCGGCGAAGAAATCGAAATCGTCGGTATCAAAGACACCGTCAAGACCACCTGCACCGGCGTGGAAATGTTCCGCAAGCTGCTGGACCAAGGCCAGGCTGGCGACAACGTCGGTCTGCTGCTGCGCGGCACCAAGCGCGAAGACGTCGAGCGTGGCCAAGTGCTGTGCAAGCCCGGCTCCATCAAGCCCCACACCCACTTCACGGCTGAGGTGTATGTGCTGAGCAAGGACGAAGGCGGCCGCCACACTCCTTTCTTCAACAACTACCGTCCCCAGTTCTACTTCCGTACCACCGACGTCACTGGCGCTATCGAGCTGCCTGCCGACAAGGAAATGGTCATGCCGGGCGACAACGTGTCGATCACCGTCAAGTTGATCAACCCCATCGCCATGGAAGAAGGCCTGCGCTTTGCTATCCGTGAAGGTGGTCGTACCGTGGGCGCCGGCGTGGTTGCCAAGATCCTCGCCTAAGTTAGGGTTCAAAGGGGTATAGCTCAATTGGCAGAGCGTCGGTCTCCAAAACCGAAGGTTGTAGGTTCGATTCCTACTGCCCCTGCCATTTAAATATGGCAAAAAACCAAGCCCGCCACAATCTGGCGGGCTTCGGCGTATTGGCGGTGTGTGGGATAGTTATTGCAGGGAAGCCAAAATGGCCACTTCACAGGTTGAAACAGTCAGTACGGGTGCAGATAAGGCCAAGCTTTTCGCAGTAGTTGCACTGGTTGTTATGTCAGTGGCTGCTTTTTATCTTTTGGCTAAGCAAGGCTCTGTAGTTCAGTGGGGGGCCTTGTTGGTTGGATTGGCCGTAGCCGTTGTTGTATTTTTGATCTCTGAGCCTGGGCGTCAATTTTTGGCATTTGCGCGAGATGCGTGGCGCGAGGTTAAAAAAGTAGTTTGGCCCACGCGCAAAGAATCGCTGCAAATGACAGCTTACGTCTTTGCCTTTGTGGTTGTCATGGCGTTGTTCCTCTGGTTCACAGATAAAACCTTGGAATGGGTGTTTTACGACCTCATTTTGGGTTGGAGAAAATAAATGACCGATGCTGTTGAGGTTGGTGGAATCAGCTTTCTTGGTACTGCAACACAAGAAAACATGGATCTGCGTTGGTACATAGTGCATGCTTACTCTGGTATGGAGAAAGCCGTTGAACGGAACATCGCTGAGCGTGTTGCTCGTGCGGGTATGCAGCAGAAGTTTGGTCGCGTCCTTGTTCCCACCGAGGAAGTTGTTGAGATGAAAAACGGCCAGCGTAAGACGACTGAGCGTCGTCTTTTCCCTGGATATGTTTTTGTGGAAATGGTGATGGACGATGAGACTTGGCATCTCGTCAAGCACACTAGCAAGGTGACCGGTTTTGTTGGTGGCGCCAAGAACAAGCCTGCTCCAATTTCTGAAGATGAAGTCCAGAAAATTGTCAGTCAAATGCAAGAAGGAACTGACAAGCCAAGGCACAAAATTGAGTTTATGGTGGGCGAGTTGGTTCGTGTCAAAGAAGGTCCGTTCACCGATTTCAATGGTTCTGTCGAAGATGTGAACTATGAGAAAAATCGTGTGCGTGTTTCCGTCATGATCTTTGGGCGCTCTACGCCTGTCGAGCTTGAGTTTGGTCAAGTCGAGAAAACTTAACGTGTTGTATTTCGTGCTTTTCGACTCGGTGCGAATGTGAGAAATGAGTCGTCAATATCGGGGAGCTTGGCTTTCTAGCAGTTAAGCGCTTTCACCCGTAAGGAGTAAATTATGGCGAAAAAAATCGTCGGCTTCATCAAGCTGCAAGTGCCAGCTGGTAAGGCCAATCCCTCACCACCAATTGGCCCCGCGCTGGGTCAACGTGGCCTCAACATCATGGAGTTCTGCAAGGCGTTCAACGCCCAGACCCAAGGTGTAGAGCCCGGTCTGCCACTGCCCGTGGTGATTACCGCATTTGCTGACAAGAGCTTCACTTTTGTCATCAAGACGCCCCCAGCCACAGTTTTGATCAAAAAAGCCATCAAGCTGGACAAGGGATCGGCTAATCCGTTGAAGATCAAGGTCGGCAAGATTACCCGCGAACAGCTGGAAGAAATCGCCAAGACCAAGATGAAAGACATGAATGCCGCCAGCCTTGACGCTGCCGTGCGTACGATTGCTGGTTCTGCCCGCTCCATGGGCGTGGCTGTGGAGGGCGTGTAAATGGCCAAGCTGACCAAAAAACAAAAAGCCTTGCAAGGTAAGGCTGACAGCACCAAGCTGTATCCCATCGCTGAAGCTCTGGTGATCGTCAAAGAGGCCGCTACAGCCAAGTTTGACGAATCCATCGACGTTGCCGTGCAACTGGGCGTAGATGCTAAAAAATCGGACCAAGTGGTGCGCGGTGCCGTGGTGCTGCCCAATGGTACTGGCAAGACAACCCGTGTTGCCGTGTTTGCCCAAGGTGCCAAGGCAGAAGAAGCCAAGGCTGCTGGTGCTGACATCGTCGGTATGGATGATCTGGCCGCCATGGTCAAGGCCGGCGATATGCCTTTCGACGTGGTGATTGCTGCACCCGACGCTATGCGTGTGGTCGGTACCCTGGGTCAGATTCTGGGTCCACGTGGCCTGATGCCTAACCCTAAGGTTGGTACCGTGACGCCTGATGTCGCCACCGCTGTGAAGAACGCCAAGGCCGGTCAAGTGCAATTCCGCGTTGACAAGGCTGGTATTGTGCATGGCACCATTGGCCGTCGTTCGTTCAGCGACGACAAGTTGCAAGGCAACTTGGCCGCACTGATTGATGCGCTTAACAAGGCTAAGCCTGCTTCCAGCAAGGGTTTGTACCTGCGCAAGGTGGCTGTCTCTTCCACTATGGGCCTGGGTGTCCGCGTGGATACCCAATCCATCGCAGCGTAATTGCGAGAAATCTTTGGGCTATCTGACTAGGTGGCCCGATGTGGTGGGCTGTGGCTTTGTCAAAAAGCTGCAGGCTATCCAAGACCGTTGGTGTGTTTGTCAAAAAACACTTAAATCCTTGAGCCAACGCAGATGGCGATCCCGCTGCAGATGGAAATTTTCCAAAACAGTTGGTCGCTGCAACAAGAGCGTGGGCGAAGGCATTGCGCCCGAACCCCACAATTTAAGGAGTAGACCTTGAGTCTTAATCGCAGTGAGAAAGAAGCGGTCATCAGTGAAGTGACCAGCCTCGCCGCTAAAGCTCAAACGCTGGTGATTGCGGAATACCGTGGCATCACGGTGGCTGACATGACCAAACTGCGCGTCGATGCCCGCAGCAAAGGTGTGACCCTGAATGTTCTGAAGAACACTCTGGCACGCCGTGCTGTGGCTGGCAGCGGTTTTGACGTGTTGGCTGACCAGATGACCGGTCCGCTGATCTATGGCTTCTCTGAAGACGCAGTGGCCGCCGCCAAGGTGGTGGCCGACTTCGCGAAAACCAACGACAAGCTGGTGATTCGCGGTGGTGCGTTTGCAGGCAAGGCCCTGGACGTCAACGGTGTGAAGCAATTGGCCAACATTCCTTCCAAGGAAGTGTTGCTGGCCCAGTTGTGTGGCTTGTTGATGTCGCCTGTGTCCCGCACCGCAGTGGTGTTGGGTGCTTTGGCGGCCAAAAAAGGCGAAGGCGAAGCCGTTGCTGCGTAAGCAACTGGCTGACCAACCCTGTTAACTAATTGTTAGGAAATCAAAATGGCATTCGATAAAGACGCATTTTTGACCGCGCTGGACAGCATGACGGTTCTGGAACTCAATGACCTGGTGAAGGCCATTGAAGAGAAGTTTGGCGTGAGCGCTGCCGCTATGGCCGCTCCTGCTGCTGCTGGTGGCGGTGCTGCTGCTGCTGCTGAAGAGCAAACCGAATTCAACGTGATGCTGCTCGAAGCTGGCGCCAACAAGGTGTCCGTGATCAAGGCTGTGCGTGAAATCACCGGTCTCGGCCTGAAAGAAGCCAAGGACGTGGTTGATGGCGCGCCCAAGGCTGTCAAGGAAGGCCTGTCCAAGGCTGACGCTGAAGCCGCTAAGAAGAAGCTGGAAGAAGCTGGCGCCAAGGCTGAGCTGAAGTAATCAGCGTTTCTTCTTGGGCTGGGGCACTCTTTCAAGGGGCCCCAGCCTTTGGTGCTTATGGCACTCTATTCCAGAGAACACCAGAAAATGGCCGTCCAATCGCCCTTTTCTAGTGTCTTCTGACCAACCCGACAGCAGAAGACGCCTTGGTTCGGGCGATGTGCAATGCATCGCCGTCCGCCATGGTTGGTAGTGGCCAACCGCCAAGCCCGCAGGGTGTGCCGCCCGCGGGTCAGTCGTCGCAGACCCAGGACTCAAGTCTTTGCCCGGAGATCTCATGGCCTATTCCTACACCGAACGCAAGCGAATTCGCAAAAGTTTCGGCAGCCGCGACAGCGTGCTGGAGGTTCCTTATCTGCTGCAAATGCAGAAAGATGCGTATACCGCGTTCCTTCAAGCCGATGTGCCGCCCAAAAAACGCACCCATGAAGGCCTGCAAGCGGCATTCAATGCTGCTTTTCCCATTGTTTCGCACAATGGTTTTGTCGAGATGAAGTTTCTCGAATACAACCTTGCCAAGCCTGCCTTTGATGTGCGCGAATGCCAGACCCGCGGGTTGACTTTTGCCTCTGCTGTGCGCGCCAAGGTGCAGTTGATCATTTACGACCGTGAGTCTTCGACTTCGCAGTCCAAAGTGGTCAAAGAGGTGAAAGAGCAAGAGGTCTACATGGGTGAAGTGCCACTCATGACCGAGAAAGGTTCGTTCATCATCAACGGTACCGAACGTGTGATCGTCTCGCAGCTGCACCGCTCGCCCGGTGTGTTCTTTGAGCACGACAAGGGCAAGACCCACAGTTCGGGCAAGTTGCTGTTCAGCGCCCGCATCATTCCCTACCGTGGTTCCTGGCTCGATTTTGAGTTCGATCCCAAGGACATTCTTTATTTCCGCGTGGACCGCCGTCGCAAGATGCCGGTCACGATTTTGCTCAAGGCCATTGGCCTGAACCCTGAGTCCATCTTGGCGAACTTCTTCGTCAACGACAACTTCCGTCTGATGGACAGCGGTGCGCAAATGGAATTTGTCGCCGAGCGCCTGCGCGGCGAAGTGGCCCGCTTTGACATCACTGACAAAACCGGTAAGGTTGTCGTGGCCAAAGACAAGCGCGTCACTGCCCGCCATACGCGTGAACTGGAACAATCGGGGACCATGCACATCAGCGTGCCCGAAGATTTCCTGATCGGTCGCGTGGTGGCCCGCGCCGTGGTGGATACCGATACCGGCGAAATCCTGGCCAAGGCCAACGAAGAGCTGACGGAAGCACTGCTGAAAAAACTGCGCACCTCTGGTGTGCGGGATTTGCAGTGCATCTACACCAACGAACTCGACCAAGGCGCCTACATCTCGCAGACCCTGCGTATTGATGAAACCGTGGACGAATTCGCCGCCCGCGTCGCCATCTACCGCATGATGCGCCCCGGCGAGCCACCGACCGAAGACGCGGTGCAAGCCCTGTTCCAGCGCCTGTTCTACAACCCCGACACCTACGACCTGTCGCGTGTGGGGCGCATGAAGTTCAATGCCAAGGTGGGCAACGAAGGCTCCACCGGCCCCATGGTGCTGACCAACGAAGACATCCTGGCTGTGGTCAAGATTCTGGTGGACTTGCGCAACGGCAATGGCGAAGTGGACGACATCGACCACTTGGGTAACCGCCGCGTGCGCTGCGTGGGCGAGTTGGCCGAGAACCAGTACCGCACCGGTCTGGCACGGATCGAGAAGGCTGTGAAAGAGCGTCTGGGCCAGGCCGAGCAAGACCCGCTCATGCCGCACGACCTGATCAACTCCAAGCCGATTTCTGCCGCGCTGAAAGAGTTCTTCGGTGCCTCGCAGCTGTCGCAGTTCATGGACCAGACCAATCCGCTGGCCGAAATCACGCACAAGCGCCGCGTTTCGGCCCTGGGCCCGGGTGGTCTGACCCGCGAGCGCGCAGGCTTCGAAGTGCGTGACGTGCACGTGACCCACTATGGCCGCGTCTGCCCTATCGAAACGCCCGAAGGCCCGAACATTGGCCTGATCAACTCGCTGGCTCTGTACGCCCGCCTGAACGAATACGGTTTCATTGAGACACCGTACCGCCGTGTGCAAGACGGCAAGGTGACCAACGAGATTGATTACCTGTCGGCCATTGAAGAAGGCAAATACATCATCGCCCAGGCCAACGCCACGCTAGACGCCGAAGGCCGCCTCACGGGTGAGCTGGTGTCGGCCCGCGAAAAGGGCGAATCGGTGCTGGTGGGCGCAGAGCGTATCCAGTACATGGACGTGTCGCCCGCGCAGATCGTGTCGGTGGCAGCCTCGCTGGTGCCGTTCCTGGAGCACGACGATGCCAACCGCGCGTTGATGGGCGCCAACATGTCGCGCCAGGCCGTACCTGTGCTGCGTCCGGAAAAACCGTTGGTCGGTACCGGTATCGAGCGTGTGGCTGCCGTGGACTCGGGCACTGTGGTCACGGCCAACCGGGGCGGCGTGGTCGATTACGTCGATGCCACCCGCATCGTGATCCGCGTCAACGACGCCGAAGCGGTGGCCGGTGAAGTGGGTGTGGATATCTACAACCTCATCAAGTACCAGCGTTCCAACCAGAACACCAACATCCACCAGCGTCCCATCGTCAAGAAGGGCGACAAGCTGGCCAAGGGTGATGTGATTGCCGACGGCGCCTCCACTGACTTTGGCGAAATCGCCATCGGCCAGAACATGCTGATCGCCTTCATGCCCTGGAACGGCTACAACTTCGAAGACTCGATTTTGATCAGCGAGCGCGTGGTGGCCGAAGACCGCTACACCTCGATCCACATCGAAGAACTCGTGGTGATGGCGCGCGACACCAAGTTGGGCGCTGAAGAAATCACGCGCGACATTCCCAACCTGTCTGAGCAGCAACTCAACCGCCTGGACGAGTCGGGCATCATCTACGTGGGTGCTGAAGTCATGCCCGGCGACACGCTGGTCGGCAAGGTCACGCCCAAGGGTGAGACCACACTCACGCCAGAAGAGAAACTGCTGCGCGCCATCTTTGGCGAAAAAGCCTCCGACGTGAAAGACACCTCGCTGCGCGTGTCGCAAGGCTCGCAGGGCGTGGTGATCGATGTGCAGGTCTTTACCCGCGAAGGCATCCAGCGCGACAAGCGCGCCCAGCAGATCATCGACGATGAACTCAAGCGCTACCGCCTGGACCTGAACGACCAGCTGCGCATCGTGGAAGCCGACGCCTTTGACCGTATCGAAAAGCTGCTGGACGGCAAGATCGCCAATGGCGGCCCGCAAAAGCTGGCCAAGGGCACCAAGATCGACAAAGCCTACCTGGGCGGCGTGGAGAAGTTCCACTGGTTCGATATCCGTCCCGCGGACGAGGCCGTGGCTGCGCAGCTCGAATCCATCAAGAACTCCCTGGAGCAGACCCGCCACAGCTTTGACCTGTCGTTTGAAGAAAAACGCAAGAAGCTGACCCAAGGCGATGAGCTGCCTGCGGGCGTGCTGAAGATGGTCAAGGTGTACCTGGCCGTCAAGCGCCGCCTGCAACCCGGTGACAAGATGGCCGGTCGCCACGGTAACAAGGGTGTGGTCTCCAAGATCGTGCCCGTGGAAGACATGCCGCACATGGCCGACGGCACCCCTGCCGACATCGTGCTCAACCCGCTGGGCGTGCCCTCGCGGATGAACATCGGTCAGGTGCTGGAAGTCCACTTGGGCTGGGCGGGCAAGGGCATTGGCCAGCGCATCGATGAAATGCTGCGCGAGCAGATCAAGGTCGATGAGCTGCGCAAGTTCCTTGAAGAGGTGTACAACTCGCGCGGCCGCACCGAAGACCTGTCGCAGCTGAGCGACGATGAACTGCTGGCCATGGCCGCCAACCTGACGGGCGGTGTGCCTTACGCCACGCCAGTGTTTGATGGCGCCTCCGAGGCCGAGATCAAGGACATGCTCAAGCTGGCCTACCCCGACGACATCGCCGCCAAGAAGGGCCTGACGCCGACCCGCACCCAGGCCTTCCTGTACGACGGTCGCACCGGCGAGCGCTTTGAGCGCCCGACCACGATCGGCTACATGCACTACCTGAAGCTGCACCACTTGGTCGATGACAAGATGCACGCGCGCTCCACCGGCCCGTACTCGCTGGTGACGCAGCAACCTCTGGGTGGTAAGGCCCAGTTCGGTGGCCAGCGTTTCGGGGAAATGGAAGTGTGGGCGCTGGAAGCCTACGGCGCTGCCTACGTGTTGCAGGAAATGCTCACGGTCAAGTCCGACGACGTGGTGGGCCGTACCAAGGTGTACGAGTCCATCGTCAAGGGCGAACACGCCATCGAAGCCGGGATGCCGGAATCGTTCAATGTGCTGGTCAAGGAAATCCGTTCCCTGGGCCTGGACATCGAACTGGAACGCTCCTGAACAGGATAGCGACTATTAAAAAAGTGAGCTGCTCGCGCCCGCCAGTAAAGGCTTTGCGCGTGTTTTTTGCCGCAAAGCGCCTGGAGACGGGCGCAAGCAGCTATGATTTTTGACGAAAAGGAAAGAGTCCTATGAAATCGCTACTCGACCTGTTCAAGCAATTTACGCCCGATGAGCACTTCGATGCCATCCGCATCGGCATGGCCTCGCCCGAGAAGATCCGTTCGTGGTCTTTCGGTGAAGTGAAGAAGCCCGAAACCATCAACTACCGCACGTTCAAGCCCGAGCGCGACGGCCTGTTCTGCGCCAAGATTTTTGGTCCCATCAAGGACTACGAATGCCTGTGCGGCAAGTACAAGCGCCTCAAGCACCGCGGTGTGATCTGCGAAAAGTGCGGCGTCGAAGTGACCCAGACCAAAGTGCGCCGCGAGCGCATGGGCCACATCGATCTGGCTGCGCCTTGCGCCCACATCTGGTTCCTGAAGTCGCTGCCATCGCGCCTGGGTCTGGTGCTGGACATGACGCTGCGCGACATCGAGCGCGTGCTGTACTTTGAAGCCTACGTGGTCACCGACCCCGGCATGACCCCGCTGAAGAAGTTCAGCATCATGTCTGAGGACGACTACGACGCCAAAACCAAAGAGTACGGCGATGAGTTCGTGGCCAAGATGGGCGCCGAAGGTATCAAAGACCTGCTCGAAGCCATCGACATCGACACCGAAATCGAGCGCTTGCGCGGCGACCTGACCGGCTCCGAAGTCAAGGTCAAGAAAAACGCCAAGCGCTTGAAAGTGCTGGAAGCGTTCAAGAAGTCGGGCATCAAGCCCGAGTGGATGGTGCTGGAAGTGCTGCCCGTGCTGCCACCCGACCTGCGCCCGCTGGTGCCGCTGGACGGCGGCCGCTTCGCGACTTCCGACCTGAACGACCTGTACCGCCGCGTCATCAACCGCAACAGCCGTCTGCGCCGTCTGCTGGAGTTGAAGGCCCCGGAAATCATCGCCCGCAACGAAAAGCGGATGCTGCAAGAAGCCGTGGACAGCTTGCTGGACAACGGCCGCCGTGGCAAGGCCATGACCGGTGCCAACAAGCGTGCGCTCAAGTCGCTGGCCGACATGATCAAGGGCAAATCGGGTCGTTTCCGCCAGAACTTGCTGGGCAAGCGCGTGGACTACTCGGGTCGTTCCGTGATTACCGTGGGCCCCACGCTCAAGCTGCACCAGTGCGGTCTGCCCAAGCTGATGGCGCTGGAACTGTTCAAGCCTTTCATCTTCTCGCGCCTGGAAGCCATGGGCATTGCGACGACGATCAAGGCCGCCAAGAAGGAAGTCGAATCCGGCACCCCCGTGGTGTGGGACATCCTGGAAGAGGTCATCAAAGAGCACCCCGTGATGCTGAACCGTGCGCCTACGCTGCACCGGCTGGGTATCCAGGCCTTTGAGCCCATCCTGATCGAAGGCAAGGCCATTCAGCTGCACCCCCTCGTTTGCGCGGCCTTCAACGCCGACTTCGACGGTGACCAGATGGCGGTTCACGTGCCGCTGTCCGTGGAAGCACAAATGGAAGCGCGCACGCTGATGCTGGCCTCCAACAACGTGCTGTTCCCCGCCTCGGGCGAGCCCTCCATTGTTCCTTCGCAAGACGTGGTGCTGGGCCTGTACCACGCCACCCGCGACAAGATCAACGGCAAGGGCGAAGGCCTGGTGTTTGCTGACACGGGCGAAGTGCAACGTGCGCTGGACGCTGGCGAGACAGAGCTGCACGCCCGGATCACGGTGCGCCTGACCGAGTGGACCAAGAACAAGGCCACTGGCGAGTTCGAGCCCGCTACCGCGCTGGTCGAAACCACCGTGGGCCGTGCGCTGCTGTCGGAAATCCTGCCCAAGGGCCTGCCGTTTTCCAACATCAACAAGGCGCTGAAGAAGAAGGAAATCTCCAAGCTCATCAACGTGTCCTTCCGCAAGTGCGGTCTGAAGGAAACCGTGGTGTTCGCCGACAAGCTGCTGCAAAACGGCTTCCGTCTGGCCACGCGCGCGGGCTTCTCCGTGGCGATCGACGACATGCTGGTGCCGACGCAAAAGGTCGAGATCCTGGCCCGCGCCGAAACCGAAGTCAAAGAGATCGAGCAGCAGTACGTCTCCGGTCTGGTGACGTCGGGCGAGCGTTACAACAAGGTGGTGGACATCTGGGGCAAGGCCGGTGACGACGTGTCCAAGGTGATGATGGACCAACTCAAGGTAGAGAAGACCATCGACCGCCATGGCAAGGAAGTCAACCAAGAGTCCTTCAACGCCATCTACATGATGGCCGACTCGGGCGCCCGGGGTTCTGCCGCGCAGATTCGCCAGCTGGCTGGTATGCGTGGCCTGATGGCCAAGCCAGACGGCTCCATCATCGAGACGCCCATCACGGCCAACTTCCGTGAAGGTCTGAACGTGTTGCAGTACTTCATCTCCACCCACGGTGCCCGTAAGGGTCTGGCGGATACGGCGCTGAAGACGGCCAACTCGGGTTACCTGACCCGCCGTCTGGTCGATGTGACGCAAGACCTGGTGGTGACCGAGGAAGATTGCGGCACCTCCAATGGCGCTTTGATGCGCGCTATCGTCGAGGGCGGCGAGGTGATCGAGTCGCTGCGCGAGCGTATCCTGGGCCGCACGGTGGCCGAAGAGGTGCTGCACCCCGAAACCCGCGCTGTGCTGGCACCCGCTGGCCAGATGCTGGAAGAAGACCTGATCGAAGAACTGGAAGCTGCCGGTGTCGATGAGGTGAAGGTGCGCACTGCGCTGACCTGCGAAACCCGCTTTGGCCTGTGTGCCAAGTGCTATGGCCGCGACCTGGGCCGTGGCGGCCTGATCAACCTCGGCGAAGCCGTGGGTGTGATTGCTGCCCAGTCCATCGGCGAGCCCGGTACGCAGCTGACCATGCGCACGTTCCACATCGGTGGTGCCGCGTCCCGTGCTGCCATTGCGTCCAGCGTGGAAGCCAAGTCCAACGGCGTGATCGGCTTCAACGCCACGATGCGCTACGTGACCAACTCCAAGGGCGAGCTGGTGGTGATTTCGCGTTCTGGCGAAATCGTCATTCAGGACGAGCATGGCCGCGAGCGCGAACGCCACAAGGTGCCTTACGGTGCGACCCTAGCGATCAAGGCCGACCAGCAGATCAAGGCTGGCACCATCCTGGCCAACTGGGATCCACTGACGCGCCCGATCATTACCGAGTTCGCTGGCGAGGCGAAGTTCGAGAACGTCGAGGAAGGCCTCACCGTGGCCAAGCAGGTGGACGAGGTCACTGGCTTGTCCACCCTGGTGGTGATCGACCCCAAGCGCCGTGGCTCTACCAAGGTGGTCAAGCCCCAGGTCAAGCTGATCGATGCCAATGGCAACGAAGTGAAGATCCCTGGCACCGACCACTCGGTGACGATTGGCTTCCAGGTGGGCGCGCTGATCCAGGTGCGCGACGGCCAGGACGTGGGCCCCGGCGAAGTGCTGGCCCGTATCCCAATCGAAGGCCAGAAAACCCGCGACATTACCGGCGGTCTGCCGCGCGTGGCCGAGCTGTTCGAAGCCCGCACGCCCAAGGACAAGGGCACGCTGGCAGAAAGCACCGGCACGGTGTCGTTCGGCAAGGAGACCAAGGGCAAGATTCGCTTGCAGATCACCGACCCCGAGGGCAAGGTGTCCGAAGAGCTGGTGCCCAAGGAAAAGAACATCCTGGTGCACGAAGGCCAGGTGGTCAACAAGGGCGAATCGATTGTGGACGGCCCCGCCGATCCGCAAGACATCCTGCGCCTGCTGGGCATCGAAGAGCTGTCGCGCTACATCGTCGATGAAGTGCAGGACGTGTACCGCTTGCAAGGCGTGAAGATCAACGACAAGCACATCGAAGTGATTGTTCGCCAGATGCTGCGCCGCGTGGTGGTGGAGAACACGGGCGATTCGAACTACATCGCCGGTGAACAGGTCGAGCGCTCGGAAATCCTCAACACCAACGATGCGTTGCAGGCCGAGGGCAAGATCCCCGCGACCTACAGCAACTTGTTGCTGGGTATTACCAAGGCTTCGCTGTCCACCGACTCGTTCATCTCTGCGGCATCCTTCCAGGAAACCACCCGCGTGCTGACCGAAGCGGCCATCATGGGCAAGCGCGACGAGCTGCGCGGCCTGAAGGAAAACGTCATTGTGGGCCGCCTGATCCCGGCCGGTACCGGCATGGCCTACCACCAGGCGCGCAAGGTCAAGGACGCCATGGACGACGCCGAGCGCCGCGCCATCGCCGAAGCCGAAGCCGCTGAAATGGCGGGCACGCTGGACGACGCCGACACCGAAGTCGGTACGCACGACGCTGCAGCCGACTAAGCCCCCGGGCTTTTGCCGTGCGCTCCCGGTCTGTCTTTGGGCGGGCCGGGAGCTTTTTTGTGGGCCAGTCCCTCTGAACCCTGCCATGCCACCAGGTGGTGGCGCTGGAAGTTGTGCATGTTGTCTTCCTCCATTTTCTGGACTGTTCTGGCGATCCTGCTGTTTTGGTCCGTAGGGGCCTACAACCGCGTGGTGCGGCTGCGTTCTGCGGCCTTGCAGGCTTTTGGGGCGCTGGACGCGCACTGGGTGCGCATGCTGGCGTTGCTGGGCGAGTGCGATGTGGCCCAAGCCAGTGCGGGCCTGGCGGTGACACCAGCGCACCAGGCATTGCAGGCGGCCACCACCGGGTTTGGTGCCACCTTGGCCGTGGCCCGTGCCCGGCCCTTGCAGGCCGATGCGGCGGCAGCCTTGGTCAGTGCCCACGAAGCATTGGAGCTGGCCTGGCAAGGTTGGGTGGCGCAGGCCCAGGGTACGCAGGAGCGATCTCCCTGGGAGGCCCGCTGGGCACAGCACGGGCAGCAAAATGCCCTGGCACGGCAGCAATTCAATGATGCCGTGGCGAATTACAACGCCGCGATTGCGCAGTTTCCGGCACAGGTACTGGCGTGGCTGTTTGGCTTCCAGCCAGCGAAAGCACTATGACAAAAAACCAAATCTCCCGGCCTGCACCGCAGCGCCGTTCACCGGCACCGGCTGCACCGGCCTCAACCCCTGGCGATCAGCGCAGCCACAGCGTTGCCTTGTCGCGCCAGTTGCACAGCGTGGCGCGGGCTTTGCACGACATTCGCGCGGGCCGCTCGGGCACGGCGGTGCTGGAGACCGTGCCGCCACTGCTGCGCCCGGGCGTGCAGGCGCTGCTGTTCCAGGTGCTGCGCACGCTGGGCCGTGCCGAGGCGCTGCGCCGCCAGCTGGCACCGCGCACGCCGCCGCCAGCCGTCGATGCGCTGTTGTGCGTGGCGCTGGCCTTGCTGTGCGGCGATGCCGACGATTTGCCCTACGAACCCTTCACCCTGGTCAACCAGGCCATAGAAGCGGCCAAGACCGATAGCGCCACCCGCGCCCAGGCCGCTTTTTTGAACGCCTGCCTGCGCCGCTTCCTGCGCGAACGCGATGCCTTGCTGCAAGCGACGCAGCAAGATCCGCAAGCCCAGTGGAACCACCCGCGCTGGTGGGTTGAACGGCTGCGCAAAGACCACCCCACGCAATGGCAACAGATTCTGCGGGCCAACAATGCGCAGGCACCCATGGTGCTCAGAATAAATCAACAAAAAACGACGCTAGACCAATACCAGAGCGCGCTAGCAGCTATCAATATAAAAGCAAATCCGGTGGGTGCGGTGGGGTTGGTATTGCAACGCGCCGTACCGGTGCAGCAGCTGCCTGGTTTTGCGGAAGGCTGGGTGTCGGTGCAGGACGCGGCAGCGCAAATGGCCGCGCCCTTGCTGCTGTCGGGACTGGATTTGGCGCAGCCCCTGCGCGTGCTGGACGCCTGCGCCGCCCCTGGCGGCAAAACCGCGCACCTGCTCGAATATGCGGGCCCGGCGGCGGCACTACAGGTGACAGCACTGGACATTGACCCCGCCCGCTGCGAGCGCATCCATGAGACCTTGCAGCGCCTGGGTCTGCGCGCACAGGTGCTGGCCGCCGATGCGGGCCGCCCACAAGACTGGTGGCAGCAAGACTGCGGTGGCCAGCTGTTTGACGCCATCTTGCTGGATGCGCCCTGCACCGCCTCGGGGATCGTGCGCCGCCACCCCGACGTGCGCTGGCTGCGCCGCGAGAGCGACATCGCCCAGCTGGCGCACATACAGGCGCGCCTGCTGGAAACCCTCTGGCCCCTGCTGCAACCCGGTGGGCGCCTGCTGTATTGCACCTGCTCGGTATTCCGGGCCGAAGGCGATGGCCAGGTGCAAGCGTTTCTTGCGCACCACAGCAATGCACGCTTGCTGCCTTCGCCCGGGCATTTATTGCCGGGCATGGGCGACAAGGGCAGCCCCGTCCCGGACAATCTGCACGGTGAGCATGACGGATTCTTTTACGCCCTGTTGCAAAAGGCACCTGCCTGACGCCAGCCGCAGCGCCCCCCGATGGGTGGCGCTGCTGGCAGTGCTGTGGCTGTGGTGTGCCATGGCGCTGCCTGCGCTGGTACATGCCCAGCCGGCTACGGCCATCTCCGAGTTGCGCGTGGAGCGCACCGACGAGGGTCTGTTCCTGAGCGCAGCGCTGCAACTGGAGCTGCCTGCGCTGGTCGAGGACGCCTTGTACCAAGGCATTCCGGTGTTTTTCGTGGCCGAAGCCGAGGTGCTGCGCGAGCGCTGGTACTGGTCGGCACAGCGCGTGGCCCGCAGTGCGCGCTACATGCGCCTGAGCTACCAGCCTTTGACGCGGCGCTGGCGCCTGGCCGTGTCTGCCAACCCCATCGACAGCAGTGGCCTGGGCGTGGTGCTGGGGCAAAACTACGACGGCCTGGAAGAAGCGCTGCTGGCCATGCAGCGCATTGCCCAATGGAAAATCGCCGAGTCACCCGCCATCGAACCGGGTGAGCGCTACAGCGTTCACCTGCGGTTCAGCCTCGACACTTCGCAACTGCCCCGGCCCTTGCAGATTGGCGCCCTGGGCCGCTCGGGGTCAGGGTGGAACATTTCCATGGCGCGCAGCCTGCGCCTGACGATGGAGAGCGCCAAATGAATGCCAGCCCGGCCTCCCAAGTTGCGGGCAAATCACGTGCCGTGCGCTGGGCGCTGGGCGTGGGGGTGTCGGTCATGGCAGCCATCGGGCTGGTGCTGCTGTTTTTGCTGACGCTGGCGACCAACAACCGCGCCCTCTACGAACGCAATTACGCCTGGCTGTTTGGTACCAATGTGGTCGTGGCGGTGCTGCTGCTGGCGCTCTTGGTGTGGGTGGCCGTGCGCCTGGTGGCGCGGCTGCGGCGCGGGCGCTTTGGCAGTCGCCTGCTGGTCAAGCTGGCGGCCATTTTTGCGCTGGTAGGGCTGGCGCCGGGGCTGCTGATTTACGTGGTGTCCTACCAGTTTGTGTCCCGCTCCATTGAAAGCTGGTTTGACGTCAAGGTCGAAGGCGCCCTGACGGCTGGTGTCAGCCTGGCCCGCGCCACTCTGGAGACCCAGGCGAGCGAGACAGCGGCGCGCACCCGCAGCGCCAGCGCCCAGCTGGCCCAGGTGCCCGCTGCGGGCGCCGGGCTGGCCCTGGAACGCATCCGCGATCAGCTGGGCGCTACCGATGTGGTGCTCTGGAGCGCCTCGGGCCAGCTGCTGGCCAGCGCCGGGCCATCCAGCTTTCAGCTGCACCCTGAGCGGCCCTCGGCACAGCAATTGCGTCTGGTGCGTGAGCAGCGTGCCATGGCCCAGGTGGAGGGGCTGGACGATCTGCCCGGGCCAGCGGCTACCCAGGATGCACGCGTCAAAGCCATTGCCTTGGTGTCCAGCACCAGCGTCGGCTTGCTGGTAGAGCCGCGCTTTTTGCAAGTCACCGTGCCCTTGCCGCCAGTGCTGGTGGCCAACGCCATCGCCGTGCAGGAGGCCAACCGCGAATACCAAGAGCGCGCCCTGGCCCGTGATGGCCTGCGGCGCATGTACATCGGCACGCTCACGCTGAGCCTGTTTCTGGCCGTGATTGCGGCGGTGCTGTTGGCCATCTTGCTGGGCAACCAGCTGGCACGGCCCCTGCTGGTGCTGGCCGAAGGTGTGCGCGAGGTGGCGCAGGGCAACTTGAGCCCCAAAGCCGTACTGGAGGGCAAGGATGAGCTGGACGGACTGACTCGCTCTTTTGCCCTCATGACCCAGCAACTGGCCGATGCCCGTGAAACCGCACAAGACAGCATGGGCGCGCTGGATGAAGCGCGCGCCCGCCTGCAAACCATCCTCGACAACCTGACGGCAGGCGTCATCGTGCTCGATGCACAGGGCCTGATCCGCTCGTGCAACCCCAGCGCCACACGCATCTTGCGCGCCCCCTTGGCCGTGTGCGTAGGCCGTCCGTTGGCACAGGTGCCGGGGCTGGAGCAGTTTGCGTCAGCGGTGCAGCGCCAGTTCGATGATTTTCTGGCGCACCGTGGTTCGCACGGCCCCGACCATTGGGAGCATGCGTTTGAGTTGCACGCCTCGCCCAGCGGTGCGGCGCACCATGCCACCAGCCTGGTGGCCCGGGGCGCCGAGCTGCCCGACGCCACGCACCTGCTGGTGTTTGACGACATTTCCGACATCGTCTCGGCCCAGCGCGTGCAGGCCTGGGGCGAAGTGGCCCGCCGCCTGGCGCACGAAATCAAAAACCCCCTCACGCCCATACAGCTGTCAGCGGAGCGGCTGGAGATGAAGCTCTCGGGCAAGTTGCCCGCCACCGAGCAGGCGCTGTTGACCAAATCGGTCAAAACCATCGTCCAGCAGGTCGATGCCATGCAGCGCCTGGTCAATGAGTTCCGCGACTACGCCCGCCTGCCCGCTGCCGAGTTGCAGCCGCTGGACTTGAACGCCCTCATCCACGATGTGCTGCACCTGTACGAGTCTGACCGCGCCCGGGTGGCGGTGCGCGCCGAGCTTGACCCGCGCTGCCCGGCCATTGCGGGCGATGCGCAGCAACTGCGCCAGGTGGTGCACAACCTGTTGCAAAACGCCCAGGACGCCACTGAGCAGGCCGGTGCAGACGCCGACGGCGCGTTGCCCGCCGTGTGCATCAGCACCCACTGGAGCGAGGCCAGCCGCCGCGTACGCCTGCGTGTGAGTGACAGTGGCAGCGGCTTTCCTGCCCACATCCTGCAACGTGCTTTTGAGCCCTACGTCACCACCAAGGTGCGCGGCACCGGCCTGGGGCTGGCGGTGGTCAAGAAAATTGCCGATGAGCATGGCGCCCGCATTGAGTTGGCCAACCGGCTTGAGGATGGCGTAGTGCGGGGCGCACAAGTGTCGCTATCATTCGCCCCTGAGCACGCAGTGGCGTCGTGACAACACCGCGGACCGCAGTTTCAAGGCACTTCATACATGGCAAACATTTTGGTGGTCGATGACGAGCACGGCATCCGTGACTTGCTGTCGGAAATCCTCAACGATGAGGGGCACAGCGTGGACCTGGCAGAAAACGCCACCCAGGCGCGTGCGGCGCGCAGTGCCGGCGGGTATGACCTGGTGCTGCTCGACATCTGGATGCCTGACACCGATGGCGTGACTTTGCTCAAAGAGTGGTCCAGCAGCGGCTTGCTCACCATGCCCGTCATCATGATGAGCGGGCACGCCACCATCGATACCGCCGTTGAGGCCACCCGCATCGGCGCATTCTCTTTTCTGGAAAAACCCATCACGCTGCAAAAGCTGCTCAAGGCAGTGGAGTCCGGGCTGGCGCGCAGCCAGGCGCGCACACAGGTAGCGGCTGTCTCTGTGCCCGCTGTGCCGGCCATGGATGGCGGTAATGGCTCGCTTGGCATGCTCAGCCTGCCAGCGGCCCTGCGGGAAGAGGTAGGCCCCCTGTCCCGCCAGGGCTTTGATCTGGACAGGCCGCTGCGCGAGGCGCGCGATGGCTTCGAGAAAGCCTATTTCGAATTTCACCTGGCCCGCGAAGGTGGCTCCATGACCCGCGTGGCCGAAAAAACCGGGTTGGAGCGCACCCACCTGTACCGCAAGCTGCGCCAGTTGGGCGTGGATCTGGCACGCGGAAAACGCAATTAATCACCACGCTTGGATCAAGTCGCGATTTTTGTGGCTATAATTCAAGGCTTAGGCCCGGTAGCTCAGTCGGTAGAGCAGAGGATTGAAAATCCTTGTGTCGGCGGTTCGATTCCGTCCCAGGCCACCAGTTAAAGTCAAAAAACCCGCTGTCCAAAAACAGCGGGTTTTTTGTTGTCCGACAAACTGGACGCCCGGTGCGGGAAGGGCTCTGTCCGTCCAGGAATGGTGCGTGCGCACCACGGGTGCTGGTGTTACCACTCTGGTGCGTTGGGCGCGGCGTTGTCGGGGTGGTGCTGCGCTGGCGCTGCGGGGTGGGCGCGATCGGTGTCCATGGCGGCGCGTTTGTGTTTGGCGTGGTAGGCGCTCAGCACCTGGTGGGCCACCATGTCCAGCGCGGGGCGGGTGTTGCCTTGTTTGTCTGTCCAGACGCGCGGCGTCAGGCTGCCGGCCAGGGCCACGCTGTCGCCCTCGGTCAGGGCCAGCAGGGCGTGGCACGGCGCATCGTCAAAGGCGATGACGTTGACAAACAAGCTTTCGCCGTCGCCCGAAGTGGCGCGCACTTTGCATACGGCAAAGGGCCTGCCGCTCTTGTCGGTGCGGGATTCCGGTGTGGCGTACAGCTTGCCTGCGATCAGTCCGTCAATCATGGTGTGCTCCTGGTTGCGGCGGGCAGTGTAGTGGCCGGGCGCTGGCGCGCCATGCACAACGGCGCCCGCAGGCGCCGTTTTTTCAGGGATTGAAGCCAAATTGGCCTCTGGCGCGCGCCGAGTCAGCGCGAGCAGCTATCGAATCAGTAGCATTATGCGCCGTGCGCTGCGGCCTTGACCTTCAGGCGCCAGGCGTGCAGCAGGGGTTCGGTGTAGCCGCTGGGCTGTTCTTTGCCCTTGAACACCAGATCGCACGCGGCCTGGTAGGCCATGCTGGTGGCAAAGTGGCCGGCCATGGGCTGGTAGAGCGGGTCGCTGGCGTTTTGCTTGTCCACTTTGGCGGCCATGCGTTCAAAGGTTTCGCGCACCTGGGCTTCGGTCACCACGCCGTGGTGCAGCCAGTTGGCCATGTGCTGGCTGCTGATGCGCAGCGTGGCACGGTCTTCCATCAGGCCCACGTCGTTGATGTCGGGCACCTTGGAGCAGCCCACGCCCTGGTCTACCCAGCGCACCACGTAGCCCAGGATGCCTTGGGCGTTGTTGTCCAGCTCTTGCTGCTTTTCTGCATCCGACCAGCTCGGGTTGCTGCTGACGGGGATGGTCAGCAGGCCGGTGAGCAGGTCGTCGCGCAGGGCGTCGGCGTCGGTTTGTTCCAGGGCGGCCTGGATGTCGGCCACCTTGACCTGGTGGTAGTGCAGCGCGTGCAGCGTGGCACCCGTGGGGCTGGGCACCCAGGCGGTGTTGGCGCCGGCCTTGGGGTGGGCGATTTTTTGCTCCAGCATGGCGGCCATCAGGTCGGGCATGGCCCACATGCCCTTGCCGATTTGCGCCTTGCCACGCAGGCCCATCGACAGGCCCACCAGCACGTTGCTGCGCTCGTAGGCGGTGATCCAGGCGCTGGTCTTCATGTCGCCCTTGCGGATCATGGGGCCCGCCAGCATGGCGGTGTGCATCTCGTCGCCGGTGCGGTCAAGGAAGCCGGTGTTGATGAAGGCCACACGGCTGGCGGCGGCGGCAATGCAGGCCTTGAGGTTGACGCTGGTGCGGCGCTCCTCGTCCATGATGCCCAGCTTGACGGTGCTGTCGGCCAGCCCCAGCAGCTGCTCGACGCGGCCAAACAGCTCGGCGGCAAACGCCACTTCGGCGGGGCCGTGCATTTTGGGCTTGACGATATAGACGCTGCCCTTGCGGCTGTTGCGCAGGCCGCCCGCACCGTGGCCTTGCAGGTCGTGCAGGGCGATGGTGGTGGTGACCACGGCATCCATGATGCCCTCGGGGATCTCTTTCACCGTGCCATCGGCGGCGGTATAGAGGATGGCCGGGTTGGTCATCAGGTGGCCCACGTTGCGCACGAACATCAGACTGCGGCCATGCAGGCGCACTTGGCTGCTGCCGTTGGCGGCGGTGTAGAGGCGGTCGGGGTTGAGGCCGCGCGTGAGCTGCTTGCCGCCCTTGTCAAACGACTCGGTCAGCGTGCCTTTCAGGATGCCCAGCCAGTTGCGGTAGCCCAGCAGCTTGTCGTCGGCATCGACGGCGGCCACGGAGTCTTCCAGATCAAGGATGGTGGACAGAGCCGCTTCCAGCACCACGTCAGCGACGCCAGCGGCATCCGACTGGCCAATGGGCGTGGCGCGGTTGATGATGATGTCGATGTGCAGGCCGTTGTGCGCCAGCAGCACCGACGATGGCGCTGCCGCCTCGCCCTGGTAGCCCACGAACTGGGCGGCGTCTTGCAGGCCGGTGGTGCTGCCGTTTTGCAGGGCCACCACGAGCTGGCCGCCTTCGACGCGGTAGCCGCAAGAATCCTGGTGCGAGCCAGCGGCCAGCGGCGCGGCCTGGTCGAGCACGTTGCGGGCAAAGGCGATGACCTTGGCGCCGCGCACGGGGTTGTAGCCAGGGCCTTTGTCGGCGCCATCGGTGTCGGGGATGGCGTCGGTGCCGTACAGCGCGTCGTACAGGCTGCCCCAGCGGGCGTTGGCCGCGTTCAGCGCGTAGCGGGCATTGAGGATGGGCACCACCAGCTGCGGGCCCGCCTGCGTGGCCAGCTCGTCATCGACGTTGGTGGTGGTGGCCTGCACCCCCGTGGGTGCGGGCACCAGGTAGCCGATGGTTTCGAGAAATTGGCGGTAGGCCGCCATGTCGGTGATGGGGCCAGGGTGGGCCTGGTGCCAGGTGTCCAGCTCGGCTTGCAGGCGGTCGCGCTCGGCCAGCAGGGCGATGTTGCGCGGCGCCAGGTCGGCCACGATGGCGTCAAAACCCTGCCAGAACGCGCTGCTCTCGATGCCGGTGCCGGGTAGCACCTCGTCTTCGATGAAACGGTGCAAAACGCTGGCAACTTGCAGGCGGTGAACGGCGGTGCGTGCGGTCATGGGCAATCCTTGAAAACGGTGGATGACAAAACGGTCAACGCCCCGCAGGGCGGCTGGCTGCCACTGTATTCGAATTGTTTGCAGCCATAAATACACCGAAAACATCAAAACCTGTGACTTTTATGCACAAATGCCGCCGCCCCGCAGCGGGTGGTGCGGCACGCGGCGCGGCGACCCGGATGCCGATGGCACGCGCTGCGGTGTAAAAACTATTATTTTGATAGCTGCTCGCGCACTATGGGTGGGCCTTGGAGGCATATTGGGCCTGAAAATGGGTGGGTACCTGCATGCCGTGGGCAAGGCAGCGCTGGCGTCTCCATAATCGGTGCCCATGGACAAGCTCAAGGCGTTTGAATCTTTTGTGTCGGTGGCCACGCGCGGCAGCCTCACGGCGGCGGCGCGGGCCGAAGGGGTGGCCCCGGCCATCATGGGGCGGCGCCTGGATGCGCTGGAAGAACACCTGGGCGTCAAGCTACTGGTGCGCACCACGCGGCGCATCAGCCTGACCAACGAGGGCAGCGCGTTTCTGGAAGACTGCCAGCGCCTGCTGGCCGATGTGTCCAACGCCGAGGCCAGCGTGTCTGCCGGGGGCATACAGGCCAGCGGGCATTTGCGCATCACCGCCCCGGCGGGGTTTGGCCGCCGCCATGTGGCGCCGCTGGTGCCACGGTTTCGGGGGCTGCACCCGGACGTGACCATCTCGCTCAACCTCAGCGACCGCGTGATTGACCTGACCGGTGAGGGCTTTGACTGCGCCGTGCGCGTGGGCGATTTGCCCGACTCCTCGCTGGTGAGCGTGCGCATTGCCGACAACCGGCGCCTGTGCGTGGCGGCGCCGCAGTATTTGCAGCGCCGGGGCACGCCGCAGCACCCCGGCGACTTGGCCGCGCACGACTGCCTGACGTTGTCCAGCGACGCCTCGCAGACGCGCGGCTGGGCGTTTCGGGTGCCGGTGGCGGGCCAGGATGCCCGCGCGGTGGTGCATATCCGCCCCGGTGGCCCGCTCGATTGCTCTGATGGCCAGGTGCTGTACGACTGGTGCCTGGCAGGCCACGGCATTGCCTGGCGCAGCAGCTGGGAGGTAGAGAGCGAGATCGCTGCGGGCCAGCTGGTGGCCGTGCTGGAGGAGTTTGCCGCGCCGCCCAACGGCATTTACGTGGTGTTTCCGCACGCCAAGCACCTGCCGCTGCGTGTGCGGCTGTGGATTGACTACCTCAAGCACCACTACAGCCAGCCCGGTTTCTGGAAAGCGGGCTGAGGCGGTTTCGGGTACGTTGGCGCCACCTGCCCTGCACCACCCCATCGGAAAGATTGCCCCCATGACCCTCGAAGCCGTTCTTGCCAGCCTGCACCTGCTGGCCATTCTGACCCTGGTGGTCTTTCTCTCCAGCCAGGCGGCGCTGTGCCGCATCGAGTGGATGAACGCTGCCGTGGTCGAGCGCCTGGCGCGGCTGGATCTGATCTACGGCATGGCTGCCGTGGCGGTGCTGGGCTCAGGGCTGGCGCGCGTGTTCTGGGGCATCAAGGGCGCGTCGTGGTATGCCACGCAGCCGATGCTGCACATCAAAGTGACGCTGTTCGTGGTGATGGCGCTGCTGTCGATAGCGCCCACGCTGGCGTTTCGGCGCTGGCGGCGCAACCTGCGTGCCAGCGGGGCGCTGCCGGGCGCCGCAGAGGTGGCCCAAGTGCGCCGCCTGGTGATGGTGCAGTCGCATGTGCTGCCGGTGGTGGCGCTGATCGCAGTGTTCTGGGCGCGCGGCTGGTAGCCGTGCGGTGCGGCACATGCCTGGCCTGACCAGGCCCTGGCGCCCGCAGGCCACGGTGCCCGTCCCAAAGCGCCATGGGCGGCCCGTAAAATCGCCGCATGCTTTCTGCCAAACAAGACCTTCTGGCCGCCCTGGCGGCCACACTGGAACAACTCTCCCCCGGTGCGGGCGCCCGCGCCGCGTTTGAATCCCCCAAAGTGGCCGCCCATGGCGACTTTGCCTGCACCGCTGCCATGCAACTGGCCAAGCCGCTCAAGCTCAACCCGCGCGCGCTGGGTGAACAGCTCAAGGCGGCGCTGGAGGCCACACCGGCCTTCCAGCGCTGGGTGGCGGCCATTGAAATCGCAGGCCCCGGTTTTCTGAACATCCGCCTGAAACCCGCCGCCAAGCAAGAAGTGGTGCGCGAGGTGCTGGCCGCTGGCGAGCGCTTTGGCTACCAGAGCGACCGGGGCCAGAAAGTGCTGGTCGAGTTCGTCTCGGCCAACCCCACCGGGCCGCTGCACGTCGGCCATGGCCGCCAGGCGGCGCTGGGCGATGCCATCTGCAACCTGTTTGCCACCCAGGGCTGGAACGTCCACCGCGAGTTCTATTACAACGACGCGGGCGTGCAAATCGACACCCTGACCAAATCCACCCAGCTGCGCGCCAAGGGCTTCCAGCCCGGCGACGACTGCTGGCCCACCGACAGCGACAACCCGCTGGCCAAAAACTTCTACAACGGCGACTACATCGCCGACATTGCCGAAGCCTTCAAGGCCAAAGCGACGGTGACAGCCGATGACCGCGCATTCACCGCCAACGGCGATGTGGAGGACTACGACAACATCCGCCAGTTTGCCGTGGCCTACCTGCGCAACGAGCAGGACAAAGACTTGCAGGCCTTCAACCTGCATTTCGACGAGTACTACCTCGAATCGAGCCTCTACACCAGCGGCCGCGTGGAGGCCACCGTCAACCGCCTGATTGCCAACGGCAAAACCTATGAGCAAGACGGCGCCCTGTGGCTCAAGTCCACCGACTACGGCGACGACAAAGACCGCGTCATGCGGAAAAAAGACGGCACCTACACCTACTTTGTGCCCGACGTGGCCTACCACATCGCCAAGTGGGAGCGCGGTTTCACCAAGGTGGTGAACATCCAGGGCACCGACCACCACGGCACCATCGCCCGCGTGCGCGCTGGCTTGCAGGCGGCCGATGTTGGCATCCCGCAGGGCTACCCCGACTATGTGCTGCACACCATGGTGCGCGTGGTCAAGGGTGGTGAAGAGGTCAAGATCAGCAAGCGCGCAGGCAGCTACGTCACGCTGCGCGACCTGATCGAGTGGACGAGCAAAGATGCAGTGCGCTTCTTCCTGCTGTCCCGCAAGCCCGACACCGAATACACCTTCGACGTCGATCTGGCCGTGGCGCAGAACAACGACAACCCGGTGTACTACGTGCAGTATGCCCATGCGCGCATCTGCTCGGTGCTGCGGGCATGGCAAGAGGCGGGCGGCGGCGATGTGGCGGGCCTGAAAGAGGTGGATCTGTCGGCCCTCGAAGGCCCGCAGGCCCAGGCGCTGATGTTGCAATTGGCCAAGTACCCCGAAATGCTCACCGCCGCCACCGAGGGTGAGGCGCCGCACGACGTGACTTTCTACCTGCGCGACCTGGCTGCCAGCTACCACAGCTATTACGACGCCGAGCGCATTCTGGTCGATGACGAAGCCGTCAAGCGTGCCCGTCTGGCGCTGGTCGCCGCCACGGCGCAGGTGCTGCACAATGGCCTGGCGGTGCTGGGCGTGTCGGCCCCCCAAAGAATGTGAGTAGTGACTGGCATATGAAACAACAACAGCAGGGCGGAACCATCATCGGCTTTATCCTGGGCCTGGTGGTGGGCTTGGGCACGGCGCTGGCCGTGGCCGTGTATGTGGCCAAGGTGCCCGTGCCCTTCATGGACAAGGGCACCGTCCGCAGCCCCGGGCAGGACGCGGTCGAAGAGCAAAAGAACAAGGACTGGGACCCCAACTCCCCCCTGTACGGCAAAAACCCGGCGCGCCCGGTGGTGCCCGTCACCCCCGCCGAGCCCGGTGCCAACCCTGATACTGCGCCCGCCGTGCAGGCGTCGGCCCCCGTGGCCCCGGCACAGGCCGCTTCGGCAGCGCGCGCTGCGGCCAGCAAGCCCACCGATGCCAAGGCCAGCGCCAAAACCGATCCCAAGGCCGACACCAAGACCGACCCCAAAGCCGATCCGCTGGGTGATCTGGCCAAGGCCAAGTCTGCCGCCGCAGGCAGCGTCGATCCGTTTGACTACTTCGTGCAAGCCGGCGCGTTTCGCACCCAGGCGGACGCCGATGCCCAGCGCGCCAAGCTGGCCATGCTGGGCTGGGAGGCCCGCGTGAGCGAGCGCGAACAAAATGGCCGCACCGTGTTCCGGGTGCGCGTGGGCCCCTTTGCCAAGCGCGATGACGCCGAGCAGCTCAAGGAAAAGCTCAACGACCTTACGGTGGAGTCGGCCCTGGTGCGTGTGCAGCGCTGAACTTTCCCGCCCCCTGTGGCTCAGAACCCGCAAACCCCAAGGAGTGCCTTTTCCATGAAACGCCGTGAGTTTTCTCTGTCTGCTGCCACTGCGGTGGCCGTCTCCAGCCTGTCTTTGCCCGCGCTGGCACAGTCCACTGCCCCCAAAGAGGGCAAGGATTACATCAAGCTGGGCAAGCCCGTGGCGCCCGACGCGCCTGCGGGCAAGGTCGAGGTGATTGAATTTTTCTGGTACAGCTGCGGCCATTGCCATACCTTTGAGCCGGTATTGAACACCTGGCTCAAGACGGTACCGGCCAATGTGGTGGTGCGCCGCGTGCCGGTGGCTTTCAACGCCAGCTTTGTGCCCGCGCAGAAGCTCTATTACGCCCTCGAAGGGCTGGGCAAGATCGAACCCTTGCACGCCCGGGTGTTTCGCGCCATCCATGTCGAGCGGCAAAAGCTGGCCAAGGAAGAAGACATCATGGCCTGGGCCGCCAAGCAGCCCGAGCTGGATATGGCCAAGTTCAAGGAGATGTACAACTCCTTCTCGGTGGCAGGGCAGGTGCGCCGCGCCACCCAGTTGCAAGAAGCCTATGGGGTGGAAGGCACCCCTTCCATGGGCGTGGCCGGGCGCTACTACACCGATGGCACCCACGCGGGCAGCATGCAGGCCGTGCTCCAGGTGGTCAACCACCTGGTGGGCCTGAGCGCCAAGGGCTGACGCCCCCAGCTGGCTGAAACCCTCCCACGGGCCCGCGCGATGCGGGCTTTTTTGTGGCCGGTGCATGGCTACAATCCATTGCAAGAATCGTGCCCTTTGATGAAACACCTCCTCCCGCTCCCCCTGCTGCTGTGCCTGGCCTGCGCCCCCTTCGGGCTGGCGCACGCTGAAAAAGCCGACCGCCAACAGCCCATGAATATCGAGGCCGATGCGCTGCGCCACGATGCGCAGCAGCAGACCAGCGTGTTCACGGGCCGCGTGGTTGTGACCAAGGGCTCCATCGTGCTGCGCGGCGCCCGCCTGGAAGTGCGCGAGGACGCGCAGGGTTACCAGTCGGGCGTGGTCACTGCCGAGGCGGGCCAGCGCGCCTTCTTCCGGCAAAAGCGCGACACCGCCCCCGGCGCGCCCGAGGAGTTCATCGAGGGCGAGGGCGAAACCATCGAATACAACGGCCGCACCGACAACGTGCGCATCCTGCGCCGCGCCGAGCTGCGCCGCTACCGGGGCGGCGCCCTGAGCGACGAGCTGCAAGGCGCCACCATCGTTTACAACAACCTCACCGACGTGTTCAGCGTGGATGGCCAAAAGGGTGCCCCCGGCGCCACGGGCACCAGCGGTGGCCGCGTACGCGCTGTGCTGGCCCCCAAAGACGCCCCCGCCCCGGCCCCCGCTGGCACCCCTGGCGCTCCCCTGCGCCCCAGCACCACGCTGGGCAACGGCAAACCATGAGTGCCACGCCCGCCAGCGCCGCTGCGCAGGCCAGCAGCCGCCTGGAAGTGCTGCACCTGGCCAAGTCCTACGGCAGCCGCAAAGTGGTCAAGGACGTGTCGCTGGTGGTGGAAAAAGGCGAGGTCGTGGGCCTGCTGGGCCCCAACGGTGCGGGCAAGACCACCTCGTTCTACATGATCGTCGGCCTGGTGCGCTGTGATGCGGGCGACATCCGCATCGACGGCCAATCGGTGGCGCAAATGCCCATCCACCGCCGCTCGCGCCTGGGCCTGTCGTACCTGCCGCAAGAGGCGTCGATTTTTCGCAAACTCTCGGTACAAGAGAACGTGCGCGCCGTGCTCGAATTGCAGCGCGGCGACGACGGCAAGCCCCTGCCCAAAGCCGTGATCGAAGAGCGCCTCACGGCCCTGCTGCAAGAGCTGCGCGTGGAGCACCTGCGCGAATCGCCGGCGCTGGCGCTGTCGGGCGGTGAGCGCCGGCGCGTCGAGATTGCCCGCGCCCTGGCCACGCAGCCGCGCTTCATCCTGCTGGACGAGCCCTTTGCCGGTATCGACCCGATTGCCGTCATCGAGATCCAGCGCATCATCGGTTTTCTGAAGGCGCGCGGCATTGGCGTGTTGATCACCGACCACAACGTGCGCGAGACGCTGGGCATTTGCGACCACGCCTTCATCATCAGCGACGGGCGCGTGCTGGCCCAGGGCACGCCCTCCGAGATTGTGGACAACGCCGAAGTGCGCCGGGTGTACCTGGGCGAGCATTTCCGGATGTGACCATGCGCCGCGCCTGCCCGCCTGCTCTGTGGTGCCGTGCTGGCCAGGTGCCGGTGTGTGCGGGTGGGCCAGGGGGGGCGGCATGAAGCCCGGCCTGTCGCTGCGCGTATCGCAGCACCTGGCGCTGACACCGCAGTTGCAGCAATCGATTCGCCTGCTGCAACTGTCCACGCTGGAGCTGGGCCAGGAGGTCGAGCAGATGCTCGACGACAACCCCTTTCTGGAGCGCGCCAGCGAAGAGGCCGAGCGCGAAGCCTTCGGTCTGCCGCAGGCCGATACCCCCGCCCAGGGCGATGAGGCGCCCGATTTTGCTATGGATATGGGAGCTGCTGGCGCAAGTGCAGCGGGCGTTAGCAGCCAAAATGACCTCAAATCCAGCACGGAGCCCTCCGACAGCGCTCCCGCCGACACCGTGGACGCCTTCGACGCCCCCGACTGGGGTGGCGACGGCAGCACCGACCTGGCCCCCGACGACAGCGAATGGGGCGGCGACGCCCCGGCACGCGGCCAGCAAGGCGACGGCGATGCGCAGGCCGAAGCGGCCGATCTGGCGCATGGCCACGAATCCCTCACCGCCTTTTTGCACCGGCAGGCGCTGGCGCTGCGCTTGTCCGAGCTGGACCGCGCTGCGCTGCACTTTCTCATCGAATCGCTCAACGACGACGGCTACCTGGAAGAGCCCCTGACCGAGCTGGCTGCGGGCCTGGCGGGCGAGGGCAACGCCGAAGAGCTGGAGGCGCTGTTGCACCACTTCACCGTGGCGCTGCACCTGCTGCACAGCCTGGAGCCCACCGGCGTGGGCGCACGCGACCTGGCCCAGTGCCTGACGCTGCAACTGCACGCTTTGCAGCGCGAAGGCGAGGTGGACGCCGACACGCTGCACACCGCGCTGCGCATCTGCCAGCAGCCGCTGGACATGCTGGCGCGGCGCGACGTGCGCCGCCTGACGCAGGCCTGCGGCGCCAGCGAAGAGCGCACCCGCGCCGCCATGGCCCTGATTGCGCGCCTGGAGCCGCGCCCGGGGCGGCGCTTTGCCCACGTCGAGCGCAACGCCATCGTGCCCGACGTGCTGGTGCGCCGCGTGGGCCGCAGCGGCCAGCAGTTCAGCGTGCAGCTCAACCCCGACGTGATGCCGCGTCTGCGCGTCCACGACATTTACGCGGGCGCCCTGCGCGGCCACCGGGGCGAAGACGGCCACCAGGCCTTGCAGCAGCGCCTGCAAGAAGCACGCTGGTTCATCAAAAACATCCAGCAGCGCTTTGACACCATCCTGCGCGTCTCGCGCGCCATCGTCGAGCGGCAAAAGAACTTCTTCATCCACGGCGAACTGGCCATGCGCCCGCTGGTGCTGCGCGACATTGCCGACGAGCTGGGCCTGCACGAGTCCACCATCTCGCGCGTGACCACCGCCAAGTACATGGCCACGCCCCAGGGCACCTACGAGCTGAAATACTTTTTCGGCTCAGGTTTGGGCACGGACACCGGCGGCAATGCGTCCAGCACGGCGGTGCGCGCGCTCATCAAGCAGTTCATCGCCGCCGAGAACCCGGCCAAGCCGCTGTCCGACGGCCAGCTGGCCGACATGCTCAAGGAGCAGGGCATTGAGTGCGCCCGCCGCACCGTGGCCAAGTACCGCGAGGGCCTGAAAATCCCCACGGTCACGCTGCGCAAAACGCTATAAGTTTAGTAGCTGCTTGCGCCCTCTGAGCGCGGCTTGGAGCTGGTTTTGGCTTCAAAAATCACTGGGCGGGCCGGATCGGGCACGCGCGGCGCTCAATCGTCCTCGGCCGCGCTGATCTCGGGAAACAGCACCTCCGTAAAGCCCAGCTGGCGCAGGTCGGTCATGCGCGCGGGGTAGAGCACGCCCCACAGGTGGTCGCACTCGTGCTGCACCACGCGGGCATGGAAGCCCTCGGCCACGCGATCGATGGGCTGGCCCAGGGCGTCCCAGCCGGTGTAGTGGATGCGGCTGTAGCGGGGCACTTTGCCGCGCAGGCCGGGCACCGACAGGCAGCCCTCCCAGTCTTCCTCCTGCGCGTCGCCCAGCGGCGTGATGGTCGGGTTGATGAGCACCGTGGGCGGCACCAGGGGGCGGTCGGGGTAGCGCGGGTTGGGCGTGTCCGAGCCAAAAATCACCACCTGCCAATCCATGCCGATTTGCGGCGCGGCCAGCCCGGCGCCCTGGGCGGCGCGCATGGTGTCGTGCAGGTCGGCCACCAGCTGGTGCAGGGCGGGGGTGTCAAAGGCGGTGACAGGCTGGGCGGTGCGCAGCAGGCGCGCGTCGCCCATTTTGAGAATGGTGTGGATGGTCATGCAGGGGTGGCGGGGGTCAAACCGCAGCAGTGCTGGTGGGGCTCCTAGCTTACCGGGGGCGTGCCAGCGCACGCGGGTGCCCTGCGTGCGCTATGGGCGTGGAGGCATGGTGGTGGTCCAGCTTGAACTCTGCCACCAGAGTGGCCAATTGCGTGGCCTGCTGTTGCAGGGCGTGGGCCGCTGCGGTGGCTTCTTCGACCAGTGCGGCGTTTTGCTGCGTGGCCTGGTCCATCAGGTTCACGGCGTTGCCCACTTCGGCAATGCCCACGCTTTGCTCTTTGCTGGCGGCGCTGATTTCTCCGACGATCTCCGTCACCTGGCGCACCCGCGTCACCACCTCCTGCATGGTGGCGCCCGCTGCCTGCACCAGCTTGCTGCCGTTATCGACTTGCCCGGTGGAGTCGTCGATCAGGCCCTTGATTTCTTTGGCCGCCTGGGCGCTGCGCTGGGCCAGGTTGCGCACCTCGGCGGCCACCACGGCAAAGCCGCGCCCTTGCTCGCCAGCGCGCGCGGCTTCGACGGCGGCGTTGAGGGCCAGGATGTTGGTCTGGAAGGCAATGCCGTCGATGACGCTGATGATGTCTGCCATGCGCTGCGATGAGGCGTGGATGGCGCCCATGGTCTGCACCACCTCCTGCACCACGCTGCCGCCTTGCGTGGCCACCTGCGAGGCGGTGTGCGCCAGCGCGTTGGCCTGGCGGGCGCTCTCGGCGTTTTGCTGCACGGTGCTGGTCAGTTGCTCCATGGCTGCGGCGGTTTCTTCCAGGGAGCTGGCCTGCTGCTCGGTGCGCGAGGACAAGTCCTGGTTGCCGCTGGCAATCTCCTGGGTGGCCTGGCGCACCGATTCGGAGGACTCGCGGATGCGCACCAGCACCCCGGCGATTTTGCCCACGAAGTCATTGAACGCCTGGGCAATGTGCGTCAGCTCATCGTTGCCGTGGGTGTCGAGGCGGCGCGTCAGGTCGCCCTCGCCCGAGGCGATGTCGGCCAGCGCATCGCGCACCACAGCCAGGCGGCGCAGCTGGCGGCTGACTGCGAAAGACACCAGTACCACCGTCACCAATATGCACAGCGCGGTGATGGTGGCGGCCACTTGCAGCAGGTTGCGCACGCTGGCCGTGGCCTGTGCGCGGTCAATGGCCACGGCCAGCAGCCAGGGTGTGCCCTCTACCTTGGCTGCGTACAGCAGTTGGTTGGTGCCATCCACGGCCACGGTGGCGCTGCTGGCGTTGTCGGCCAATTGGCGCAGCAGTGCCGCGTTCAGCTGCGGTGAGATGGCCGAGACGGGTTTGAGGGCGTTGTCTGCTTTGGCGTGGGCCAGGATGTTGCCGTCTCCGTCCACCAGGAAGGCAAAGCTTTGCGACAGGGGCCGGATGGCATTGACCTTCTGGGCGATGGTGTCCAGGTGCATATCGGTGCCCACCACGGCGGTGTGCTGGCCCCGGGGGCCGACTGCTTCCACAAAACTGATGGTCAGTTTGCCCGTGGTGGCATCGACATAAGGCGCGGTCAGGGCGGGCGCGCCGACTTTGATGGCGAACTGGTACCACGGCCGGTTCACGCCGCTGTAGCCCGGTGGCATGGCGTGCGGGAAGATGGCGCGGTCATCGGCATAAACAAAGTAGGCGTCATCAAAAGCCCCGGCCTGCTTGGCCGCCAGCAAAAACGGCACGGGCTCGGCCTGCCCCACTGCCAGTTGGATGGAGCTGGTGATGCGCTGCTTGTCTTTGACCCACTCGGTCAGCTCGTTGGCATGGTTGCGCGCCAGCTGGCCCATGCGCTCGTCCAGGCTCTGGAGCGTGTTGTTGCGCACCACCACAAAAGTGGCGCTGGCCAGTGCAAACAGTGCGATGACCGTGATGGCAACGCAAATCCCGATCAGGCGGGCTCTAAGGGTGTGAAACATGGTGGCCTTTGTGCGGGGGAGGCAGGTGGCAAAAGAGCAAACAAAAGAGCAAACAATGATCAGGGTTATCCGTGACAGAAAGCCAGAAATCAATAGGTGTTTCTTGCCGTGCAAGTTCCATGCCCAGTGCCGGGGGATTGGGGCCGTCAGCGCTGCCGTTGTGCGACCATCGCGGCTTTGTTTTTGTGCAGGAGTTGCTACATGGCCCGTGTCGTTTTTGAACTGCCGTCCGAGTTTGTCTTTTCTACCGATGTGCCCATCTACATTGGCCACATCAACCATGGCCACCACCTGGACAACGCCCAGTTGCTGACCCTGGTGGCCGAGGCGCGCACGCGCTTTCTGCGCTCCATGGGCTACACCGACCGCGACGCCGAAGGACTGGCCATGGTGGTGGGCGATGTGGTGGTGCAGTACGAATCCGAAGCGCTGTACGGCGAGACCCTGCGCATCGACATGACGCCCATGGACTTCAACAAATACGGCTTTGATCTGGTGTTCCGCATCACCGACGCGCACCAGGGCCGCGCCGTGGCCCGGGGCAAGCAGGGGCTGGTGTTTACCGACCCGCAAGAGCGCCGCGTGCGCTTGCTGCCACCGGCGCTGCTGGCGCGGCTGGGGCACACGCCCGCCTGAGCGCGCCCGGCGGGCGCAGCAGGCAGACGGTTTATCCTTGGCGCGGTATGAACCAACTTCAACTTTTTCTGCCCTGCGCCGCCGGTGTCGAGGGTTTTCTGGCCGACGAAGTCCACCAGACCACGGGCCTGACCGGCCACGACCTGCTCACCGGGCGCGGCGGTGTGCTGCTGCGTGCCTCGTGGCGCGACGCGCTGCTGCTGAACTTGCACAGCCGCCTGGCCCAGCGCGTGCTGGTGCAACTGGCCCACGCCCCCTACCGCAGCGAAAACGACCTCTACGAGATCGCCAGCGGCGTGGCCTGGGAAATCTGGTTCACCACGCGCCAGACCTTCAAGATCGAAGTCACCGCCCAGCACAGCCCGCTCAACAGTCTGAATTTTGCTGCCCTGCGCGTCAAAGACGCTGTGGCCGACCGCTTCCGCGCCAAATCGGGCGTGCGCCCCGATGTGAATACCCAGTGGCCCGACGTGCGCATCCACCTGCACCTGACCACCGAGCACGCCACCGTCTATATCGACACCTCGGGTGAGGCGCTGTTCAAGCGCGGCTGGCGCGAGGACAAGGGCGATGCGCCGTTGAAGGAAACCCTGGCCGCCGCCATGATTGCCGCCAGCGGCTGGGACCCGCACGGCGAGGCCCCCCTGCCGCTGTACGACCCCTGCTGCGGCAGCGGCACCGTGGTGATCGAGGCGGCGCAAATCGCCTGCCGCATTGCCCCCGGCCAGCGCCGCCGCTTTGCCTTTGAGAAGCTGCTGCCATTCCAGGCTCATGTCTGGAATGCTATTAAAAACGAAGCTGCCAGCGCAGAGCAAGCAAGCCCTGTAGCCATTTTTGGCAGTGATGTATCGCACCGCATGGTGGACTTTGCCCAGCGCAACGCCGAGCGCGCTGGGGTGGCGCACGCCGTGCAGCTGCGCGGTGGCGACGCCTTGCAGCGCATGCCTCCGTGCGAGCAGCCCGGCGTGATGCTGCTCAACCCGCCCTACGGCGAGCGCATTGCCGCCGCCGGCAGCGCCGGCCAGAACGCCAGCGAGCGCGCCGCCCAGCGCGCCCAGGGCGGCGCCGTGGGCCGCGAGGCCGCGCACACCGAAGACGGCGGCGAATTCTTCAGCCAACTGGCTGCGCACTGGAAGAAAAACTACGCCGGTTGGCAGGCCTGGATGCTCACCCCCGACCTGAAGCTGCCCGGCAAGATGCGCCTGAAAGAATCGCGCCGCGTGCCGATGTGGAACGGCCCTATCGAGTGCCGGTTGTTCCGCTTCGACATGGTCAAGGGCGCCGTGCGCGCGCCGCGCCCGGGCAATGCCCCCGAGGGCGCGCCTGGCGCCGCTGCGCCCGCTGCCGCCCCCGCCGGTGCGCCCCGTGCGCGTTGAGCTGCGCTGGCCGCTGGCTGCGCCCGCCACTGGCCCGTGCGCCGTGGTGCTGGACACCAACATCGTGCTCGACCTGCTGGTGTTTGCCGACCCCGCCACCGCCGTGCTGCGCCAGCTGCTGCAAGGCGGTGAGGTGCGCTGGCTGGCCACGGCGCCCATGCGCGATGAGCTGGAGCGTGTGCTGGCCTACCCGCAAATCGCCCCGCGCGTGGCCTTTTATGGGCTGGACGCTGCCGCCGTGCTGCAAGCCTACGACGCCCAAGTCCAATGGGTGGACGTGCCCGCGCGCGTGCCCGTGGTCTGCCGCGACGCCGACGACCAGCGCTTTCTCGATCTGGCCGCTGCCCACCGCGCGCTGCTGCTGAGCAAAGACAAAGCCGTGCTGGCCGTGCGCAAGCGCCTGCTGGCCTACGGCGCGCAGGTGGCCACGGCGCTGGTGTGGGCGGTGCCCGGCGCGGTGCGGCCAGACGCCACCCACTATGCCCCGCCGGAGGCTGCCCCGCTGGCCGCGCCTGCCCTGGTCGCCGCCCCTCCTGTCACGACCCCTGCCTAGAATTTTTTGCCATGGACGCTCCTTCTGCCAGCCCGGCTTCCTTTGCTGCTTCTGCGGCCCCTGCACCGCGCCCCACGGTGCGCTTTTTGCTCGCCCACCCGGCGCACTTCATCGCGCTGGGCTTGGGTGCAGGGCTGTCGCGCAACGCCCCCGGCACCGTGGGCACGCTGTGGGCCTGGCTGGCCTTTTTGCTGTTGCAACACTGGCTCGATCCGCTGCGCCTGGGCCTGCTCATCGTGTTTGCCACGCTGGGCGGCTGGTGGGCCTGCACCCTCACCGCCCGCCACATGCGCGTGGCCGACCCCGGCGCCATCGTCTGGGACGAGGTGGTGGCCTTCTGGCTGGTGCTGTGGCTGGCCATGCCGATGGGCTTTTGGGGCCAGTTCTGGGCGTTTGTGCTGTTCCGGTTTTTTGATGCCGTCAAACCCGGCCCCGTGGGCTGGGCCGATGGCCTGTTCAAAGGCTTTGGCTGGCGCGGTGGCTGGGGCATTTTGTTTGACGACCTGGTGGCGGCGTTTTGCACCCTGCTGGTCATTGCACTGTGGAGGTTCTGGGTATGAGTGCCGTTTCACTATCAAAAAATGAGCTGGATGCGCCCACTGCACAAGCGCTGGAGGCCATTTTGGTGTCTATTTCTGGCGCCCTGCTGGCGCGCGGCTGGATGCTGGCCACCGCCGAGAGCTGCACCGGCGGCCTCATCGCCGCCGCCTGCACCGATCTGGCTGGCTCCAGCCAGTGGTTTGAGCGCGGTGTGGTCAGCTACTCCAACGCCGCCAAAACCGAGCTGCTGGGCGTGGATGCCGACCTGATTGCGCAGCATGGCGCCGTCAGCGAACCCGTGGCCCGCGCCATGGCCGAGGGCGCGCTGGCCCGCTCCCACGCCCAGGTCAGCCTGGCCGTGACCGGGGTGGCCGGGCCTACCGGGGGCAGTGCCGACAAGCCCGTGGGCACGGTGTGGTTAGCCTGGTGCGTGGACGGCACAACCCACAGCGAGGTACAGCACTTTGCGGGCGACCGCGCCGCCGTGCGCGCCGCCACGGTGCGGCACGCCTTGCAACACCTGTCCGCACGGCTGCCGCGCTGATCCGGGCCCTGCGGTTTCTCGAAAATTCAATATTTCCCCCCATCTGCCGATAAAACACGGAGGTTCGTCAACAACACTCAGCCAGGAGGGATGGCCCCGTGACCCCTATTTCAGCATTGCGCATGGCAAGTCCGCTGGACAACGCCAGCTATACCCGCTTGAGTGAGCGCGGAGGGTCGGCAGGTGCGGCTGGTTCAGTCCAGCTCGTCCAGGCAGGTGCCCTGGATAAGGCGCAAGCACAAGCGCCCCCGACCGCATCCGTCGTCTGGCTCTCGCAGGCGCCAGAAAGGGCGGTGCCCGCAGACAACACCTACGAGCAGCTGCAACCGTTCACCGTGACCACGGTATCCAAGGCCGACACGCTGGCCAGCGCAATGCCCAAGCCGTCCGGCGCCGAGAAAACCTGGGCTTCTTCCCCCGCCGGAGACGCCATCAGCACCTTGATGGCCCGCAACTACGGCACCACCCCCCGAGACAGAGACAACCTTGCCAACCAATGGCGTGGCCTGGGCAGTGCCTTGCTGTCCAAGCTGTCTGCGGCGACCACCGAGCCTGTGGATTTTCGGCAGACGATGCTGGTGGGCATAGACCCCACGCAGTCGCTTGACGATCAGTTCAGCAACCTCCAGCGCAAGGCCGCCACGGTCACGTTGCAGATCAAGACCCGTTCCGGGCAGACCGTGGATTTGCAGATCGCAGTGAACAACCAGCCCCGGCTGCCCAACGCGAGCGCCAACCCCGGCATTCAGGTGGCGGTCAGCAGCTCTGGCGCGTTGAGCGATGCCGAGCGCCAGGCGCTGGTCACACTCTCCGATGGACTGGAAGAGGCGCTTGCCGGGCTGGGCCAGTCAGAGTCGCCCACCATGGATTTGGCGGGCCTGATGAACTACGACCGCAGCGTGTTTTCAGGGCTGAGCCTGGACATCGTGAACCCCACGGCATCGGCTGCGGTCGGTGCGTTTTCATTGCGGCTGGGGGAGCACGAAAACACGCTGGCCTTCAAAGGCACGGCGGGCCAGATCGACCTGCGCCTGGATGTGACCCCGCCGCTGTCAGCGGACAACGCGCAGCAGCGCCAGGCGGCCCTGGCCCAGCAGCTGCAACTCATTGACGCCGCAGCAGAACGCGGCCATGCCGACGCCGCCCTGGTGGACTTGTTCAAAAGCAGTTTCACGCAAATGCACCAAGCGGCTGCGTCCAGCGAGGGCCGCGCAGTGGGCGTTTTGGGCATGTCTCCAGCCCTTCCCGGCCCGGGCTTCACAGAGCAGGCGCAGCCCTTGTTGAGCGGATTGACGGACTTTGAGGCCAGCTTCAGCGGCGACTTCACCCGCAACAACCGCTGGAACAGCGTGACCGAAAAAGGCCATGTGGAATACGAGATCAGCCAGAAAACCGAGGTGCAGACCGACCCCCGCAAAGACACGGCATCCATCGTCCAAGAGCAAAGCGAGCAACTGAAGTCGCAATACGCCAAAGCACGCAATGAAGGCATGCTGGACATCTCCTCCGGCAATTTCGATCGCTACCGCATTCAAGACCGGCGCACGGTCACGACCTTGCTTGAAGCAGCCAAAGACCGGCTCACCAACGCCGTGCAAAAGACAGACCAGACGCAGTCGCATACCCACGAAACCCTGGTCAATAACCGCGTGCAGGAACGGCGCGAAACGCCCGACGAGCAGCACTTCCTGAAGTCCTTGCAGTGAGGGCGGGCGGTTTCTGAGACCACTGCAAGCGGCGCTGTAGCATGGGCGCGCCACATTCAGGAGGAGGCCGTATGCACCCCAACGCCCAGACACTGCACCGCTTTTACACCGCCTTCAGCCAGCTAGACCACGCCCGCATGGCCGCCTGCTACGCACCCGAGGCCACGTTTGATGACGAAGCTTTTTCGCTCCAGGGCCGCGAGCAGGTGGCGGGCATGTGGCGCATGCTGTGCAGCGCCAGCCAAAAGCCCGGCGCTGCACAGCACTGGAAGCTGGAGTTCAGCGGCATCGAGGCCGACGCCAGTGGTGGTCGCGCCCACTGGCAAGCGCGCTACCTTTTCAGCGCCACCGGGCGCGTGGTGCACAACGTTGTGGACGGCGTCTTCACCTTTACCCCCGACGGGCTGATTGCCACGCACCGCGACCGCTTCAGCTTCTGGCGCTGGGCGCGCCAGGCACTGGGCGCCCCGGGCGTGCTGCTGGGCTGGTCGCCCTCGCTCAAGCGCAAGGTGCGCAGCACGGCGGCAGGCAATCTGAAAAAATTTCTGGCGCAGGGGTGAGGCGGCGCTCACGAGCCGCTGGGTGAGCGCCCATCTGCCGTTGCACCGCCCAGGCGGTCTATCAACACCGCGCTGGCCTCACTCAGACCCAGCACCTGCACGGTGCAGCCGTGCTGGCGCAGGCGCTGCACCACCTTGTCCAGCGCGGCCACGGCGGTCACGTCCCAAAAGTGCGCGCGCGAGACGTCGATGGTGACGTGCCGGTGCTCGGCGCCCAGCACGTCAAACGCCTCGATGAACGCATCGGCAGAGGCAAAAAACACCTGTCCCGCCACGCGCCAGATGCGCTGGCCATGGGTGGCTGCGCTGCCGGTTTCTGCGCCCATGCCAGTGCTGCCACTGCCGCCGCTGTGGAGCGCACTGCCCACACCGTCGCCCGCGTCAGCCTCGTCAATATCCTCGCACTGCACGTCCAGCATGCGCGAGACCTTGACCGCAAAAAACACCCCGCTGAGCACCACGCCCACGGCCACGCCCGCCGCCAGGTTGTGCGTCCCTATCGTCACCACCACGGTGGCCAGCATCACGGCGCTGGACAGGCGCGGGTGGCGCACCAGCGTGCGCAGCGATTTCCAGTCGAATGTCTCTGCCGACACCATCACCATGATGGCGACCAGCGCCACCACCGGCACCTGTGACACCCAGGGCTTGAGCGCCACCATCAGCACCAGCAAAAACACCCCCGCAAATAGCGTGGACAGGCGCCCGCGCCCGCCGTATTTGACGTTGCCCACGGCCTGGCCAATCATTCCGCAGCCCGCAATGCCGCCAAAGCAGCTGGCGGCGATGTTGGCCAGGCCCAGGCCGGTGCATTCGCGGTTTTTGTTGCTGGGCGTGTCGGTCAGCTCATCGACCACGGCGGCGGTCAGCACCGATTCGAGCAGGCCGACCATGGCAATGGCCAGCGCGGGCAGCAAGATGGTGCGCAGCGTCTCCAGCGTGGCGGGCACCTCGGGCAGGCCCCAGGCGGGCAGGGCGCTGGGCAGCTGGCCCAGGTCGGCCACGGTGGCCAGCGGCAGGCCCCGCCACGATGCCAGCAGCGTCAGCACCACCACGCAAATCAGCGGCGACGGAATGGCCGTGAGCGCGCGCCAGCCCAGCACGGCGCCCAGGCGCGGCAGGCCGTAAATCAGCGCCAGGCCCAGCGCCAGCATGGCCCAGGTGGCGGCATTGGCGTCCGCCAGGTGCGGCCACTGCGCGGCAAAAATCAAGATGGCCAGCGCGTTGACAAAGCCAGTGCGCACCGAGCTGGAGACAAAGCGCATCAGCACCCCCAGCCGCAGCAGGCCAAACACCACCTGCACCGCGCCCGCCAGCAGCCCCGCCGCCAGCAGGTATTGCAGCCCGTGCGACTGCACCAGCGGCGCTGCCACCAGCGCCACCGAGCCCGCCGCCGCCGACACCATGGCCGGGCGCGCGCCCGCAAACGCAATCACGATGCTGATGACGAACGAGGCAAACAGCCCCACCGACGGATCGACGCCCGCGACAAACGAGAACGCAATCACTTCGGGGATCAGCGCAAACGTGGCCACGGCCCCGGCGAGCAGCTCGCGCGGGATGCTGGGCGCCCATTCGGCGCGCAGGCGGGTTAGAAACAAGGGGCTCATGCAACAGCAACGCGCCCGAAGGCGCGTGGAAAAGGGAGGTCAAAGAATCAAGCCAAATTGGCTTCTATCACCCGTTTGGCGTGCGCTAGCAGCTATCAAATCAATAGCGATTTTGCGTCAGGCGCCGCAGCACTTCTTGAACTTCTTGCCGCTGCCGCAGGTGCAGGGGTCGTTGCGGCCCGGCTCGGGGGCTTTGCGCAGGGTTTCGATGCGCGGGCCCACGCTTTTCCAGAGCTGGCGCAGGTCGTACACGGCCCAGATGGCCTCGCCAAACAGCTCCACACGCGCCTGGCTGACGCTGGGTGGGCCGTCTTCGGCGTACATGCTGACGCTGGGCGTGCCGGTGTCGTCTTCGGTCAGGGCGACGATGCTGTCCAGGGCTTCATCCAGCCACTGGGCGGTTTCCTTGTCGCGGGGGGGCTGCCATTCTTCGGGCCAGTTCTCCACAGCAAACATGAAGCCCAGCGCCCAGACCTGGGCAAACGAGGGGATGTCCTGGCCGGCCAGTTCGGCGCGCTCGGCTTCAGAGAGGGCAGCGACGGCACCGCGCATGTCCATCACATCGGGCTCGAAGGTGCGCTCGTCGTCCAGGGTTTTGACGTCGGTGTCCAGCGCCTGCTCGATCTCGTTCCAGCGCCGCTGCCACAGCGCCAGAAACTGCGCTTGCTGTGCGGCGTCGGCAAACGGCTCCAGCAGCGGCAGGCTCTCGCCTTCGGCCACGTCGATGGCGGCGCCATCGCCCAGCAGCATGGGCAGGTATTCGGCTGCTCCGATGGCGCGGCGGCTGCACACCAGCGCGGTCAGAAAGCCGTCGCAGAACTCCCACTGCGGGATTTCTTCACTGCGCGTGCGCAGGTCGTCCAGGAGGGTTTCCAGGGCGTCGATGTCGTCGCTGCTCAGGGCCGGGGCGGTGGCGGCGTGGTCAGGGGTGGGCGATGTGGGGTCGTTCATGGCGGGCTCCGTGGGTCGGTCAAAAGCGGGTGGATAGAGAAGGCTGCGGCGCAGAAAAAATGGCAGCGGGGTGCTCGCTCAGGGGCCCGGGCCGCAGGGCGCGTGCCGGTGGCGCCGCCAGCGGGGCGCAAAGTGTAGCGCTGGTGTCTGGGCGCCAGTGCAGTGCCACGCGGGCGGCCACCGGTGGGTAGCGGGTACTGGTGTGCCTGGAGGGGGCTGCACTGCGCGCGGTTTGTCGGCACACTGCGCTCTCCCATTGCACAAAAACAGGAGACCGTATGAAGATGATTGCAGCCGTGGCCCAGACCGCCACCGTGATGTTCGACACCCCCGCCACCGTGGCCAAGGCCCAGGCACTGATGCAGGAGGCGGCCGGGCGCGGCGCCCAGGTGCTGGTGTTTCCGGAGGCGTTCATCGGCGGCTACCCCAAGGGGGCGGACTTTCACATCTTCATCGGTGCGCGCACGCCCGAGGGGCGCCAGGACTTCAAAAAATACTACGACGCCGCCGTCACGCTCGATGGCCCGGAAATCGCCCAGCTCGCCCAGGCCGCTGGCCAGCACCGGCTGTATGTGTGCGTGGGCATCATCGAGCGCGATGGCGGCACGCTGTACTGCACCGCCGTGTACCTGGGGCCCGAGGGCACCGTGCTGGGCCACCACCGCAAGCTCATGCCCACGGCGCTGGAGCGCCTGGTGTGGGGGCAGGGCGATGGCTCCACGCTGCAAGCGGTGGACACGCCCTACGGCAAGCTGGGCGCCGTGATCTGCTGGGAAAACTACATGCCCGCGCTGCGCATGGCCATGTACCAGCAGCGCGTGGCGCTGTACTGTGCGCCCACGGCAGACGACCGCGACAGCTGGATCAGCACCATGCAGCACATCGCCATGGAGGGGCGCTGTTTTGTGCTCTCGGCCTGCCAGCACCTGCGCCGCACGCAGCTGCCCATGGACGCCCTGCACAACCGCCTGCCCGAGGCTCCCGACACGGTGCTGATGCGCGGCGGCAGCTGCATCATCGGGCCGCTGGGCCAGGTGCTGGCCGGGCCGGTGTATGGCGAAGATGCCCTGCTGCTGGCCGAGATAGACCTGGGCGACATCCCCCGTGCGCAGATGGACTTTGACCCGGTGGGCCACTACGCGCGGCCCGACGTGTTCCAGCTGGCCGTCAACACGGCGCAGCAACAGGCGGTGCGTGCCGCGCCGGGCTGGCCCGAGAAGTGAGTGCGGGCGCTGTCCCAGAGGGGGCGGTGCGCCGTCCGCCCGCGTCAGGCGAAGTGGTCGAACGAGGCGTAGCGCTGGGGCATGGGCTGGCCGTGGGCGTCGATCAGGCGCAGCCCCGGCGCAGCCTCGATGCAGCCAATGCGCGTGACCGGCGTGGCGCTGGCCTGCGCCGCAGCGGCCACCGCCGCGCGCTGCGCCACCGGGGCGGTGAAGGCCAGCTCGTAATCGTCGCCCCCGGCCAGGGTGCATTGGTGCAGTAATTCAGTATCAAAATGGCCTCCAGCGCTTTCTGGGTGTGCGCTAGCAGCTATCAATTTGATAGTTTCTGTGGTGTGGATGCAGGCGCCTACGCCCGAGGCGCGCAGGATGTGGCCCAGGTCGCCCAGCAGGCCGTCGCTCACGTCCAGCGCGCTGCTGGCCACGCCGCGCAGCGCCTGGCCCAGGGCCACGCGGGGCGTGGGGGCCTCCAGGCGCTGGCGGGCGGTGGCCAGCACGCCGGGCGCCAGGGTGGTGTGGCCTTGCAGGGCTTCGAGCGCCAGGCGCGCATCGCCCAGCGTGCCACTGACGTAGAGGTCGTCGCCCGCGCGCGCGCCGCTGCGCAGCAGGGCCTGGCCCGCAGGCACCTCGCCAAAGACGGTGATGCAGATGTTCAGCGGGCCTTGCGTGGTGTCGCCGCCGATCAGCTCGCAGCCGTGGGCGTCGGCCAGCGCCAGCAGCCCCGCCGAGAAGCCTTGCAGCCAGGCGGCATCTACGGCGGGCAGGGCCAGCGCCAGCGTAAAAGCCAGGGGCCGCGCACCGCAGGCGGCCAGGTCAGACAGGTTGACGGCCAGCGCCTTGTGGCCCAGGCGGCGGGCATCGGTGCCGGCAAAAAAGTGCCGTCCCTCGACCAGCATGTCGCTGGACACCGCCAGTTGCATGCCCGGCGTGGGTGCCAGCAGGGCGCAGTCGTCGCCCACGCCCAGCACCGCGCGCCGCACGGGGCGGGTGAAGTAGCGTGCAATCAGGTCGAACTCGCCCATGGGGACGGTGGCGGGGCGATGGCGTGGGGGGGGCGGTGGTGTGGTGCGCAGGCCGTGCGCCGGTGTCAGAACTGCGCCAGGGCCTCGGCGCGCGTGGCGGTGACGTTGAGGATGGCCAGAAAACCGCTGATGTCAAACACCTCGCGGATGTGCGGCTGCATGGTGCACAGCACCAGCTTGCCGCCTTCTTGCTTGAGCCGCTTGGCCACCACCAGCACCATGCGCAGACCGGCGCTGGAGATGTAGTCCAGGGCAGCAAAGTCGATCACCAGGTTTTTTTGTCCGCTGGCGATCAGGGCCAGAACTTCTGCTTCGGTGGTGGCGGCATTGGCGCTGTTGATCTGGCCTTGCAGGGCAACAATCTGGGCGTTGGCGGCGGATTCGAGGGCGATGGTCATGGGAATATTTCAGTGTGCTGGGGCGGAGGTTTGTCGCAGAATTCAGAGCCGCCGCGATGATACCGTGGCCTTGTACCCCCCATTTGCCCGCTCTTCCGATGCCACTTTTGTTGCCCCGCCTGCCCCCGTCGCCTGTGCGCCGCCGCCCCCCGGAGTTGTTGTTTGCCGCCGATGACCGGCCGCCCCGGTTTGCGCTGCTGGTGCTGGCGGGGCAGCACGCGGCCACGGCCATGGCTTTCATCACCTATGTGCTGGCTACGGCGCAGATTGCGGGGCTGGACCGGCAGGGCACCCAGTCCATGGTGGCCATGACTTTGCTGGGCATGGCCTTGTGTACGGCCTTGCAGGCCTGGGGCGGGCGCACGGGCAGCGGCGCGCTGCTGGTACACATGCCCAATCCGTTCATGATCACGCTGGTGGCCGCCCTGGTGGCCGCGCACGGCCCGGGGGGCATTGCGGTGGCCACGCTGGTGTACGGCGCAGCCGCCCTGGCCGTGGGCCCGCTGGTGACGCGCATGCGCGCCTTGTTTCCTCCTGCTGTGGTCGGCACGGTCATTTGCATGGGCGGGCTGGGGTTGGTGGAGTCGGCGGTGCGCCATTCGCTGGGCGTGGATGCGCAGTGGCGCATCAACCCGGTCAGTGCCGCCATTGCGGCGTCCACGCTGGGCTGCATCATTGCGCTGTCGGTGTGGGGCGGGCGGCGTACCCGGCTGCTGGGGCTGATGGCGGGCATTGCCATTGGCGTGGCCGTGGCGGCGCTGACAGGGCAGCTGGAGGGCCTCGATGCCCTGCGCAGCGCCCCCGTGCTGGCCCTGCCCAGCGTGGCAGCGCCCGTGTTTCGCATCGACCCGGCCATGGTGGTGGCGATTGCGCTCATCGCCGTGCTCAGCCAGCTCGATACGCTGGGCAGCGTCATCATCCTGGACAAAATGGACGATGCCGACTGGAAGCGCGCCAACATGCAGGCCGTGGGTGGCGGCATCAAGGCCAATGGCCTGGGCGATCTGGCCTGCGGCCTGCTGGGCAGCTTTCCCTCTTGCGTGTGTTCGGCCAATATCGCGCTGGCCCATGCCACCCATTCCACGGCCCGCGTGATTGGCCTGGCCACAGCAGCGATGCTGGCGCTGGTGGCGTTCATGCCCCAGGCTACGTTGGGCCTGACGCTTATCCCGACGCCGGTCTTGGGGGCGGTGGAGCTGTATGCGGCGGGCTTTCTGATCGTCTCGGGCATGGAGCTGATCGCCTCGCGGGCCATGGACAGCCGGGGCATTTTTGCGGTGGGCCTGTCCATCAGTGCCGGTCTGGCCACCATGCTTATGCCGCCCTTGGTGCAGGCAGCGCCCGAGGGTTTGCGGTTCTTGCTGGGCAGCGGTTTTCTGGTGGCGGGTTTGCTGGTGATTGCGCTCAACCTGCTGTTTCGCCTGGGCACGGCGCAGCGCGCCGAGCAACGCCTGGACATGGCCAGCAGCACCCTGCATGCCGATATCACCGGCTTTGTCGAAGGCCGTGGTGGCGCCTGGGGGGCGCGCCGTGCGGTGGTGCAGCGCGCGGCCCTGGCCACGCTGGAGGGCGCCGAGGCCATCGCCGCCGCAGGCGGGCGTTCGCTGGTGGCCATCCGGGGCAGCTTTGACGAGTTCAACCTCGACATTGAGCTGCTGCACAGCGGCCCCGCCCTGGCGCTGACCTCTGCTGCCGCCCACGGCACGGCGGCGCCACACGCCTCGCTGCTGGACGCCGATGACGCCGCGCTGGACGCTGCGTTGCTGAACGTCTCGGGCCTGTTGCTGCGCCACCTGGCCGACCGGGTGGAGGTGGCGGACGGTGGTGCCGGGCCTGCTGCGCTGCGCCTGCATTTTGAACATTGAGGACACCATGAACGCCACTGCCCCCAATGATGGCTCTGTGTACCTTGCCCCGCCCGATGTGCTGGTGCCCGAGCCCTCGGTGCAGGGCGTGGCCCAGGCGCTGGCATGGCTGGAGGCCCTGGCCGAGCGCGACGGCTGGCCAGCGCGCACGCTGTTTGCCCTGACGCTGTGCGCCGATGAGGCCCTCACCAATGTCGTCTCTTATGCCCAGGCGCCGCCGGGGCAGCCGCAGCTGGGCCTGCGCCTGGAGTGTGGCCGCACGCCCTATGGCGTGGCGCTGCGCATGGAGGACGATAGCGCCGCTTTCGATCCCACGGCCCAGGAGCCGCCCGAGCTGGCCCTTTCACTGGACGATGCGCGTGTTGGCGGCCACGGCCTGCGCCTGATGCGCCACTACCTGCACACGCTGCATTACCAGCGCCAGGGCGACCGCAACGTGCTGCTGCTGGGTGCAGCGTGGGCCGCCTGAGCGCGCCAGGCCCGGGCGCGGCGCTGCCTTCCAACGTAGGCAAAATGCCACCCGTGCAGGGCCTGCATGGGCAGGGCTTGTGCGTTCAACCACTCAACTTTTCGGGGACTACCTTGGAGCAAAACCATCAGGCGCAGGGCCAGGCAACGCCATGCCGCGACATCAGCCACTTGCTGGAGGGCATCCGGCGCTTTCGTACCCGGTTTTACGAAGAAAACTCCACGCTGATGCGCGGTCTGGTCGAGCAGGGCCAGTCGCCACCCGCTTTGCTGATTTCTTGCAGCGACTCCCGGGTCGATCCCACCTTGCTGTCGGACGCCGAGCCGGGCCAGCTGTTTGTCGTGCGCAACGTGGCCAATCTGGTGCCGCCCTACGACACCACCCGCCACTACGACGGCGCCGGTGCCGCCATTGAGTACGCGGTGCGCGACCTGAAGGTAGACCACATCATCGTGCTGGGCCACGCGCACTGCGGCGGCATCAAGGCCATGCTGGGCGCAGCGGGCGGCCAGTGGCCTGACCGCGACTTCATCGGCGGCTGGGTGTCTATGGCGCTGGACGCCAGCCGCCTGTACCTCTCAGAAAAAGACGAGCACGGCCAGCCGCTGCAAGCGTCGTTGCAGCGCCTGCGCGAGAACGCCCACCTGGTCGAGCGCGCCGCCATTGCCGGGTCGCTGAAGAACCTGCTCTCGTACCCCTGGGTGCGCGAGCGCGTCGAGGCGGGCACGCTGGTGCTGCACGGCTGGTGGTTTGATCTGGACACCGGCGACCTCTGGGCCACCGAGCCCGGTGGCATGCAGCTCATGCCCGTGCTCTGAGCCTGCCCATGCGCCGCCCCGACAACATCGCCTTTGGCGTTGACGACCCGCTGCCCGCGCGCCTGGGCGCCGGGCTGGCTTTGCAGCAACTGGCCTTTTTGGGCGCATTGCTGGTGATACCGGAAATTTATGTGCGCGCCCAGGGGCTGGGGCACCACGATTTTCTGAACATTGTCTCGTCCACGCTGCTGGTGTCGGCGTTCGTGATCTTGTTGCAGGTGCGGGGCATGCGCCACCTGGGCGCGCGCTACTACTACCCGTTGCAGGCCACGGGCGCGGTGCTGCCCGCCATGTACCTGGTCAGCAGCCTGCCCGGGGCCACGCTGGCCACGGTGTTTGGCATGGTCTGGGTGATTGGCCTGTCGCAGGTGGCGTTCAGCTTTCTGATCATGCGGCTGCGCAATGTGTTCACCGTCGAGGTGTCGGGCGTGGCGGTGATGCTCATCGGCCTGGGGTTGGGGCACCTGGGTTTCCGGGAGATTTTTGGCCACGGCACGGATGGCACACCCGCTTCAGGCGCCAGTTTGCTGGTGGGCCTGCTCACCTTTGCCACCATGGTGGCGTGCAATGTCTGGGTCAAAACCGTGCTGCGCCTGTTTGCGCCGCTGCTGGGGCTGCTGGCGGGCATGTTGGCCAGTGTGCTGCTGGATCTGGTGCCCGCACAGGAGCTGCACCAGTGGCAAGACATGCCCTGGTTCTGGGTGCCGCAACTGCCGGTGTTTGGCTGGGCCTTTGATGCCAAAGCCATCGTGCCCTACGTGGTCACGGGCTTTGCGCTGGCCCTGACGTCGATGGGCACCCAGACGATTGCCCAGCGCACGTCCAATGCCGACTGGGTGCGCCCCGATCTGCGGGCACTGGCGCGTGGTGTGCGTGCCGAAGGCGTGGCCCACCTGTTTGCCGCCCTGGTCAATGGCCTGCCCCTGGCGGCCAGCGGCGGTGCGGTGAGCCTGGCAGCCGCTTCGGGCTGCACCAGCCGCTATCTGGGCTACTGGACGGCGGGCTTTTTGTTTTTGGCTGCGCTGCTGCCGCACATCACCGGGGCCTGGCTGCTGCTGCCCGCGCCCGTCACGGGTGCGCTGTTGCTGTACCTCTCGGCCTTTGCCACCCTCAGCGGGTTGCAGTTGATTGCCTCGCGCATGCTGGACAACCGCCGCGTGCTGGCCGTGGGCGTGGGGCTGCTGGTGGGCACGGGCATGCCCACCATCCATGAAGCGGTGGTGGCGCTGTGGCCCGATCTGCGTTTTGTGGCGCTCTCAGGGCTGGCCGCCGGGGTGTGTACCTCGGTGCTGCTGGCCACGCTGTTTCGCCTGGGCATCCGCCAGGGCACGCGCCAGCGCTTTGCCCTGGCGCACACCACCTTGCAGGATGTGACCGATTTTCTGGAGCAGCAAGGCAAGCGCTGGGGCGCGCGCCACGAGCCCGTGCGCCGCGCCGAGATGGCGGGCTGGCAGGTGGTGGAGGCGCTGACGGCGCACCACCTGGTCGATACCGCCTTCCCCGAGATCGAGATTGAAACCGGCTTCGATGACTACGTGTTCACCCTGGTGCTGCGCTACCGGGGCACCTTGCTGCCCTTGGCCGCCACGCCGCCCAGCGCCGATGAGCTGATGGCCAGTGCCCAGGCCGAGTTGCAAATGGCGGGCTATCTGGTGGGGCGATCGGCCCGCCATGCCCGCGCCAGCAGCAGCGCAGGCCTGTGCGTGCTGCGCCTGACGTTCGAGAACTGACCCCGCCAGCGCCCGGGCGCAGCCCGTGCGGCTGTGCCCGGGCCGCCCGGTGTCGCGTGCAGCAGGGGCATTGGCAGGGGGCGATTTTGATGGTCAAAACAGCCTCCAGCCCTTGCACAGTGCGCGCAAGCAGCTATCAAAAACATACCTTTCTCAAGGCAGGGGGCGCGCCAGACGGCCCACACCCTGCTTGAAATAGTCGATGCGCGCTTGTGCCCAGGCCGGATCGCGGTAGGTGGGCACGGTGGCCAAGGCCGCGCGCTGGGGCGCAGGGGCGGCCTCCAGTGCTTTTTTGTCTTGCGCCAGCGGGCGTGCCGGGCAGCGCAGGTGGCGCTGGCCGGGCAGGCCGCCCGGGCCTTCGAGCAGGTAGCCCAGCACGGTGCCATCAAGGCAGGGCTCCTGGTAGGGGAACAGGCCGTGCTGGTACTCGCCGGGCACGGCAATGTGCCAGGCGCCGTCCAGTTGGGCGTAGAAGCGTTCGGCGTTTTCGGTGATGGTGGCCGCGTCGTACTGCGATTGCACGGTCAGCAGCGGCATGGTTTTGAGTGGCGCGATGCCGGGGTGCGCCACGCGCGGGCCGCCCCAGTAGGGGCACAGGTTGGTTTGCAGCTCGTAAAACGCCACCGGGCTCTGGGCGGCAGTGCGCGTGATGGCCGCGTTCCAGGCTTGCGGGTCGGTGATGCCGGTCACGTCGTTGCACACCACGCTGCGGTACACCGCGTCTTCGGGTTTGAGGTAAATGCTGGCGGGCAGGTAGTCCTCCCAGCGCTCGCGGTAGGCGCTGTACAGCACCTCGGCTTGGGCGCGTGCCTCCTGGTCAGGTTCGGGCTGGTCAGGCACAAAGGTGTAAGCCTGTAGCGCCTGCTGCACGGTCTCGGGGGCGCTGGGCCGGGGCTGCTGGAGCAGCACGGCATCGAGCCCGCGTGCGCCGTTGACCGTGAACAGGTAGTCGTCGGCGGCACTGCGGCTGGAAAACAGCTTTTCCAGCTCGCCATAGAGCACGTCCTGCACCTGCGGGCTCAGCGCCTGAACCTGCGCGCCGATCTGCGCTGCATCGCTGCCCAGGCCAAAGTACTGCGGGTGGCGTGCGGCGTAGGGCAGCAGCACCGCGTCGTGCAGGCGCTGGCGGGCCTGCACCTGGCCGATGAAGGCGGCGTCGAAGTTGTCAGTGAAGTCCACGCTGCTGTCGAGCACCATGCGCCCCACGCGCTCGGGGAAGATGCTGGCGTACCACGCGCCCAGCCAGGTGCCGTACGAGTAGCCGACGTAGTTGAGCTTGCTGTCACCGAGCAGGTGGCGCACCAAATCCATGTCGCGCGCTGTGGCGTCGGTGTTGATGTAGGGCGTGATCGGGTTGTTCAGGCAGGCCTGGGCCATGGTGCGGCTGTTGTAGGCCGCGTTGTCCAGGTTGTCGGCGTTGAGCTGGGCGCTGGCGCGGCCCACGAGGCGCTGGAGCGCGTTGGTGGAGCAGTGCAGCGTGGTGCTGGAGCCGACGCCGCGCGGCGAGAAGCCAACCATGTCGAATTCATCAAGCAGGCGCAGCTGCTGCGCGCCCAGCGGGCTTTGCGGGTTGCTGTTGCCAAAGGCGCTCCACAGCACCAACCCATACGACAGGCCATCGCCCCCCGGGCCGCCGGGGTTGAACAGCAGCGCTCCCTGGCGCGCCTGCGGCTGCGCAGCCGCCAGGCGCATGACAGCCACTTGCAGGTCGCCACGTTCGGGCGCGCTCCAGTCCATGGGCACGCGCACGCTGGCGCAGCGCAGGCGCTCCCCGGCGGCGGTGATGTAGCCCGAAATGTCCACGCCCACGGCCGTGGTGTCGCACTCCTGCCATGCCAGGGTTTGCGTGCGGTAGGCGGCCAGCGGGTCTGGGGCAGGGCCGTCGCTGCCGCCGCAGCCGCTGAGTGCAAACAAGGCGGTGGCCAGGGTGGCAGCCCAACGGGTGCGGATGAAAAGATCAGGGGCGTTCATAAGCAAGAAGGGGGGGTGACGGTGAACGGTGGGCGGGCGCTGGCCAGGGCCAAGTCGCAGGCATCGTGCAGCAGCGGGCTGCGCGGGTCAACCCACAAAGTGCCACGGCCCGCCTTCCGTGCGAGATCCGTTTTTGATAGTCAAAACAGCCTCCAGAGCTTGCGCAGTAAGCGCGAGCAGCTCACATTTTTGCAGTGCGCTGTTTCAGGCGCCCTGCCAGCGCAGCGCCATGCAGGTGATGTCGTCGGCCTGGGGTGCGCCGCGCTCGAACTGGCGCACATCGGCCAGCACGGCGGTACACACGTCGGCGGGCTCCAGGCCCTGGCCGTCCAGGCCGCGCAGCACGGCTTCGAGGCGCTGGTCGCCGTACTCCTGGGCGTCGATGTCAAAGGCTTCGGTGATGCCGTCGGTATACAGGAACAGCAGGTCGCCCGGGGCCAGTTGGACGCTGCCTTCGCGGTAGACAAAGCCGTCGCTCACGGCCACGGCCATGCCGCCGGTGCGCGCCACAGGCTCGACGGTGCCATCGGCACGGCGCAGATACGGCGGGTTGTGGCCTGCGTTGACATACGCCACACGCCCGCTGGGCAGGTGCAGCACGCCGTAGAAGATGGTGACGAACATCATCTGGTCGTTTTCCACGGCCAGCAGGTCGTTGAGCTTGCGCATGCACGACGTGGGCGAGGTCACAAACAGCGCCGTGGCCTTGAGCAGCGTGCGCGTGATGGCCATGAACAGCGCTGCTGGCACGCCTTTGCCCGAGACATCAGCCATGACAAAACCAAAGTGCTCCCTGTCGATTTCAAAGTAGTCGTAGAAGTCGCCGCCCACCTCGCGCGCGGGGGTGATGTGGCAGTGCAGCTGCACGCGCGGGTCGGCGGGCAGATGGCGTGGCAGGATGCTCAGCTGCACCTGGGCGGCAATTTGCAGCTCTTGCTCCAGGCCCGCCAGCCGGGTTTTGGTGACCAGGGCTTCGCGCAGCTCCACGATCATCGACGACAGGCTTTGGTGCTGCTGGATGATGCGTTCGGTGAGTTCGGCCATCACGGCGGCCAGCTGGCGCAGCTGCTCTTCGTCGCCGTGGGGCGCGCCGGTGGGCTGCGGGCCGGTGGCGTTCAGCAGGCGCAGCATTTCTTCGCGGCTGGTCATGTCGGTGGCGTCGGCCAGGTGTTGCAGTCGGTGGCGGATCAGGCGCTCCTGGCGCCTGCGCACGCGCTCGCGCAGGGTGCGGCTGGCGGCCAGCTCCTGGGCGTTGCGCCGGAAGGCCACCACGGCCTGGGCGATGCGGCCGATTTCGTCGTCGCCCGCGTGTTGCAGGCGCACGCTGGCGTCGCCGCGCGCCAGCGCCTGCAAGGCGGCAATGGCTTTGCCCAGCGGGCGCAGACTGCGACCCAGGTAAAAGTTCAGGCCCAGCAGCACGGCCAGCACCAGCGCCAGTGTGCCGCCCAGGGCCAGGCGGCCCAGAAAAGCGCTGGCATCGGCCTCTTCGGTCTGGTCGCCCAAAGTGACCAGAACGCCTGCGCTGCGGCCCGCAATGTCGCTCAAGGGTGTGCTGTTGAGGGTGTAGGTGCGCGCCCCGACCTCGTGCTGACCGTGGTGCGCCGTGCGCGGCGACACCTGCACCTGGGCGCTGCGCCACAGGGCGTCATCGGTGGAGGCGCTGAGTGCGCCGCGCAAGTCCAGCACGCTGGCGGTGGTGGCGGTGCGTTCGGCAAAGCGTTCCAGGGCGTGCCGGGCATGGCGCCCCAGCACCAGCACCACGGGTTCGGTCTGGCCGGGCAGCGCGCGCGCCGACAACACCAGCGGCACGCTGCCCGCGCCCAGGCGCAGCCCGCCCACGGATTCGCCGGTGGCCGCGCGGTCGAGGCTGACGCTGTCGAGCAGTGGGCGCGGCGGCGCCAGGCCCAGGGCGATGGGGTCTTGCCGGGCGTTGACCAGCGCCACCAGGGCCAGCGGCTGGGCGGGGCCGGGCAGCAGGTTCAGGGCTTGCAGGGCTTGTTCCAGCGCAGCCAGGTCGCCCAGGCGGACGGCGTGCAGAAAGCGTGTGTCGGCCAGCAGCTGGTCCAGGCCCTGGTCGAGCAGGCGGTCTTCGGCGGCCAGCATTTCGCCCCACAGCGAGGTTTGCGCTGCCAGGGCGGTGCTGGCCAGGCGCTGTTGCAGCAGCTGCTCGCGCAGCAGCCCGGCGCTGCCCAGGCCCAGCACGGTGAGCACCAGGCCCAGGGCGACGATGAGGGTGATACGGGTGCGCAGCAGCATCAGGCGCCTTTGCCGGGGTGGGGGTGGTCGGGCACGATGCGGGCAATGTGCGCTTGCAGGCGCTGGTCAAAGTCCACTGCCAGCAGCTCTTGGGCGTAGGCGGCCACGGCGGCATCGTGTGCTTGCGCTTGCTGGTGTCCGTCGGCCAGGGCTTGCAGTGCCTGGGCCACGCCGTCGTCGCTGGCACCGGGGGGCGGTTCGGGCGGGGGCGTGCCGTGCAGCCCGGCTTGCAACTGCTGGCGCTGGTGCTCCAGGCGCTGGCCCGGCCCCCGGGCGGCCAGCCAGCCGCCCAGCAGGCCCAGGCCCAGTACCACCAGCGCGCACAGGGCCTGTGCCCAGGCCAGTCCCTGGGCCAGCGCTGCGGCGGCGGTGCCCACCACCACGGTGCCTGCGGTGCGCCCCTGCACCTGGATGGGCGCGCGCACCAGGTCGTTGGCACTGCGCGAGGTGCTGGTGGTGTGCAGCAGGGTGTCGTCTTCGGTGTGCAGCGCGATAAAGGCCAGGCCCGGCGCCTGCTCCAGCGTGCGTTGCAGGTAGGCGGGTACGCCGGGAATATCGGCCAGCGGAATGCCCACGCGCACCGCCCGGCCGATTTGCTGGGCCAGCGTGTGCGCCACCGACTGGGCCATGGCCTGGGCGTCGGTGCGGGCTTCGCGTTCGGTGGTGGTGCGCAGTTGGTGCAGCGACCACAGGGCGCTGGCCGTGCCAATCGCCAGCGTCAGGCACAAGGCCAGCAAGCCCAGGCTGCGGGCGAGCTGGGGTGGCGGTTGCAGAACCGGCGCCACTGTGGCGATGGAGTCAGTCGGCATCGTCAAGCTCCTGTAGCTGGTGCAGGCGGTGTTGTGCGCGTTGGCGGGCGGCGGCCCAGCTGGCGTGGGTGTGGTGGGCGGCCTGCTCCAGTGGCGTGGCCGGTGGTTGTGCTGGCGCTGGCGGCTGGCCTTGCAGGATGCGGGCCACGCGCACATAGGGCGCCATCAGGCGGCGCATACCTAGCGCCACCCCAGCCCAGGCGACCAAGGTGGCCAGGGCGGCGGCGGCCAGCAACGCCAGGGCCTGTTGGCCGTGCGCTTTCCATTGCGCCAGCGTCAGGGGCGGCGTGGCGGTGGAGATGGTCAGCACAATGCCGCCCGCCGCCTGGCCCAGGTCGTTGTCAAAGCGCACGCCCAGCTGGCGCTGCGCCGGGCCGTCGGTGTGCCACGGGGTGCTGTGCTCCAGCCCCTGGCGCCAGTGCGGTGGCACCTGGCTGCCCAGGGCGTTGGGGTCGGTGCTGTAGAGCAGGGTGCCGCTGGCGGCGAACACATCGATGGCCAGCACCTGGTCAAAGCTGGCCCGTTCACGCTCGATCAGGGTTTGCAGCGCTTCCATTTGCTCCAGGTTCAGGCCGATGGCCAGGTAGTTTTCTGCGGCGGTGCGCAGGCTGTGCAGCAGATAGTGGTCGCGCTGCTGCACCATGGCGTCGTGGGCAGTGCGGGCGGCCCAATGTGCCAGGGCCTGGGTGCTGGCCAGCACCGCCAGCACGCAAGCCAGCACGATGGCCAGCAGACGGTGGCGCGGGTTCATGGCTGTGGCTCCTGGGGTGCCTGCGCTGTGGGGGGTGACAGGCGCTGGTTGCCGCTATCGCAGCAGTCACCGCCGTGGGTGCTGTCGCTGTAGTGCCGCGTGGCCAGGCTGGCGGTAGTTACCAGCAAGGTGTTGGGCGCCACGCCTGCCGTGGCGGCCAGCTGCTCCAGGGGCTGCTGGGGGCCGTACACCTGCGCCCACATGCCAGGCTGCACCTGCCCTGGCGCAAAGGCGCTGACGTCCAGCCCCAGCATGCCCATGGCCACGCCGCCCACGATGGGCGCGGCCTGCCCGCACAGGTACAGCACCCCCCGATTGACCAGGCCAAAGGGCAGACCATCGCCGTAGCCAATGGCCACGGTGGCGATGCGGCTGGCGCGCAGGGTGCGGTAGCTGCCTGCATAGCCCACTTCCGTGCCAGCGGGCACGTCGGCCACGCGCAGTACCGGCGCGTGCAGGCTGGCCACGCTGCGCAGGGGCTGGGGGTGGCCAGGGGTGGTTTGCACGCCGAACAGTGCGCTGCCCACCCGGGCGTGGTCGAAGTGCCAGGCCGGGTCGGCAAACACGCTCGATGAGGTGGCAATGCTGCGTTCGGCCCGGGGCAGTTGCGCCGTCCAGGCAGTGAAGTCGGCGCGCTGGCGCAGGCATTCGGGCGCGGTGGGGTCGCTGAAGCGGCCCAGGTGGCTGACCCAGGTTTGTGGCTGGGCGTCGGCCCAGAGCGCACTGCCGGGGCGCAGTGCGGGCAGGTCGGCGGCGCCAAAGCCCAGGCGGGTCAGGCCGGTGTCCAGGTGCAGGGCCACGGGCAGCGGTGTGCCGTGGCGGTGGGTGTGGCCGTGCAGAGCGGGCAGCTCATGGGGGCCTGCCAGCACAGGCACCAGGGCGTGGGCGGCAAAGTCTTGGGGGGCCAGCCCGCCCAGGCCGTGCAGCACCAGAATGCGCGCGGCATGCGCAGGCAGCAGGGCGCGCAAGGCCAGGGCTTCGCTGGTGTGTGCCACCCAGAAGTCGCGGCAGCCCAGGTGCCACAGCAGCGGTGCCACCGTGGCCAGGCCCAGGCCGTAGGCATCGTTCTTCACCACGGCGCCGATGCGCTGGCCCCGAAAGGTGCTGCGCACCGCCTGCCAGTTGTGCGCCAGGGCGTGCAAGTCCACGTGCAGGCGGGGGCGGTCGTGGGCGGCAGCGGTGTTCATGCGGCACCTCCGGGTGGCGGTGTCAGGTGCAGGCTGCCTGCGGTGCTGCCGGGGGCCACGCCGCGCCAGCCTGCGTGCAACAGGGCTTGCTGGCGGGGCAGGTCGCTGGAGGGTACGTCCAGGCCAGACGCTGCCAGCGCCGGGCCCGCAGATGGCGCAGCCGGGTCGTGCGCCAGCAGGTAGCGGGCAAAGCCGCCGTAGCGGTATTCCAGCGCGCGCACGGCAAAGCCGCAGGCCAGCAGGTTGTGCCAGCTGGCGGTGTTGTCGGGGGCAGCGGTGGCAAACAGCACGGCGCCGGGCTGTGCCTGTGCCATACGCTTGGCAATCAGGGTGCGTTGCAGGTGCTGGCCGCGCCAGTCGGGGGCCACGGCCGCACCTGCCAGCTTGGCCGCAGGCCGGTCTGCGGACAGGCCCAGGTGAGGGCGCGGGTCGTCTTCGGGCAGCAGGTCGTGTTGCAGCACGCCGTAGGCCACCAGCGCCTGACCCGCCCAGGCGCCGATCACCTGGCCCCGGCCTTGCAGCAGGCTGGCCAGAAAATCACGCGACTCGGCCTTGACGGTGTGCGCCGCCATGCCCGCCAGGCTGAGGCGGTGCAGCACTTCCATGGTGCCCAGATCGGCCGGTTGCAGCAGGCGCCACGCCAGGGTGGATGGGGTGGGCGCGGCAGGGGAGGTGGATGGGGAGATGGGCGTGCTCATGACGGGCGGGCCTCGGTGGGGCCGATGGCGATGACTTCGGCGTAATTCAGCATGTCGATGGGGGGGTACAGGCGCAGGCTGCGCGCCACCTGCATGTTCACCAGCAGCGAGAAGCGCTTGAGCGTTTCCACCGGCACCTGGGCCGGGGATTTGCCCGCCACCAGAATGTCCAGCGCCTTGGCGCCCGCCAACTGGCCCACCGAGTAATAGCGGCTGACCAGCCCCACCAGCGCCCCGCCCGAGCGCACGGCCAGCTCGGCAGCGCCAAACGAGGGCAGTTGCAACTTCAGTGCCGTGGGGGCAATGCGCTCGTACAAGCTGCCCAGAAAGGTGTCGGGCAGCAGGTACAGCCACTGGGCACCGGCGGCGTGCAGCTGTGCCACCAGGTCTTCGACGCCATCGGCCACCGGGGCGCCTGTGGCGTTGGTGCGGAAGGTGCGCTCCAGCAGCTGGGCGCCGCTGCGCTGGCAGAACTCCCGCGCCTGCGCGACGATGGCGCGCGAGTTGGGCTCGGCGGCGTTGTAGAGCACGCCCAGCTTCTGGAAGGGGCGGTACGACTGCATGGCCCGCAGTTGCACATCGGTGGGCACCACGTGCACTGCCCCGGTCACATTGCGCCCGGGGGCGTCGAGCTGCGCCACGATGCGCGATTGCAGCGGCGCCGCCACCAGCGCAAACACCACCGGGATGTCACGGACAAAACCGCTCTGGCTGGCCGCATCGTGCGGGCCCACCACGGCCAGCGTGATCGGCGTGCCCCAGGCGTAAATCAGGTCAGGCTGCCATGGGGCCGTGTCACGCAGGATTCCGGGCACGCGGCCCGCGTCTTGCTGCACATCGCGCACGGTGAACTGGGCATCCAGCCCGGCATCGGCCAGGTAGGCGCGAAAGCCGCGATCCACATCCGTTTCGCCCCGGAACGTGAGCATCAGGATGCGGAACGGTCGGCCCGTGGGGTGCCGCAGCCGGGGTGTGGGCGTGGTGCCAGCGCTCCAGGCCGGTGGCAGCAGCGGCAGCAACGACAGCCCTGCGGCATGGCGCAGGCCATGGGAGAGAAAGTGGCGGCGAACAGTCATGGTGTGTGCAAGGTGTGGGCAGGGTGGTTACGCGCGGTTGGGGTGGCCTGGGCGGCGCAGGTGCCAGCCATAGGCCAAGCTGGCACCCACCACGCCCAGGCCAATGGTGGCCAGCGCCGGGCCAAAGCCCAGCAGGGGCAGCAGCAGCGCGCCCGTGGCCGGGCCCAGTGCGCTGCCGCCACGCTCTACCAGACGGAACAGGCCCAGAATGCCCGCCCCGTGGCCTGCCGGGGCACCCTTGGCAAAGTCTGCCACCAGAGCCGACTGCGGCGCAATCGACAGCGACTGCCCCAGCCCCAGGCCCAGCAGTACCAGCGCCAGCCCAGTGGGAGATGCCCCGGCAGGCCAGGCCAGTATGGCGCTGCACCCCGCCAGCAGGCCACCGGCCAGCACAAAAGCACTGCGTTGGCCCCAGCGGTCGGCCAGGCGCGCAGCCAGCGGCACCAGCAACACCATGGTCAGTGGGTAAATGGTTTGCAGGCGGCCGATCATGGCGCTGCCCTGGCCGCTGTCTTGCAGGTACACCGGCAGCAGGTAAAAACACAGCGCTGCCAGCAGCAGCTTGGCGGGCAGGGCGCAGCCCAGCAGCAGTGCCAGCAGCCCAGGTTGGCGCAGTGCGTTGGCCCACAGACCGGGGGCGGCAGTGCCAGGGTGGGGCGCAGCGCGGGCGGCGGTGGGGCGTTCGGGTGGCAGTTGCAGCCAGGCGACGCTGGCGGCCAGCAGCGCCAACACGCTACAGGCCGCAAACGCACTGGGCACGCCCCAGCGGTCGGCAATCAACCCGCCCAGTGGCGGGCCGCACAGTCCGGCCACCAAAATGGCACGCACAAACTGCGCCAGGCTGCGCGCCCGGTCGCTGGCCCCTGAGCCATCAATCACCACGCCCTGCCCGGACACAAACACCAGCGCAAACCCCACCGCACTGAGGCCCCGCGCCGCCAGAAAGCTGCCATACCCCGCCGACCAGGCTGCCAGCGCCAGACCGGCTGCACTGAGCAGCGCACCCAGCAAAAAGCCAGCGCGCCTGCCATGGCGCTCGGACCAGCCTGCCAGCGGCCATTGCAGCAGCGCCACTACCGCCAGAAACAGTACCAGCGGCAGGCCCGCCAGCAGCTCTGCGGACACCCCCCAGGTCTGGGGTGCCAGTTGCCGGGCCCAGCCTGGCAGGAAAGGGCGCGTGAGTTCTTCGGACAGCATGAACAAGAACAGCGCCGGGCGCACCGCTGCGGCACTGGTGCTGCGCCAGGGCGCGTGCTGCGCTTGTGGGTGGGCCAGCCGTTGCTGGCGCGCCTCGGTGGCGGCCAGCGCACGGGCGCCGCGTGAGCCCAGTGCCAGTGCCAGCAGCTCCAGCGCCACCAACAGGCTCACCGCCCCCAGAAAAGCCATGTCCAGCAGCGTGGTTTGCAGCTTGCGCGCCAGCACACCGGGGTCTAGCACCACCACCACATCGGCCAAGTGGGTGCCTGCATGCACTACTGGTGCGCGGGCGGCAGGCGCAGTGGTGCTGGCCGCACTGGCCTCGGCTGCGTGGCTGGCCGCACCTGCGCTGCGGCGGTGCAGTGCGCGCCCGTCGGTCGCCAGCAGGGCCAGGTCGGCCACTTCGGGGTTGTCGCGGCGCAGGGCGCTGGTGTGGGTGTCCAGCCCGACCAGGGCGTCCAGCGGAATGCCCACGGCCAGTGCGTGTTCGACCAGACTGGCGCTGGAACGAGCGATGGCAGCGGCCTTGGCCAGCTGCACCGGCTGTATCAGCGCCTGGCCCGCGCGGTGTGCGCCCCAGCCCAGCCACAGCAGGCCCAGGCACAGCGCCAGTGCGGCCAAGGCCGTGAGCTGCGCGCGCAGGCCGCCCGGCCAGCGCGCCAGCCCCAGATGCCCCGCAGGCACCACTCCCCCAGAGGGAGCACGGTGCGATTGCGACGTCAGCCGCTGCGACAGAGCCACGCCCAGCAGCAGCGCCGCAGCGCACACCGCCAGCAGCGGTGGCCAGGCGGCTGCCTGGACTGCTTGTTGCAGTTGCTGCTCTGCACTGACCAGGGCCGAGGTGTCGTAGCGCAGCTGCACCCGTGCCACGGTCTGGCCCAGATCGTTGCGCACGGGGCGCTCCAGCAAGGTAGTGGCGCGGGTACCGTCGGGCGGGCGGGTGTGGCCCAGCAGGCGCTGGCCGCTGGCGCTGGCGATGCCAAAGGCGACGATGGCGGGCTCCAGCGTGGCTTCGCGCTCCAACAGCGCCTGCAACGGGGGCTGATCGGTCAGCGCCACGCCCAGCGCCAGCGCCCTTTCTGCGGCGGTGGCGGCGCGCTGTGCCGCCAGAGCGAAGCGGGCGTCAAAGGCTTCTTGCTGCGCACTGCGCAGGGTGGCAAATGTCAGGTAGGCGCTGGCGGCAATACAGCCCGCCGCCACGCAGGCCAGCACCGCCATGAACCACCATAGCAGCCGCCTCATGCTGACCCAGGGGCGCGGTGCGCCACAGCCACCGGATGGCTCAAGGCCGTGGGCGGGGTGCAATGGGTGAGGAGGAAGGCAGGCATGGGCGCCGATTATTCATGCGAGCGCGGTACAGGCCCAGCGGTATTTGCGCGCCTGCCAGCACAGACCACACGGCTTGTGCTGGCTGCATCGGTTCAAGCGCCTGTGCCGCGAAAGCGCTGCGCTGCCTGGCGGCTGACCTCGGCCAGCAATTGCTCTTCGCGCTGGCGCTCGCGCAGCCAGCGTGCGTCGTTTTGGCCCGCGTGGGCTTCGCTGCGCAGCAGGTGCAGCGCGCCCGAGGCGCCGTGCGCTGCCGCGTGGCCGGCAATCTGGTCGATGGTGCGCATGATGTGCTCGCGCAGCGGCATGTGCTCACCACTGGCCGGGTCTACGTACACCGCATCCATGCCAAAGCGGCAGGCCTGGAAGCGGTTGTAGGTATAGACCAGGTAGTCGTCCTCTTGCGGCGTGAAGGGTTGCTCGGCCAGAAACCAGGCTCCCAGCGATTGCACAAAACCGGCCAGTGCAGCGGCGCGCTCAATGGTCAGGGGCGTGTCGAACACACGGATTTCGATGGTGCCGAACTCGGGCTTGGGCCGGATGTCCCAGTAAAAGTCCTTCATGCTTTTGACCACGCCCGTGCGGGTCATTTTGTTGAAGTACTGCTCAAACTCGGCCCAGGTCAGCACGCAGGGCGCACGCCCCGACAGCGGAAACGCAAACACCGAATTGAGCCGCGCCGAGTCAAACGCCGTGTCCTGCCCCTGCACGTAGGGGCTGGAGGCCGACAGCGCGATGAAGTGCGGGATGTAGCGGCTCATGCGGTGCAGCATGAGCAGCGCCGCATCGGCATCGGGACAGCCGATGTGAACGTGCTGGCCAAAGATGGTGAACTGTTTGGAGAGGTAGCCATACAGCTGCGACAGCTCCTGAAAGCGTGGCTTGTCGTAAATGCGCCGCTCGTGCCATTGCTGGAACGGGTGCGTGCCACCGCCCACCACGGCGATGTTGAGCTTGTCGGCGCTTTTGACCAGCGCGTCGCGGATCTGGCTCAGCTGGCCCAGCACCTCGCTGCTGCTGTGGCAGATGCCGGTCGATATTTCGATCATGCTGTTGGTCATCTCGGGCACCACGCTGCCCGGCAGCGGCGTTTTGAGCATCAGGCGCAGCATGTCTTCGGCGTAGGGCGCCAGGTCGTAGTCGTGGGTGTTGACGAGCTGCAACTCCAGCTCGACGCCCAGCGTCAGCGGTTCAGATTGGGTAAAGGCTTCAAGACTCACGGTTGTCTCCTGCGCCGCTGCGGGTCAGTGGCGCCCAGGGTTTGGAACTCTCGCCCGCGCGGTAAATGGCCACGGTGGCAATCACTGCGCCCAGCACCTCCATCAGCAAGATGGCGGGCAGCGCGATTTGCGCAATCAGGTGGCCCGTGGAAGGCGAGGCCATGACGAACTGCGAGGCAATCAACAGGGCAATGGACGACATGGGCGTCATGGCGGCGCCCACCCACAGCGCCTGGCGCCAGCTGGCGCCGCTGCCCACGTTGCCCAGGCCCACGCCCACCACCTTGGCCAGCAGGCGCACGCCAATCAGCGCCAGCACTACGCCAGCGACCGGGCCGCTCCAGTCGGCCTGCGCCGCTACGGTGGAGACCAGCACGAACATCAGCATGGTCAGCAACGACGAGGCCGTGCCCAACTGGCGCGGCCAGGCCCAGGGGCGCGGGTTGAGCTGCTTGAGCAGCATGCCGCCCAGCAGTGCCGCCAGCGGCGCCGAGCCACCCATGTGCGCAGCCACGGCAGTGCCTGCGGCAATCAGCGCCAGCAGCAAGATGGAGGTGTTCTCGCTGGTGGGGCTCATAAAGCGCAGCGCCATGCGCAGCACCAGCGCCAGCAGTGCTGCCACCACCACCGACACGCCTAGTACCACCATCACCGGGTACACCGTGTCCATGAACGTGATGGAAGGCCGGTTGATCAGTTCAGCGCGCGCACTGCCCAGCGTCAGGGCGTACAGCGTGGACAGCGTGGCCAGCACGATGGCGCGCTCGGTCACCGGGCCGGCGGCGCGCGTGTCGTTGACCACACGGGTAAGCACGGCAGGCGATGCTGCCAGCGCCACCACGGCCAGCGGGCCCGCAGCGCGCTCGGGCACTTGCAGCCACAGCAGTGCCCAGTACACGGCAAAGAAAGTCAGGGCCGACTCGGCAATGCTTTGCACCAGCACCATGGGGTTGTGCCGGAACCAGCGCAACGGAATGCGCGCCCCGCACTCGAACAGCACCAGCGAAATGCCCAGCTCCAGCAGAAACAGCCCTATGCCTTGCAGCGGCCAGACCGCGCCGCTGAAGCCTGCCAGACCGGCCAGTGTGCCCACCAGTGAATAGCCCACCACCTTGGGCAAGCCGATGTGGCGCTGGAACAGGTAGCCCGCGATGGTGGCCACGGCCAGCAGCAAAGACCATTGCACCGTGGGCAGCCCGGCGGAGGGCCGCAGCCACTGCGCCCAGAAGGTCAGAATCTCGTTCATGTCTTGCGTCCTTGTGCGTCAAGCGGGCAGCGCCCGCTTTGGGGGAGGAAAGGGCTGACGGACGCCCCGCCAAGGGCGGCAGCATCAACCCGCGCGATGGCCTGAATTTACCGTTGGTTGCAGATGCGCCGCTGTAGGACAGCGGCACGCGCTGCGGCAACGGCCAGGGCTATGCCCTGGTCAGGAAGCCTGGCGACTGGGCAGGAAAAAGCTCAGGGGAGCTGTGCGCAGACGCGATCGGATGGCGGCGTAGAGGCGCGTGCGCTCTACGCCGCTGACGTTCTGGGCGCGCAGCGCCAGCAAGAACGCCAGGTAAAAGCTCACGCTCACATTGATGGCGCCGAGCAGGGGAAGGGTGGCCATAGCCCACCAGAAAGCGCTTTGCTGCAGCACGCCCAGCCCCAGGCTGGCAGCGGCTGCACCGACCTGGCCGGTGGACAGCGTGACGTGGCGCACATCCAGACCCAGGCCAAAAAAGCCCGCAAACGCGGGCACCAGGCCCAGCATCAGGCCCAACGAGATATTGGCGGCCAGCCCCGAGATGTTGTTGCGCAAAAAGTGCGCCCAGCGCGCCGCCCGTGCGCTGCCCAGCAAGGCGGTGATGCGGGGGTTGTAGCGCATGGCCGAATCGAGCCGGTGCAGCACAAACCAGTTTTCTGTCCAGCCCGCAATGATGCTGGAGACAAACAGCAGCACCCCGGTGAAGGCCGCAAAAAACAGCGATGGCCCCAGCAGGTGCTGGGCCTCCAGCACATGGGCAGCCTCTTTGGCGCTGATGGCCGGGGTGCCCGTGAACTGCGCTATCAGCAGGCACAGCCCCAGCACCGCCGGAAACACGACCAGCACATTGCCCAGCACTGCCGCCACCTGCGAGCGCACCAGGTGCGCCACCTCATCGACAAAATCGCTGATGGCCTCGCCGCTGCCCAGGTCTTTGAGCTTGGCGGCCATGGCGGGCGCCGTCATGGCAGGCTGCTTGGTGGCCACCGTGAAATGCAGCAGCTGGATGAGCACGAAGCTCACCGCGTAATTGATGCCCGCCCAAAAACCACCCCAGAACGCCGACAGCGCCAACCCGTACAGCGCAAACTTGGCCAGCGTGGTGAAGGCCATCACTGCCCCGCCACCGGCAGCGTTGCGCACCATGGCCAGGTATTCGGCGCGGGTGCGGGTGATGTAGTGCTCGCCGGTTTCAGCGCTGCGCTCGGCCACCTTGGCCGCCAGCAACGACGAATTGGTGGCCAGCACCGCGCGCAGGCTGTGGCGCTCCTGCGCCACCTGCACCAGATGCCCCAGCAGGCGCGCCGCGTGCAGCGCCGGGGTGGGCGAGAGCACGCATTCGAGCAGCTCACGCACCCGCACGATGCGCGCGCGCAGCTGGCGCAGCCGGAACACCAGGCCGACCGAGATACCGTTTTCTTCAAAGTGCGCGTACACCGTGGTGGCGGCCGCGCGGCAGGCGTCCAGCCGCTCGCGCAGGCCCTGCGCGGCCTGCTCCAGCCTATCGGGCGTGCGCAGGCTGTGCAGCACTTCGATGCGCAGGCTCTCCACGTCGCGGATCAGCGCGGCAAAAGGCTGGGCCTCGCGCGCGGATTCGCTCATGCGCAGGCGCAGCTCGGGGGCAAAACCGGTGGAGAGGATTTGTCCGGCACAGTACGTCATGGCGTCCAGCAGGGTGCGCTGCCAGCGCGCGTGCAGGCCGGGGCCATCGGACAACAGCCCGACCAGGCGCTGGGCCAGATCGTCGGGCAGGGCGGCCAGCCACTGCGCATCGAACGCGCTGGGCAGGGCCAGGGTGAACAGCTCGGCAGCATCGATGGTTTCGGGGCTGCTGGGCAGGAGCTTGAGGCGCAGGCGCTCGGCCAGTTCGCTGAACAGCGCGGTGCGGGGCGCAAAGCCAAAGTCGGCCAGCAGCGGGGTGATGTCCACCGCACCCGCCAGCGCCTGCCACCACGCTTGCAGCCGCGTGCAGGTTTCGGGCTGGGCCTGCACGGTATCGACCAGCAGCGCCAGCCGCTCCAGTGTCTCGGGCACGCTCTGGGCGTTGCCGCGCAGCCAGGCGCACAGGGCAATCAGCCACAGGTGGCGCTCGGCCAGACCGGCCTGCGGGTCAAGCTGCGCCAGCAGGACGGCCAGGCTGCGCGCCTCGCTGTGCCCGCTGCTCAATGCAACACCCTCGCGCTCAGGGGCTGGTGGGGCTCGCCGGGGTCCAGCGCCTCCAGCACAAACAGGGCGATGGGGCAGGTAAACGCCTCGCCATCGTCGGCCACGCAGTGAAAGCTGCCGTGCATGGTGCCGCTGGGCGTGCGCAACTGGCAGCCGCTGCTGTACTGGAAGGCTTCGCCGGGCTTGAGCAGCGGCTGCTGGCCCACCACGCCCAGGCCCTTGACCTCTTCGGTGTGGCCTTGTGCATCGCTGACGATCCAGTGGCGCGACACCAGCTGCGCCGCGATATCACCCGTGTTGGTGATGGTGATGGTGTAAGAAAAGCTGAACACCCCGGCCTCGGGCGACGACTGCCGTGGCAGGTACTCGGGCTGTGCTTCGACCTCAAATTGGTACTTTGGCATGACCGAATAGTAACTGCGACAATTCCTGCCATGAGCCGTACCTACCGCATTGCCCCTTCCATCCTGTCCGCCGATTTCGCCCGCCTGGGCGATGAAGTCCGCAGCGTCATTGCTGCGGGCGCCGACTGGGTTCACTTCGACGTCATGGACAACCACTACGTGCCCAACCTCACGTTTGGCCCCATGGTGTGTCAGGCTTTGAAGCCCCACGCCGTCACGCCCGACGGGGTGGCCGTGCCCATTGACGTACACCTGATGGTGCAGCCCGTCGATGCGCTGGCCGCCGCGTTTGCCCAGGCCGGTGCCGACTACATCAGCTTCCACCCCGATGCCTCCACCCACGTCCACCGCAGCATCCAGGCCATCCGTGCCCAGGGCGTCAAGCCCGGGCTGGTGTTCAATCCGGCAGCGCCGCTGGATGTGCTGGACTGGGTGATCGAGGACATCGACCTCATCCTCATCATGAGCGTCAACCCCGGCTTTGGTGGCCAGGGCTTTATCGACTCGGCGCTGCGCAAGATCGAGGCCGTGCGCAAGCGCATCGATGCCAGCGGCAAAGACATCCGCCTGGAGGTGGACGGCGGCATCAAAGAGGGCAACATCCGCCGCGCCGCCGATGCCGGTGCCGACACGTTTGTGGCTGGCAGCGCCATCTTTGGCCAGCCGGACTACCGCAGCGTGATCGACGCCATGCGCAGCGCGCTGGCCTGAGCACCCTCCCACACCCTGGCAAGGCCCCGCGCGGGCCTTTTTTCTTGGACTGACTTTTTTCGTACCCCATGATTGCCCTGCCCCTGAACCCTGCCGCCTTCGACGCCGCCATCATCGACCTCGATGGCACCATGGTCGATACGCTGGGCGATTTTGCCCAGGCCCTGGGCCGCATGCTGGACGATCTGGCGCTGCCGGGCATTGAGCGCACCCACATCGAACGCATGGTGGGCAAGGGCTCGGAACACCTGATCAAATCAGTACTCCACCACGTGCTAGCCCAAGCTGGACAAGCGCCAGCAGCTATCAATACAGAAGCAATTTACCCGCAGGCCTGGGCGCGCTACCAGCACCACTACCTGGCCATCAACGGGCAATATGCACAGGTCTATCCCGGCGTGCCTGAAGGCTTGCACGCGCTGCGCAGTGCGGGCCTGCGCCTGGCTTGCCTGACCAACAAGCCCACCGCCTTTGCGCTGCCGCTGCTGCGCGCCAAGGGGCTGGACGGCTTCTTTGACCAGGTGTTTGGCGGCGACGCCTTCGAGCGCAAAAAGCCCGACCCGCTGCCGCTGGTCAAAACCTGCGCCGCCCTGGGCAGCGCGCTCGCGCGCACGCTGATGGTGGGCGACTCCAGCAACGACGCCCAGGCCGCGCGCGCCGCAGGCTGCCCTGTGGTGCTGGTCACCTACGGCTACAACCACGGCCAGCCCGCCACCGATGTGGATGCCGATGGCTGGGTGGGTTCGCTGGCGCTGCTGGCATAAAAATACAGAAAAAAACGCCTCCAGCCCTTTCTGGATGTGCGCAAGCAGCTATCAATTCAGGATTGAATAGTGTGTCTGCGTGGGGTCAATGCAGCTGCATGCCCAGACGCCGTGCAATCAGGTCGTCCAGGGCCTCGCTGAGACCCGGTGGTTGCTGCTGGTCCGTGGTCGCCTGTGCGCCTTGGGCGCTCATTTCCACTTCCACCATGCGCTCTCCACAAAAAATGTTCAGGTATCTTTGGTTATCCCCCCGCATATGGACGATACAGCGCTGTGGCTGTTCAACAGACAGGGCAAAAATGTTGCGTTGGCGCCACTGTAGGCAGGCACTGCTACCAGCCCAATACTCCAAAGATGCTGGCAAATCCGCCTGTTGCAGCGGTGTTGTAATAAGGGAGACTGACAGGGGCGGAAGGTTCTCTGCCAAGACAAACAAAGGAACCCGCGCTGGAGCAGAGGCTCCGTAGCGATCCCGCTCTTCTGCGCTGATGGGCGTCATGGAGCGGTGATCGCCTGTCAACACCAGCAAGCCGCCTTGCCGAAAAAAACCTTGCCGTTCCAACTGGCGATAAAAATCAGCGAACGCTTGATCTGCGTATGCCATCGCCGCCTGCTCGCCCCTCTCAAGAGTTTCCTGATGTTGGTAGGGCATGTGGCTGGACATTGTGTTAACAACGAACAGGCCCGGCGCAGGCGTCTGTTGCATGATCTTCAAGGTGGCATCGTAGGTCTGCTGATCGGGCCAGACTTGAAAAGCGTAGTTTTGCTTTGTCTCGCCAGGGGCAGGCTGGGGCCCATGCAAATGCTCAAAGCCAATCCCCGGAAGCCACTGGTCAATATCCAGAAAAAACAGCGAGCTGCCGGAAATGAAATGGGTGCTGTATCCATGGTGCCTCAGACGTGCTGGAAGCGCTTTGGCGCCAGGCGCATTCAGGTAGATAGAAGACCCTGTTGCATCACCCGCAACCGGTTCCACTCCTGTCAGGATTGCCGCCAACCCCAAATCGGTTCTGAATCCATTTGCGTAAAAATTTTTGAACGTCCAGCCAGGAGCAAAAATTTCATCGATCTTGGGGGTCCAATCGTGTAGTCCGGCCACGCGCAGACTGTGGTGGGACGAAAGCGACTCCATGATGACCAGTACCACGTGCCCTTGTCGGCTCCAGCCGGCAGGGCACTGCGGCTGGGCGGCTGGGTGCAGTGCAGCGTAACGTTCGATAAAGGCCGCTTTGGTGGCTGCATCCACCGCTGGCGGCGTGCTGTACGCCCATTGGTAGGTCAACACATCGACTGCCAAGGGCTTGATCGTTCCCAGCGCTCTGGATTCAAGCCAAGGGGTTGGCGCCACGGCCAACGCCAGCAAAGCAGGCGAGCCCAAAGCCACGTAAACCCGGCGCGGACTTTTGAGGGGAGGCAAGCGCCACAGAACCACCGGCTCTGCCAGAAGCAACAACAGCGCTACACCGAGCAGGGCCGAACAGGCCAAAACATCGGGCTTGTGGAGGTTTTTGACAAAAAGGTCAACCGCTGCCGACCATTCGCCACCAAAGGTGATAACGCCATCCCAGCTCAGGCGCTGCCAAGTGGTCTGAAAAATGTAGAGATCCAACACAGCCAGTGCAATTACGCCACCGGAAAGCCACTGTAGACACCCCCAAACCCAGCGATTGCGTGTGGCGTAGCTGAGCAGCATCAGCAAACCACACAGCGCTATCCAGCGGGTGTCGTACACCAAGGCAGCACTGGCGTATCTGCCGCTCTCACCGAGATAGGTTGTGGTGAGTGAGGTAATCGCCGTACTACGCAGTGCTACGGTGGCGATCAACAGAAGTATCTTGAAACAAATGAGTGGGTACACAAAATTACAGCAAACGGGCAGATTCGTTCAGAACAATTGACGCTATGCGGTTTCTGGACTGCAATTCTGGCGAGGATATGGCATACAGAAATCTAATTTTCCTTTGCTACACTTTGGCCCATGTTCATCCACCGCGTGTTCATCACAGGTCGCAGTGACCGGGGAGCCTGGCCCTGGCGAAAGCCTGCACGCCTGAACGCTTGACCGCACCCGGGGCACCGCCCGGCGTGCCCCCCTCCGGCCCCGCACCCGCACCGCGCGCGCAGGCCGATTGCATGAACAGCGGCGCTGCGCGGCACCACCTTTTGCCTGCCCCACGCGCCACCCCAGCAGGGAACCTCTCCCGTGATCACAGAACTTGAATTCAAAAGCCTGGCCCTTGCGGGCTACAACCGTATTCCGCTCATGGTGCAAGCCTTTGCGGACTTGGAAACTCCGCTGTCGCTGTACCTGAAGCTGGCCCATGCCAAAGATGGTGGCCAATACAGCTTTTTGCTCGAATCGGTCGTGGGCGGCGAGCGTTTTGGCCGCTACAGCTTCATTGGCCTGCCCGCGCGCACGCTCTTGCGTGCCAGCGGCTTTGGCGATGCCGCCCAGACCGAGGTGGTGACCGATGGCGTGGTGGTGGAAACCGCGCGCGGCAACCCGTTGGACTTCATCGAGACCTACCAAAAGCGCTTCAAGGTGGCACTGCGCCCGGGCTTGCCGCGCTTTTGCGGTGGTCTGGCGGGGTACTTCGGTTACGACGCCGTGCGCTACATCGAGAAAAAGCTGGCATCCACCTGCCCGCCCGACACCCTGGGCTGCCCCGACATCCTGCTGTTGCAGTGCGAGGAGCTGGCCGTCATCGACAACCTCTCGGGCAAGCTCTACCTGATTGTCTATGCCGACCCGGCCCAGCCCGAGGCGTACACGCAGGCCAAAAAGCGCCTGCGCCAGCTCAAGGAGCAGTTGCAGTATTCGGTCAGCGCACCCCGGGTCTTGCCCACCGAGAGCCACCCGGCCCAGCGCAGCTTTGCCAAAGCGGACTACCTGGCCGCCGTCGAGCAGGCCAAGGGCCTGATTGCCGCAGGCGACTTCATGCAGGTGCAGGTGGGCCAGCGCATCCACAAGCGCTACACCGAGTCGCCCCTGTCCTTGTACCGCGCGCTGCGTTCGCTGAACCCGTCGCCGTACATGTACTACTACCACTTTGGTGACTTCCACGTCGTCGGCGCCAGCCCGGAAATTCTGGTGCGCCAGGAAAGCACGCCCGAGGGGCAAAAAATCACCATCCGTCCGCTGGCGGGCACCCGCCCCCGGGGTGCCACGCCCGAGCTGGACAAGGCCGCCGAGGTCGAACTCATCAACGACCCCAAAGAGCGCGCTGAGCACGTCATGCTGATTGACCTGGCACGCAACGACATTGGCCGCATCGCCAAAACCGGCAGCGTCAAAGTGACCGAAGCCTTTGTGGTGGAGCGTTACAGCCACGTCATGCACATCGTCAGCAACGTCGAGGGCATCCTCAACGAGGGCATGACCAGCATGGATGTGCTCAAGGCCACCTTCCCGGCGGGCACGCTCACCGGCGCGCCCAAGGTGCACGCGATGGAGCTGATCGACCAGTTGGAGCCCAGCAAGCGCGGCATTTACGGCGGTGCCTGCGGCTACCTCAGCTACGCCGGCGACATGGACGTGGCCATTGCGATTCGCACCGGCATCATCAAAGACGGCCAGCTCTACGTGCAGGCCGCCGCCGGGGTGGTGGCCGACTCGGTGCCCGAGCTGGAATGGAAAGAGACCGAACACAAAGCCCGCGCCCTGCTGCGCGCCGCCGAACTGGTAGAGGAGGGCCTGGAATGACCCGCGCCATCGACAACGTGCAGCACTGCACCACCATGCAAGACGTGCGCCGCCACATCGACGCCCTGGACGACATCCTGGTGCCCCTGTTGGTGCAGCGCACCGGCTATATGACGCAGGCCGCGCGCATCAAGCAAGACGCCGCCCAGGTGCGCGACGAGGAGCGCATCGAAGCCATCGTGCAGCGCGTGCGTGCCAGCACCGCACTGCACGGCGGCGCGCCCGACGTGATCGAGGCCATCTACCGCAGCCTGATGGAGCATTCCATCGCCCAAGAGCACCGCGAATTTGCCCGCCTGCGCGCGCCCCAAGGAGAGCAGCCATGAAACTCTTGATGGTCGATAACTACGACAGCTTTACCTACAACATCGTCCAGTATTTTGGTGAGCTGGGCGCGCAGGTGCAGGTGTATCGCAACGACGAAATCACCGTGGCCGACATCCAGGCGCGGCTGGACGCCGGGCAGCTTGACCGCCTGGTCATCTCGCCCGGGCCGTGCTCGCCAGCCGAGGCGGGTATCTCGGTGGCGGCGATACAGCACTTTGCGGGCCAGCTGCCCATTTTGGGCGTGTGCCTGGGCCACCAGAGCATTGGTGCGGCGTTTGGCGGCAAGATCGTGCGGGCGCAGCAGCTCATGCACGGCAAGACCAGCGTCATCACCACCACGCAGCAGGGCGTGTTTGCCGGACTGCCGCCGCAGTTCACCGTGAACCGCTACCACTCGCTGGCCATTGAGCGCGCCACCTGCCCCGACTGCCTGGAGATCACCGCCTGGACGGACGATGGCGAAATCATGGGCGTGCGCCACAAAACGCTGGACATCGAAGGCGTGCAGTTCCACCCCGAGAGCATCCTGACCGAGCACGGCCACGCCATGCTGAAAAACTTTCTGGAGCCGCGCAGCGCCTGAGGGCGGCGTGTTGCCCCGCGCGGGTGCCGGTGCTTTGCGCCGTGCGCCCACCGCAGGGTGCATCTCATTTGATAGCTGCTCGCGCAGGCTCCATCAGCCTTAGAGCCCTGAAACACTGTAAATTTTTGGCGGAGGCCCCATGTCCATCACCCCCCAGGAAGCGCTGCAACGCACCATCGAGCACCGCGAAATCTTCCACGACGAAATGCTGCACCTGATGCGCATGATCATGCGCGGCGAACTCTCGCCGGTGATGACAGCGGCCATCGTGACCGGCCTGCGCGTGAAAAAAGAAACCATCGGTGAAATCACCGCCGCCGCGCAGGTGATGCGCGAGTTCTCCACCAAGGTGGCGGTGCAAGATGCCACGCACCTGGTGGACATCGTGGGCACGGGCGGCGACGGCGCCAACACCTTCAACATCTCCACCTGCGCCACCTTCGTGATCGCGGCAGCGGGCGGCAAGGTCAGCAAGCACGGTGGGCGCAGCGTCAGCAGCAAAAGCGGCAGCGCCGACGCCATGGAGGCGCTGGGCATCCACATCAACCTCACGCCCGGGCAGATTGCGCGCTGCATTGCCGAGGTGGGTATCGGTTTCATGTTTGCGCCCAACCACCACCCGGCCATGAAAAACGTGGCGCCCGTGCGCAAAGAGCTGGGCGTGCGCACGCTGTTCAACATCCTGGGGCCGCTGACCAACCCGGCCAGCGCGCCCAACATCCTGATGGGCGTGTTCCACGAAGACCTGGTGGGCATCCAGGTGCGTGCGCTGCAACGCCTGGGCGCCGAGCACGCGCTGGTGGTCTATGGCCGCGACGGACTCGATGAAATCAGCCTGGGCGCCAGCACCCTGGTGGGCGAGTTGAAAGACGGCGCCGTGCGCGAGTACGAAATCCACCCCGAGGACTTCGGCCTGCCCATGGCCAGCACCCGCTCACTGAAGGTCGAGAACCCCGAGGAGTCCAAAGCCATGCTGCTGGGCGTGCTGGCCGGTGCCAGCGGCCCGGCGCGCGACATCGTCTGCCTGAACGCGGGCGCTGCGCTGTACGCGGGCAACGTGGTGCCCAGCATTGCCGAGGGCCTGGCGCGCGCGCAGCAGGCCATCGACAGCGGCGCTGCCCGCGCCAAACTCGACGCGCTGGTGGCACGCACCCAGGCCCTGGCCGCTGCGGCCACCACCGCCTGACCCCGGCAGCAAGGAGCACACCATGAGCCTGCTCGACGCCCCCATTTGGCACGACGCCGGCACCTGGATCGTGCTGGGCATCTCGCTGCTGTTCATCGTGGTGGGTGCGGTGATGCACCACACCATCATGAAAGTGGTGCGCGCGCCCGCCCCCGAGGCGGCGCCTGCACCTGCTGCGCCTGCCGCTGCTGCCGTGGCCACACCACCGGCACCGTCCGCCACTGCTGCAACCGCTGCAACCGCCGCCACTGCCACCGCTGCGGCACCTGCCGCATCCACCCCCGATTGAGCGCTGGCAGCGCGCGCCGCTGCCAGCCTCCCCACCCGCCACCCCGCTGCGCCCGGCCCCCGCGCGCAGCCACCAGGAAAAAACCATGTCCGATATTCTGAAAAAAATTTGCGAAGTCAAAGTGCAGGAAGTGGCCGCAGCGCAAAAGCGCAAGTCGCTGGAGGCCATGCGCGCCGACGCCGAAAGCCGCGTGCTGACGCGCGATTTTGTCGGCGCCCTGCGCGCCAAAATCGCCGCCGGTCAGGCCGCCGTGATTGCTGAAATCAAGAAAGCCAGCCCCAGCAAAGGCGTGATCCGCGAAGACTTTGAGCCCGCCGACATCGCGCAAAGCTACGCCGAGGGCAACGGCCAGGTCAGCGCCGCCTGCCTGTCGGTGCTGACCGACAAGCAGTTTTTTCAGGGGCAAATCGATTATTTGAAGCAGGCGCGTGCCAGCTGCCAGCTGCCGGTGCTGCGCAAAGACTTTCTGGTCGATGCCTACCAGGTGTATGAGTCGCGCGCCATGGGCGCTGACGCGGTGCTCTTGATCGCCGCCTGCCTGGACGATGCGCAAATGCGCGACTTCGAGGCCATTGCCCGCAGCCTGGACATGGCCGTGCTGGTGGAAGTCCACGACGGCGCCGAGCTGGAGCGCGCGCTGAAATTGAAAACGCCGCTGATCGGCATCAACAACCGCGACCTGCGCAGCTTTGAGGTCAGCCTGCAAACCACGCTGGACTTGCAAAAGCACGTGCCCGCCGACCGCCTGCTGGTCACGGAGTCGGGCATTTTGACGCGCGCCGATGTGCAGCGCATGCGCGATGCCGACGTCCACGCCTTTTTGGTGGGCGAGGCGTTCATGCGCGCGCCCGAGCCGGGCCTGGCGCTGGCCGAGCTGTTCGCCTGAACTATCAAAATAATAGCTGCTGGCGCATATCTGGCGGGCGCTGAGGGCCGTTTTGGCTTAAAAATCGGCCCTCCCTGCATTGGTTTTGGATGACGCTGATGACTGAATGGACAAATCCCCCGAACGCGGCGCAACTCCAGAGCGCTGACCCCGCCGATTGGCCCGTGGCCAGCGGCTGGCAACCGCTGGTGGACGGCTTTTTTGCCAGCACCGAGGGGCACCAGCTGCTCGCCTTTTTGCAGGCGCGCTTGCAGGCCGGGGCCAGCATCTTTCCGCCCCGGCCCCTGCGCGCGCTGGAACTGACGCCGCCTGAAAGCGTGCGCGTGGTCATCCTCGGCCAAGACCCCTACCACGGGCGCGGCCAGGCCGAGGGGCTGGCGTTCTCGGTAGCGCCGGGTGTGGCGCTGCCGCCGTCGCTGCGCAACATCTTCAAGGAATTGCAGCGCGATCTGGGCACACCGCCCCCGGCGTTTCCGCAGCCCGGCGGCAGCCTGGTCAAGTGGGCGCAAAACGGCGTGCTGCTGCTCAACACCTGCCTGACGGTGGAAGAGGGCCAGCCCGCCAGCCACGCAGGCCGGGGCTGGGAGCGGCTGACCGATGCCGTCATCCGCCAGGTGGCGCAGGGGCCGCGGCCCGTGGTGTTCATGCTGTGGGGGGCGCACGCGCAATCCAAGCGGGTGGTGATTCCGGCCGACCGGGGCCATCTGGTGCTGTGCGCCAACCACCCCTCGCCGCTGTCTGCGCTGCGCCCGCCGGTGCCGTTCATTGGCTGCGGGCATTTTGGCCAGGCGCGGGCGTTTCGGCTGGCGCACGCCTAGCACCGCGCCAACGCCCCACGGGCAATCGGCACGCGCATGGGCCACGCAGCGTGGTGCAAGGGTGCTGAAAGCCGCTGCGTGACAATGCGCGCTTGCATTTCACCACCCCCCAGGAGACACCCATGGATCGCACATTTTTGGACATGCCCGACAGCCAGGGCTACTTTGGCGAGTACGGCGGCCAGCTGATTCCGCCAGAACTCAAGGCCGTGATGGACGACATCAACACCGCCTACGACCAGGTGCGCCAGACGGCGGCCTTCCAGGACGAGCTGGCCGAGCTGTACGCCCACTATGTGGGCCGCCCCAGCCCGATTTTTCATGCCAAGCGGCTGTCGCAGCGCCAGGGCGGCGCGCGCATCGTACTCAAGCGCGAAGACCTCAACCACACCGGCGCGCACAAGATCAACCACTGCCTGGGCGAGGCGCTGCTGGCCAAGCACATGGGCAAGACCAAGGTGCTGGCCGAAACCGGCGCGGGTCAGCACGGCGTGGCGCTGGCCTCGGCCTGCGCGCTGGTGGGCATTGACTGCGAAATCCACATGGGCGAGATCGACATCGCCAAAGAGCACCCCAACGTCACCAAGATGAAGATTCTGGGCTGCAAGCTGGTGCCGGTGTCGCGCGGTACGCGCACGCTGAAAGACGCGGTGGACAGCGCGTTCGAGGAGTACCTGAAAGACCCCGTCAACTTCTTCTACGCCATCGGTTCGGTGGTGGGGCCGCACCCGTTTCCGAAGATGGTGCGCGACTTCCAGAGCATCGTCGGGCGCGAGGCACGCGCTCAGTGCCTGGCCCAACATGGCCGCCTGCCCGACATGGTGGTGGCGTGCGTGGGCGGTGGCTCCAACGCCATGGGCATCTTCACCGAATTTTTGCCTGACGACGCGGTGCAGCTGGTGGGCGTGGAGCCCGCAGGCCGGGGGCTGGACACGCCCGACCACGCCGCCACCATGGCGCGCGGCACCAAAGGGGCCATCCACGGTTTTGCCTGCTACACGCTGCAAGACGCGCAGGGCGAGCCGCTGCCGGTGTATTCCATCGCCTCGGGGCTGGACTACCCTGGTGTGGGCCCGCAGCACTGCCACCTGAAAGACATTGGCCGCGTGCAGTACGAGTCCATCACCGACGACGAGTGCCTGGATGCGTTCATGGTGCTGTCGCGCACCGAGGGCATCATCCCCGCGCTGGAGAGCGCCCACGCCGTGGCCTATGCCATGAAGGTGGCCAAGACCATGGCGCCCGAGCAGACCATCCTGGTCAACCTCTCGGGGCGCGGTGACAAGGATGCGGATTTCGTGGCCCAGCATCTGGGGCTGTAACCGGGGTTCTGTAGAGCACATCCCCGGCCACCATGGGTGCTGGTGGCAGCTTCAAAATAGATAGCTGCCAGCGCCCGTCCAGCAAGCGCTGGAGGCCCAAAATACCCAAAATCCTCAGCCCTTGGCACGCTCCAGCAGCATGGCATCGCCATAGCTGAAGAAGCGGTACCCGCGCGCGATGGCGTAGCGGTACAGCCCCATCACCGGCACATACCCGGCAAAGGCGCTCACCAGCATCATCAGCGTGCTTTTGGGCAGGTGGAAGTTGGTCAGCAGCACGTCCACCACCTGAAAATCAAAGCCCGGCGTGATGAAGATATTGGTGTCGCCCGAGGTCTGGCCGCTGCGCGCCCAGGATTCAAGCGTGCGCACGGTGGTCGTGCCCACGGCCACCACGCGGCCACCGCGCTGGCGGCAGCGCTCCAGGGCAGCCAGTGTGGCCAGGGGCACGTCGTACCACTCGCTGTGCATCTGGTGCTCGGCCAGGTTTTCCGTCTTCACGGGCTGGAAGGTGCCTGCGCCCACGTGCAGCGTGACGCTGGCGGTCTCAATGCCGCGCGCGGCCAGGTCGGCCAGCACGCCCTCGTCAAAGTGCAGCGCGGCCGTGGGTGCGGCCACGGCGCCGGGGGCGCGGGCAAACACGGTCTGGTAGCGCTGGGCGTCTTCGGCCTCGTCGGGGTCGTGGGCCTGGTTTTGCTGGCGCTCGATGTACGGCGGCAGCGGCAGGTGGCCGTGGCGCTCCATCAGCTCCCAGGGCGATTCGCCCGCCGCGCCGCGCAGCGCAAAGCGAAACAGCGGGCCGTCTTCGTCGGGGTAGCGGCCCAGCAGCGTGGCCTCAAAGCCGCCCTGGTGCAGGCCGCCGGCCAGGTGGATGCGCGCGCCGGGCAGGGGCTTTTTGCTCACCTTCAGGTGGGCCACCACCTCGGCGCCATCGAGCACACGCTCGATCAGCAGTTCGAGCTTGCCGCCGCTGTCTTTCTCGCCAAACAGCCGCGCCTTGAGCACGCGGGTGTCATTGAACACCAGCAAATCGCCTGCGCGCAGCAGGCCGGGAAGCTCTTTGAAGATGCGGTCGGCGGGCTGGGCCGCGCGGCCATCGAGCAGGCGCGAGGCGCTGCGCTCGGGCGCGGGGTGCTGGGCAATCAGCTCGGGGGGCAGGGAAAAATCGAAATCGCTGAGGGTGAAGGGGGCAGGCGTAGCGGTCATGGTGCTTGAGGGCTGGACAGGCCCGGGCCAAGGCAGAAAAAACGCGCGCCAGGCACGCAGTGCGTGTGGCGTGGTGGCGGGCGCAGGGGTACGGGGCGCGATTGTCCCACGGCGGGTGTCCCATAATCGCCTGCCTGCCGCAGGCCGCACCGGGGGGTGTGGCCCGGTTTTTTTCTGTTTTGCTCCTCTGCACGCTGCCTCGCCACAAGGAACCTCCATGCCGCTCGTCGTTTTCAACCAGAAAGGGGGGGTGGGCAAATCCACCATCACCTGCAACCTGGCCGCCATCAGCGCCAGCCAGGGCCTGCGCACCCTGGTGATCGACCTCGACCCGCAAGGCAACTCCAGTGCCTACCTGCTGGGCGGCGCCCCTGCGCCCGACCAGCCCAGCGTGGCGCAGTTTTTTGAGCAGACGCTGAGCTTCAGCTTCCGGCCCGTGCCGACCGCCGATTTTGTCGTGCCCACCCCGTTCGAGAACCTGCACCTGATGGCGTCCAGCCCGCTGCTCGATGAATTGCAGCCCAAGCTGGAATCGCGCCACAAAATCTACAAGCTGCGCGAGGGCTTGCAGCAGCTGGCCGCCGACTTTGGCCGCATCTACATCGACACGCCGCCGGCGCTGAACTTCTACACCCGCTCGGCGCTGATGGGGGCCTCGGGCTGCCTCATTCCGTTCGACTGCGATGATTTCTCGCGCCAGGCGCTCTATACGCTGCTGGCCAACGTGCAGGAAATCCGCGCCGACCACAACCCCGACTTGCAGGTCAAGGGCATTGTGGTCAACCAGTTCCAGGCCCGCGCCAGTTTGCCCCGGCGGCTGGTGCAGGAGCTGATCGACGAAGGCTTGCCGGTGCTGCAACCGTACCTGCCGTCGTCGGTCAAGGTGCGCGAGTCGCACCAGCAGAGCCTGCCCATGGTTCACCTGGAGCCGCGCCACAAACTGACGCTGGCGCTGCTGGCGCTGCACGAAGCGCTGGGGTGATGCGCGGGCAGGGGTGCTGTGTGCAGGCAGGTGGCGGGGCCGCCACCGGGTGAATGCGCTGGCCTGGCGCAACCAGGCCCTGGAGGGGCTGGCGCCTGGCGCGCTGGCCATTGCACAAAGACGGGATGGAATCGCTATGGATACGTTTGTCTGGGACCAGAACTTTGTCACCGGCCTGCCCGAGGTGGACGAGCAGCACCACGCGCTGGTGGACTTGTTCAACGAGCTCAGCCGCTCGCTGTTTTTGTCCGACGCCAGCCGCGAAGTGGTGTTGAACGACACCTTCGATCGCCTGGTGGCCTACACGCAATACCACTTCCGCGATGAAGAAGCGCTGATGCAGGCCCAGGGCGTGGATGAGCGCCATGTGGCCGCGCACCGCAGCCTGCACCACCAGTTTGTGGCGCAGGTCAACAGCATGTGGAGCCAGCGCGCCCACATGGCCGATCCGGCAGAAACCTTTGTGGGTTTTCTGACCTCGTGGCTGGGGCTGCACATTCTGGGCATAGACCAGTCGCTGGCGCGCCAGATTGCGCTGATTCGCCAGGGCGTACCCGCCGCGCAGGCCTTTGACCAGGAGACTTTGGGCCACGACAACGGCACCCAGGCGCTGCTGAAAATGATTGGCAAGCTCTACCACGTGCTGTCGGCGCAGAACACCGAGCTGGCACAGGCCAACCTGCGCCTGGAAGAGCGCGTGGCCCAGCGCACCCGCGAGCTGGCCCGCGCCAACGACGATTTGCAGCAGGCCAACACGCGCCTGGAGGCGTTTTCACGCACCGACGGGCTGCTGCAAATTGCCAACCGCGCGTATTTCAACGACCGCCTGGCGCAGGCCTGCGCCGCTGCCGTGCGCCGGCAAACGCCGCTGGGCCTGTTGATGATCGACGTGGACTTCTTCAAGCGCTACAACGACAGCTATGGCCATCAGGCCGGTGATGTCTGCTTGCAGGCCGTGGCCCGCGCAGTGCAGCAGGCCACCCAGCGCACCACCGATTTGGTGGCACGCTATGGCGGCGAGGAGCTGGCCGTCATCCTGCCCGACACGGATGCCCAGGGCGCCGCCGCTGTCGCCCAGCGCGTGGTGGCCGGTGTGGCCGCGCTGGCGCTGGAGCACCGGGCGTCGGATGTGGCGCCCCATGTCACCGTCAGCGTGGGCGCGGCCAGCCAGGTGCCGCCCGAGGCCGATGCCGTCAGCGCCCTGGTGTCCAGCGCCGATGCCGCGCTCTACCGCGCCAAGGGCGCCGGGCGCAACCGCTGGGTGCTGGCAGATGTGGGCGAATAGGAAGCATCAAGCCAAATTGGCCTCCAGGCCCCGTAGGACGGGCGTAAACAGCTATTAATTGAATAGCTTTTTGCGCTGGCTGCCAGGGTATAGCCAGGCCATCGTCACAGTGGCATCACGGCTTTGAGCCAAAAGGCTGAGCCTTGCGTGCCGTTTTTCATGCGTTGTTCGGATTGCCACTTGGCGGTGATGAACCAGCCTTTGCCGCTGTCGTATTTGATCGAGGGGCCGATGGCCATGCCGCTGCTCTTGCTGTTGGCCAGGCTGGCGCCGCCTTGCCGGTCCAGTCTGGTTTGTTTGCGGTAGTAGCCTCCCACACCTACCGTCCAGCCATTGCCAACGCCCCAGCCTGCGGCGTAGTCAAAGTGCAGCTCCTGGCCTGAGGTGTAGTCGGTGGCTTTGTTGCGCTGGTTGAACAGGTAGCCCAGGCGCACATCGCCATTGAAGCCCTGGGGGTCAACGTAGCTCAGGGCATAAATGGGTTCGATGGCGCGGTAATTGCGCCCCAGGTTGGCCAGGTCGCCTTGCGTGTAGCTACCGGTGGGCAAGATGACATCGACGGCGACAGCGCTGTGCAATTGCGGGCTGTGGTGGTAGCCCAGCCCCGCACCGACGGTGATGTCGCCCAGCCCGGACTTGCGCTGGCGCATACCGCCCACACTGACCTCGATATCGGCCAACGGCGCCAGGGCATGGGCCACCAGCTGGCCTCCCAGCACCTGCACGCCAGAGACCCACACCAGCCGTGGCACCACCGCGCTGGCACGCACCTTGAAGCCGGGCAGTTGCAGGTTTTCCCCGGTCGGGCTGTTCATGCGGTCTGTACGGTAGTGGTTGCCATACACCATGCCGTACAGGCCCGGGGGAGGAATGGCGCCGACCATGTAGTTTTCGGTGCCATGCTGGTAGATGGAGCCACCGCCCTCGGCGGCGTGGACGGCATGGGTGGCGGCAAGCAGGCAAAGGCCCCACAAGGGCAAATGGGTACGCATGAAAAAGTCTCCTGTGATTTTCAAATTCAACACCGCGCCTTCTCTGGGCGCGGTGTGCGGGGGGCTCAGGCGGGTACGGCCAGTCCTGTGGCATCGGTGGCCGCCACGAAGCGGTCTGGACGCAGGGCGATCGCCCGTGCGCTGAACTGGCGTAGCCAGGCGAGCAAGGTGCCATTCAAGTCGATGATGTCGTCTGCGCCCTTGCCACGTTGCTCCACTGAGAGCACCGTCAGATAGCGCGCGCCCAGTCGATCCCACTGGGCCTTTTCTTCGGCGCTCAGCAGCGTTGCAGGGTCTAGGCCATCGCCCAGCAGTACAAAGCCGTTGCCCAGTACCTCATCGAGCAGGCACAGCTTGCCCTGGGCATCGGCCACACGCGGTTGCGGAATCATCTTGCCGACGATGCTGTCTGGCCCCAGTGGGCCCCGCACCCAACCCGCTTCCAGGAAGGGCGCTGCCAGCAGCGGTGGCTCCGGCGGTGGCTGGTCTGGCGGCGGGGCCATGGCGGCCAACTCTTCCTCGCTCAGCTCCTGTTTGATGATGCGGCCCAGCTCAATGGCGATGGCGGTGTACATCGCCACGTTGGGCGCGCGTTCGGCTTCGTAGCTGTCCAGAATGGAATCGGGCAGTTGGCCTTTCAGTACGCAGTGCAGCTTCCAGCCCAGGTTGAAGGCATCGCGAATGCCCGACTGCATGCCCGCCCCCGCCCACGGAGGCATCAGGTGTCCCGCATCGCCCAGCAGAAACACGCGACCATCGCGCCAGCGCTCGGCGTGGCGGATGTGGTGTTTGTAGAAGGCGTGCTGGTGGATTTCGATTTCGTCCTCCGTCACGCCCAGCTTGTTCAGCAGCTGCCAGAGCTGTGCGTGGGTGGCAAAGTCCTTTTCCGATTCGTGCGGCTCCAACGGGATTTCCCAGCGGTGGTTGCCGTGCGCCAGGGCCACATCGACGACAGGCCGCTTTTTGTCTGACCAAAACGTCAGGATGTTGCGCTCAGGCCACCAGCGTTTGACCTTGCCATCGATCACTACCCAGCGCGTTTCCACGGTCTCGCCGATCAGGCGAATGCCCAGGCGCTCACGGGTGCGGCTGGAGCCGCCGTCACAGGCCAGTGCGTAGCGGGCGCGGATGCGGGTTTCCTTGCCGCTGGCCAGATCTTTGCTGGTGACGGTGACGCCCTCGGCATCCTGCTGCAGGTCGGTCACTTCGACGCTAAAGCGCACTTGCACTTGGTCGTTGTAGCGCTCCATGCCTTTGCGCAGGGTTTCTTCCATCGTGGGCTGGTAGATGGCGTAGGAAGTGGGGTGTTCGCCCAGGCGCGAGGGCGGGAAGTCCATGCGCATCAGCTGTTTGCCGTCGTAGGTTATCCAGCGCAGCGCGGCGGTTTTGTCCATGCCTTTGGCCAGTGCCTGATCCATGCCCACGGATTGGAAGCAACGCATGGTCCAGTCGTTGACCGTGATGGCGCGGGCGCGCGGGTAGATGGCTGCCTCACGCTCGAAGGCGATGGCGCGCACGCCGTAGCTGCCCAGGCTCAGGGCGGCGGCCAGGCCGCTGGGGCCGTAGCCGATGATGGCAACGTCGGTGTCAAACACGGAGGTGTTCATGGGGCTCTCCTGGTTTAGGCGTTGGCAGCGGGGGCGGGCATGCCGGGTGGCAGGGGCATGTCCGAAAAATGCGGCAGAGGCCGGTGGCCCCAGGCGCTGATGCCCAGGTAGCGGGTGGGTTGCCATTGCGCTTCATCCACCAGCACGCCGCCGTAGCCAAACTCCACGAAGAAGCCGGAGGGGGTTGCGCCGTAGAAAGAAATCATCTGGTCGTTGGGGTGCTGACCAATGTCCATTCCTATGGCGTGGCCCGCCTGGTGGCAGCGGTCGCGCGCGCGGCCCACATCGGCGATGCTGCCAGCCTCCAGCATGAAATGGTGGATGCGTTTTTGCGGGCCAAACGGGGGCCGGGGAGCGACGGCAAACGAGTGGTGGCGTTCGTTGGCATGGAAGAACGAAATTTCGATGGCCATGTCCGGGCCGACGGGCATGTCGATGTGGTCACTCAGGCGCAGACCCAGCACGCGCTGCGCAAAATCGACCATGGCCGGGTAGTTGTTCACTTCATAGACGATGTGGCCCAGACCACCGGCGCCCGTCACAAAGCCCGAGGACACCTGGCTGGAGACAAAGGCGCCGTCGCCTTGCGCGATGCCGCAAAACACCTCGTGGCGATTGCCTTCCGGGTCTTGGAAATGCAGCATCTTCTGCACGCCGCGCAGCGCCAGTTCTGTCTGCGAGCCCCAAGTCCACGGCAGGCCCAGGGTATCGAGGTGGTGGCCATACGCTTGGACTGCAGCCGCATCGGCTACGCGCCAGCCAGCAAAGGCGCAATCGTCGGCGGGGCCTTCGACCAGGATGAAACGGTGGCTGGCGTGATCCATGCGCAGTAGGCGCGTGGGCCGCCCATCGACGGTGGCGGGCCCGGGGCGGGTGGCCAGGCCCAGCACCTCACTGGCAAAGGTGTCCCAGCGGGCGAGGTTGGACACCTCAAAGCCCAGATAGCCCAGGTCGGTTACGGCATGCATCAAATGTCTCCTTGGAATTGGTATGGACAGGGAACAGGAAAATAAAACTGGGTTCAGCCGTGGCGTAGAAAGCCCAGCACCAGGTCGTTGAAGCGCTCGGCGTGCTCCCACTGCGCCCAGTGGCCGCAGCGAGCGAGCAGCACAAAATCCGCCTGAGGCATGGCTTTGAAGGGCTCCATGCCTGCTGCCGGATTGACGCGGTCTTGCAGGCCCCAGACGAACAAGGCGCGGTGGGGCAAGCTGGCCAGGCGGGTGTCGAGGCTGATGAAAGTTTCTTTGCCAGGCCCTCCGGGCGGGGGCACCAGGGGCGGGTTGGCGCAAATGGCCGGGTCGTTGCTGGCCTTGAAGCGCTGCTGTACCAGTTCGGGAGTCAGCAGGCTTTGGTCAAACACCAGGTTTTTCAGGAAAGCCTGGAGTTTTTCCAGCGTGGGGCCTTCACCCAGGTAATAGGTGAGCAGTTGCTGTATGCCTTCGGTGGGGCCTGTGGCGCCCGCCACCACACCGCCGCCCGGGCCCATCAGCACCAGTTTGTCCACGCGCTGCGGGTGCTCCATGGCCAGGCACAGTGCGGCCGAACCGCCAAAGGAGTTGCCTACCAGATGGGCTTTCTCAAGGCCCACCGCATCCATAAAGGCCAGAACAGCCCGAGCGCCGTTCTGAAATGGGCCTGCGCCGCCAAAGGCGTTCAGGTTTTTCGAGCTTTGGCCCCAGCCAGGGAGATCAATTACCCAGCAGCGGTACTGGCAGGCCAGGGCGTCCAGGTTCTTGCTGTAATTGCTCAGGCCGGTAGCGCCGGGGCCACCGCCGTGCAACAGCAGCAGGTCAGGGCCGCTGCCGAGCACCTGGTAGTGGATATGCCACGCCGTGCCGTTTTCGGTATGGCCTTCGGCGCGGCGGGAGGGAAAGGAGGGCTCTGCCATGGGGACTTCTCATCGCATCGTCTCGCCTGGGGCTGAACACCATATTCATGGCAGCGGCGGTGCCACACGCACCGCGCCAGAGACGACCGACGGAAGTCTATTTACATTGACACTTTCGTCAATGACATTTCTGTCAATGTAAGGGAAAGCGAGCCCTGGGATTAACCCGCAGGTGTCAGTGCGATGGGGGGCAGGGGCACACCCACGGCGCGCTCGATCAGGGCGGGTTTTGCGCCCAGCCCGCGCAAGATGGCGCGCACTACGTCGATAGAGCGCTGCTCAATGTTTTCGTGCTCGCTGGGGGCGCGTAGCGCAAAAACCATCACCCCGTAAGCGATCGCCGTCGCCAGTTCCATGTCACGCACTTGGACGAGGTTTTTGGCGATGGCTTCCTCCAGATCCTGGCGCCCATGCTCGGAGGCCAGGGCTCCCACCCCGGAAATCGAGTCCATGAAGCGGCCCAGCAGCGGGTCCAGCCGGGCCTGGCGGTAATACAGGCGGGCGGCGGTGGCCATGCGCACCACCGGATTGGTTTCGTCCTCTACGGCCGGAACGATGTTGGCGATCAGGTCGTTGGCCAGCAGCTCCATCGTCGCTTGCAGTAGCTCGCCAGTGGTGGCGAAGTAGTTGTAGAACGTGCCCCGGGAGATGCCTGCGGCGCTGGCAAATTGGTCGATCACCGGGCTGTCCGGGCCGTGTTCGGCAAAAACGGGAATGGCCGCCCGGATGATCATCGTCCGGGTTTTGGCGCGTTGGGCCTGACCGGTGGCCGTGCGGTGGTGGGGAGGGCGCTGGGGATCGGAAGCAGAAGCCATGGGCACTGCCGACAAGCGGCATGGGGCAAGTGAAACGGGGGGCGCCTGCTCGCAGGCAAGGGCCCAGGCGGGCGGGGGCCTATCTTAAAACCTGTTCTAGGCATTTGGCGTGATGGCGCCGAGGGGTACTGGGTTTTTACAAAAATTAGCCCCTAGGCCTTGTGGAATAAGCGCAAACAGCTATTAATCTAATAGTGGTTGAAGCTGGCTGTCAGGGGCCAGTGGGGCCAGGTCGGTGGCTTGCCGTGGGGTGCTGGGCGCCTCCACCATGCCGGGGGCGTAGAACACCCAGCGGTTGCGTCCACCCTGCTTGGCCTGGTACATGGCCTGGTCGGCGTAGCGCAGCAGGGTTTCGGCATCGCTGCCGTCTTGCGGGTGCAGGGCAATGCCGATGCTGGCGCCCACCTGTACGGTGTGGCCATGCACCACGATGGGCTCGCGCACGGCTTGCAGCAGCCGCCCGGCGGCGCGTTCGCACTCTGCCAGGTTGGGCAGGCCGTTGAGCAGGATGACGAACTCATCGCCGCCCTGCCGGGCCACGGTGTCGTCGGTGCGCACATGGGCTTCCAGGCGCCGTGCCACGATGACCAGCAGCTCATCACCGGCCTCGTGGCCATGGGTGTCGTTCACGGCCTTGAAGCCATCCAAATCCATGAAGCACACGGCCAGCCGGTGCTGCTCAGGCTGCACGCGCGCCATGGCCTGCGCCAGGCGGTCGGCCAACAAGGTGCGGTTGGGCAGGCGCGTCAGCGGGTCGAAATGGGCCAGCAGCTCCAGGTGCTCGTTCTGGTGCTTGCGCTCGGTCACGTCGCTGAACACGTTGATGTAGTGCGTGACCTTGCCCGCGTCGTCGCACACGGTGTTCAGCGTGCTGGCGATGGCGTACAGGCTGCCGTCGCTGCGCCGGTTCCAGAACTCTCCCTGCCAGTGCCCGTGCGCGCGCAGGGCGGCCTCCATGTCCTGGTATTGCTCCCGGTTTTTGCTGCCCGCAGACAGCAGGCTGGGCTTGCGCCCCAGCACTTGCGCCCCGGTATAGCCGGTGATGCGCGTAAAGGCGGGGTTCACGTCGATGATGCGCCGCTGGGCATCGCACACCATCACGCCGTCGTGGGTCTGGGCCACCACGCTGGCCGTCAGGCGCAGGGCGTTTTCTGCCGCTTTCTGGGCGGTGATGTCCTGCTTGATGCCCATGTAGTGGGTGGTGCGGCCTGCCGCATCGATCAGGGGCGCCACGGTGGCGCTTTCGATGTAGAGGCTGCCGTCCTTGCGCCGGTTGACGAATTCGCCCTGCCACACCTGGCCAGCGCACAGCGCCGCCCACATGGCCGTGTAGATGCTTTGGGCCGTCTGGCCCGATTGCAGCACGCGCGGGTTGCGCCCCAGTACCTCTTGCGGGGTGTAGCCCGTGGAGCGAAAGAACTGCGGGTTGGCGTATTCGATGGCTGGTTCGGTGGAGGTGATGACGATGCTGGTCGGGCTTTGCTCCACCGCCAGCGACAGTTTGCGGATGGTGGCCGCATCGGCCTGCAAGCGCGATAAATCGCGCAGTACGCCGACGTAGTTCACCACCTGGCCCTGGTGGTCGCGCACGGCGCTGATGGCCAGCCAGCCGGTCAGGGGCGTGCCATCTTTGCGCCGCTCCTGCACTTCGCCCTGCCAGGTGCCGTGGCTGCCCATGCCAGCCCACAGCTCGGCAAAGTTGGTGGGGGCGGGCAGGCCATCGACCCATTCGCCCAGTTTGCGCCCTTGCACTTCCTGGGCGCTGAAGCCCAGCCCCTGCTCAAACGCCGGGTTGACGGTCAGTACCCGCCCCTGGCGGTCGGTGATGGCGATCAGGTCGCTGGTGTGCGAGAACACGCTGGCGGCCAGGCGGCTTTCTTCCAAGTGGCGCTCTTCGCGCGTCAGGGTGCGCTGCACGCGCCAGGTCAGGGCGCCCGTGACCAGCAGCAGCGCAGCCAGGGTCAAGGCCGCAATCAGTGTCAGGCTGCGTGTTTGCCGCTCCCAGGGGCGCAGCACCTCTTGGCGCGGGGTCTGCGACAGCACAAACCAGGGGTGGCTGCGCGAGGTGCGAAAGGCCGCCAGCTGCTGCCCCTGGCCATCGGCCTGCGCCCACTGTGCGGTGCCGATCTGGCGCTCCAGAATGTGTTCCAACCGGCCCTGCGGGGCCAGCACGGTGCCGGGTTGCTCATCTTCAGCACAGGAAAACAGCAGCGTGCCGTCGTCGGCATAGATGCTGTGGTGCAGTGGCGCAGACATCTGGCGGTGCAGTGCCGGGTTGATGAAGTAGTCGCTGTTGATGGCGGCCACCAGCAGCCACTGTGGCGCCTCGGGCAGCACCAGGGTGACGGGGAAAAAGCCCGCATCCACCACCGGCCCTGGCTGGCGTTCGTGCGGCCAGGGGCTGCCGTCGGCAAAGTCACGCCCGCGCCAGGGATGGCCAAAGCGCAAAACACCCGCCGTGCCCGGTACGACCTGGGGCAGCAGTGGGTCCAGGTGCAGTTGACGCCCCAGGTTGGCCGCGTGGGTGCTGATGACCACTGTGCCCTGCGCGTCCAGGGCTGACAGAGAGCGCAGATACGGCAGCTTGTGTTGCAGTGCCACCAGGGCGTCTTTCAGCTGCTGCGGCTCGCCGGAGAGGTCGGGGTGCTCGGCCGCCAGGGCGCGCAGGTGCATGTGCAGCAGGTTGAAGCTTTGCGTCAGGTGGTCTTCCAGGCTGCGCGTCTGCTCCTGGGAGTGGTGGAGCATGTTGTCCAGCGCCAGGCGCCGCAAGTGCGCGCTGGTGGCCCACACCCCTGCGGCCACGGCCAGCGCCAGCAGCAGCTGCAAACCGACCAGCAGCAAAAGCGGGCTGCGCGCCAGGCGCTGCGGTGCGGACACGCGCGCCGCAGCGCGCTCTGGCAAGGGCCACAGGGGTGCGGACATACGGGCGCTGTTCAGTCGAGTACGACGATGGGGTCAAGCTTGTGTTTGCGCGCAGCAGCCAGCAGGCGGCCATCGCGTTTGATGGCTTGCATGAACTGTTCCAGGCGTTCGTGCCAGGCGTCGTCGCCGGGCTTGATGGCCCAGGCATAGGAGGTGATGTGGTACGTGCCGGAGGGGGCCACCAGCCGCGCCCAATCGGTGGTTTCCAACATGCGGCGCGAGTACGGGAAGTCGGTGATGAACACATCGGCGCGCCCCGAAAGCACTTCCTGCTCGCGTGCGTGCGGGGTGGCCGGGGCGATGAGCTCGGCGTTTTTCAGGCGCTCACGCATCAAGGGCTCGTGCAGCGTGCCCTTGGCCACGGCCACGATGGTGCCCGGTTGGTCGATGTCGGCCCAGGTGCGGATTCTGCGGTTGCTGCGCGTGGTGATGGCCATCACGTCGCTGGCCAGATAGGGCCGCGTAAAGCGCAGCACCTGCTGGCGCTGCGGGATGATGCCAATGGCAAACATGGCCACGTCGCAGCGTGCTTCCAGCACATCGGGCACCAGGCGGGCAAAGGAGCTGTCCACAAATTGCACGCTGGCGCCCAGGTCGCGCGCCAGCTCGTGCGCCAGGTCGATATCAATGCCCGTGAGCTGCTGCGTGCGCGGGTCGCGCAGCGAGATGCTGTAGTAATCCGGCCAGATGCACACCCGCACCTGCCCCGTGGCTTGAATCTGGGCCAGGCGGCCGGGGGCCGGGGCCTGGGCGCCAGCAGTGGCCCCCAGGCTGGCCACGACCAAACCAAGCGCCCAGAGCGTTGCGGAGGGTTTCATGAGGGTGTTGCGGTGGTGTGTGGGCCTGGGGTGCGCAGGGGGGCTGTAGGCCAGCCGGTGGTCTGTGCTGTTTGAATATGAAGCCAAATCGGCCTGTAGCGCCCGCACAGTAAGCGCTTGCAGCTATGGTTTTGATAGTGATTGCCGGAAATCATCAGGGCGCTGCCAGATCGGTGGGCTGTGCCTGGGCCGGGGCCACCTGGGGCAGCAGCCGGGCGATGTCGGCTGCCTGCGCCAGCGCTGTGCCGGGCGAGAGCAGGGCGGCGGCCCCGGCGGCAATGCCCCAGCGCAGGGCTTCGGGTGGCGGCGTGCCGCGCTCCAGTGCAAACACCAGCGCCGCCAGAAAACAATCGCCTGCGCCGGTGGTGCCGGTGCGGGCGGGCACGGCCAGCGCATCGACCTGCCAGACGCCCGCTGCGCTGGCCAGCACCGCACCCTGCGCCCCCACCGACAGCGCCACCAGCTGCGCCTGGCCGCTGTGCACCAGCGCCTGGGCGCCCGCGCACCATTGGGCAGGCGTTTGCAGCGGCAAGCCGGTGAGTTCGCGCAGCTCGCGCAGGCTGGGCTTGAGCAGGTACACCCCGGCCTGCAAGGCTGCTGCCAAGGCATCCCCTGACGTGTCCAGCACCAGGTGCTGGCCCTGGGCGTGGGCCTGCCGGGCCAGGCGGGCATAAAAATCCACCGGCATGCCCGGCGGCAGGCTGCCGCTGGCCACCAGCCAGCGCGCTGCGGGTGCGGCGTTGTTCAATGCGCGCTGCCACGGTTGCCATTCGCTGTCTTGCACCACTGGGCCGGGCAGCACGAAGCGAAATTCATCGCTGGTGCTGGTCTGCACCACGGCAAAGTTTTCGCGCGTGTCGCCGGCAATCGGGTGGGCATGGGCGGGAATGCCCTCGGCGGCCAGCAGGCGCTCCAGTTGTTCGCCGTTGGGGCCACCGGCCAGGTAATGGGCCTGCACGCTGGCGCCCAGGCGGTGCAGTACCCGCGCCACATTGATGCCGCCCCCGCCGGGGTAGCGCTGCACCGGGCCGCAGCGCAGCTTGTGGGTGGGTTGCACCCGCTCGGTGTCGGTGGCAATGTCCAGGGCGGGGTTGGGGGTGAGGGTCAGGAACGTGTGCATATCTGACAGCATAGGCGCAGAAAACGTTTTTACCAGGCGGGCTGGGCCAGCCCCGACCAGAGCGCGTTGGTGTTGTAGCTGCGCCATTTTTCCGGGTCTTCGCGGCCTATGATTTTCTCATGGCAGCCGGGTGCTGACAGGTCCAGTACCTCGGGCGTGATGCTTTGGTCGTGCCGGGTCGAGAAAAACACCTTCACGTGCGGCGCCACCAGCGACTTGCTGCCTTGCTGCACCACCACGCCCACCCGCCCGCCACTGAGGCGCACCAGCGAGCCCACGGGGTAGATGCCAATGCTTTTCACAAAGGCCTGGAACAGGCGCAGGTCGAAGTGGCCGCCAGTCCACTCGGCCATGCGCCGCAGCGATTCGGACGGGTCCCAGCCGGCTTTGTAGGGCCGGTCGGAGGTGATGGCGTCGTACACATCGCAAATGGCTGCCATGCGGGCAATCAGGCTGATCTGGTCGCCTTGCAGGCGGTCGGGGTAGCCCGAGCCGTCGATTTTTTCGTGGTGGTGCAGGCAGGCGTCGAGCACAGGCGCCTCGATGTTGCCCGCCGATTGCAGCATGCGGTGGCCCTGCACGGGGTGGTTGCGCACCACGGCAAATTCTTCGTCGGTGAGCTTGCCCGGCTTGTTCAGCACGGCCAGCGGAATCATGGCTTTGCCCAGGTCGTGCAGCAGCCCGGCCACGCCAGCGCTGCGCACATGGGCGTCTTGCAGCCCGACTTGCTTGGCCAGCGCCACCATCAGCGCGCACACAGCCACTGAATGCATGTAGGTGTAGTCGTCTATGGTTTTGAGCCGCGCCAGGCTCAGCAGCGCATGCGGGTGGCGGGTGACGGAGTCCGAGATGTTTTGCACCAGGTTTTGCACGCTGGCGCTGTCCACCGCCCGGCCCATGCGGGCCTCTTTGAACATCGACACCACGGCCTCTTTGGACTGCGTGCAGATGGCGGCAGCGGTTTTCAGCTCCTCTTGCATGCGCGTGGGCATCAGCGAGCGTTGCGGCTGCGGCTGCGGCTGCGGCTGCGGCGTTGGGGGCGGCGGCGGTGCTGCATCGCGCAGGTTGATGGCCGGCAGGTCTTGCAGGCGGCTGAATGCGGTGTCGATGCGCTGATCCACCTCTTCGCGCGTGGTGGAGGCCGTGCCCGGCGCCACATCGTGCCCCAGCGAGACATCAATCCAGACTTCGCGGATGGCGGTGGCGCGGATGCTGGCCAAGTCTTTGGGGTCGGTGAGCGTGAATTTGGTACGCCAGAACGGGTGCTCCATCCAGGAGCCGCACAACTCATGGATGTGCATCCCCATAGTGAGATCGTGAACGCTGATTCGCTTGAGCATGAAAGACCTGCCAGCCCCACCGTGGGACTGCAATGTAACTAGAAGAAACCATGATAGCCTTTTGCCATTCCTGACGTATTTGGTCTTTTGTGCTTTTGAGGCCACTCCCCAGAACATGCCCTTAGCCCCTGGCGCTGCCCCCAGCCCCGCGCAAAAAGCGCTGCGCAAGCTTGGCCTGGTGCGCCCCATCGATCTGGCCCTGCACCTGCCTCTGCGCTACGAGGACGAGACGCGCATCACGCCGTTGAAAAACGCCCGCGAAGGCAGCGTCGTGCAGATCGAGGCCACCGTCACCGCCAGCGAGGTGCAGTTGCAGCCGCGCCGTCAGTTGCTGGTGCAGGTGGACGATGGCACAGCCACCTGCGAGCTGCGTTTTTTCAGCTTCTACCCCTCGCACCTGAAAACGCTGGCCGTGGGCGCGCGCCTGCGCATCCGGGGCGAGGTCAAGGGTGGCTTTTGGGGGCGTCAGATGCTGCACCCGGCGTTCAAGGCCGCTGGCGGCGAGCTGCCCAGCGCCCTCACGCCGGTGTACCCCACCACAGCGGGCCTGCCCCAGCCCTACCTGCGCCGCGCCGTGGTCACGGCCTTGCAGCGCGTGGAGCTGTCGGAAACCCTGCCGCCCGGGGCGCCGCTGCCGCCGATTGCCATTTATAGCCAAAATGGCCTCCAGCCCTTGCCCAGTCTGCGCGAGGCGCTCACCTTTTTGCACCATCCCAGCCCCGATGTGGCCCTGGCCACGCTGGAAGACCACAGCCACCCGGCCTGGCAGCGGCTCAAGGCCGAGGAGCTGCTGGCACAGCAGTTGTCGCAGCAGCAGTCCAAACGCGAGCGCGAGCGCCTGCGTGCGCCCGTGCTGCAAGCGCGCACGCCCGCCGATGGTGGCCTGCCTTTGCCCGCGCAACTGCTGGCCGTTCTGCCCTTTGCCCTCACCGCCGCACAGCAGCGCGTGGGCCAGGAGATCGCTGCTGACCTGGCGCTGCCCGTGCCCATGCACCGGTTGCTGCAAGGCGATGTAGGCTCGGGCAAAACCGTGGTGGCTGCGCTGGCCGCTGCCGTGTCCATGGACGCGGGTTGGCAGTGCGCACTGATGGCGCCCACCGAAATTTTGGCCGAGCAGCACTTTGCCAAGATGATTGGTTGGCTCGAGCCCCTGCTGGCAGCGCGCGGCCAGCGCGTGGCCTGGCTGGTGGGCGGGCAAAAGAAAAAAGAACGCGCTGCCATGCTGGCGCTGATCGAGAGCGGCGAGGCCGCGCTGGTGGTGGGCACCCATGCCGTCATCCAGGAGCAGGTGCGCTTCAAAAACCTGGCGCTGGCGCTGATTGACGAGCAGCACCGTTTTGGCGTCGCCCAGCGCCTGGCGCTGCGGCAAAAGCTGGCCCACCACGGCATGGAGCCGCATTTGCTGATGATGACCGCCACCCCCATCCCGCGCACGCTGGCCATGAGCTACTACGCCGATCTGGATGTCTCGGTGATTGACGAACTGCCGCCGGGGCGCACGCCCATCGTCACCAAGCTGATTGCCGACAGCCGCAAAGACGAGGTGATTGCGCGCATCGGCGCCCAGGTGGCGGCAGGCCGCCAGGTGTACTGGGTGTGCCCGCTGATCGAAGAGAGCGAGGCGCTGGACTTGTCCAACGCCACCGCCACCCACGCCGACTTGAGCGAGGCCCTGCCCGGCGTCATGGTGGGCCTGCTGCACTCGCGCATGGCGAGCAGCGAGAAAAAAGCCGTGATGGCGCTGTTCAGCGGCGGCCACATGGGCGTGCTGGTCAGCACCACGGTGATTGAAGTGGGCGTGGACGTGCCCAACGCCTCGCTGATGGTGATTGAGCACGCCGAGCGCTTTGGCCTCTCGCAACTGCACCAGCTGCGCGGGCGGGTGGGGCGCGGCGCGGCGGCATCGGCCTGCGTGCTGCTGTACGCCACCAACGACAGTGGCCGCGTGGGTGAAACCGCCAAAGAGCGCCTGCGCGCCATGCAGGAAACCAACGACGGTTTTGAGATTGCCCGGCGCGACCTGGAAATTCGCGGCCCCGGCGAATTTTTGGGCGCGCGCCAGTCGGGCGATGCGCTGCTGCGCTTTGCCGACCTGGCTACCGACACCGCTTTGCTGGAGTGGGCGCGTGCGTTGGCGCCCTGGATGCTTGAGCGCCACCCCGAACTGGCTGCGCGCCATGTGGCGCGCTGGCTGGGTGGGCGTCAGGACTACCTCAAGGCGTAGTAGGCAGCGCAGGCGCGTCCAGGTGCGCTGCTTCCCAGGTGGCGATGGGTACCGGGCGGCCCAGCAAATAGCCCTGGCAGAACTGGCAGCCGTGCTCCACCAGAAAAGCACGGTGGGCGGTGGTCTCTACCCCTTCGGCCACCACCTCCAGGCCCAGCGCTTCGCTCATCACCAAAATGGCGCGCACGATGGCGTTGCTGCTGTGGTCGGTGAGCATGTCGCGGATGAAGGACTGGTCGATCTTGAGCTGGTCAAACGGCAACCGCTTGAGGTAGCTCAGCGAGGAGTAGCCAGTGCCGAAGTCGTCCAGCGCAAAGCGCAGGCCCAGCGCACGCAGCTGGTGCATGCGCTCAATGGTGGTGTCGATATCGCCCAGGATCACGCTCTCGGTCAGCTCCAGCTTCAGGCAGCCGGGGTCGATGTGGTGGCGCTCGATGGCGGCGCGCACCTGGGCCACAAAGTCGGCCTGGTGGAACTGGCGCGCGCTCACGTTGATGGCCAGCGCCAGGTGGCGGGTGGCCGGGTGCTGCTGCCATTGGGCCAGCTGCTGGCAGGCGGTATCAAGCACCCATTGGCCTATGGGCACGATCAGCCGTGTTTCCTCGGCCAGCGGGATGAAGTCGGCGGGCGAGACCACCTTGCCATCGGCGCCTATCCAGCGGATCAGCGCCTCGGCACCCACCACCGCACCGTCTTTGTCCACCTGCACCTGGTAGAACAACTGGAAGTCCTGTTGCTCAATGGCGTCGCGCAGGCCGGTTTCCAGGGCCGCGCGCGCATCCACGCTGGCCTGCATGGTTGCATCGAAAAACAGGACGGCGTTGCCGCCTTCGTCTTTGGCGCGGTACAAGGCCACTTCGACCTGCTGTAGCACGGTGGCGGAAGAGGGCGCGCCCGCGCCAAACAATGCAATGCCCGCGCTGGTGGTGGCGTAGAGCCGTTTTTGCTCGTCCAGGTCGTAGGGGGCGGCCAGGCTCTGGTGCACCTGTTGGGCCAGGTTGTGCGCGCGGGCATTGGCCTCTGTGGCCCAGGCGCCTACGTGGGGCGCCAGCACGGCAAAGGTGTTGCTGCCCACCCGTGCCACGGTGTCCTGGGCTTGCACGGCGCTGCGGATGCGCCGCGCCGCCTCGCGCAGCAGCAGGTCGCCTGCGGCATGGCCCCGGGTGTCGTTGATCTGCTTGAAGCGGTCTATGTCCACCAGCAGCAGCAAACCATGGCCGTGTGCGCTGCCGCGCACGGCCTGCGCCAGCCGTTCGTGCAGCAGGGTGCGGTTGGGCAGGCCGGTCAGTGCGTCGTAGTAGGCCAGTTGGTGTACCAGGGCCTCGGAGGCCTTGCGCTGCGTGATGTCCTCTTTGGTGGAGACAAAGTGGGTCACTTTGCCGTCTTCGTCGAGGATGGGGCCGATGGTGGCCATCTCCACGTAGGTGCTGCCATCCTTGCGGGTGTTGATGAGTTCGCCGCGCCAGGGCTTTCCGCCGCGCAGGGCGTTCCACATGGCTTCGTAGGTGGCGGGCGGGGTCAGGCCCTGGTTGAGGATGCGCGGGTTCTTGCCCAGCACCTCGGCCTGCGTGTAGCCGGTGGAGCGCACAAAAGCATCGTTCACGTACTCGATGCGGGCCGAGGTGTCGGTGATGATGATGGCCTCGGGGCTTTGCTCTACCGCAGCGGACAGGCGGCGCAGGTCTGCATCGCGCTTTTGCAGTTCACTGGCCATGTGGTTGATGCCCCGTTCCACGGCGTGCAGCTCCTGCACGGGCGAAAAGCGCTGTATGCGGGTGTGCAAGCGCCCCGAGGCCACACTGTCGATGGCCCCCGTGATCTGGCGTGTCCAGGCCTCGATCAGGCCCCAGATGTAGAAGCGGGCCGTGAGCACCGACACCAGCGCAATGCCCGCCAGCAACAGCAGGCGCCACCAGAAACCCTGGTCGATGCGGGCCACCGTGCGCTCCAGCGGGGCGCCAATGGCCACCAGCAGGGGCGTGCGAGACAAGTGCGGTGAGCCGATGCCATACATGCGCCGGTTGCCGTCAAGGCCCTTGAGTTCGCTCACCCGCTGGCCTGCCTGTAGTGCTTGCAGAAAAGGCGCTGCCGCGTGGGGCGCTTGTGCTTTGGCCAGCGCCAGGTCGGCAGCAGGGTGGTAGGACAGCACCTCCCCCGGAATCTTCAGCAAAAATGCATTCCAGCCAGCGGGCAGCTGGAACTCAGTGATCAGGTTCTCGAACCAGGTCAGCTGTATGGAGGCAAACAGTACGGCTTTGATCTGCCCCTTGCTGTCGCGGACGGGATGGCCAAAGACCATGCCAGGCTGGCGCGAGACCCGACCGACCACGAAATCGCCCGCAGTGGTGCTTTCGCTCGCCATGGCGCTCTGGAACCACAGGCGATCGTTCACGGTCACGTCTTCGCGCATCGGGCTGGCGCTACAGAACAGCTGGCCATTGGGCAGGGCAGCGCCGATGTTGGAGACGCCTTCCATCGACTGCAACAGGCGCTGGGCCAGGCCGGAACAGTCGTCGGTATCGAGGGACTGCAGGTTGTCGGCGCGGGCCATGATCTGGAAGGTCTGTCGGATGCGGCGCAGGGCCGATTCTTCGGCCAGCCGTGCGGCAATGAGCATCCGGGATACCTCGTTTTCCAGACTGGTGATGGCGTCCTGGCGCCGCTCACGGTAGTCAAGAAACGCCATCAGAAACACCGGCAGGCTGGCCAGTGCAATAACGATCCACAGACGCAGGTGCAGGGACCGGGGTGTACGCAAAGCCATGGTCTGGGCTCCCTGGAAGACAGAAGCAGATGGTATAGCGCTGTGGCCCGCTTCTTTACACTGCCACCCCCATGACCCTCACTGAACTCAAATACATCGTCGCCGTGGCCCGTGAAAAGCACTTTGGCAAGGCCGCCGATGCCTGCTATGTATCGCAGCCTACGCTGTCGGTGGCCGTCAAGAAGCTGGAAGAAGAGCTGGACGTGAAATTATTTGAGCGCAGCGTGGGCGAAGTCTCGGTGACGCCACTGGGTGAAGACATCGTGCGCCAGGCGCAAAGCGTGCTGGAGCAGGCTGCGGCCATCAAGGAGATTGCCAAGCGCGGCAAAGACCCGCTGGCAGGCGCACTGACCTTGGGGGTGATCTACACCATCGGCCCCTATCTGCTGCCAGAACTGGTGCGCCACTGCATAGAGCGCACGCCGCAAATGCCGCTGATGCTGCAAGAGAACTTCACCGCCCGGCTGCTGGAGATGCTGCGCACGGGGGAGATCGACTGTGCCATCCTGGCCGAGCCCTTTCCCGATACCGGCCTGGCCATGGCGCCGTTGTACGACGAGCCTTTTCTGGCCGCCGTGCCCAGCAACCATCCGCTGGCAGGGCAAAAGTCGGTGACGGCGCAGCAGCTCAAGAACGAGACCATGCTCTTGCTGGGGGCAGGCCACTGTTTTCGTGACCATGTGCTGGAGGTCTGCCCCGAGTTCGCGCGTTTTTCCAGCAACGCTGAGGGCATACGCAAAAGCTTTGAAGGCTCGTCGCTGGAAACCATCAAGCACATGGTGGCCGCCGGTATGGGCGTGACGCTGGTGCCACGCCTGGCGGTGCCGCGCACGGCGCTGCAAATTACTTCGCGCCGGCGCAAAAGCGACGAAACCTATATCCGCTACCTGCCGGTGTGCGAGAGCGATGCCAGCGCCGCCCCGCCCATGCGCCGTGTGGTGCTGGCCTGGCGGCGCAGTTTCACACGCTACGAAGCAATTGCCGCCCTGCGCAATGCCATTTACGCCTGCGAGCTGCCGGGCGTGACCCGCCTGTCCTGAAACACGATTGCGCTACAGTGGTTGTGCGCCTGTAGGCGGCTTTTTTCACCCACCATCCCAGGAGAAAACCATGGCCAAAGCTTCCAAGACCACCGTCCCCGGTATCCACATCGGCATTGGCGACAAAGACCGTGCTGCCATTGCCCAGGGCCTGTCGCACCTGCTGGCCGACACCTACACGCTGTACCTGACCACGCACAACTTCCACTGGAACGTGACCGGGCCCATGTTCAACACCCTGCACACCATGTTCATGGTGCAGTACACCGAGCTGTGGAACGCAGTTGACCCCGTGGCCGAGCGCATCCGCTCATTGGGCCATGTGGCGCCGGGCTCGTATGCCGAGTTTGGCAAGCTCACCAGCCTGCCGGATGCACCGGCCAAGCCACCCAAGGCCACCGACATGGTGCGCATCCTGGTGGAAGGCCACGAGGCCGTGGCCCGCACCGCGCGCGAGCTGTTTCCCGTGGCCGACAAGGCCAACGACCAGCCCACCGCTGATTTGCTGACCCAGCGCCTCACCGTGCATGAGCAGACGGCCTGGATGCTGCGCTCTTTGCTCGAAGACTGAGGCCGCGCACGCTATGGCACGCACCTTGGGGCAGCCGCTGGTGCAGCCCGGCCAGCGCCCAGCCAAAAAACGCCAGCGTACCGCCGCTCCGGCTGGCGCGACCGAAACTGAAATCAAGCTGGCCTTGCCCGGCGCCCAGGGCGTCTCACCCGATGCGCTGGCGGCGCAATTGGCGCGCGTGCCCGCACTGGCCCGGCGCAAAGCGGTGCGCCAGCAGGTGTACAGCGTGTACTACGACACGCCCGACCAGCAGCTGCGCCGCCAGCGCGTGGCCCTGCGCCTGCGCCGGGTGGGGTCAGAGCAGCCGCTGCAGTGGCTGCAAACCCTGAAAACCGCAGGCCGCAGCGATTCGGCGCTGAGCCAGCGCGGCGAGTGGGAAATGCCCGTGCCTGGCCCGGCCCTGGCACTGGAGTTGCTGCACGACAGTCCCTGGCCTGGCATGGACCCCGATGGCACGCTGGCCCCGGCGTTGGCCCCCTGTTTTGTGACCGACTTTGAGCGCACGGTCTGGCGCGTCACAGCGCGCGATGGCAGCGAGATCGAAGTGGCGCTGGACGTGGGCACCATCACCGCCGGCCACCGCAGCGCTCCGCTGTGCGAGCTGGAGCTGGAATTGGTGGCCGGGCCACCAGGGGCCTTGTTCTCGCTGGCCCGGCGCATTGCCCGCACCGTGGCCGTGCTGCCGCTGGCGGCCAGCAAAGCGCAGCGCGGCTACGCCCTGGGGCAGGCGGACACGCCGATGGCCGTGCAGGCGCAGCCACCGGTGCTATCGCGCGACGCGTCCTTGCAGACCATGGCGCGCAGCCTGCTGGGCGAGGCGCTGCAACAGTTCACCGCCAACCTGCACACGTTGCTGGGTGCCGATGGGCCTGAGCTGGTACACCAAGCGCGCGTGGGCTGGCGGCGTTTTCGCAGCCTGTGGCGCTTGTTGCGCCCAGCCCTGCCCGGTGTGCCATGCCCCGCACTGCCTGCGTTGCAGCCGTTGCTGGACAGTTTGGGCGCGTTGCGCGATGTGGATGTGGCGGCCACGCAGACACTGCCGCTCTGGACTGAGCGCTACGTCGCGGGCGATGCCAGCCGTGCCCCGGCATGGCAGGCGCTGCAAACGGCGCTGCTGGACGCAGCCCAGCAACAGCGCACCGCCGTGCGCCAGACCCTGGCCCAGCCCGCGGTGGGGGCCGCGCTGCTGGAGTTGTCGCAGTGGCTGGAGTCGCTGGAGACTGCTGCCCTGGCGCCCGCCGTGGTGGCCTGCGGGGGCAAGCGGCCTGCCGTGCGCTGGTTGCGTCGGCGGGTGCAGCGGCTGCTCCATCGCCTGGAGCGCACCTGGGCAGACGCCAAGCACCTGCCTGGCGCAGCCAGCCCCGATGCCGAAGGCCTGCACCGCGTGCGCATTCTCTCCAAGCGGCTGCGTTACAGCACGCAAGCCCTGTCGCCCCTGCTGCCCCGGCGTTTGCAGCGCCAACACGACGTGGCCCAGCAGTGGCAAACGCAGCTGGGCACAGCACGCGATGTGGCCCAGGCCAGTGTCCTGGCCGCGCGCTGGGGCGCAGCTCCCGAGGTGGTGGGCTTTTTGCGCGGTGCAGCGGCAGCCGTTGCGTAGACCCCGGCGGCGCTCCCACAGACCAGAAGCCCGTGCTGTCGCTGCCCGCGTGACCTAGCGGGTTGGGGCGGGTTGTTCCGCTTCCCACTGGGGGTGCGTGCGGTGGCCGTGCTGGTGTCGCCGTAGTCGTTTTGGCGTATGGACGACGTGGTGGGCGCTGCCTAACATGCGGCCACACCGGTGTGCTCTGGTTCCGGGCAAGGGCTGTCGGACAGGCTGCGGGAGGGAGCTGCTCACGATGACCCATTCAGGTGCCGCCACGCAGGCTGGTACGGCATTGCCGCGCATGGCCGTTGCGTTTGAACTGTTGGTAACCGTACTGCTGCTGTGGTGGTTGCTGGATGCGTTGCCGCCGCAGTGGTGGGCTGTCAGCGAGGCCATAGACGGTTTGCCCTGGCGGTTTGTGCTGGCGCGGCTGCTGGAGCTGTTCACTTTGCTGGTCTTGTTGCGCTGGGTGGCTCGTCTGGGGCTGGGGGCTGCTGACATCGGGCTGCATTGGTGCGGTGCCAGGCGATCGCTGGCGGTGGCTTTGGTGTGGACGTTGCCGTTGATGGCCTGCCTGTATCTGCTGGCCACGCATGCCGCTCTGTCTGCCTCTGTGCCTCTGGGGCTGGATTGGTCCCGGTTGGACTGGACGTATGCCACCTATGCGCTGGTGGTGCCGTTGCAAGAGCTGATGGCGCGCGGCATGTTGCAAAGCGCTTTGGAACGTTTGCTGCCGTGGCCAGGGCCGATTGCCCGTTGGGGTGCGGTGGTACTTGCGGCGCTGCTTTTTGCGCTGTGGCACTGGAGTTTCGGGGTGCCGCTGGCGTTGGTCAGTCTTTTCAGCGGCTTGCTCTGGGGTGGGTTGTTTGCACTGCACCGCAACCTGCTGGGGGTGTCGGTGTCGCATTTTTTATTGGGTAACTGGGCTGGGGTATTGGGACTATGGACACTGTGGAGTTGAAGGGTCGCAAACCCGGGGTAGCTGGCGTGTGCCAGGCCCTGGGTTGGTTTGCTGCGCGCGTGGGCATTGCGCTGATGGGGGTGTGGGCCCTGGCCACGTTGGGGCTGGGGGCTTATGTGCTGGCACCGTTGTATTCGGGGGTGTGTTTTGGCGACGCGCGCTTTTGGCGCCACCACCGCCAATTTGTGCCGGGCACGCTGCAAGTATGGACATTTTTGGGGCGCATTGCCTTTCAAAGCGATTACCGCAGCATGACCAGCTTCATGCAGTGGCGCGACTGGTGGGATGCGCCGCGCAGCGGCCCGGACTTGCGCCTGGTGCGCGTGCAGCCTGACTGGTCGCATGGTGTGCGCTCCTGTGGCAGCTGCGCGCGCTGCTGCACGCAAATCAGTTGCCCGATGCACGTGGCGGCCACAGGGCTGTGCGGCATTTACGGGTCGGCGTTGTGGAACTACTTTCCCTGTGGCCGCTATCCCGCCACGCAGGCACAGATTGCGTTCTACGAGTGCCCCAAGTGGGAGGTGATTACCGTCCACCCACAGCAGCAGCGCGCAGCATGAGCGGTGCGGACAAGGCGCCCGGGCCGCCTGCCGCCACCGCCATGGCGTATAAACGCGGCTCCGTTTCTACCGCCGCAGGCGCCGTGGCCGGTGTGGCCCACCACCGTGCGCTTGCCCGCTTATCTGCATGTCCACCCCCCCGCGCAGCCGTTTTTCCCTCTACCTTGACCTGATCCGCTGGAACCGCCCGGCGGGTTGGCTGGTGCTGATTTGGCCCACGCTGAGCGCGCTGTGGCTGGCCGCTGGTGGTTTTCCAGGTTGGCACCTGCTGGCGGTGTTTGTGCTGGGCACCATCCTGATGCGCAGTGCCGGCTGCTGCATCAACGATGTGGCCGACCGCCACTTCGACCGCCACGTCAAGCGCACGGCGCAGCGTCCCATCACCTCAGGCCAGGTGTCGGTGCCCGAGGCGCTGGTGGTGGGGGCTGTCCTGGCGCTGGTGGCTTTGGCGCTGGTGCTGACCACGAACTGGGTGGCCGTGGCATGGTCGGTGCCCGCGCTGCTGGTGACGGTGCTGTACCCGTTCACCAAGCGGTTTTTTGCCATGCCGCAGGCCGTGCTGGGCGTGGCCTTCAACTTCGGCATCGTGATCGCCTTTGCCGCCGTGCAGGGCAGTGCGCCTGCCATGGCGTGGCTGTTGTGGCTGGGCAACCTGTTCTGGGTGCTGGCCTACGACACCGAATATGCCATGGTGGACCGCGATGACGACTTGCTGATCGGCATGAAAACCTCGGCCATCACGCTGGGGCGCCTGGACGTGGCAGCGATTGTGCTGTTTTACCTGCTGTTTTTAGGTTTTTGGGCTGTAGCCCTTGCCCCGCTTGCGCTGGGTGCTATTTTTTATATAGCGATGGCGGTGGCATTGGCGCAGGTAGCGTGGCACTGGTGGCTGATCCGCACACGCACGCGCGAGGGATGCTTTCGGGCGTTTCGCGTCAACCACTGGCTCGGGTTTACCGTGTTTGTCGGCATCGCTCTGGGGATGGTGCGCTGGTAGCGCTTGCGCGCCTGGACTGGGCGCAGCTGGCGTGGCAACGCAGCGGGGTGAAGAACGCTTCTTTTTTGATAGCTGCTTGCGCCCTTCCTATAAGGGATGGGGCCTATTCTTGCCCTTAATTTACCGGCCAAACTCATCGCCCAGCTCGCGCGCGCGGTGCTCAGCGGCATGCAGGGCATGGATGAACTTGTCTGCCACACCGTCTTGCTCCAGCGATTGCAGTGCCGCGTAGGTCGTTCCGCCTTTGGAGGTCACGCGCTGGCGCAGCACGGCGGGTGCTTCGTCAGAGCGGCGCGCCAGTTCGGAGGCCCCCACGAAGGTGCCCACGGCCAGCTGGTGCGCCTGCTCGGGTGACAGGCCCATCTCGGTGCCCGCCTGCACCATTGCTTCGAGAAAGTAGAAAACATACGCCGGGCCCGAGCCTGACAGCGCGGTCACGGCATCAAGCTGTGTCTCGTCCTGCACCCACATCTGCTGGCCCGTGGGGGCGATGACTTGCTCGACCAGCGCGCGCTGGCCGCTGCTGACAGCCGGACGGGCGTACAGCGCCGTCATGCCCTGGCCAATCAGTGCGGGCGTGTTGGGCATGGCACGCACCACGCTTTCACTGTTCAACCACTGCGCAATGCTGCTGCTGCGTATGCCGGCGGCCACGCTCAGGTGCAGCGCCTGGGCGGTGTGGGCGCGTGTCTGTAATGCAGCTTCCTGAAAAGTTTGTGGCTTCACTGCCCACACCACCAGGCCTGCGCGTTGCAACTGTGCGCCCGCCTGCTCCTGCGCGGTAATACCAAACTGCTGCAACAGGGCAGCGCGTGCCTCGGCCCACGGCTCGACCACTTCGATCTGCGTGGGCGGTACACCTTGGCGGATCAGGCCACCAATGATGGCGCTGGCCATGTTGCCGCCGCCAATAAAGGCCAGGGCAGGCAGGGCGTTGGAGTGTTCGGGTGCGGTAGATGTGGCGGTCATGGCAAAAGATCGGCAAAAGAAATGGGCACAAGAGCAGGCGATGGTAGCCGCCTGTGGTTCATACGCGCCATGGAAAACGAAAGGCGTTATTGCTTGACATGCGGTGCTTTATTTGAAACAATCGCGGGCTTCGCTGTCAAAAAGCGAAGTTTCTGCCCAACAAGAAGCACCGCAAATGGTTTGCAGTGCGGACGACGGGCCCAAGACTGACTGGCTGGTTGCAGCGCTTGAGAGTTTCTCTGGGGCTGTTTGACCTTGTTGGTGCAAGTTGGGAATATTGAAATGATCCAGACAGAAACCCGGTTAGACGTTGCCGACAATACCGGCGCCAAGTCCGTCCTGTGCATCAAAGTGCTGGGTGGTTCGAAGCGTCGCTATGCAAGCGTTGGCGACATCATCAAGGTGAGCATTAAGGAAGCCGCTCCGCGTGGCCGCGTCAAAAAAGGCGAGGTTTACAGCGCTGTGGTGGTTCGTACGGCCAAGGGTATTCGCCGTGCTGATGGCTCGCTCGTCAAATTCGATGGCAACGCAGCAGTGTTGCTCAATGCAAAGCTGGAGCCCATCGGCACCCGCATCTTCGGACCCGTGACGCGTGAACTGCGTACCGAGAAGTTCATGAAGATCGTGTCCCTGGCTCCTGAAGTTCTCTAAGGACGGCGCGATGAACAAGATTCGCAAGGGCGACGAAGTCGTCGTGCTCGCAGGGCGCGACAAAGGCAAGCGCGGCACAGTGTCGCTGCGCAAAGATGACTCCTACCTGGTGGTAGATGGCATCAACCTGGTCAAGAAGCATGTCAAGCCAAACCCCATGAAGGGTACGACTGGCGGCATTCTTGAGAAGGCCATGCCTATCCACCAGTCCAATGTGGCTATTTTCAATGCCGCCACTGGCAAGGCTGATCGCGTTGGCATCAAGCTGCAAGCAGACGGCAAGCACGTTCGCGTGTTCAAGTCCAGCGGCGCTGAAATCAAGACGGCCTAAGGGGTAAAACATGGCACGACTCCAAAAAATCTACCGCGAAAAGCTCGCTCCCGAACTGATGAAGCAGTTCGGCTATACCTCGCCCATGCAGGTGCCTCGCCTGACCAAGATCACACTCAATATGGGTGTGAGCGAAGCCGTCGCTGACAAGAAAGTCATGGACAACGCAGTGGCTGATCTGACCAAGATTGCTGGTCAAAAGCCTGTTGTCACCAAGGCTAAAAAAGCTATCGCCGGTTTCAAGATCCGCGAAGGCCAAGCCATTGGTTGCATGGTCACCCTGCGCGGTGTGCAGATGTACGAATTCTTGGATCGCTTTGTTACCGTGGCACTGCCCCGCGTACGTGACTTCCGGGGTATCTCCGGTCGTGCGTTCGATGGCCGTGGCAACTACAACATCGGCGTCAAAGAGCAAATCATCTTCCCTGAAATTGAGTACGACAAGGTCGACGCCCTGCGCGGTCTCAATATCAGCATCACTACAACGGCCAAGTCCGATGAAGAGTGCAAAGCACTGCTCACCGGTTTCCGTTTCCCCTTCAAGAACTGAGGCAGCGTATGGCAAAACAAGCTTTGATCCAGCGCGAGCTCAAGCGCGAAAAACTGGCTGCCAAGTACGCAGCAAAGTACGCAGAACTGAAGGCCGTCGCATCCGACGCCAAGCGCAGCGATGAAGAGCGCGATGCAGCCCGCCTGGGCCTGCAAAAGCTCCCACGCAACGCTAATCCCACGCGCCAACGCAACCGTTGCGAAATCACCGGTCGTCCCCGCGGTACTTTCCGTCAATTCGGCTTGGCCCGCGCCAAGATCCGTGAACTGGCTTTCGCAGGCGACATCCCCGGTGTCACCAAGGCCAGCTGGTAAGCAGGCAGGAGAGATACAACATGAGCATGAGTGATCCCATCGCTGACTTGCTGACCCGCATCCGCAATGCCCAAATGGTTTCCAAAGCCACTGTGAGCGTGCCTTCTTCCAAAGTGAAGATCGCCATCACCCAAGTGCTGAAGGACGAGGGCTACATTGACGGTTTCGAGGTCAAGAGCGAAGCCGGCAAATCCGAACTCCAAATCACCCTGAAGTACTACGCTGGCCGTCCGGTCATTGAGCGTATCGAACGTGTCAGCCGTCCCGGCTTGCGCGTGTACAAAGGCCGTGATGCCATCCCACAGGTCATGAATGGTCTCGGCGTGGCCATTGTCACCACCCCCAAGGGCGTGATGACCGACCGCAAAGCGCGTGCTACCGGTGTCGGTGGCGAAGTGCTTTGCTACGTGGCTTAAGCCGTGACATTGAGGAGAAACTGAAATGTCCCGTGTAGCAAAAATGCCGGTCACCATCCCCGCTGGTGTGGATGTGTCGATCCAGGGCGAGCAAATCAGCGTCAAGGGCGCTGGTGGAGCCTTGTCTGTGGCGCAAAACCTGCTGGTTACTGTGACCAGCAACGACGGCAAGCTCTCTTTTGAGCCTGCCAACGATTCCCGCGAAGCCAATGCCATGAGCGGCACCATTCGCCAGTTGGTCAACAACATGGTGGTCGGTGTCAGCAAAGGTTTCGAGAAAAAACTGACGCTGATTGGCGTGGGCTACAAAGCCCAAGCTACTGGCAACAAGTTGAACCTGGCTGTGGGTTATTCCCATCCCGTCAACTTTGACATGCCCGCAGGTATCACGGTGGCTACCCCTACCCCGACTGAAATCGTGGTCAAGGGTGCCGACCGCCAGCGTGTAGGTCAGATTGCCGCTGAGATCCGTGCTGTTCGTCCTCCCGAGCCTTATAAAGGCAAGGGCATCCGCTATGCGGACGAAAAAGTCACGATCAAAGAGACCAAGAAGAAATAAGGAGCTGCAACATGTTGACCAAGAAAGAGCAGCGTCTTCGTCGTGCCCGTCAGACCCGCATCCGCATTGCCCAGCAAGGTATTGCCCGTCTGTCGGTGAATCGTACGAACCTCCATATTTACGCTACCGTGGTTTCCGGCGACGGCACCAAGGTGCTGGCCAGCGCCTCCACTGCCGAAGCCGAAGTGCGCACTGCACTGGGTGGCTCTGGCAAGGGTGGCAACACTGCAGCAGCGCAAGTCATTGGCAAGCGCATTGCTGAAAAAGCCAAAGCAGCGGGCGTCGAAAAAGTTGCATTTGATCGCGCAGGCTTTGCCTACCACGGTCGCGTCAAGGCCCTGGCCGACGCAGCCCGTGAAGCAGGTTTGCAGTTCTAAGCGGAACGGAATACAAAATGGCTAAATTTCAACCCCGAGTGCAAGACGAAGGCCGCGACGACGGAATGCGCGAGAAGATGATTGCGGTCAACCGCGTCACCAAAGTTGTTAAGGGTGGTCGCATCCTCGGCTTTGCTGCGCTGACCGTGGTCGGTGACGGCGATGGCCGTGTGGGCATGGGCAAGGGCAAATCCAAGGAAGTACCGGCAGCGGTGCAAAAAGCCATGGAAGAAGCCCGTCGCAACATGGTCAAGGTCTCGCTGAAAAACGGCACCATCCACCATCAGGTGATGGGTCACCACGGTGCCGCTTCCGTCATGATGGCTCCGGCTCCCAAGGGTACCGGCGTGATTGCTGGCGGTCCTATGCGCGCTGTGTTTGAAGTGTTGGGCATCACCGATATCGTGGCCAAGAGCCATGGTTCGTCCAACCCTTACAACATGGTTCGTGCCACCTTTGACGCGCTGACCAACTCCACCACCCCTGGTGCAGTGGCAGCCAAGCGCGGCAAGTCGGTCGAAGACCTCTTCGTCTGACAGGAGCTTTGACAATGTCTACACAACAAACCGTGAAAATCCAGCTGGTTCGCAGCCCGATTGGCACGAAAGAATCGCACCGCGCTACTGTGCGTGGTCTGGGTCTGCGCAAACTCAACAGTGTCAGCGAACTGCAAGACACACCTGAAGTGCGCGGCATGATCAACAAGATCAGTTATCTGGTCAAAATCGTCTGAAAGGTTGATGATGGAACTCAATAACATCAAGCCCGCAGACGGTGCCAAGCACGCCAAGCGCCGCGTGGGCCGTGGTATCGGCTCCGGTCTCGGCAAGACAGCTGGCCGTGGTCACAAGGGTCAAAAGTCGCGTTCGGGCGGTTACCACAAGGTCGGTTTCGAAGGCGGTCAAATGCCTTTGCAACGCCGTTTGCCCAAACGTGGTTTCAAGTCCATGACTTTGCGCTTCAACGCAGAAGTGACCCTGACAGATATCGCTCGTCTGGGTCTGGCTGAAGTGGACGTTCTGGTGCTCAAGCAAGCTGGTCTGATCAACGACTTGACACGTGCTGTCAAGGTGATCAACACCGGTGCGCTGGCTACTGCCGTCAAGCTCAGCGGTGTCAGCGTCACTGCTGGTGCCAAGGCTGCTATCGAAGCCGCTGGCGGCAGCGTGGCCTGAGTCTACTCTTGAAGGAAAAAAGCCGTGGCCACTAGCACAGCTCCAATGGTAAAAACCGGAAAGTTTGGCGATTTGCGTCGTCGGCTGGTTTTTCTCTTGTTGGCGCTGGTCGTTTATCGGATTGGGGCACATATTCCCGTTCCTGGTATCGATCCAGCCCAGCTGAAGCAGCTGTTCAGTGGCCAGCAAGGCGGCATTCTGAACCTGTTCAACATGTTCTCGGGTGGTGCACTGTCGCGTTTTACTGTCTTTGCACTGGGGATCATGCCGTACATCTCGGCATCGATCATCATGCAGCTGATGACGTACGCAGTGCCCGCCTTCGAGCAGATGAAAAAAGAAGGCGAAGCAGGTCGGCGCAAAATCACCCAGTACACCCGCTACGGCACTTTGGGTCTGGCAATTTTCCAGTCTCTGGGTATCGCGGTGGCACTGGAAAGTTCTGTAGGTCTGGTACTTGAGCCTGGGTTTGGATTTCGTCTGACGGCAGTGGTAAGCCTGACTGCGGGCACCATGTTCCTGATGTGGTTGGGCGAGCAAATCACCGAGCGTGGGCTGGGCAACGGTATTTCCATTCTGATTTTCGCTGGTATCGCTGCTGGTTTGCCCAGCTCCATTGGCGGTTTGCTGGAATTGGTTCGCACTGGTGCGATGAGCATCATTGCAGCCATCTTCATCGTGATTTTGGTGGCATTTGTCACTTATTTTGTGGTGTTCGTCGAGCGTGGTCAGCGCAAGATTTTGGTGAATTACGCTCGTCGGCAGGTAGGAAACAAGGTGTATGGAGGTCAGTCCTCGCATCTGCCTTTGAAGTTGAACATGGCAGGTGTTATTCCTCCCATTTTTGCTTCTTCGATCATTTTGCTGCCTGCAACTATTGTGAATTGGTTCAGCGCGGGTGAGTCGATGCGTTGGTTGAAAGACATCTCTGGTGCTCTGACTCCTGGTCAGCCTATCTATGTGATGTTCTACGCCACTGCTATCGTGTTCTTTTGCTTCTTCTACACTGCACTGGTTTTTAATAGTCGAGAGACTGCAGATAATCTGAAAAAGAGTGGAGCTTTCATCCCTGGCATCAGGCCAGGTGAACAAACGGCACGGTATATCGATAAAATTCTGGTTCGATTGACGCTTGCAGGTGCTGTTTACATCACTTTTGTGTGTTTGCTGCCGGAGTTCTTGATTCTGAAATACAACGTTCCTTTCTATTTTGGTGGGACGTCGTTGCTGATCATTGTGGTAGTAACCATGGACTTTATGGCCCAAGTGCAAAATTACCTGATGTCGCAGCAGTATGAGTCGCTGCTGAAAAAAGCCAACTTTAAATCCGGTGCTGCCAGTTAAGGGTGCCGAAGATCTGCAAACGTGTCGGCGTAAGCTGTCGTACTAAGCCTAGGTCAATATCAATCAACGTCCCACAGTGTGCTGTGGGAGCCTTTGGTCTCGAGTGCCTTGGGTTAAGCGCAAAAAAGTTTTAGGAGAGTGAAATGAGAGTTTCTGCTTCGGTCAAGAAAATCTGCCGTAATTGCAAGATCATCCGCCGCAAGGGTGTGGTGCGTGTGATCTGCACTGACATGCGTCACAAGCAGCGTCAGGGTTGATTAGGAAAGTATAGAGGACGCATATGGCACGTATCGCTGGTATCAATATTCCGCCACATCAGCATGCTGAAATTGGCTTGACAGCCATTTATGGCATCGGTCGCACGCGCGCACGCAAGATTTGCGAAGCCTGCGAAATCGCTTATTCCAAAAAGATCAAGGATCTGACGGATGGCGATCTTGAGAAGATTCGCGATCAAATCGCACAGTTCACTATTGAAGGTGATCTGCGTCGTGAAACCACGATGAACATCAAGCGCTTGATGGACATTGGCTGCTACCGTGGTTTCCGCCACCGCCGTGGTCTGCCTATGCGTGGTCAGCGCACGCGCACCAATGCCCGCACTCGCAAGGGTCCGCGCAAGGGTGCAGCAGCACTGAAGAAATAAAGAGATTGAAAGATCAACATGGCTAAATCTCCTTCCAACAACGCAGCCCAGCGCGTTCGTAAAAAAGTTCGCAAGAACGTTTCGGATGGCATCGCTCACGTGCATGCCTCGTTCAACAACACCATCATCACGATCACTGATCGCCAAGGCAACGCTCTGTCTTGGGCCTCTTCGGGTGGCCAGGGCTTCAAGGGATCGCGCAAATCGACGCCTTTTGCAGCCCAAGTCGCTTCTGAAATGGCTGGCCGCGCTGCCATCGAACAAGGCATCAAAAACCTGGACGTCGAGATCAAGGGTCCCGGCCCTGGTCGTGAGTCTTCGGTGCGCGCACTAGGCGCTCTGGGCATCCGCATCACGTCCATCGCTGACGTGACGCCGGTTCCACACAACGGCTGCCGCCCACAAAAGCGCCGCCGTATCTAAGTAATTTTGAAGCCCACCGCCGCCTGCGAACGCACCAGCGCTCCAGGCGGCTCCCGCAATGTATTTGCGGTAGATGACATAAAAGGAAGTTCACGTGGCACGTTACCTCGGCCCCAAGGCCAAACTCTCCCGCCGTGAAGGCACCGACCTGTTCCTCAAGAGCGCCCGTCGTTCTATTGCGGACAAGGCCAAATTTGACTCCAAGCCCGGCCAGCATGGTCGCACTTCGGGTGCCCGCACCTCGGACTACGGTCTGCAACTGCGTGAAAAGCAAAAAGTCAAGCGTATGTACGGTGTGCTGGAAAAGCAATTCCGCCGCTATTTTGAAGCCGCTGATCGCCGTAAAGGCAATACCGGTGCCAACCTGATGTCCCTGCTGGAGTGCCGTCTGGACAACGTGGTTTACCGTATGGGCTTTGCTTCCACGCGTGCTGAAGCACGCCAGATTGTTTCGCACAAGGCCATTGTGGTCAACGGTGTTTCGGTCAACATTCCTTCCTACTTGGTTAAGGTGGGTGATGTGGTGGCTGTGCGTGAAAAATCCAAGAAGCAAAACCGTATTGTCGAAGCCTTGCAATTGGCGCAACAAGTTGGTATGCCCGCGTGGGTGGATGTGAATGCCGAGAAGGCTGAGGGTGTCTTCAAGAAGGTGCCTGATCGTGATGAGTTTGGTGCTGATATCAACGAATCGCTGATCGTTGAGTTGTACTCGCGCTAAGTTATCCGCTGCATCTTTGATAAAACTGTTCCTGTACCGCGAGGCATCGCGGTACAGGTGCTTCACCAGCCTTACCGGTGTAACGAGCTGGGGGTATTGAGAGGAAGTCTGCATGCAAACAAATTTGCTGAAACCCAAGACGATCAATGTCGAGCAGCTTGGTCACAACCGTGCCAAAGTCGTGCTGGAGCCATTCGAACGTGGTTACGGTCACACGCTGGGCAACGCTATCCGGCGTGTCTTGCTCTCGTCCATGGTGGGTTACGCAGCGACGGAAGTGACGATTGCTGGTGTATTGCACGAGTACTCCTCCATTGATGGTGTTCAGGAAGATGTGGTGAACATTCTTCTGAACCTCAAGGGTGTCGTTTTCATGCTGCACAACCGCGATGAAGTCACACTGAGTTTGAGAAAAGATGGCGAGGGTGTGGTGACTGCGCGTGATATCCAGACGCCGCATGACGTTGAAATCATCAATCCTGACCATGTCATCGCCCATCTGTCTCAGGGTGGCAAGCTAGACATGCAGATCAAGGTTGAAAAAGGCCGTGGCTATGTTCCGGGCAACATGCGTCGTTACGCAGATGAGTCCACCAAGTCGATTGGCCGCATCGTTCTCGATGCCTCTTTTTCTCCGGTCAAGCGCGTTAGCTACACCGTAGAGAGCGCACGTGTCGAGCAACGCACTGACCTCGACAAGTTGGTGGTGGAAATTGAAACCAACGGTGCTATTGCTGCAGAAGATGCTGTGCGTAAATCTGCACGTATTTTGGTAGAGCAGTTGGCTGTTTTTGCACAGCTTGAAGGCGGTGACTTGCCTGGCATGGGTGAGCCTGCGGGTAACGTTCGTGGCAATACGAATTTTGATCCGATTTTGCTGCGCCCTGTGGACGAGCTTGAACTCACTGTGCGTTCTGCAAATTGCCTCAAGGCAGAAAATATTTACTATATTGGCGACCTGATTCAGCGCACAGAGAATGAGTTGCTCAAGACGCCGAATTTGGGTCGCAAGTCGCTCAATGAAATCAAGGAAGTCTTGGCGTCACGTGGTTTGACGTTGGGAATGAAGCTTGAAAACTGGCCGCCAGCAGGTTTGGACAAGCGGTAAGTTATAATTTTTCGCCCCCTCGCAGGGGCAGTGCCAGGGCAGTACCTTGTACGGCTGCCTGATTAAACAACATAAAAGGAAAAGCACCATGCGTCACGGACACGGCCTTCGCAAACTCAATCGCACTACATCGCACCGCCTCGCGATGCTGCGCAACATGATGAACTCGTTGATTGAGCACGAAGTCATCAAGACTACTTTGCCAAAATCCAAAGAATTGCGTCGCGTGATTGAGCCCATGATCACCTTGGCCAAGGTGGACACTGTGGCAAATCGCCGCCTGGCCTTTGACCGCCTGCGTGACCGGGACAGCGTGACCAAGTTGTTCAATGATCTGGGTCCCCGTTTTAATGCGCGTCCTGGTGGTTATACCCGTATTCTGAAGATGGGTTTCCGTGTTGGCGACAACGCGCCCATGGCATTGGTCGAACTGGTGGATCGCGGTGCTGTTGTTACCGAAGAAAATAATTCTGGTGCAGCAGCATAAAATCAGGTTATAATTAAAGCGCGCGATGGAGCAGTCTGGTAGCTCGTTGGGCTCATAACCCAAAGGTCGGAGGTTCAAATCCTTCTCGCGCAACCAAACAAATAAAAAACCCGCAGTAATGCGGGTTTTTTTTCGCCTGTGCGTTTCGCCACATTTTTTCTGCCTCAAGAATCAGAGAGAGTTCTATGACATTGCAATGTTTGATCGCCGCAGTATTTTTTGCGGTTGCCGGGTGGGCAGGTGGTGTTGCCGCACAGGTGCCTCTTACCACGGCTGCCACTATTGCCCAGAACACCACTTCCATTGCCGTGGCGATCGATGGCGCTTGGGCGCGTGCCAGTGTGGCAGGTCAAAAAGCTACCGGCGCCTTTATGCGTATTACCGCCCGCCAGAGCCTGCGTTTGGTGGGTACCGACTCGCCCGCTGCGGGTGTCACTGAGCTGCACGAAATGAAGATGGAGGGCGATGTGATGAAAATGCGCGCCGTTCCCGCATTGGCGTTGCCCGCTGGTCAGACCGTAGAGCTCAAGCCTGGGGGCTATCACGTCATGTTGATGGACTTGAAAGCACCGCTGACCCCGGGTAGCAGTGTGCCACTGACCCTGGTGTTCCAGGATGCCCAGGGCTTTGAGTTCCGGCAGCAAGTGCAGGTGCCGGTGGCTACCCGCGCCGTGCCTGCAGCCCACGCACCTGCCCATCAGCACTGAGCAGTAACCACTGCCCTCCGGCATTGGAGTAAGCTGTTAGCACCTTTGATAACTACACCAGCGGAGCGGCCATGAGCGACACATCCCCTTTCGGTTTCGGCAAATTCGTGCCGGGCTTTGACTTCCTGCAAAATCTCACCAAAGGCACTTCGGGGGGGCTGCCGCACATGCCCAGCCTGTCGAGTTGGGTGGCGCCGACCCTCAGTGTCGAAGAGTTGGACAAGCGTGTCACCGAGTTGAAAGCCGTGCAGTTTTGGCTGGAGCAAAACTCGCGCGCGCTGGCTGCGACTATCCAGGCGCTGGAAGTGCAAAAAATGACATTGGCAACCCTCAAGGGTATGAACTTCAGCATGGGTGATGTGGCCAACGCTTTCAAACTCAAGACCACAGATGCTGTCATGGACAGCGTACACAAAGCGGGTGAAACCCTTGCTGGTGCTGCCCATGCCATGGGTGACGCTGCGGCCCGTGCGGCCGAAAAAATGGCTCCTGAAAGTGCTGCACCTGCAGCCCCGCAAGCCGCCGCCAAGGACACCGCCGAAGCCCCGGCCAGTGTGGTTGATCCCATGCAGTGGTGGGGTGCACTCACCCAGCAGTTTCAGCAAATCGCCTCCACTGCCCTGACCGAAGCGGCTAAGCAAGGCGCGCTGGATACCACCCGCCACATGGCCACCGATCTGGCGAAAGAGGCTTTCAAGACGGCCACCGACATCGCCACCAAGGGCGTACAAAGTGTGCAAGAAGCTACGCGCCGTGCGGCCAGTGCAGCCACGACGGCCCCTGCACCTGTACGCAAAACCACAGCAGCCAAGGCCACCACGGCAGCCAAAGACACTACTTCAGCCCCCAAGCCCGTAGCGCGCAAATCAGCCGCAACCCCGGCGGCGGCTCCTGCGGCCAAGAAAGCAGTGCGCCGCCCTGCCACCAAATCTGCGCGTTAAAGGCATTTGTTGCCAGCGCAGTGCTTGACAACACGGCCAGGCATCCCATGAAACGGTGCCCCACCGGCCATGCCACACATCCGCAGTGGCGCATGGCTGCCGCCTTGGTGCTGGCACAGTTGCGCGCGCAGATGGCGCTGCCCGGCTACGCCCATGCGCCCACGCTGGGCCTGCTCTACATCACCGACCACTACGCCAGCGAGGCACAGACGCTGCTGGATTTTCTCAGCGCCGAGTTGCCGGAGGTGACTGACTGGAGCGGCACCGTTGGCATAGGGGTGTGTGCCAGCAATGCCCAATACTTTGATGAGCCCGCCCTGGCGGTGATGCTGCTGGATATTCCCTGCGATCAGTACCGCGTCTTCTCGGGCGTGGCGCCACTGCCGCGTGTGGGCGAAGGGCGTTTTGTGGCGCACACCGCCCTGGTGCATGCGGATGGCAACACCCCCGACGTTACCGGCCTGGTCGCCGAAATGGCCGAGCGCACCACCAGCGGCTACGTATTTGGTGGCCTGGCCGCCAGCCGTGGCGCCAGCGTGCAGTTTGCTGTGGGGGGCAGCGGCAACCTGGCGGGTCATGGCGCAGCCGGTGGGGTGTTCCTCGGCGGCCTGTCGGGCGTGGCCTGGGGGCCTGGCGTGCACTGGCTATCGCGCATCACCCAAGGCTGCCAGCCAGTGGGGCCGGTGCAGCGCATCACCGCTGCGCAAGACAATGTGGTGCTGGCACTGGACGGTGAGCCCGCCCTGGATGTGTTGCTGCGCACGCTGGACGTTTCGCTTGAAGGCGACCCGCAGATCGCTGTCGAGCGTGTGCGCGCCACCCTGGCAGGGCTCATGGACGCGGGCGAAGAGCCTGGCACCTGTGCGCGCACAGGCCACTTCGGCCCCGACACGCGCGTGCGCCAAATCCTGGGGTTGGATGGTGCCCGCCACGGCGTGGCACTGGCCGAATCCATCGAGCCCGGCATGTGGCTGGCGTTTTGCCAGTGCCGTGCGGCAGCTGCACATGCTGACCTGACCCGCATCTGTGCAGAAGTCCGTGAAGAGCTTTCTCCCGATGTGCTGGAGCCCTTTTTGCTGGGCAGCACTGCGCCCGAGCAGGCGTTGGCGGTACCACCCCAGCGCCACATCACCGGCGCCATTTATGTGAGCTGCTCTACCCGGGGGGGCTCCCATTGGGGCGGGCCCGGCGCCGAACTGCGGGCGGTGCGCCATGCGTTGGGCGATGTGCCTCTGGTGGGTTTTTTTGCCGCAGGTGAAATAGCTGGCCACCATGTGTACGGCTACACGGGCGTACTCACAGTGTTTACCAGCGACGATCCCACTATCTAAAGCATTTTCGGGCTCAAAGCCTTGTGCCGTGGGCGCTGGCAGCTATCGAATCAATAGTAAATCAAGGTGCCCAGGGGTGCCCGCGCCCCATGCACCCAGGCCGCGAAAGCCCCAGCAGCACGGGTGCGGCCTGGCATGGATCAGCGGCGATAGGGGTTATCGGGCCGTTCGTCATAGCGATTGGGTACGCCGTCGCCATCGCGGTCACGGTCGCGGCGGTTGGGGATGCCATCGCGGTCGCGATCCCAGCCGCCGCGCTGCATTTCCCAGCGGCCATTGTTTTGCACCCATTGCGGCTGGCGGTACTGGTAGCCGGGCCGGGCCTGTACCCAGTGGCCTGGCACCCAGCGGTGGCGGTTGCCACGCCACTCCCAATGGCCTGTTTGCCACACCTGACCCCGGCGTGGGCGGGGCATGGCTTCGCGCCGGGGCGGTGGGGGTGCCGGAATCACCTGGTAAGCCGGTGGGCCGGGGCGGTACGTCCGATCGGGTGCATCGGACTGGATGATGACGGTGGCTTGCGGCGCGGCCTGTGCGGGGATTGCCGCGCACAACACCCACAAAGCAAGGGATGCGGCAGACAAGGCATAACGGGTGTGGGCCATGAGGGACTCTCCGGGGTGCGTTCCTTGCGGAAACGGGAGTCTTCATGGTGCCATCGTGGCGTCAATCGTCTGTAGGCGGCGTGCGAAGTTTTGTGTAAGCCTGTATCCACTGCGCTGCAATGGCAGTCCGTTATGTCTTGCTACCCGCTCGTTGGTGGATCAGGGCGCGCGGTACAGCGCCTGCAAGGTGCTGCGAATCAATTCGGCCATGGCCTGTTGTGTCAGGGTGGCTGGGCGCTGTGAGCTGACCGCCATGAACAGCTTGCTGCGCAGACGCGCTGCGCCAGCGTCATCGTTGCTGGTGCTGTGGATGGGCCGGGTGCTGAACACCTCCGGTTTGCCCGAGGTGGTGACGGCATTCATGGGCAGCACAGCGCAACCGGCGCCATCGGCCACCAAGTCCAGGATGGCGGCCACACCGTCGATTTCGAGGCTGATCTGCGGGCGCTGGCCCCGCGCGGCCAGGGCCGATTCCACCAGCATGCGGATGGAGTTGGGGCGTGTGGGAATGACCAGTGCAAAGCGCGGCAGTTCGTCCAGCGACAGGGGCACACCGGCCAGTGCATTGGTGCCCGCCTGGGCCTGCCCGGCGCTGCGGCGCTGTACCAGAAACAGGTCTTCCTCCAACAGCGCCGTGGTCTCGATGCCTGGCGCCGGAGGCGTGTTGTAGAGCAGCGCAATATCGAGCAGGCCGGTGGTGAGCGACTCGCGCATGGCCACCGACAGCCCTTCGCTGATGGCCAGCGCTGCGTCGGGCAGCTTCACGCGGAAGGCGCGGGTCAGCGGCACGGTCAGCACTTTGGCGATGCTGGGCGGCAGACCGATGGCCACGCGCCCGGCCAGCGCGCCGCGCACGCGGCCCAGTTCTTCGCGTGCGCGCTCCACCTGGTGCAGGATGCCGCGCCCATGCTCTAGCAGCAGCTTGCCCGCCTCAGTGGGGGTGGCGCCCCGGCCATTGCGCACCAGCAGGTTCTGGCGCAGCTCCACTTCCAGCAGGCGCACCTGGCGGCTCAGGGCGGGCTGGGCAATGTCCAGCACCACGGACGCGCGGGTAAAACTGCCCAGCTCGGCCACGCGGACAAAGTATTCGATCTGCTTGAGGTCCATGGAAAACGATCTGCGCTATTTGCAATAGCTTGAAGTGAACTATCGCGCAATGGTATATCTGGTAGTGCCGGGGAGGGCTTCTGATCGTGCCCGCTGCTGTCCACAATCCAGGCCATGGACACCACCGCACACCCCCGCGCTGCGCAGCGCCCCGCCGGAGACACCGCATGAGCGCCCCCGTGGTCCGCGGCATTTCTTCCATGGCCACGCGCCAGGTGCTGGCCGAGCTGGTGGATGGGTTTGCGCAGCAGTCGGGCACCCACGTGGCCATCGAATCGGTGGGCGGTGTGGACGCTGCCAAGCGCGTGCAGGCGGGCGAGGCTTTTGACGTGGTGATTCTGGCGTCGGACGCCATCGCCCGATTGCTGGCGGCAGGGCAACTGCTGCCGGGCAGCCAGGTGGACTGGGTGCAGTCGGGCGTGGCCGTGGCCGTGCCCGCTGGGGCGCCGCTGCCTGACCTGCGCACCGAAGACGCCGTGCGCCAAGCCGTGCTGGCCGCGCCCAGCATCAGCTTGTCCACCGGCCCCAGTGGCGTGGCGCTGTCCCAGCTGTTTGCGCGCTGGGGCATTGCCGACCAGATCGCCCCCCGCATGGTGCAAGCGCCACCGGGCGTGCCCGTGGGCGCGCTGGTGGCGCGGGGCGAGGTGGCGCTGGGCTTTCAGCAACTGAGTGAGCTGCTGCATGTGCCCGGCATCACCATCGCTGGGCCGCTGCCTGCGGCCATCCAGATCACCACCACGTTTTCAGCGGGCGTGGGTGCGCAGTCGCCACAGGCCGAGGCAGCCCGGGCGCTGCTGGCCTACCTGGCATCGCCGCAAGCCGCCGATGCCAAGCGCCGCCAGGGCATGGCGCCGGTGTGACCCTGCCGCCATCGCCTGGAGACAGCGCCCGCACCGCAACCCCTGGCACCACGCCACATGACACCCCATAGACAAGGAGCACCCCGGACATGAGCCTCATCATCGACTGCCACGGCCACTACACCACGGCCCCCAAGGCGCTGGAGAACTGGCGCAATGCGCAGATCGCTGGCATCAAAGACCCGGCGGCCATGCCCCAAGTGGCCGACCTGAGCATCAGCGATGACGAACTGCGCGAGTCCATCGAAACCAACCAGCTCAAGCTGATGCAAGAGCGCGGCAGCGACATCACGCTGTTCAGCCCGCGTGCCAGCTTCATGGCCCACCACATCGGTGACTTCAATGTGTCCAGCACCTGGGCGGCCATCTGCAACGAGCTGTGCTACCGCGTCTCCACGCTGTTCCCCGACCATTTTGTGCCCGTGGCCATGCTGCCGCAGTCGCCCGGTGTCGATCCGGCCACCTGCATCCCCGAGCTGGAAAAGTGCGTCAAGGAATACGGCGCCGTCGGCATCAACCTGAACCCTGATCCCTCCGGCGGCCACTGGACCAGCCCCCCGCTGACCGACAAGCACTGGTACCCCATCTACGAAAAGATGGTGGAGTACGACCTGCCCGCCATGATCCACGTCTCTACCTCCTGCAATGCGTGCTTTCACACCACGGGCGCGCACTACCTGAACGCCGACACCACGGCCTTCATGCAGCTGATCCAGGGCGATTTGTTCAAGGATTTCCCCTCGCTCAAGTTTTTGATTCCGCACGGCGGTGGCGCGGTGCCCTACCACTGGGGGCGCTTTCGGGGTCTGGCGCAGGAGATGAAAAGGCCCCTGCTCGACGAGCATGTGATGAACAACGTGTACTTCGACACCTGCGTCTACCACCAACCCGGTATCGACCTGCTCAATACCGTGATCCCGGTGAAGAACGTGCTGTTTGCCAGCGAAATGATTGGCGCCGTGCGCGGCATCGATCCCACCACCGGCCACTACTACGACGACACCAAGCGCTACATCGAAGCCAGCCGCATTTTGAGCAGCGACGACAAGCACCAGATCTACGAAGGCAACGTGCGCCGCGTGTTCTCGCGCCTGGATGCGCGCCTGAAGGCCAAGGGCCTGTAAGCCCCACGCCCCGCACCCCCCCAAGGAGAACCACACCATGTTTGAACTAGGCGTTGTGTACCGCAACATCCAGCGCGCCGACCGCGCCGCCGCCGACGGGCTGGCCGCACTCGGCTCGGCCACCGTCCACGAAGCCATGGGCCGCGTGGGCCTGCTCAAGCCCTACATGCGCCCCATCTACAGCGGCCAGCAGGTCAGCGGCACGGCCATCACCGTGCTGCTGCAACCCGGCGACAACTGGATGATGCACGTGGCCGCCGAGCAGATACAGCCCGGCGACATCGTGGTGGCGGCAGTCACCGCCGAATGCACCGACGGCTACTTTGGCGACCTGCTGGCCACGTCCTTCCAGGCCCGGGGCGCCCGCGCCCTCATCATCGACGCCGGGGTGCGCGATGTGAAAACCTTGCAGGAGATGAACTTCCCGGTGTGGAGCCGCGCCATCTCCAGCAAAGGCACCATCAAGGCCACGCTGGGCTCGGTCAACATCCCGGTGGTGTGCGCTGGCATGCTGGTCACGCCGGGCGACGTGATCGTGGCCGACGACGATGGCGTGGTCTGCGTGCCCGCTGCCCGCGCGGTGGCCACGCTGGCGGCAGCGCAAAAGCGCGAGAGCTTTGAGGGCGAAAAGCGCGCCAAGCTGGCCAGCGGCGTGCTGGGCCTGGACATGTACCAGATGCGCGAGCCCCTGGCCGCCGCCGGCCTGAAGTACATCGACTGACCGCCATCGACTGCGACACGGCGCACGCCCCCGCCTGCGGCGGCGCCAGTGCGCATTTCCCCAGCGGTCTGCCATAGCCATATGAAGCCAAATCGGCTTCCAAGCCTTTTCAGATAAGCGCTAGCAGCTATTTTTTCAATAGCAATCAAAACAACAGGAGACATCCATGAACACCACCCCTTCTTCCCCCGCCCGCCGCCGCATCGGCACGGCGCTGGCCTTGTCTGCCGTGTGCGCTCTGGGCGCGCTGGCCTCGCCCTGGGCTGCGGCGCAATCGTTCCCGAGCAAGCCGGTGCGCATCATCACCCCGTTCCCGGTGGGCGGCGGGCCTGACGGCGTGGCCCGCCTGGTGGCCGACAAGCTCTCCAAGGCCTGGGGCCAGTCGGTGGTGGTGGAAAACCGCCCCGGTGGCAACGGCTTCATCGCCATCGACGCCTTCAAGCGCGGCGCCAAAGATGGCCACGACCTGATCGTGCTCGACAACGTCCACCTGGCTGCCTACCCCAGCCTGTTCAAGAAGCTGCCCTACGACGTGGCCAAAGACTTCGACACGCTGCTGCCCCTGTTCAAAACCCACTTTTTCTTCACCGTGGGCACCCAGAGCAAGTACAAAAACGTGGCCGACATCGTGGCCGACGCCAAGGCCCGCCCCGGCCAGCTCAACTATGGCTCCTGGTCGGTGGGCAACCCGGTGCATTTGGGCTCGGAGATGTTCGAGAGCGCCACGGGCACGCAGATGGAGCACGTGATCTTCAAGGAAACCACGCAGCTCTACACCTCCGTCTCGACCGGCGACCTGGCCTTTGCGCTGGGCAGTGCCGCCACCGCCGGGCCGCTGTACCGCGCGGGCAAGCTGCGCCTGCTGGCGTTTGCCGGGCCGCAGCGCTCCGCCGAGTTCCCTGACGTGCCCACGGTGGCCGAAGCCGGTGGCCCCAAAGACTTTGTCGTGACGGGCTGGAACGCCATTGCCGTGCCCCCCGGCCTGCCCGCCGCCGTGACCGAAAAAATCCGCAAGGACATTGAGCAGGCCCTGTCGGGCCCCGAAGTGGCCGACAAATTCAAGACCTTTGGCTACGAGCAGTTTCCGACCACCCGCGCGCAGTTCACCCAGTTCGTCAAGGACGAGAGCCAACGCTTTGGCGACGTGATCCGCAAAGCCAACGTATCGCTGGATTGAGAGCTGCCATGCCCCAACCGACTTCCGGTGACTTCACCAAAACCGCTGGCTGGCTCGACTGGTACAGCGGCCCCAGCCAGCCGCGCTTTCAGTTGCCCGCAGGCGCGGTCGATGCGCACTGCCACGTGTTTGGCCCTGGCGCCGAGTTTCCGTACGCCCCCGAGCGCAAATACACGCCCTGCGACGCCAGCAAGCACCAGCTCTATGCGCTGCGCGACCACCTGGGCTTTGCCCGCAACGTGGTCGTGCAGGCCACCTGCCACGGCGCCGACAACCGCGCCATGGTCGATGCCCTGGTGCATTCCGGTGGCAAGGCGCGGGGCGTGGCCACCGTCAAGCGCAGCGTGAGCGATGCCGAGTTGCAGGCCATGCACGACGCGGGCGTGCGCGGCGTGCGCTTCAACTTCGTCAAGCGCCTGGTGGACTTCACGCCCAAGGACGAGCTGATGGAGATTGCCGCGCGTATCCACCGCTTGGGCTGGCATGTGGTGATCTACTTTGAGGCTGTGGACTTGCCCGAGCTGTGGGACTTTTTTACCCAGCTCCCCACCACCGTGGTGGTCGATCACATGGGCCGCCCCGACGTGGCCAAAGGCGTGGACAGCGCAGAGTTCGCGCTGTTCCTGCAATTCATGCGCCAGCACCCCAATGTGTGGAGCAAGGTGAGCTGCCCCGAGCGCCTGTCTGCCACTGGCCCCCACGCTCTGAACGGCGAGCAGGCCGCCTACCGCGACGTGGTGCCGTTTGCCCGCAAGGTGGTCGAGGAGTTTCCTGACCGCGTGCTCTGGGGCACCGACTGGCCGCACCCCAACCTCAAAGACCACATGCCCGACGACGGCCTGCTGGTGGACTTCATTCCGCACATCGCCACCACGCCAGCGCTGCAACAAAAGCTGTTGGTGGACAACCCCATGCGCCTGTACTGGCCCGAAGCGTGTTAGCCCCCACGCTCAGCCGCTGCGCGGGTCGCTGCCCCCCGAGGGGGCGTGAATCGCCTTGGGGCGGCCCGGCGGCGATTCCACCTGAAACCTAGATAGAGGAGCCACCGTGCCACTCGACAAACCCTACCTGGACGTGCCCGGCACGACCATTTTTGACGCTGACCAAAGCCGCAAAGGCTACTGGCTCAACCAGTTCTGCATGAGCCTGATGCAGGCCGAGAACCGTGCCCGCTTCAAGCAAGACGAAGACGCCTACCTGGCCGAGTGGCCCATGACCGACGAGCAGCGCGCCGCCGTGCGCGCCCGCGACCTGAACTGGGCCATGCGCACCGGCGGCAACATCTACTTTCTGGCCAAGCTGGGCGCCACCGACGGGCTCTCCTTCCAGCAAATGGCCGGCAGCATGACCGGCATGAGCGAATTGCAGTACCGCGACATGATGATCGCCGGTGGCCGCAGCCCCGAGGGCAACCGCTACCTGGGCGAGGCGGGCGATGCCCAAGGCCCCATGGCCCGCTCCGACGCCTGGAAAGCCTGGGAGCTGGCGCAGCAAGCAACGCTGGCCGCCCAGATCATCGGCGAGCACGCTGCGCGCCAGGCTGAAGCCGGCACCAACGCGGCCAGCCATGCGCGCATCACGGCATCGGTGTACAGCTCGCACGTGCCCGCCATCGGCGCCGCCATTGACCTGGGCAAGACCGGCGAGCCCTACTGGCAGCCGCTGTTTGCCGGTTACGAACCCTCCAAGCAGTGGATGCGCGAGAACCAGCCTGACGTGGTGTTCCTGGTGTACAACGACCACGCCACCAGCTTTGACCTGGGCACCATCCCGACGTTTGCCATCGGCACTGCCGCCGAATTCGAGCCTGCCGACGAGGGCTACGGCCCGCGCCCCGTGCCCAAGGTCATGGGCCACCCCGAGCTGGCCGCGCACATTGCCCAGTCGGTCATCCAACAGGACTTTGACCTCACCATCGTCAACAACCTGAAGGTAGACCACGGCCTGACCGTGCCCATGAACCTGCTGTTCGGCTCGCCCCAGACCTGGCCGGTGAAGGTGATTCCGTTCCACGTCAACGTAGTGCAGTACCCCGTGCCCTCGGGCCAGCGCTGCTTTGCACTGGGCCAGGCCATCCGCCGCGCCATCGAGTCGTTTGACCAGCCGCTCAAAGTGCAAATCTGGGGTACGGGCGGCATGAGCCACCAGCTGCAAGGCCCGCGCGCCGGGCTCATCAACCAGGAGTGGGACAACCGCTTCCTCGATCGCCTGATTGCTGAACCCGCCGCGCTGGCCACCCTGCCGCACATCGACTACGTGCGCGAAGCGGGCAGCGAGGGCATCGAGCTGGTGATGTGGCTCATTGCGCGCGGTGCCATGGCCGACGTGGCCGGTGGCCCGGCGCCCCATGTGGCGCAGCGCTTTTACCATGTGCCCGCATCCAACACGGCCGTAGGCCACCTGATTCTGGAGAACCCCTGACATGACCGCAAAAACCATCAAAGTCGCCCTGGCGGGCGCTGGCGCCTTCGGCATCAAGCACCTGGACGGCATTAAAAATATCGACGGCGTGGAAGTCGTCTCGCTCACCAGCCGCGACCTGGAAAAGACCCGCGAAGTGGCGGCCAAGTACGGCATTGGCCACGTCACCACCGACCTGGCCGATGCGCTGGCGCTGCCCGAGGTGGACGCCGTCATCCTCTGCACGCCCACGCAAATGCACGCCGAGCAGACCATGGCCTGCCTGAAGGCGGGCAAGCACGTGCAGGTGGAGATTCCGCTGGCCGACAGCCTCCAGGGCGCCGAAGCCGTCGTGGCCCTGCAACAGCAGACCGGTCTGGTGGCCATGTGCGGCCACACCCGCCGCTTCAACCCCAGCCACCAGTACGTGCACCACAAGATTCAGAAGGGCGAGTTCCACATCCAGCAAATGGATGTGCAGACCTATTTCTTTCGCCGCACCAACACCAACGCGCTGGGCCAGGCGCGCAGCTGGACAGACCACCTGCTGTGGCACCACGCCGCCCACACCGTGGACTTGTTTGCCTACCAGGCCAACAGCCCCATCGTGCAGGCCAACGCCATCCAGGGCCCCATCCACCCCGTGCTGGGCATTGCCATGGACATGAGCATCCAGCTCAAGGCGGCCAATGGCGCCATCTGCACGCTGAGTTTGAGCTTCAACAACGACGGCCCGCTGGGCACGTACTTCCGCTACATCGGCGACACCGCCACCTACCTGGCGCGCTACGACGACCTGTACACGGGCAAGGACGAGCAGATCGACGTGAGCCAGGTGGATGTGTCCATGAACGGCATCGAGCTGCAAGACCGCGAGTTCTTTGCCGCCATCCGCGAAGGCCGCGAGCCCAACGCCAGCGTGGGCCGCGTGCTGGCCTGCTACCAGGTGCTGCACCAGCTGGAGCAGCAGCTCAACGCCTGATTTTTGCTCATTATTTGATAGCTGCTTGCGCTTATCGTATAAGGGCTGGTCGTCATTTTGATGGAGAATTGAATGCAACAACGTGCTTTGGGCCCTTTCCAGGTCAGCGCCATTGGGCTGGGCTGCATGAACCTCAGCCATGCCTACGGCGCGCCGGTATCGCCCGAACAGGGCGAGCGCGTGCTGCTGGCCGCGCTGGATGCGGGCGTGACGCTGTTCGACACCGCCGCCCTGTACGGTTTTGGTGCCAACGAGACGCTGGTGGGCCGGGTGCTCAAAAACCACCGCAGCCGCTTCACCCTGGCCAGCAAATGCGGCATGCAGGGCGTGGACGTGAACGGCGATGGCAAGCTGGTGCGCGTGATCGATGGCCGCCCGGCCACCCTGCGCCAGACCTGCGAAGACAGCCTGCGCCGCTTGCAGACCGACGTGATCGACCTGTACTACCTGCACCGCTGGGACAAGACGGTGCCCATTGAAGACAGCGTGGGCGCCCTGGCCGATCTGGTGCGCGCGGGCAAGATCCGCAGCATCGGGCTGTCGGAAGTGTCGGCGGCCACGCTGCGCCGGGCACACGCCGTACACCCCATCGCCGCCTTGCAGACCGAATACTCGCTGTGGACGCGCAACCCGGAAATTGCCGTGCTGGATGCCTGCCGCGAACTGGGCGTGGCCTTTGTCGCCTTCAGCCCCGTGGGCCGAGGCTTTTTGTGCGGCGAGCTGACCGATGTGGCCACGCTGCACCCCGCAGACATCCGCCGCGCCATGCCCCGCTTTGCGCCCGAGAACTATGCCGCCAACCTGCAACTGCTGGAGGGCTGCCGCGCCCTGGCGCAAGAAATGGGCTGCTCGCTGGCGCAGCTGGCCATTGCGTGGCTGTTGCACCAGGGCGAAGACATCATCCCCATCCCCGGCACCACCAGCGTGGCGCACCTGCACGATGACCTGGGCGCCGCGCAGGTGGCGCTGAGCGCGCCGGTGCTGGCGCGGCTGGGTGCGCTCATCAACCAGCACACCGTGGTGGGCCAGCGCTACAACGCCCAGGGCACCTCCGAGGTGGATACCGAGGTGTTCGCCGCCTGACGCCATGGCCCCCGGCCTCGCCCTGTCCACCTTCCCCCTGGAGACAACCCCCGTGACCACTGCCTTGCCCCCCATCCCCGGCACCACGCTGTTCGATGGCGCCCAGGCCCGCAAGGGCTACGCGCTGAACAAGATGTGCTTTTCGTTCAACGACGCCGCCAACCGCGCCGCCTTTGTGGCCGACCCCGAGGCCTATATGCGCCAGTACGGCCTCAACGAAGCGCAAGCCGCCGCCATCCGCGCCAAGAACGTGCTGCAACTCATTGCTGCCGGTGGCAATGCCTACTACCTGGCCAAGTTTGCGGGCATCTTCCAGCTGGACATGCAGGACATCGGTGCGCAGCAAACCGGCATGACCAAAGAAGCATTCAAAGCCAAACTCGTGGCCGCTGGCCAATAAGGAGACCCCATGGCACAACTCATCGGGGGCCTTGGCACCTCGCACATCCCGGCCATTGGCAATGCCATCCACAAAGGCCTGCAAAACGAGCCCTACTGGAAGCCCTTCTTCGACGGTTTTCCGCCCATCCGCCACTGGCTGGGCGAGAAGAAGCCCGATGTGGTGGTGATGTTCTACAACGACCACGGGCTGAACTTCTTCCTCGACAAGATGCCCACCTTTGCCGTGGGTGCGGCGGCGCAGTACCACAACGCCGACGAGGGCTGGGGCATTCCCACGCTGGCGCCGCTGGCGGGCGAGGTGGATTTGTCGTGGCACCTCATCCATACGCTGGTGGAGCAGGAGTTTGATGTGGTCACCTGCCAGGAGATGCTGGTGGACCACGCCTGCACGCTGCCGCTCAAGCTGTTCTGGCCCGAGGGCGATTGTCCCGTGGCGGTGGTGCCGGTGTGCATCAACACCGTGCAGTTTCCGCTGCCTTCGGCCAAGCGCTGCTACGCGCTGGGCAAGGCCGTGGGCCAGGCCATCCAGAGCTGGGACAGCACGAAGAAGGTGGCCGTGATGGCCTCGGGCGGCCTGTCGCACCAGCTCGATGGTGAGCGCGCGGGCTTCATCAACAAGGCGTTTGATTTGCAGTTCATCGAGAGCCTGACCAGCAACCCCGAATGGGCCACGCAGTTCAGCGTGCATGAGCTGGTGGAAAAAACCGGCACCCAGGGCGTGGAGCTGCTGATGTGGCTGGCAATGCGCGGGGCGCTCAGTGCGGCAGCGCCGGGGGTGCGCCGCGTCCACAGCAACTACCACATCCCCATTTCGAACACGGCCACGGCGGTGATGGCGCTGGAAGCGGTGTAGCCGCCGCCTGGCGCAGCGCAGGCGGTGGTGGCAGGCGGGCGCGGCACAATGGCGCCCCATGTCCAGTACCCGATCCCGCAAGAAGACCCCGCCCCCCGCTGCCTGCACCGATGCCCCCGCACCCGCCACCGAGGCCGTGGACACCAGCCTGCTGCGCACGCTGGTGGGCTACAACGCGCGCCGGGCTTCGTTGTCGGTGATTGGGCTGTTCATGGAGCGCATGGCGGTGTATGGGCTCAAGGTGGTGGAGTTTTCGGTGTTGTCGCTGGTGGCGCACAACCCCGGTATTACCTCGCGCCAGCTGTGCGCCACGCTCAACGTGCTGCCGCCCAACATGGTGGGCCTGATTGCCGCACTGGAGCGGCGCGGCCTGATTGAGCGCCGCCCCCACCCCAGCGATGGCCGCGCCATGGGCGTACACCTGACGCCCGAAGGGGCCGCGCTGACTGCCCAGGCCGAGCAAACCGCCGCGCAGCTGGAGCAAGACGCCACCGCCCGCCTGACCGCCACCGAGCGCAAGACGCTGATCCGGCTGCTGCAAAAGGTGTACGACTGACCGGTCAGGTCTGCGGCGCAGCAGCGGGCGCTTTTTTGTCCAGGCCCAATAGCCGCACGGCGTTGTCCTTGAGGATGCCGGGCATCACCTCGGGCTTGAAGCCGGCCTCCTGAAAATCCTTCATCCAGCGCTCGGGTGTGATCAGCGGGTAGTCGCTGCCAAACAGCACGCGGTCTTTGAGCAGCGTGTTGGCGTACTGCACCAGCTGCTTGGGGAAGTATTTGGGGCTCCAGCCCGACAGGTCTATCCACACGTTGGGCTTGTGCGTGGCCACACTGAGCGCTTCGTCCTGCCACGGAAAACTCGGGTGCGCCATCACGATCTGCATGTCGGGGAAGTCGATGGCTACGTCGTCCAGGTGCATGGGGTTGCTGTAGGCCAGCCGTAGCCCGCCGCCGCAGCGCATGCCGCTGCCAATGCCACTGTGGCCGGTGTGGAAGATGGCGGGCAACTGGTGTTCGGCAATCACCTCGTAGATGGGCCAGGCCATCTTGTCGTAGGGGTGGTAGCCCTGCACCGTGGGGTGGAACTTGAAGCCCCGGATGCCTTCCTCCTCGACCAGGCGGCGGGCCTCGCGGGCGCCCATCTTGCCCTTGTGCGGGTCGATGCTGGCAAAGGCCACCATCATGTCGCTGTTCTCCCGCGCTGCCTGGGCGATTTCTTCATTGGGAATGCGGCGGCGGCCCAGTTGGGACTCGCTGTCCACGGTGAACATCACCAGGCCGATTTTTTGCTCGCGGTAGTACGCCACGGTTTCGGCAATGGTGGGGCGGCGGCCATTTTTGAAGTACTTGTCGGCGGCGCGGTCGTACTCCTCGCCGTAGTTGTCAAACGGGTTTCGGCAGCTCACTTCGGCGTGGGTGTGGATGTCGATGGCAATCAGATTTTCGTAGTCCATGGGGTGTCTCCCGGGTTGTGCCCGTGTGCTGCGCGCTCGCCCCGGCATGCACCACGGAGGGTGGCGCAGATCAAGGGTAAACACCAACAAAAAATGGGCTTGGCTTGCTTGAATTGGTTATTAACTATAACCACAATTGCGCCATTACGAAAGCCACCATGACCCATCCAGACATCCATTTCGAACTGCGCGGCGAGCAACAGGAAGTCGCCGTGATCCGCCTGACCCGCGCGGCCAAGCGCAACGCCTTGAACGACGGCCTGATCCTGGCCCTGCGCAATCTGTTTGACACCATGCCCGCCAGCGTGCGCGCCGCCGTGATCGACGGTGATGGGCCGCATTTCTGCGCTGGCCTGGACTTGTCGGAGCTGCAAGAGCGCGATGCTGGCCAGGGCCTGCACCACTCGCGCATGTGGCATGCCGCACTGGAGCGGGTGCAGTACGGCCCCGTGCCGGTGGTTGCCGCGCTGCACGGCGCCGTGGTGGGCGGCGGGCTGGAACTGGCCAGCGCCTGCCACATCCGCGTGGCCGATGCCTCCACCTTTTATGCGCTGCCCGAGGGCTCGCGCGGCATCTTTGTCGGCGGTGGCGGGGCGGTGCGCATCCCCAAATTGATCGGTGCGGCGCGCATGGCCGACATGATGCTCACAGGCCGCGTCTATAACGCACAAGACGGTGAGCGTGTGGGCCTGGCCCAGTACCTGGTGCCCGAGGGCCAGGCCTTTGACAAGGCGCTGGAGCTGGCCGTGCGCGTGGCACAAAACGCGCCGCTGACCAACTACGCCCTCATGCACGCGCTGCCGCGCATTGCCGAGCAGCCCGCCGACCAGGGCTTCTTCACCGAAGCCATGATGGCCGCCATTGCCCAAAGCGCGCCCGAAGCCAAGGCGCGCCTGGCCGACTTCCTGGAAGGCCGCGCCGCCAAGGTGCGCAAGGAGGACTGAGCCATGAACACCCCCCGTTACCGCCCGATGAACTTTGGCGTCACCCGCGTCAACCTGCGCGACGGTGCGCCCGGCGTGCGTTATCTGCAAGCCGATCTGCCCCTGGGCGCCTACGCCCGGCGCGTGACCGATTACCTGGTGCATTGGGCCGAGGTCACGCCCGAGCACAGCTTTCTGGCGCGCCGCGTGTCCTTGCCAGGCGGCGCCACGGGCGACTGGCAACACATCAGCTACGCCCAGGCGCTGGACGCTGCCCGCAGCATTGGCCAGGCGCTGCTGGAGCGCGGGTTGAATGCCGAGCGCCCCGTGGTGGTGCTCAGTGAAAACTCCCTGGAGCACGCGCTGCTGGCGCTGGGCTGCATCTACGCCGGGGTGCCTTATTGCCCCGTATCGCCCGCCTACGCCACCGTCAGCCAGGACTACGACAAACTGCGCCACGCCATCCAGACCCTGACCCCCGGCCTGGTGTTTGCCGCCGATGGCGCGCGCTACGGCGCGGCCATTGCCGCCACCGTGGCCGCCGATGTGGAGGTGGTGCTGGCCCAGGGCACCATCGAAGGCCGCCAGAGCACCACCTTCGGGTGCCTGCGCAGCACCGTGGCCACAGCCGCCGTGGATGCGGCCATGCATGCCACCGGCCCCGGCACCATCGTGAAGTTTCTGTTCACCAGCGGCTCCACCAAGATGCCCAAGCCGGTCATCAACACCCAGCGCATGTGGTGCGCCAACCTGCAACAGATCACGCTGTCGCTGCCCGTGCTGGCCGAGGCCCCGCCCGTGCTGGTGGACTGGCTGCCGTGGAACCACACCTTTGGCAGCAACCACAACTTCGGCCTCACGCTGATGCACGGCGGCACGCTCTACATCGACGACGGCAAGCCCACGGCAGCGCACATTGGCGAGACGCTGCGCAACCTGCGCGAGATTGCGCCCACGGTGTACTTCAACGTGCCCACCGGCTTTGAAATGATTGCCCAGGCCATGAAGACCGATGCCCAGCTGCGCAGCACGCTGCTGTCGCGGGTGCGCATGTTCTTTTACTCGGGGGCGGGCCTGGCCCAGCCCGTGTGGGACAGCCTGCACGCCACGCAAGAGGCCGCCATCGGCGAGCGCATCGTCATGGCCACGGGCCTGGGCATGACCGAATCGGCGCCGTCTGCCATGTTTGTCAACAGCCCCGACGTGCGCTCGGGCCACATCGGCGCGCCCGTGCCCGGCATGGTGCTGAAACTTGTCGATGTGGACGGCAAGACCGAAGTGCGCTATCGCGGCCCCAACGTCACGCCCGGCTACTGGCGCTCGGACGCCGCCACGCGCGACGCCTTCGACGACGAGGGCTACCTGTGTACGGGCGATGCGGTGAAGTGGATCGACGAGCACGACATCCACCGCGGCCTGGCGTTTGATGGCCGCATTGCCGAAGACTTCAAGCTCTCTACGGGCACCTTCGTCAGCGTGGGCCCCATGCGCGCCAAGATCATCGTGGCGGGCGCGCCCTACATCCAGGACGTGGTGCTCACCGGCCTGGACTGCAAGGAAGTGGGCGCGCTGCTGTTTCCTGCCCCCGCCTGCCGCGATGTGGCGGGCCTGGGCCCCGACGCCCCCTGGGCCGACGTGGTGGCCCACCCCGCCGTGCGCCAGCGCATCGAGGCCGTGCTGGGCCAGCTGGCCCGCGAGTCCACCGGCAGCGCCAGCCGCGTGGCCCGCGCGCTGCTGGTGGCCGAGCCGCCCTCCATCGACAAGGGCGAGATCACCGACAAAGGCTCCGTTAACCAGCGCGCCGTGCTCACGCACCGCGACGCGCTGGTGCAGGCCCTGCACGACGGCACCGCACCGCACATCCTCCAGCCCGGCGCCTGACGCGCCGCGCACCACCCCAAGGACACACACCATGCAGATTCAAGGACAAGCCGCGCTCGTCACCGGCGGCGCATCGGGTTTGGGCGAAGCCACCGCCCGCACGCTGGCCCGGCTGGGCGCCCGCGTGGCCGTGCTCGACCGCAACGCCGCGCAGGCCGATGCGGTGGCCGCCGCCATCAACGCGGACTGCGGTGCGGGCAGCGCCCTGGCCTGCGCCTGCGACATCACCGATGCCGCCAGCGTCAGCGCTGCGCTGGCGCAAGCGGCTGCCGCCCACGGCCCCGCGCGCATCCTCATGAACGTGGCCGGCGTGGGCAGTGCCAAGCGCGTGGTACAGCGCGACGGCAGCGCCGCACCGCTGGAAGACTTTGTGCGCGTGGTGCAGATCAACCTGATCGGCGCCTACAACGTCAGCCGCCTGTTTGCCGCCGCCTGCGCCAGGCTGCCGCTGCTGGAGTGCGGCGAGCGCGGCGTGATGGTGTTCACCGCCTCGGTGGCCGCGTTCGATGGCCAGGTGGGCCAGCAGGCCTACAGCGCCTCCAAAGCCGGGCTGGCAGGCATGACGCTGCCCATGGCGCGCGACCTGGCGCAGCACGCCATCCGCGTCTGCACCGTGGCGCCGGGCCTGTTTGCCACGCCGCTGATGCAAGAGCTGCCCGAGGCCGTGCAGCAATCGCTGGCCGCCAGCATCCCGTTTCCGCCGCGCCTGGGCAAGCCCGAAGAGTTTGCCGAGCTGGCCTGCCACATCGTCACCAACGGCCACCTCAATGGCGAGGTGATCCGGCTCGATGGGGCGCTGCGCATGGCCCCGCGATGAGATGCCCCCCGGCGTCGCTGCACGCCTTCTTTTGACATTCACTACAACACCAATGGAGACATGACCATGACCACCCGCCGCCAATTTGTTCAAGCCCTGGGCGCCAGCGCCGCACTGGGCGCCTTCTACCCGTTTGCTGCCCACGCGCAGGTGGAGCAGGTGAAGGTGTATTTCGGCTTTCCTGCGGGCAGCTCGGGCGACACCGTGGCCCGCCGCGTGGCCGAAAAATGGGGCGGCAGCGCCTTCAGCAAATACCCCGGCGTGGTCGAGAACAAGCCCGGCGCGGGCGGGCGCATTGCGCTGGAAACCCTCAAGAGCGCGCCCGCTGACGGCTCGGTGCTGGCGCTGGCGCAGGTATCGGCCCTGGCCAACTACCCGCACATCTTCAGCAAGATGAACTACACCGACAAGGACTTTGCGCCCGTCTCGATTGGTGCCGTCATGCACCACGGCCTGGCCGTGGGGCCGATGGTGCCCGCCAGCGTCAAGACCGTGAAAGACTTCCTGGCCTGGGCCAAGGCCAATCCCAAAGATGCCAGTTACGGCTCGCCCGGTGCGGGCACCACGCCCCACTTTCTGGGCGCGCTGCTGGGCCTGAACAGCGGCGTGGAGCTGCGCCATGTGCCTTACCGTGGCTCCATCCCCGGCGTGACGGACGTGGTGGGCGGGCAGGTGGCCGCCATGGTCACGCCGCACGGCGACTTCATTGCCAACGCCAAAGCGGGCAAGCTGCGCATTCTGGCCACCTCGGGCCCCAAGCGATCGCCGTATGTGCCCGATGTGCCCACGTTTGCCGAGCAGGGTTTTGCCGAGCTGACCACCGAAGAATGGTTCGGCTTTTACGCCCCGGCGGCCACGCCCAAGCCGGTGATTGCCGCCGCCAACGCCGCCATCAACGCCGCGCTGAAAGAAAAATCGGTCACGGACAGCCTGGCCATCGTGGGCCTGATTCCGCACGGCTCCACCCCCGAAGAGCAGGCCCGCTGGCAAAAGGCCGAGTACGACACCTGGGGCCCGCTGATCAAGCGCATCGGGTTCTCTGCGGAGTCGTAAAAAGCCCGCTTGGGTCGCCTGCGGCGGCTGGCAGGGGCACACGCAGGGGCCTCCATTTTTAAGTAAAAAGTGCCTCTGGCGCTTATGCAGCAAGCGCAAGCAGCTATCAAAAAAGAAGCAAATCATGCAAGCACGCCACACTCTGGACGACATCCAGCACCTCTTGACCACCGTGCTCCAGGCACCCCGCCGCTGGCAGGCGCTGGCGCCGTTTGCCGATACCGACGGCCCCCTGGCCGCGCAGGTGCTGGACGAGGCGGCCCGGTTTGTCGATAGCGCCATCGCCCCGCTCAACCGCAGTGGCGACGAGGAAGGCTGCCGCTTTGATGCCGGGCAAGTGCATTCGCCCACCGGGTTTCGCGATGCCTACCGGGCCTTCTGGCAGGCGGGCTGGCCCTCGCTGTCGTGCGCGCCCGAGCATGGTGGCCAGGGCCTGCCCGCCGTGCTCGAATGCGTGCTGTTTGAATGGCTGCCCGGCGCCAACCAGGGCTGGACGATGGCGCCGGGCCTGCTGCACGGCGCCTACGAGTGCCTCAAGCACCACGCCAGTGACGCGCTCCAGGCCCAGTACCTGGAAAAAATCGCCACCGGCGAATGGCTGGCCACCATGTGCCTGACCGAAGCCCACGCGGGCAGCGACCTGGGCCTGGTGCGCACCAAAGGCGTGCCCCAGCCCGACGGCAGCGTGCGCGTCAGTGGCAGCAAGATATTCATCTCCGGCGGCGAGCACGACCTGACCGACAACATCATCCACCTGGTACTGGCGCGCCTGCCCGATGCGCCCGCCGGGCCCAAGGGGCTGTCGCTGTTTCTTGTGCCCAAAATGCTGCCGCACGTCCACCAGCCCGGTGCCCTGGGCGAGCGCAATGCCGTGGTCTGCGAGCGCATCGAAGAAAAAATGGGCCTGCACGGCAGCCCCACGTGCGTGATGCGCTTTGACGACGCCACCGGCTGGCTGGTGGGCGAGCCGCACAAGGGCCTGGCCGCCATGTTCGTGATGATGAACGCCGCGCGCCTGCACGTGGGCCTGCAAGGCATTGGCCTGCTGGAAGCGGCCTGGCAAAAAGCCAGCGCCTACGCCCAGGAGCGCCGCCAGATGCGCGCGCCCGGCGCCACCGAGCCCGTCAGCCTGATCCACGACCACCCGGCCATCCGGCGCATCCTGCACACGCAGCGCGCCTGGATCGACGGTGGCCGCGTGCTGGCCTACCACACCGCCTTGCAACTGGACGTGGCCCGGCACCACCCCGATGCCAGCGAGCGCGCCAGCGCCCAGCGCTGGTGTGCGCTGGTCACGCCCGTGCTCAAGGCCGCGCTCACCGACCAGGGGTTTCAGGGCGCCAGCGCCTGCTTGCAGGTGTTTGGCGGCCATGGCTACGTGCGCGAGTGGGGCGTAGAACAAATCGTGCGTGACGCCCGCGTGTCCATGATTTACGAGGGCACCAACGAGATTCAGGCCATCGACCTGCTGGTGCGCAAGGTGCTGGCCGACGGCGGCCAGGGCCTGAGCACGCTGCTGGGCACGCTGCCCGGTGCCGCCCCCAGCGCTGCGGCCAGCGCACGCCGCCATGCGCTGGTGGAGATCACGCACACCCTGGCGATTGCCGCGCAGTCCGACCCCGAACTGCCCTACTGGGTGGCCGACGACTACCTGCGCGCCGTGGCCCTGCTGCTGCTCGAATGGGCCTGGGGCCAGATCAGCGCGCACAGCCACGGTGAGCGCTGGAGTGCCCCCGCCCAGGCGTTTGCCCAGTGGGTGCTGCCTGAGTTCGAAATGCGTGTGGCCATCCTGCGCCAGCGCATTGGACAGGTGCTGGAGTTCAAGCCCAATTAGGCTTTGGCGCCCGTCTGGTGTTCGCTGGCCGCTATCAATTTTGATATTGGGGGCAGATTCTGACGCATTGCTTTTGCCAAGGGCGGGAGCTTGGCTGAGGCTGGCTCTTTGCTGAAGGCGGGAGCCGGGACTCGCCCCGGCGGGCGAGGTACTTTTCTTTGCTTCGCCAAAGAAAAGTACCCAAAAGAAAAGCGACCCCACGCCTGCGACCCCAGCGCGCAGCGCTGGGGCACACCTGCGCCGGTGCACTTGCGGGGTGCGCCGTGGAACTCACTGCGCGCCTGCGGCGCTGCGTTCAAACAACCACGGCGAGTCAGTCCACGCTGCGGGTGTGTCCTGCGGCACACCCGCCACCCCGCAAGCACCCCGGCCCAGGCGCAGTCACAGGGGGGTGAAGCGCCCCCAAACATCCATACGGGCCATTGCTTCGCTCGGCCTGGATGGCACAGGCGCTACGCGCTGTGTGGCATTTGCCGTTTGCCGCGCGGATGTTGGGCCGAGCGCAGCGATGGCCCGAGTGGATGTTCGGCTGTTCTGGCCCCCACCGCCCCTTCTGGGCGTGCCGAGAAGCGCAGCGCCGGGCGGATCAGGGCCGCGCGCTGTTTGAGCCGAAGGCGAGTTTGCGCGGCCCCCGCACGGCGTGAGCATCGCAGGTTGCCCCGCTGCGCAGCAGCGGGGTCACGCACAGCAGGGTCGCCTTTTCTTTGCTTACTTTCTTTTGGCGAAGCAAAAGAAAGTGAGGCGCCCGCCGGGGCGAGACCCGGCCCCCGCCCTCAGCAAAGACCAAAACGCCAAGAGCCAAGATCCCAACCCCAAGAGCCCCCCAGCAAAAGCCAGACAACCCCCAATAGAGATTCAAGCCCAATTGGCCTCTAGCGCCCATCCAGTGGGCGCAAGAGGCTATTGATTCAGGAGCATTTCTGCCTCCGCCAAGCCCGGCGGTGAAAGTCCCTCAGAACGGCAGCCCGACGTAGTTCTCTGCCAGAGAGCGCTGCGCGGCCTCGGACGAGAACAGGTAGGCCAGGTCTGTCTCTTGCAGCTTCTGGTCGTAGGCGATCGAGTCGGGGAAGGTGTGCAGCATGGTCGTCATCCACCACGAAAAACGCTGCGCCTTCCACACCCGCGCCAGTGCTTTTTCGGAATACTGGTCCAGCCCCGTGCTGTCGCCGTTTTGGTAGTGCGCCAGCATGGCGTGGTACAGGTAATAAATGTCCGAGGCGGCGCTGTTGAGGCCGCGCGCGCCGGTGGGCGGCACGATGTGGGCGGCGTCCCCGGCCAGGAACAGGTTGCCGTAGCGCATGGGCTCGGCCACAAACGAGCGCAGCGGGGCGATGGACTTTTCAATCGACGCGCCTGTCACCAGCTGCGCGGCCACGTCGGCGGGCAGGCGGCGCTTGAGTTCGGCCCAGAAGGCGTCGTCCGACCAGTCTTCCACGCTGTCGGTCAGCGGCACCTGGATGTAATAGCGCGACAGCACCTGCGAGCGCAGCGAGCACAGCGCAAAGCCACGCTCGTGCTTGGCGTAAATCAGCTCGGGCGATACCGGCTTGGTGCGCGAGAGCACGCCCAGCCAGCCAAACGGGTACACCTTCTCGTACTCTTTGAGCACATCACGCGGAATGGACTTGCGGCTCACACCATGGAAGCCGTCGGCACCGATGACGAAGTCGCAGTCGATGCGCACCACCTCATCGCCGCTGCGGTAGGTGACGTAGGGTGTGGCGCTTTTGAGGTCGTGCGGCTGCACGTCTTCGGCGTTGTGGATGACCACGCCATTCATGCGATCGCGCGCTGCGTACAGGTCGCGCGTCAACTCGGTCTGGCCATAGACGACCACCGAGCTGCCACCGCTGTACTTGTGCAAATCGACCCGGCTCACCTGGCCGCCATGGGCGATCAGGAAGCCGTCGTGGATCTCGCCTTCCTTGTCCATGCGCTCGCCGCACTGGGCCTCGCGCATCAGCTCGGCAAAGCCGTGCTCCAGCACGCCAGCGCGGATGCGGCCCAGCACATATTCGCGACTTTGGCGCTCCAGCACCACGGTATCAATGCCTTTGAGGTGCAGCAGTTGCGACAGCATCAGGCCCGAGGGGCCGCCGCCGATGATGCAGACTTGGGTTTTCATGGAATGTCTCCTGTTTCTGGTGGTTCATGACAGCGGTCAAGCTGTGGGGCTGAACGATACGTGGCAAAGTGGCGCCATTGAATGGCCGGAATCCTCCAGAACATGCACTTTTCGAACATGGAAACCATCCAGTCGTACAGCCTGTTTGGCGAGTCGCAGCACCTGCCCGATGTGCTGCACTGCGAGACGATTGCCGAGCGCTCGGTGCTGCACGACTGGGAGCTGGCGCCGCACCGCCACACCCGGCTGCACCAGGTGCTGTTACTGGTCTCGGGCGGCGGTGTGGCGCACCTCGATGGCGAACAGCACGCGCTGTTTCCGGGCGCGCTCATCAACGTGCCGCCGGGCCATGTCCACGCCTTTCGCTTCACGCAGGACACGCAGGGCTGGGTGACCACCCTGGCCGATGAGCTGATGGACGAAATCTTTGTGCGCGTGGGCGATGTGCGCCGCGACCTGGCGCGCCCCGCCGTGGCCCCGGCCCCGGCGCAGACCCGCGAGGTGATGGGCCAGGTGTGGCAGGAGTTTTGTGGCCGCTCCAAGGCGCGGGCGCTGGTGCTGCGCGGCCTCAGTGCCACGCTGCTGGGCTGGGTGGCGCGGGCCCTGGAGGCGCAGCACCCGGGCGATGCGCCCGTGCCCGAGTCCACCCTGGTGCAGCGGCTGGAGGCGCTGATCGAGGCGCATTTTCTGGAGCACTGGCAGGTGGCCGATTACGCACGGGCGCTGTCGGTATCGCCCACACACCTGAGTCGCGTGGCGCGGGCGGCCACCGGGGTATCGGCGCTGCGCCTGATCGAGGCGCGCCTGATGCGCGAGGCGCGGCGCAATCTGGCCTACACGCACCTGGGCGTGGCCACCATCGCCTACACCCTGGGCTATGCCGATCCGGCCTATTTCACGCGCGCTTTCACGCGCGATGCGGGCCTGTCGCCGCGCAGCTTTCGGGCGCAGGTGTCGGCCTCGGGCGTGGTGTCGGGGACGGCGCCAGCGGGCGCTGCCACCGGGGCGCCAGCGGGGCCGGGTCAGCGGCGCATGCGGGCAAAGGCGGCAAACTCCCAGCGGCGCGCGGCCAGCAGCAGCGTGTAGCCCTCGCGCTCGCGGTCGGGCAGCTTTTGGTCGGCCAGGTGCTGCTGGGCAAAGTCTTGCGCCACGCGCTGCATGCGCTCCATGAAGCTGCTGGCCAGGCTGCGGCTGATGGCGCCATGCACCAGCAATACGCCTTCGCCCGGGCCGTCAAAGCTGCCGGCAAAGTAGTCCAGCAGCGCGTGTTCGCGAAAGTAGTGCATCACCGGGCCGTGCGCGCGCCAGCGGAAGGTTTTGGCCAGCTTCAGGCGGTAGCGGTTGAGCGGGCGCAGCTCAATGATGCCGATGCGGTCGAGCTGCGCCAGGTACTGGATGCCCTCGGCCTCGGTGAGGCGGTAGCTGGCGGTGATTTGCTCCAGCGTCCATTGGCTGAGCACGCAAATGGCCATCAGCAGCAGTTTTTTGTCGGCCACCACGGCAGCCTCTTGCGCCTGCGTCAGCTCCTTGAGCAGGGGCTGGTGGTCGGCCACCTGCCGGGCCAGGTCGGCAAAGTCGATTTTGAGCACGCGGCAGATGGCATCCACGCGCGACAGCGGCATATCGCCCTTGGCCAGCATGCGCTTGACGCTGGACTCGGCCATGCCCAGCGCCTGCGCCAGCTGGGCATAGGTCATTTGCGCGCTTTTGAGTTCTTTTTTCAGGGCGGTGACGAGGTCGGCGGTGGTGCTCATGGGGTGCAAGTATCTGGCAGGCGCGCAAAGTACCAGCGCACGCTACCGGGAGCGTATTTTTGCGCTGCTCCCGGCGCGGCCCACCGCCAGCGTCTTGGTTTGTGCGCACAATGCGCGCCACCCCTTCCCTCTCCAAGGTTGCCCATGAGCGAGCCGCATTGCGTTTCCGCATCCGACGATCACCCCAACCAGTTTGCCCTGCTGCGCCAGCGCCGCTTTGCGCCGTTTTTCTGGACGCAGTTTTCTGGCGCGGCTAACGACAACCTGTTCAAGTTCGCCTTCACGGTGATGGTGACCTACCAGCTCAGCGTGTCGTGGCTGCCCCCGGCCATGGCGGGGCTGGTGATTGGGGCGCTGTTCATCCTGCCGTTTCTGCTGTTGTCGGCCACGGCGGGGCAGCTGACCGACAAGTTCGACAAGACGCGCATGATCCGCTTCGTCAAAAACCTGGAGATCGCCATCATGCTGGTGGCGGCGCTGGGTTTTTGGCTGGGCCAGGTGCCGGTGCTGCTGCTGTGTACGTTCTTGATGGGCGTGCATTCCACGCTGTTTGGCCCGGTCAAGTTTGCCTACCTGCCCCAGGTGCTGAGCGAGCGCGAGCTGACGGGCGGCAACGGCATGGTGGAGATGGGCACGTTTGTGGCCATCTTGCTGGGCAACGTGGCCGGTGGCCTGCTGGTGGCGCTGCCCGGCGTGGGCCACGGTGCGGTGGCGCTGGCCTGCCTGGCGCTGGCGCTGGTGGGGCGGGTGTTGGCGCAGTACATCCCCGGCGCACCGGCCACCGACCCCGGCCTGCGCGTCAACTGGAACCCGTTTACCGAGACGTGGCGCAACCTGCGCCTGGCGCACGGCAACCCGGTGGTGTTTCGCTCGCTGCTGGGCATCAGCTGGATGTGGTTTTTTGGCGCGGTGTTTTTGAGCCAGTTCCCCAGCTTTGCCAAAGAGGTGCTGCACGGCAACGAGCAGGTGGCGTCGCTGTTGCTGGTGGTGTTTTCGGTGGGCATTGGCACAGGCTCGCTCTTGTGCGAGGTGCTCTCGCGCCGCCATGTCGAGATCGGCCTGGTGCCGCTGGGCGCCATCGGCATGAGCGTGTTCTCCATCGACCTGTACTTTGCCGCGCGGGGGCTGCCGCCGCCCACGGGCCTGATGGCGGGTGCTGCGGCGGGCTACTACAGCCTGGGCGGTTTTCTGGCACAGCCTGCGCACTGGCGCGTGATGGCGGACTTGGCGCTGCTCTCGTTGTTTGCCGGGCTGTACAGCGTGCCCATGTACGCGCTGATCCAGCTGCGCAGCCAGCCCACCCACCGCGCCCGCATCATTGCGGCCAACAACATCCTGAACGCGCTGTTCATGATCGCCAGCTCGCTCATCGCCGGGGCCTTGCTGGGTGCGGGCCTGACGGTGCCGCAGGTGTTTTTGCTCACGGGCCTGGCCAACGCGGTGGTGGCGTTCTACATCTTCATGCTGGTGCCCGAGTATTTGCTGCGCTTTGTGGCCTGGGTGGCCTCGCGCTTCATTTACCGGTTCCAGGTGCGTGGTGACGCGCACATTCCGGCCACCGGCGCGGCCATTCTGGCCTGCAACCATGTGAGCTTTGTCGATGCAGTGCTGTTGATGGCGGCCAGCCCCCGGCCCATCCGCTTTTTGATGGACCACCGCATTTTTCAGGTGCCGGTGCTGGGCTGGCTGTTCCGGCTGGCCAAGGCCATTCCGGTGGCACCGCAAAAAGAAGACCCGCAGGCGTACCAGGCCGCTTTCGATGCCGCTGCGCAGGTGCTGCGTGAGGGCGATTTGCTGGCCATCTTCCCCGAGGGCGGCATCACCCGCGACGGGCAGTTGCAGCCCTTCAAAGGCGGCATCGTCAAAATCCTGGAGCGCGCCCAGATGGAGGGCGTGCAGGCCCCGGTGGTGCCAATGGCGCTGACCGATTTGTGGGGCTCGTTCTTCAGCCGCATTGAGTGCGGGCAGGCCATGGTGCGGCCTTTTCGGCGCGGCATGTTCAACCGGGTGGGCTTGCACGTAGGCCCGGCCCTGTCGGGCGCCGAGGTCACGCCCGAGGGCCTGCACGCGCGCGTGGCCGATTTGCTGGCGGCGCCGTGAGGCGTCGGCATGGGCCGGCGCTTCAGGCGTACAGGGGCTCTTCGCCCAGGGCCTCGATTTGCTCGTGCAGCATGTCCACCTGGCTGCGCCAGTAGTCGCTGGTGCCGAACCACGGAAAGTTGACCGGAAAAATCGGGTCTTGCCAGCGCCGCGCCAGCCAGGCGCTGTAGTGGATCAGGCGCAGCGTGCGCAGTGGCTCGATCAGCGCCAGCTCGCGCCGGTCGAAGGGGCGAAACTGCTCGTAGCCATCGAGCAGCGCGCCCAGCTGGTGGGTGCGCTGGCGCCGGTCGCCCGACAGCAGCATCCACAGGTCTTGCACAGCGGGGCCGGTGCGCGCGTCGTCCAAGTCCACAAAGTGCGGGCCGCCGCGCCCCCATTCGTCCAGCGGCGTCCACAAAATGTTGCCGGGGTGGCAGTCGCCGTGCAGGCGCAGCAGGGTGGCATTTTGCAAGCCAAATCGGTCTCCGGGGCTTGCGGGGCCTGCGCTAGAAGCTATCAATTCGAGAGCTTTATCGCAGGCGTCTTGCCAGCGCGAGCGCATGTCCAGCGGGATCAGGTCGTGCGCCAGCAGCCAGTCGCGTGGTTCGTGGCCAAAGTGCTGGGCGTTGAGGGCCGGGCGCTCGGTAAAAGGCCGGGCCGCGCCCACGGTGTGGATGCGCGCCAGAAAGCGGCCAATCCATTCCAGCACCTCGAAATCATCCAGCTCGGGCAGGCGCCCGCCGCGCCAGGGGCTGACGCTGAAGGCAAAGTCCGCGTGCTGGTGCAGCGTGGCGCTGTGCAGCACCAGCGGCCCCACAGCGGGCACCTCGGCAGCCATCAGCTCGGCGGCAAAGGTGTGTTCTTCCAGGATTTGCGCCGTGCTCCAGCGCCCGGGACGATAGAACTTGGCCACCACCCGCACGCCGTCTTCCAGCGTGACCTGGTAGACGCGGTTTTCATAGGACGACAGCGCCATCAGGCGGCCATCGCCATACAGGCCGACGCTGGCCAGCGCGTCGAGCACCACATCGGGCGTCAGGGTAGAGAACGGGTGCAGGCCGGTGGGGTCGGGGGTGGGGGTCATGGCGGCATTGTCGCCTTCCTGCGGCGCCGGTGTGCTGCCGTGGCGGTAGCCCTGGTGCGCCCAGGGTGTGGTGCTGGCGCGGGGCTGCCGGGGTGGACTAATTTGTAAGACCAAAATGGCCCCAAACGCCCGTGTATCGTGCGCTAGTAGCTATCATTTTTGAGAAATAAAAAAGCCGGGGCAGTGGCCTGCTCCGGCGGTGGGGCGCTGCGGGCCGGGTGGCCGCAGCGCGCAGGGCAGCGGCCCGCGCCGCCGCCGCTGGGATCAGTACTGGTACACGCCGTGGCCGCTCTTGCGACCCAGGCGGCCTGCGGCCACCATTTCTTTGAGCAGCGGGGCGGGGCGGTACTTGCTGTCGCCAAACTCGGCCAGGTACACGTCCATCACGGCCAGGCACACGTCCAGGCCAATCATGTCGGCCAGGGCCAGCGGGCCAATGGGCTGGTTGCAGCCCAGCTTCATGCCGGCGTCGATGTCTTCGGGGGTGGCCAGGCCTTCGGCCAGCACGAAGAAGGCTTCGTTGATCATTGGCACCAGGATGCGGTTCACGACAAAGCCGGGGTTGTTCTTGACGGTGATGGGGCTCTTGCCCAGCGCCACGGCCAAGGCTTTGACGGCGTCGTGCGTAGCGTCCGAGGTTTGCAGGCCACGGATGATTTCCACCAGCGCCATCATCGGCACGGGGTTGAAAAAGTGCATGCCGATGAACTTGTCAGCGCGGCTGGTGGCGGCGCCCAGCGCGGTGATGGAGATCGAGGACGTGTTGGAGGCAATGATGACCTCGGGGGCCACGATGGCGTCCACCTGTTGCAGGATTTTGATCTTGAGGGCGTGGTTCTCGGTGGCGGCCTCGATCACGAGCTGCGCGGCCTTGAGGTCGTCGTAGCTGGTAGAGGTCTTGATGCGCCCGAGGATGGCGTCCTTGTCGGCGGCGGTGATTTTTTCTTTCTTGACCAGGCGGTCCAGGCTGCCCGAGACGGTGGCCAGGCCTTTTTGCACCGCCGCGTCCGAGATGTCCACCATGATGGCGTTGATGCCCGCGACTGCGCAAGCCTGCGCAATGCCGTTGCCCATGGTTCCGGCGCCGATGATGCCGACAGTAGTAATGGTCATGTAGAGAGCCCTCTTCAAAGTGAAATGAGACGCCCATCATAGTAAGTGTGCGGTGTGGCGATTGGGTTACTGTGGCTGCCGATGCTGCGCCTTTGCCGCGCAGGCGACAGGAAGCGCCATGTTCGACTACATCGTGATCGGGGGCGGCTCGGCTGGCTGTGTGCTGGCCGGGCGCCTCTCGGAAGACCCGGCGGTGCGCGTGTGCCTGCTGGAGGCGGGCCCGGCAGACCGCAGTGTGCTCATCCATTGTCCGGCGGGGCTGGCGGTGATGGCCCGCTTGGGGCTGTATAGCTGGGGCCAGAGCACCACGCCCCAGCCCGCGCTGCTGGGGCGCAGCGGCTACCAGCCGCGCGGCAAGGTGCTGGGCGGCTCCAGCTCGGTCAACGCCATGATTTATGCCCGTGGCCAGCCCCAGGATTACGACCACTGGGCGGCGCAAGGCAACCCCGGCTGGGCCTGGAGCGATGTGCTGCCGTATTTTTTGCGCGCCCAGCACAACGAGCGCGGCGCCAGCGCCTGGCACGCCACGGGTGGCCCGCTGAACGTGATGGATTTGCCCACGCCCAACCCCTTCAGCACCGCGTTTGTCCAGGCCGGTGTGCAGGCAGGCTGGGCGCACAACCCCGACTTCAACGGCGCGGCGCAAGAGGGCGTGGGTCTGTACCAGGTGACGCACAAAAACGGCGAACGCTGCAGTGCGGCCAAGGCGTATCTGACACCGCACCTGTCGCGGCCCAACCTGCAAGTGCGCACTGGCGCGCGGGCCACGCGCATCCTGTTCGAGGGGTGCCGTGCCGTGGGCGTGGAGTACCGCCAGGGCGGCTGCGTGCAGCAGGTGCGCTGCACGCGCGAGGTGCTGCTGAGCGCGGGCGCGCTGCTGTCGCCGCAGTTGCTGATGCTCTCGGGCGTGGGGCCGGGCGCCGTGTTGCAGCGCCACGGCATTGCCCTGGTGCACGACCTGCCCGGCGTGGGCCAGCACCTGCACGACCACCCCGATGTGGTGCAGGTCATGGATGCGCCGCAGCTGCGCGACCTGTTTGGCCTGTCGCTGCCCGGCATGGCGAACATCCTGCGCGGCATGTGGCAGTGGCGGCGCAGCCGCAGCGGCGCACTGACCAGCAACTTTGCCGAGGCGGGCGGCTTCATCAAAAGCCAGCCCTCCGAGGCCGCCCCCGATTTGCAACTGCACTTTGTGGTGGGCAAGCTGCTCGACCACGGGCGCAAGACGGTGTGGGGCCATGGCTACTCGTGCCACGTCTGCCTGTTGCAGCCGCAAAGCCGGGGCCAGGTGAGCCTGGCCAGCGCCGACCCGCTGGCCCTGCCGCTGGTCGACCCCAACTTCTTTGGCCACCCGGACGACCTGCCCCGCTTGGTGCGCGGCGTGCGCTGTATGCGGCGCATCCTGTCCCAGAGCGCGCTGGCGCAGTGGGGCGCGCGCGAGTTGCCCGCATCCGCTGTGGCCCAGACCGATGCGCAGATTGCGCAGTTCATCCGCCAGTACGCTGACACCATCTACCACCCCGTGGGCAGTTGCCGCATGGGGCCGGGGCCGCTGGATGTGGTGGATGCCCGGCTGCGCGTGTACGGTGTGCAGGGCCTGCGGGTGGTGGATGCGTCCATCATGCCGCGCATCGTCAGCGGCAACACCAATGCGCCCACCATCATGGTGGCCGAAAAAGCGGTGGATTTGCTGCGCGCAGCCCCAGTGCACTGATTTATGGGTAAATAGGCCTCTAGCGCCCATGCAGTAAGCGCAAGCAGCTATCAAAAAAGTAGTGGGTCGAGCGCAATAGTGGGGCGCGCTGTGCTGGTGAACCGCCAGCCGCCAGCCGCCAGCCGCCAGCCGCTCAGCCCGCAAAGCGCTTGCGCGTCAGCACCAGCGCCAGCTGGAAGGCCACCAGCGTCGTCACCACCAGCACCAGCGCGTGGCGCAGCGGGTTGGCGGGCCACTGGTCCATGAACAGCGGGCGCACCAGCTCCACGGCGTTGGTCAGCGGCAACCAGTCAGAGATGTGCCGCACCAGCGGCGGCAGCTGCTCGCGCGGAAAGAACACGCCCGACAAAAACATCATCGGCGTCAGCACCAGCGTGAAGTAGTAGGTGAAGAAATCGTAGCCCTTGGCCAGCGCGTTGAAGATCAGCGCAATGCTGGAAAACATCACGCCCACGCCCAGCAGCACCGGCCAGGCCACCAACAGCTTGGGCGAATGGCTGATGCCCAGCGCCAGCATCACGCCCAGAATGGCAGTGACGGTGAACAGCGCCTTGAAGGCGGCCCAGAGCATCTCGGCCAGCACGATGTTGTCCAGGCTGACGGGCGCGTTCATGATGCCGTCCCAGGTTTTTTGCACATGCATGCGCGAGAAGGCCGAGTACAGCGCCTCAAAGCTGGCTGCGTTCATGGCGCTCATGCAGATGCTGCCGCTGGCCAGAAACAGGATGTAGGGCACCGGCTGGCCGCCCACTTGCAACTGCCCCACCAGCGCGCCCATGCCGTAGCCAAAGGCCACCAGCCACATCAACGGCTCGGCGATGTTGCCCACCAGGCTGGGAATGGCCAGCTTGCGCCAGACCAGCAGGTTGCGCAAAAACACCGGCCACCAGCGCCCTGAGACTTCGGGCAGGCGCCAGGGGTGGGGCAGGGCGGCGGGGCGGTGGGGGGTGGATTCGGTGTGGTGGGGGGTCATGCGTTGTCCTGCGGTGGTGGGCCGTTGCCCGGTGTATTGCGGCCCCGCCCGATGCGCCGCGCCTCCAGTGCGCGCCGCGTTTTTTCCAGCTCCTCGGCCAGCAGGCGCTCATCAGGCAGTGCGGTGCGGAATTCGGCAGTCAAAACCTTGTTCGACAAGCCCTCCAGGGTGTAGCGGGCTTCGTTGCTGTGGGCGCCGGAACACAGGATCAGTCCCACGGGTGGGTTTTCGCCCGGCTTCATCCAGTGCTGGCGGGCGTAGTTCAGGTACATGTGCATTTGTCCTGCGTCGGCGTAGCTGAACGGGCCGACCTTGAGGTCGATGACCAGCAGGCATTTCAAGCTGCGGTGAAAGAACAAGAGGTCAATGCGAAACCAGCTGTCATCGAGCCGCAAGCGGCGCTGGCGGCCCAGAAAAGCAAAGTCATCGCCCAGCTCCAGCAGGAAGTCGGCCAGGTGCTGTATCAGCGCATCTTCCAGGTCAGACTCGGAGTATTCGTCCTTCAGGTTGAGAAACTCCAACACGAACGGGTCTTTGATGGCTTGCTCGGGCGTCATGGCGTCGCCGGGCTCGGCCACCTCGGCCTTTTCCAGCATGGCAGCCTTGTTGCGCGACAGGGCGATGCGTTCGTAGAACTGGCTGTTGATCTGCCGTTCCAGTTGCCGCACGCTCCAGCCGCAGCGCAGTGCTTCGGTTTCATAAAAGCTGCGCGCGTGCTCGTTTTTGACCGAGAGCAAGCGCACATAGGCTGACCAGGGCAAGGGGAAGGCTTGGGCCAGATCGGACAGATCCAAGGATTGCCGGGCCAGTGATTCGGAAAATCCGGTCTGTGTGGATTTGGCAGACACCGTCTGCCAAATCTGTTCCGCAGGCCAAGCCAGGTAGAACAGACGCATTTGCTGCAAATTGCGCCTGCTGAACCCCGGGCCAAAACGGGCAGACAGGTCTTGTGCCAGTTGCAACAGCAAGGCCTTGCCGTATTCGGCCCGTTCTTTGCCGCCTTGCTCCAATTCGACGATGCGCCGGCCAATCTCCCAATAGCTGGCGGTCATCAGGGCGTTGACGCTGCGTGCAGCCGCGCGCCGGGCGGCTTCGAGCAGCGCCACGATGTCACCGTGGACGCTGGTGTAGTCGGCAAGATGGGGGCTGACCGGTGCGGTGGGTGCCGTCATGTCTGTGCTTTGTTGTGTTGCGTGCCCTGCCGGGTGTGGCAGGCGCCGGTCAGTTTATCGACCAGCGCCCAGTCGCCCGGCACCACTGTCGCAGGCGTCAACCCTCTGCGCGGATCTGGCGGCCCGTGAGTTTGAGGAACAGGTCTTCGAGGTTGGCGGGCCGGTGCAGCGTGCGCAGGTGCGGGTGCAGCAGCAGCGCGTCCAGTAGCGCTCGCGCATCCTGGGTGTAGAAGAACACCGTCTCGCCGCTGACTTCCACGCGCGCGGCCAGGGCGCGCAGGGCGCCATCGTGGGCCAGCGCCAGCGCGCCTTGGCCGTACACCTCGACCACGTCGCGCTCCAGGTGCTGGGCAATCAGATCGCGCGGGCGGCCTTCGGCAATTTTTTGGCCGTGGTCGAGCACCAGCAGGCGCGAGCACAGGCGCTCGGCCTCGTCCATGAAGTGGGTGGTGAGCAAGATGGCCGTGCCCTGTTGCAGCAGCCGTTGCAGGCGCTCCCACATCAGGTGGCGCGCCTGCGGGTCCAGTCCGGTGGTGGGTTCGTCCAGCAGCAGCAGGCGCGGCGCGTTGACCAGCGCGCGCGCCAGCGACAGGCGCCGCTTCATGCCGCCCGAGAGTTCGCCGGGCTTGGCGTCGGCCTTGCTGGTGAGGGCAGCAAATTCCAGCAGGCGCGGTGCGCGCTCGTCCATCACCGCGCCTTGGAGGCCGAAGTAACGGCCAAACACGCGCAGGTTTTCCAGGCAGGTGAAGTCGGGGTCGAGGGTGTCGAACTGCGTGACCACGCCCAGCTGGGCCTTGATGGCCAGCGCATCGCGCGGCATGTCCAACGCGGGCGCGCCGCCACCGGGGTGAAACTGCACGCTGCCGCCATCGGGCACGGTCAGGCCCAGGCACATGCGGATGGTGGTGGTCTTGCCCGCGCCATTGGGGCCGATCACGCCCAGGCATTCGCCCGGGGCGATGTCAAACGACACGCCATCGACCACCGTCGTGGCACCGTAGTGCTTGCGCAGGCCCTGCACTTGCAGCAAAGGGGGGGAGGGGGGTGGTGCACTGCTCATGGCGTTCATTGTCATGTGTTTGTCGCAGGTTCTCTCATAGCATGGGGCAGGTATCTGGCCGCTTCCCGGCACGGCGCCAGCCGCGCCAGCGCCCAGAGGCACATGGCTTGAGATGGCTCAAACACCCGGGCTTTTGGTGTACTGACCGGAAGGTCAGTCCGATATGGACTTTGGCATACTTGCCTTTTTGTAATCATTTGAAGCCCAGAGGATCTGCTATGGAAAAACCGACGAAATCCAGCGTGCCGTTTGAGCGTCAGCGCGAGGCCACCCAGGCGCTGGATGAAACGTTCCACGGCTTCCTGACACGCAGCACGATGGGTTTGTCTCCGATTGCACTGGCGCTGGCCGCAGCCGACTGGGCCATGCACCTGGCCGCCTCGCCGGGGCGCCAGATGGTGCTGGGGCAGCGGGCGCTGGCGTTGGCCCAGCAAGCCATGGCCACCGCCGTCAATCCCCCTATGGATGAAAACGGCCAGCCCATTGCAGACAACGACAACCGCTTTATCGACGCCAGCTGGCGCCAGTGGCCCTTCAGTGCGCTCAAGGAAGGCTACAAGGCCAACAGCGCCTGGTGGCGCGAGGCGGTGCAGGTCGATGGCATGTCGCGCCACCACAGCCATATGGTGGAGTTTTTCAACCGCCAGATCATGGACACCTTTACCCCGTCCAACTGGTTGCTGACCAACCCCGAAGCCTTGAACAAGGCCCAGGAAACCCAGGGCCAGAGCCTGCTGCAAGGCTATCAACATTTTTCTGAAGACCTGCGCAAGGCCGAAACCGCCCGCAGCACGCCCGACGTGCTGGAGCCGCTGACCTTTGAAGTCGGCAAGGACGTGGCGATTACCCCCGGCAAGGTGGTGTACCGCAACCACCTGATCGAGCTGATCCAGTACACGCCCACTACCGACAAGGTGTACCCCGAGCCGCTGCTCATCGTGCCCTCGTGCATCATGAAGTACTACATCCTGGACTTGTCGCAGTCCAACTCCATGGTCAAGTACCTGGTGGGCCAGGGTTACACGGTGTTCATCATTTCGTGGCGCAACCCCGATGCCTCCGACCGCGATCTGGGCATGCAGGACTACCTCCAAATGGGCGTCATGGATGCACTCGCCGCCGTCAAAGAGCGCGCCGGTGCGCCGCGCGTCCATGCCCTGGGTTACTGCCTGGGCGGCACCTTCTTGTCGATCGTGGCCGCTGCCATGGGCCGCCACACCCGCATGGCGCAAAACCAGACGGCGGGCCGCCGCGCGGAAGACCGCTCCATGGAGCGTCTGCCCGAGCTGGCCTCGGTCACGCTGCTGGCGGCGCAAACCGATTTCAGCGAACCCGGCGAAATGGGCGTGTTCATTGACGATGAACAGCTCAAAACCCTGCGCCAGCAGATGGACCTCAAGGGCTACCTCTCGGGCAGCGCCATGGCCGGTTCGTTCCAGTTCCTGAACATGCGCGAGCTGGTGTTCACGCGCAACACGCGCCGCTACCTGCTGGGCCAGGAAGAAGCCGACTTCGACCTGATGAGCTGGAACTCCGACCTCACCCGCCTGCCCGCGCGCATGCACTCGGAGTACCTGTCTTCGCTGTTCCTGAACAACGCGCTGGCCACGGGCAAGTACCGCGTGGCCGGTCAGGGCATTGCGCTGATGGACATCCACGCCCCCATGCTGGTGGTGGGCACCACGCGCGACCACGTGTCGCCCTGGCGCTCGGTGTACAAAATCCATCTGCAAACCGACACCCACGTCACCTTTGTGCTGGCCGCCGGTGGCCACAACGCAGGCATCGTCTCTGAGCCTGGCCGGCCGCGCCGCAGCTACCAGATCAACAGCATTGAAGACAACCAGGGCTGGGTCGAGCCCGATGAGTGGCTGGCCAGCGCACCCACCCGCCAGGGCTCCTGGTGGGAGGCCATGGACGCCTGGCTCAAAGAGCGCTCGGGCAAGCCCGTGGCGCCTCCCGCCATCGATCCGGCCCATGTGCTGTGCGATGCCCCCGGCGAATATGTGATGGTGCGCTATGCCGACTGAGAGTGAACGCACCGAAGAGGCCCTGGCCGCGCACCTGCAACGCATGAGCGGCTCCATCGAGCAACTCAGTGCCCGCATTGCCCGCCTGGCCAGCGCCCTGGACGTGGATTTGCAGAACGAAAGCGAACTGGACCGCGTGCTGAACATGGACGGTGGCGGCGCCCCAGCGCACGAGCGCCGTGCTGCCGCCAACAGCGCCTTGCCCGCAGGCAGTCCCGAGCGCCGCAAATCCCACTTGCGCGAAGAGCTGCGCGGCCTGCTGGTGCTGCGCTACGGCGTGACCCGCCGTTTTGTAGACCGCGTGGGCGTCGATGCCACGCGCCACATCCTGGTCAACGCCCAAGACCAGCTTGAGCGCGAAGGCTTCAAGCCCGGCGCTGCCGGTGCCGATCTGCGGCGCCTGTTCGATGGGTTCTGAGCTGCTTTTGCCCACACCGCTTTTTCCCGGCACCTTGCGTGCCCTGCGCCAGCAGACGCGGTACCGCCGCGCCTGGCTTTTTCTGGAGATATCCATTCCATGACGCTCAATACATCCACCTTCAGCCTGGCAGGTAAAAAAGGCCTGATTCTTGGCGTGGCCAATGAAAGCAGCATTGCTTGGGGCTGCACCCAATTGATGCACCAACTCGGCGCTGAACTGGTGGTGTCCTGCCTGAACGACAAGGCACGCCGCTTTGTGGAGCCACTGACCCAGCCTATCGGGGTGGAGCTGGTCACTTGCAACGTCGAGGAAGAAGGCGAACTCGAAGCGGCAGTGCAGCACGCCATCGCACGCATGGGGCAGCTGGACTTTGTCATCCACTCCATTGCCTGGGCGCCGCTGGCCGACCTGCACGGCAACGTGATCGACAGCTCCAGCGACGGCTTCTCGCGCGCCATGGCCGTGTCGTGCCACTCGTTTGCCCGCCTGGCCAAGCTGTGCGCACCCCACATGCCCAACGGCGGCAGCATGCTCAGCATGACCTACCTGGGCGCCGACGAGGCCGTGCCCCACTACGGCCTGATGGGCCCGGTCAAGGCCGCGCTGGAATCGCTGACGCGCTACATGGCCATGGAACTGGGCGAACAAGGCATCCGCGTCCATGCCGTCTCCCCAGGCCCCATCCTGACGCGCGCTTCTTCGGGCATCGCCAGTTTTGATGACCTGATGGCCAATGCCGTGGCCAAGTCGCCCCTCAAGCGCCTGGTGACGCTGACCGAGATCGCCAACCTGTGCGCCTTCCTGTGTACGGATGCTTCCTCGGGCATGACCGGCCAGACCATCTACGTGGACGCTGGCTGCCACGCCATGGCCTGAGGCACGGCCTGCTTCCCCCTCCTTTTTTCGTGAACTTGCGCCTGCCGCAAAGGACCACACCGATATGAATACGACACCGCACACCGAATGGCTTGAAAACGTCACCTACGACGAACTCAGCGTGGGCCAGAGCGCGCGCCTGCTGCGCACCCTCACGCAGGCCGACATCCAGGCTTTCGCTGCCGTCTCGGGCGACACCAACCCCGCCCACCTGAACCCCGAATACGCCAACGACACGCTGTTCCACGGCGTTATCGCCCACGGCATGTGGGGCGGCGCACTGATTTCGGCGCTGCTGGGCACGCAGTTTCCCGGCCCCGGCACCATTTACCTGGAGCAAAACCTCAAGTTCGTCAAACCCGTGCGCATTGGCGATACGCTGACCGTTACGGCCACCGTGGTCAGCAAGGACGACGAGAAAAAACGCGCCGAGCTGGACTGCCAGGTCATCAACCAAAAAGGTGCAGTCGTGCTGCACGGCACGGCCCGCGTCATGCCCCCGACGGAAAAAGTGCGCCTGCCCAAGATCAATGCGCCACAAATCCAGTTGTTCGATCCCGAAGCCCGCTTCAAAGAACTGCTGGCCCTGGCCGACGGCATGCCCGCCGTGCGCTGCGCAGTGGTGCATCCGTGCGATGTGGGTTCGCTCAGCGGCGCCATGGATTCGGCCCGCCACGGCCTGATCGTGCCCGTGCTGATTGGCCCCGCCAAGCGCATCCGCCTGGTGGCCACGGAAGCCAACATCGACCTCGATGGTGTCGAGATCATTGATGTGGAGCACAGCCACGCTGCGGCCCAAATGGGCGCTGGCATGGCTGCGCGCGGCGAGGTCGAAGTGATCATGAAGGGCAGCCTGCACACCGACGAGATGGTCAAGGCCGTGCTGGCCGAGCACTCGCTGCGCACGGGCCGCCGCATGTCGCACGTGTTCCGCTTTGACGTGCCGCTGTACCCCAAGCCGCTGCTCATCACCGACGCGGCGCTGAACATCAGCCCGAATCTGCAAGAGAAGAAGGACATCATCCAGAACGCCATCGACTTTGCCCGCATCATGGGCGTGGCCACCCCCAAAGTGGCCATCCTGTCGGCGGTCGAGACGGTCAGCCCCAACATCCCCTCCACGCTGGACGCCGCTGCCCTGTGCAAGATGGCTGACCGTGGCCAGATCACCGGCGGCGTGCTCGATGGCCCGCTGGCCTTTGACAATGCCATCTCGGCCCACGCCGCAGAGATCAAGCACATTGAGTCGGTGGTGGCCGGTGATGCCGACATCCTGGCCGTGCCCGATCTGGAAAGCGGCAACATGCTGGCCAAGCAGCTCGAATACCTGGCCGGCGCCACGGGCTCGGGCTTGGTGCTGGGCGCGCGCGTGCCAATTGCCCTGACCAGCCGTGCCGATGGCCCCACTGCCCGCGTCGCCTCGGCGCTGCTGGCCGTGCTGGCCGCTTACGACGCCCGCCGCGAGCGCACGGTCAAGGCCGCTGCCCTGCTCAAAGACTGACCGAAAGGGTTGATCGCCATGGCTATTCTTGCTGTCAATGCGGGCTCGTCCTCGCTCAAGTTCTCCCTGCACCCTTTGCAAGGTGGCCAGGTGCAGCCCAGCGTGCTCACGGGCTGCATTGAGGGCCTGGAGCCCGCAGGTGCGCCCGAAATGGTGTGGTCTTTTGCGGGCCAGCGCCAGCGCCAGGCCATCACCGGCCAGGGCGATAGCCCGTTTCAGCGCGCACTGGCCAGCTTGCGCAGCCTGCTGGCCGACCTGGAGGGCGCTCCACCCATCCGCGCTGTGGCCCACCGCGTGGTACACGGCGGCCAGGCTTTCCGCGAGAGCGTGCTGGTCACCGATGCGGTGCTCGAGCGCCTGGAGCGCCTGAACTCGCTGGCGCCCCTGCACCAGCCGCACAACCTGGCGGGGGTGCGCTCGTTCCGCCAAGCGTTTCCGGCGCTGCCCCAGGTGGCGTGTTTTGACACCGCTTTTCACGCCAGCTTGCCCGACGTGGCCAGCGCCTTTGCCCTGCCAGCATCGCTGACCGAGCAGGGCGTGCGCCGCTACGGGTTCCATGGTCTGTCGTACCAGTACATCATGGACACGCTGCTGGCGCAGTCGCCGCGTGGGCGGGGCCGGGTGCTGATGGCCCACCTGGGCAACGGCGCCAGCCTGTGCGCCGCGCAGGACGGGCGCAGCTGCGCCACCAGCATGGGTTTTTCTGCGCTGGACGGCCTGATGATGGGCACGCGCAGCGGTACGCTGGACGCCGGTGTGCTGCTGTACCTGATGGAGCAAGGCTGGGACCACGACCGTATCCAGAAGCTGCTCTACAAGCAAAGCGGCCTGCTGGGCGTGTCGGGCATTTCTGCCGACATGCGCCGCCTGCGCGCGGATGGCAGCGTGGCCGCACAGCGCGCCATCGACCAGTTCACCTACCGCGTGGTGCGCGAGTCCGGCGCGATGGTGGCCTGTATGGGCGGGCTGGACGTGCTGGCCTTCAGCGGCGGCATTGGCGAGCACGATGCCGTGCTGCGCGCGCAGGTCTGCGATCGCCTGGGCTGGCTGGGCGTGAAGATCGACACCGAGCGCAACGCCCTGGCTACGCAAGACAGCGTGCAGGTCGTCCATGCGCCCGGCAGCAGCGTCGAAATCTGGGTGGTGCCCACCGACGAAGGCCGCGTGGCCGCCCGCGAAGCGGCCCACCTGCTGCACCAGGGGGATGACGCCATCGCCCCGGCGCCCGTCTTGGAGATGGCCGATTAAAAGCATTAAATCGGCCTCTGGCGCTTGCGCAGTGGGCGCAAGCAGCTATTAAAAAAATAGCAAAGCCCGGCATGCCGGGCTTTTTTCATGGGCGCTGGCGGGCGTTTACTGGAACGCCACCTCGGCAAAGCTGCGCAGTTTGCGGCTGTGCAGGCGCTGCACGCCGCCCTGGCGCAGGATGTCGATGGCGCGCATGCCGATGCGCAGGTGCTGATCGACCCGCTCGCGGTAGAAGTGGTTGGCCATGCCGGGCAGTTTGATCTCGCCATGCAGCGGTTTGTCGCTCACGCACAAGAGTGTGCCGTAGGGCACGCGGAAGCGGAAGCCGTTGGCGGAGATGGTGGCGCTCTCCATGTCCAGCGCCACGGCGCGGCTCTGGCTGAAGCGGCGCTGGGGGGTGTTGTCGGGCAGCAGTTCCCAGTTGCGGTTGTCGGTGCTGGCCACGGTGCCGGTGCGCATGATGCGCTTGAGCTCGTCGCGGCCCATCTGCGTGACGTCGGCCACAGCCTGCTCCAGCGCCACCTGGATCTCGGCCAGCGCGGGAATCGGCACCCACAGCGGCAGGTCTTCGTCGAGCACATGGTCCTCGCGCACATAGGCGTGGGCCAGCACGTAGTCGCCCAGCTGCTGGCTGTTGCGCAGACCGGCGCAGTGGCCCAGCATCAGCCAGGCGTGCGGGCGCAGCACGGCGATGTGGTCGGTGATGGTTTTGGCATTGGCCGGGCCGACGCCAATGTTGACCATGGTGATGCCGCTCCTGTCGGCGCGCACCAGGTGGTAGGCGGGCATTTGCGGCAGGCGCGGCGGGGGCGCGCCGCGCTCGTCACCGTCTTGCGGCGGCAGGCCCACGCGGCGGGTGACCACGTTGCCCGGCTCGATGAAGGCGATGTATTCGCTATCGGGTTTGGCCATTTCAGCGTGGCCCAGGCGCACAAACTCGTCGATGTAGAACTGGTAGTTGGTGAACAGCACAAAGTTCTGCACCCACTCGGGCAGCGTGCCGGTGTAGTGGCGCAGGCGGTGCAGCGAGTAGTCCACGCGCGGCGCCGTGAACAGCGACAGCGGCTGCGCCTCGCCCGGGCGCTGCTGGTGCGTGCCGTTGGCGATGCCGTCGTCCATGGCGGCCAGGTCGGGCAGGTCGAACACATCGCGCATCAGCAGGCGCCGCTCGGGGCTGAGCGTGCCTTCGATGTGGTCGTTCTCGGCAAACGAGAAGTGGATGGGGATGGGGTGCGTGCTGGTGCCCACCTCCAGCGCCACGCCGTGGTTTTTCAGGAGCAGCCGAAACTGCTCCAGGTAGTAGTCGCCAAACAGGTCGGGGCGGGTGAGCGTGGTCTCGAAGCGGCCCGGCCCTTCAACAAAGCCATAGGCCAGCTTGCTGTCGGCGCGCGCCACGGTGGTGGTGTGCAGGCGCACGAACGGGTAGAACGCGCGCGCTGGCTCGGGCGTGTCGTGGCCCGCAACAAAGCGCTGCATGGCGGCGCGCAGGTGCTCTATCTGTTGCTGGTAGATGTGCTGCACCTGGGCCAGTGCGGCCTGCGGGTCGGTGTGGCGGGTGGGGGCGGTGAAGGGCGGTGTGTGGGGCATCGGGCTATTGTCCACACGTGCTGGTGTTGGTGTATGACAGGATGTGCAGCAGCGCTTTGCCCTGCCACCATGCGCGATGCCATCGGTGGCAGATTCACATTCAAAGAAAGGCAAGCGCGCCATGCAGCAGATAACCGATTTTTCGACCGCCATGGCGGTGCTGGCCAGTGCGGCCGGGTGCGGCTTGCTCATGGGCATAGAGCGCGAACGCCGCAAGGGCGATGGGCCTGATCGCTCGCTGGCCGGGGTGCGCTCGTTCACGCTGGTGTCCATCAGCGGCGCCACGGCCGGGTTGCTGGGCGATCCGGCGCTGGTGGTGGTGGGGGCCTTGCTGGTGGTGGTGCTGACCGTGGTGGCCTATGCCCGCGAGCGTTCCAGCGACCCTGGCGTGACCACAGAAATTGCCCTGCTGCTGGCCTACCTGATCGGCATCACCAGCGTCCACGACCAGATGCTGGCTGCGGCCCTGGCGGTGATGGCCACGGGGCTGTTGCTGGTGCGCGAGGGGCTGCACCAGTTTGTCAACCAGTGGCTGCAGCCGGGCGAGGTGCGCAGCGGCCTGGTACTGGCCGCGCTGGCCCTGCTGGTGTACCCGCTGGCCCCCAACCGTCCCTTGTGGGAAGGGGTACTGAACCCGCAGGTGCTGGTGCGCCTGGTGATTGTGCTGCTGGTGATCCAGTCGCTGGCGCATGTGGGCAAGCGGCTGATGCAGGCGCGCAATGCCATGGCGCTGTCGGCGCTGGCCTCGGGGTTTGTTTCCAGCACGGCCACCATCGCCAGCCTGGGCATGGAGGTGCGCGCTGGCCAGGGCGTGGTGCGCCTGCATGCCGCCGCCGCCGTGCTGTCATGCACCGCCACCATGGTGCAGATTCTGGTGGTGGCCGCCGCCGTGCAGCCGCAGTGGCTGCGGCCCCTGTGGCTGCCCGCCATGGCCGGTGCTGCTGCGGCGGCAGCGTGGGGCTGGTGGAGTGGGCGCAAGCGGGCACAGGGGCGCTCGCCCCAGGGCACAGGCGCCACCGCGACCGGCCCCGGCGTGGCCGATAGTGACGATGCCGCCCCCGCCCCCGTACTGCCCAATGCCCCCATGTTCAAGCTGCGCGATGCCGTGCTGATTGCTGGCCTGCTCACCGGCATCCAGGTGGGCGTGCATGCGCTCACGCTGTGGCAGGGCGATGCGGGCATGCTGGTGGGCACTTTGCTGGCCTCGCTGGTCGATGCCCACGCCGCCACTGCCGCCGTGCTGGTGCAGGGCCTGCCCGGCAGCGCCGAGGCGCCTGCTGTCAAGTTCACCCTGATGGTGGCCATGCTGGTGCATGCGTGCAGCAAATGCGCCGTGGCCCTGCTCAGCGGCGGCTGGCGTTATGCGTTGGCCGCAGCGCCAGGCATCGTGGCGCACACACTGGCCTTTGTGGGCGTGCTGGCCTTGCAATAGCCGCAGCGCGGTGGTCGCTGGGTGGCCGCGCCGGATAATCGCGGCCATGACATCCCAAACCCCCCAAGCCAGCACTGATTTCAGCGCGCTGGCCCTGAGCCCCGCCCAACTCTCGAACTTGCAACAGCTGGGCTACACCAGCATGACCCCCATCCAGGCGGCCAGCCTGCCCCCCGCTTTGCTGGGCAAAGACCTGATTGCCCAGGCCAGCACTGGCAGCGGCAAAACGGCGGCCTTTGGCCTGGCGCTGCTGGCACGGCTGAACCCGCGCTGCTTTGGCGTGCAGGCGCTGGTGCTGTGCCCCACGCGCGAGCTGGCCGACCAGGTCAGCGCGGAGATCCGCCGCCTGGCGCGCGCCGAAGAGAACATCAAGGTCGTCACCCTGTGCGGCGGCGTGCCGCTGCGCGGCCAGGCGCAAAGCCTGTCGCACGGCGCGCACATTGTGGTGGGCACGCCGGGCCGCATCATGGACCACCTGGAGCGGCAAAACTTTGCCCTCGACCAGCTCAACACCCTGGTGCTGGACGAGGCCGACCGCATGCTCGACATGGGCTTTTTTGACGACATCGCCACCGTGGCGCGCCAGTGCCCCAAAGAGCGCCAGACGCTGCTGTTCTCGGCCACCTACCCCGAAGGCATTGCCAAGCTCAGCCAGCAGTTCATGCGCAACCCGCAGCAAATCACCGTGCAGGCGCAGCACAGCGCGGGCAAGATTGAGCAGCGCTGGTACGAGGTCAAGAACAGCGAGCGCCTGCACGCCGTGGGCCTGCTGCTGAACCACTTTCGCCCTGAAAGCGCGCTGGCCTTTTGCAACACCAAGCAGCAATGCCGCGATCTGGTGGCCGTGCTGCAAGCCCAGGGCGTCAGCGCGCTGGCCCTGTACGGCGAACTGGAGCAGCGCGAGCGCGACCAGGTGCTGGTGCAGTTTGCCAACCGCAGCTGCTCGGTGCTGGTGGCCACGGACGTGGCCGCGCGCGGCCTCGACATCGCCAACCTGGCCGCTGTCATCAACGTCGATGTCACGCCCGACCCCGAAGTGCATATCCACCGCATTGGCCGCACGGGCCGGGGTGATGCCGAGGGGCTGGCGCTGAATCTGGCCAGCATGGACGAGATGGGCAGCGTCGGCAAAATCGAGGTGCTGCAAGGGCGTGAATCGGCATGGAGCCCCCTGAGCGAACTCACCCCCACCGGCAGCGGCCCACTGGTGCCGCCCATGGCCACGGTGCAAATCATTGGCGGGCGCAAGGAAAAAATCCGCGCCGGCGACGTGCTGGGCGCCCTCACCGGCGACATGGGCTACACGCGCGAACAGGTGGGCAAGATCAACGTCAACGAGTTCTCCACCTACGTGGCCGTAGAGCGCAGCATTGCGCCGCAGGTGGTGCAGCGGCTCAACAGCGGGCGCGTCAAAGGCAAGAGCGTTAAGGCACGGCTGGTCACGGATTGACGGCTTGGCAGCGCTGGAATAGGCATCTAAAGTGCCTTCAGCGCCCGCAGATCAAGCGCGAGCAGCTATTGAATCAATAGCAATAGCAATAGCAATAGCAATAGCAGAGGCTGCCGCCGCGTGAACACGTCGGCGCCCCGCAGCGGTTTACTTGAGCTGTTCTTGTACCTTGGCCAGGGCTGCCATGGCGCACTGCTCATCCAGATGCCCGCCTGGCGCGCCCCCTACACCGACGGCGCCGATCACTTCATTGCCCACCTTCACCGGCACGCCACCGCCCAGCAGCAGGTAGCCCGGGATATGCACCAGGTTGGCGGCGGCAGGGTTCTTTTGTGCGCCCTCCATCATGGCCAGCGTGGTGTTCTTGGCCGAGGCCGAGGTGTAAGCCTTCAGGCGGCTGGCATCGAGCGTGTGCGGGCCTGCATGGTCGGCGCGCTGCACGGCGCGCACGGTGCCCGCGCGGTCCACGACGGTGGCCGTGACGGCATAACCGTTGGCCGCGCAGGCGGCCACCGTGTGGGCGGCAATCTGGTTGGCCAAATCGAGCGAGATGTTTTGCTCGGTGCGCACGGACTGGGCGCTGGCAGCAGTGGCCATCAGTGCAAGGGCCAGGGCCGAGGTCGGGAGGATGGGGTGTGGCATGGAAGGTTCTCCGTTGGCGGGTAGGCAGCGCAACGATGACGGCGCTGCACCCCCACTGTAGAGAGAAAGCCCCTCTCTGACCATGCGGGTGCTTACCAGTGCCAGCGCTGCGCAGCCGATGCCATCGCTTGCCGTGCCCATGCAGGGTGGTGGGCCGCGTCGTGCGGTCTGGTGTAATCGCCCGCCTTGGAAGGAGTGACGAATGATCAGTGTGTTGCAGCGTGTGCGCCAGGCGCACGTCGAAGTGGCCGGGCAGGTGGTGGGGCAGATTGGCGCGGGCCTGTTGGTGCTGGTTTGCGCCGAGCGCGGCGATACCGACAAAGAGGCCGACAAACTGCTGGCCAAACTGCTCAAGCTGCGCATCTTCAGCGACGGCGCGGGCAAGATGAACCGCAGCGTGCAAGACCTGGACGGCCAGGGCGGCGCTGGTGGCCTGCTGCTGGTGAGCCAGTTCACGCTGGCCGCCGACACCCGCAGCGGCAACCGCCCCAGCTTCACCCAGGCCGCCGCCCCCGATGAGGGCCGCCGCCTGTACGACTACCTGGTCGCCCAGGCCCGCGCCGCCCACCCGGTGGTAGCCACGGGCGAGTTTGCCGCCGATATGCAGGTGCATCTGGTCAACGATGGCCCCGTCACCATCCCGCTGCGTGTGGCCCCGGCGGCGGCACAGCCCAACGGCAGCACCAGCACCAGCACGGTCGTCGGCACGGCGGCGTGAAAACCTTTTTGCTCTACCTGGCCACCGCGCTGGCCGAAATCGTCGGCTGCTACCTGCCGTATCTGTGGCTGCGCCAGCACGGCCCGGTGTGGCTGCTGCTGCCCGCAGCGGCCAGCCTGGCGCTGTTTGCCTGGCTCTTGAGCCTGCACGACACTGCCTCGGGCCGGGTCTATGCCGCCTATGGCGGTGTGTACATCGGCGCCGCCATCGTCTGGCTGTGGGCGGTGGACGGCGTGCGCCCTTCTGCCTGGGACGTGGCCGGTGTGGCCGTCGCCCTGCTGGGTATGGCGCTGATTGCCTTTCAGCCGCGCTGAGTCGGTAGAGGGCTGGCCCCAGGGTGCTTCAAAAATGAGAGCTGCCAGCGCTCATCGCACAAGGGTTTGGGGTGGTTTTGATCGTATGGCGGTGGCCGGATCGACAGCGCGAAACCGCAGCGGCCACCGAGGCGCAATCGGCCTGCCCGCAGCGCACAACGGCCTGCGCGAGCGGCGTTATTTTTTTACCAGCGAATCAAACCACTTTTTCCACTCTGGCGCGGCCATCGCATAGGTGCCCCGGTGGGAGGTTTTGCCCGTGGAAATGGCAATGACATTCGGGTTGCCATTGCCAATCGATTGCTGGTAGGTCATGGCCATTTTGCCGATGCCCACAGGAATGGCCTCGTCCGATTCGCCATAGTAATTGCGAACCGGGCTTTGGTATATCCAGCTGTAGGCTGTGGTGTCTTTCAGCAAGCGGCCATATGGTGATGCGGCAAAGAATCGATGGTCAAAATACTCGGGCCGCACCAGCTTGCGCAAATCGGTGGGGATATTCTCGGGATTGATTTTTTCGCGCAGGTAGGCTTTTTTGGATATTTCGTAATATTCGTCGTTGATGACGGATTTGGCCATTCCCGGCACGTTGTAATAATTTTCAAAGGCAAATGCCGAGAGAATGATGGTGGAATTGATCCAGTTGGCATCAATGGCGCGTGGGTAGTTCAAAAAGCCATTGAGCATGGCAAACACATCCAGTGGCGCGCTGGCAGTGGCTGCGGCACTGACTGGGATGCCTTCTTTTTCCAGCTTCTCCAGAAACGCCATGGTGACAAAGCCCCCTTCCGACCAACCTGAGAACGTGTTCAAAGTCTTTTGAGCATTAGCGCCAAGAATGCTAGATGGATGAATTGCAAACTGGTATTGAGCCAACGCTCGCAGTTCTTCCACA